>CBFGUD010000012.1:0-67971 GCA_965652365.1 uncultured Phycisphaerales bacterium
CGCTCCTCTTCAACTGGTTCGTGCTTTGTCCGGGCTTTCCGGATCACGATGCGTCTCCGGGGCCCAGCGTCCGTGAGAACGGTTTTGCATGGGGTGAAACCCTTGATTGTTTGTGTCGAGCGTGTCAGAATGATCCGCGCCGTTCCATCGGGAGCGGCTCAGCACACGCACGGCAAAGGCCGGGCAACAGATGGAGAGGGAGACACATGAAAGCAGCACTTTTCTTCGCGGTTTGTATCGCCACGGGATCCGCGATCGCGGGGGGCATCGACTTCGACTTCGAGTCCACGCCCGACGGCGCGATCCCGGGCGATTCGCTCACGCTCATGTCGCAGGGCGTGGATGTCACGTTCAACGCCACGGGGCTCCAGATCCGCGATTTCGGGACCGGGTTCGGCAACGCCGGGCACGTGCTCTCGTCCTTCGCCGACGCGGGACCGATCGAGGTCCTCTTCAGCCAGGCGGTCCAGTCCGTCTCGTTCGAGAACGTCATCAACGGGCGCTACACGAGCGAGGTCGACTTCATCGACGGCGTCGCGTACGACGCGGCGAACAACATCGTCGACAGCTTCTCCGGCGACGCGAGCGACTTCCCGACCCTGTCCGGGGCGGGGATCGTCCGGGTCACCTGGGTTGAATCCTCCGAAGGCCAGGGCTTCGTGGTCGACAACGTCTCGTTCGTCGTCCCGGGTCCCGCGACCGTGTCCGTGCTCGGGCTCGCGCTGGGCGCGGGGCTCCGCCGCCGACGCGCCTGATCGCTGATCCATCCGGCTTGATTCCAGGGGCGCCCCGATACACGGGGCGTCCTTTTTTGTCCGAATCCCCGCATCGATGGGCGCGGGGTCCTCCCTGGTATCGGGGACCGATGGGGAGCCCGGGCCGTCCTGATCGGTGGGTTTCATTCAAGCGGCACGCCCGAAGGTCCGATGATGCGCCGATCCGATCCGTATGGGACCCGCATGACCCGACTCACTCGCAATCCCGGCATGACACGCACCGCCCCCCGGCGATGCGACATCGAGCCCATGCGCGAGCCGAGCACGGACCGGGTCTACATGCGCCCCCTCGTCCGCTCGGACCGGGCTGTGGTGATCGAGGCGATCGAGCGCTCGCGCGAATCGCTCCGTCGGTGGATCCCGCTCGAAGCCCAGGGCGAGACCGTCCACGACTACTTCGATCGGCTCGTCGAGATGGGCGCGCGGGGTGACCAAGCGGGCACGGCCCAGCGCCGAGCCGTCTTCACCCACGACGACACCTTCGTGGGGGTCGTGAACCTCATCAAGATCACCCGCGGGCTCGAATGGAGCGCCGAGGTGCTCGCGTGGTTCGATGCCGAGTCCCGGGGACAAGGGCTCGGGACCCACGCGATCGGCGCCATGGTCGACTACGCGTGCGCGGACCTCCCGATCGGGCTCGGGCTCCACAAGGTCCTGGCGCACATCTGCGTGGACAACACGGCGTCGCTCACCGTCGCGACGCGCCTCGGGTTCGTCCCGACGGGGCGCTCGGACGTGTTCGAGATCAACGGCGCGCTGCTCCGGCATCACGAGTTCGTGCGCGAGCAAACCTCATAAAGGCCGAACATCGTCGCGTCTCGTCTGGGCGTGTCTGCGGAAAATCTTTCAGTTTTCCGCGCTCGGATGACCGGTTTGTTCCCTCGCGCGTGCTCACGATGGGATCGTCGATGTCATGCTGTAAATCATGAATATTCAAAGTCTTGCGCGCGAATCGAGCTGCTCAAGAGACGGGGACGGAAGGTTGGTTCGGGACATGGTTGGTGGGTCCCGAATTGCCTTTTGAAGGATGATGCCTACGGTCTAGGTCCGCACGAATTGGCGGAAATTCAACCCCGGACAGGGTGGACTTCCCCATCTGCGGCGCCGCGGCGCTCGGGCGCGTCTCGTCGACAACACACCCACACGCAACGACTTGCACATCACGATCGGAGCGAACACCGCATGCCATCGGTCAGCTTTGATTCACGCACCCTCTCCATCGACGGCCGCCGGATCTGGATTGTCTCCGGCTCGATCCACATGCAGCGCGTCCCGCGCGAGCAGTGGCGCCATCGGATCCACCAGGCCAAGCTCGCGGGTCTGAACACGATCGAGACCCCGCTCTTCTGGAACCTGATCGAGCCCCGACCCGGGTCGTTCGATTTCAACGACAACAACGACGTGGCGCACTTCCTCCGTCTGTGCGAGGAGTTCGGTCTCCACGCGATCCTGCGTCCCGGGCCGTTCGTCGGCGCGGGGTGGGACCTGGGCGGGCTCCCGTCGTGGCTGCTGAATCTCCCCGAGCTCGAGCTGCGCACGGCGAACCAGCCCTTCCTCGAGGCGGTGGGGCGCTACTTCAACGCGCTCGCCAAGCAGGTCAAGAACCTCCAGGCGTCGAGCAAGTCGGGCGGCTCGCTCATCATGATCCAGAACGAGTCGCAGTGGGACTGCGACGACCCCGAAGCGGCGCCCAAGTACCTGGGCGAGCTGGCGCGCTATATGCGCGAAGCGGGGTTCACGGTCCCGCGCATCAACTCCAACAACCTCTGGCAGGGCGTCGAGGGGGAGATCGACGGGTGGTCGGGCGAGGGCGACATGTTCGCGACCATGCGCCAGCTCCGCACCGTGCGCCCGGGTCAGCCCACGATCGTCATCGACTACGGGCCGCTCCGCGCGCCGATGTTCGGGCACGACGCGCCCGCGACGATCGACGGGCTCGAGCTCCAGCGCCAGCTCGGGGAGATCCTCAGCGCGGGGGGGCAGTTCAACCTCGCGAACTTCTGCACGGGGACCTCCTTCGGGTTCTGGGGCGGGCAGTCGGGGAGCGAGGAGCCCTCGACGTTCGCGCCGACCCACAACCTCGCGTCGCTCGTCGACGAGCACGGACGCGCGACCGAGGCGCTCGGGCCCGTCCGTCGTCTGTTGAGCTTCACGTCCTCGTTCTCGCGCGTCTTCGCGAACGCGGAGCCCGCGTCTCCCCCGGTCGTGATCGACCCGGCGGTGGACGAGTCCATGATCCAGGGGCACATCGTCAACCAGATCGGTGGGTCCCAGGGCTCGGTCCTGTTCGTGTTCTCGCCGCCCAAGGCGAAGCCCGGGTCGATGAACCTGCTCCTGGGCGATGGTTCCTCGCTCCCCGTCCAGCTCGGCAAGCAGCGCATCCACTGGTTCCTGATGGACGTGACGCTCTCGCCCAAGCACACGCTCGATTACACGTCCCTGTGCGCGCTCACGTCGAACGAGCAGCACCTGGTCGTCTTCGGCGCGCCGGGCGCGGTCGGGGAGGTCTCGATCAACGCGTCGCCGCTGGTCGTCGAGGTCCCCAAGGGTCGCAAGCCCGTGAGCATGATGCACGAGGGGATCTGCGTGACGGTGGTGAGCGACGAGACCGCGGACGAGACCTTCCTCGTCGGGGACAAGGTCTACGTCGGCGCGTCGAGCATCGATCCCGAGGGCGAGCCCCTCCCCTCGCGTCACACGAAGACGACGGCCGTCGTCGGAGCGGACGCGAAGATCAAGAACACCACCCCCAAGCCCAGCGATCGCGACCCCGGCGCGCGCCTCCCCAAGCTCAAGATCGGGGACTGGGAGGTCGCGCACACGGACGGGTACGTCGACGGGTCGAGCCCGCGCTACGCGGTCATCCCGGGCCCCGCGGACCTCTCCGAGCTCGGGACCCCCTACGGGTACGGGTGGTACCAGGCGACCATCAAGTCCGGTTCGACCCACAAGGTCAAGATCCACGCGCCCCAGTGCGCGGACCGAGCCCAGCTCTTCCTCGACGGCGAGCCCATCGGGGTCCTCGGGCACGGCCCGGGCGCCGAACGGATGATCCCCGTCCAGCTCAAGAAGGGCGAGCACGGGGTCGTCGCGCTCGTGGACAACATGGGGCGCGTCTGCTCCGGGTCCGTCATGACCGAGCGCAAGGGCCTCTACGGGCACCTGCTCCACGAGACGCCCTTCAAGCCCGGGCGCAGCTCGATCGTCACGCGCGACCCGATCGACGTGCTCGGATTCCGGACCCCGGTCTTCGGGGTCCGCGCGGGGGACACGACGCACCACAGCCGGATCCAGTGGTCGTTCAAGCACCTGAAGAAGTCGTCGATCTTCCTCGAGGTCCCCCCCGTCGATGCGCGGATCATCGTGGTGCTCAACGACGAGCCCATCATGCTCCTGGGCGCGAACCGTCGGCGCGTGGTCGAGCTCGACGACGACGCGACCAAGCGCGGCAACAACGTCCTGGAGCTCGCGATCCACGTCGACGCGTCGAGCACCGAGCACGCGGACGAGCGCGCGGCGCAGATCCTCGACACCCTCGTCAAAGAGATCATCTTCACGGAGGAAGCCGAGCCCCTGACGGACAAGGGCGACTGGTCCTTCGCGAAATGGGAGCCCCCGAGCGACGCGGACTTCGATCTCGTCACCAGCGCGCGGATCACCAGGGTCGGCGCGCCGACGTGGTGGCGCACGGGCTTCGAGGTCCCGGCGCAGGACCTGGCGATCTCCCTGGACACGACCGGGCTCTCCAAGGGCATGGTCTACGTCAACGGGCGAGCGCTGGGGCGCTACTTCGGGTCGACCTCGACGGGCAAGGGCGTGTCCCCGAATCTGCCCCTCTCGATCCCGCGTTCGTGGCTCAAGGAGGACGCGATGAACGAGCTGCTCATCTTCGACGAGCACGGCGCGTCCCCGAGCAAGGTGAAGCTCAACACCGAGCGGGTATGATCCGAGAGACCCCGGGCCGCCGGTGGTCTTGAGTTCCGCGCGAGGAGGGAGCGAAGCATGGACACGCCGCTCTGGCTCAAAGCCGTGTCGTATGCCGCGCGTCAGCACGACGGGCAGCTGCGCAAGGACAAGAAAACGCCGTACATCTCGCACCCGTTCCGGGTCGCGATGGTGCTGCGCGGGCTCTACGGGTGCGAGGACGACGTCGCGATCTGCTGCGCCCTGCTCCACGACACGATCGAGGACACGCGCACGGACTTCGACGACCTCGAGAAACGCTTCGGGATCGAGGTCGCGCGAGCGACGGCCGCGATGACCAAGAACATGTTCCTCCGCGAGCCCGAACGCGAGCCCGAGTACGACGAGCGCCTCCGCGCGGGCCCGTGGCAGGCGCGGATCGTCAAGCTCGCGGACGTCTTCGACAACGCGAACGACATCCCGCGCCCCGGGATCCGCAAGAAGGCGCTCGAGCGCTGCAAGCGCGCGCTCGAGCTCGTGCTCGATGAAGACAAGGCACGCCCGGAGTTCCAGCGCGCCATCGAGCTCGTGAATCTCGTCATCAAGGATCTGGAGCGCGAGCTCGAGGACTGATCACGCCCGGGCGAGCGCGCCCTCGATGTCGCCCATCCGCTCGTCGAGCACCCGCGCCTTCTGGAGCGCGAGGCGCACGAGGGCGGCCCGTGATCCGTGGTCGATCCCCGTGTCCGCGAGCGCCTCGTCGATGAGGACCGCGGGGAGCATCGAGGCGCACAGGCGGGGATTGGGGGTCGATCCCGACGTGTCCCGGTACCCGCGCCACACGCCCGCGAGCAGGTCCATCATGGGGTCGTCGGGGTGGTCGGTGTCGCCGGCGCGCTTCATGGAGAAGTAGACGAGCGCCTGCGCGAGCTCGCGGTCTCGCGACCCGATCCGGGTGTTGTCGAAATCGCACGCGCCGATGATCTCGTCGGCGTCGTAGATCATGTTCCCGGGGTGCCAGTCCCCGTGGACGAGGGCCGCGGGGCGCGCGTTCGCGTGGTGGGCTTCGATCGCGTAGGCGAGCATCCGGGTCGCGTCGAGCGCGTCGCGCTCGCTCAGCCCCGCGCCGGTGACGCGCTCGGGGTCGACGGGCCGGGCTTCGCGGGGGGCGTCGAAGCGGGACTCGATGGTGTCCATCGCGCAGTGCATCTGCGCGAGGAGCTGACCGGTCGAGTACGCCTGCGCCTCGGTGCGCGCGTAGGGGGTGCCCTCGATGAAGACGAAGAGCTCGTACGTCTTGTCCGCGATCTGGTACATCGAGTTGTTGTCGCCCCGGGTCCCGATCAGGGGGGGCACGCAGATCGAGCGTTCGAGGAGCCCGAGGATGACCGAGTGCGCGAACCCGACGAGGGGCGCGTGCTCGAGCCCCGGGGCGCGGCGCTTGAGGAGCAGCTTCCCGCGCCCGCACTCGATGACCGCCTTGGGCGCGATCGAGGACCCCGCGATCATCTCGCGCACGCTCGTGATCGTCCCCGTGTCGTAGCGCCCGAGCACGTCGGTGATCTCGCGGCGCGCGAAGTGCTCGCGTCCGTCGTCGATCGGCGCCGGTGTGCTCGTGTTCGTCTGCGTCACGCGTTACTCCGCGTTCTGGACCTGTTCCTTGATCCGGTCGATGGCGCCCTTGACCTCGACGATGAGCTTGCTGATCGTCGCGTCGGGGCTCTTGGAGGAGATGGTGTTCGCCTCGCGCAGGAGCTCCTGGGCCACGAAATCCATCGTCCGTCCGATCGGACGTTCGTCGTCGGAGTCGAGCAGTTCCTGGAAATGCGTGAGATGCTCGCCCAGTCGCGCGATCTCCTCGGCGATGTCCGTCTTCTCCGCGTAGACCGCGACCTCGCGGATCACGTCCGCCTGCTCGGTCTGGACGTCGAACTCGCTCAGGAGCGCCTCCATCCGCGATTTGAGGCGCTTCTGGTAGTCCCCCGAGACGCTCGGCGCGAGCTCGCGGATCTGGTCGAGGCGCTCGCGGATGAACGCCAGGTGGCTCGACAGGTCGCTCCTCAGCGCCATCCCCTCGCGCTCGCGCATCGAGACCATGTGCTCGATCGCGAGCATCAGGAGGGGCTTGATCGTCTCGCGCGCCTCCGCGAGGCGCGCCTCCTCGTCCCCGGGCTGCTGGAGCACACCCGGGAGGGTGACGAGCGTGGAGGTGTCCACGTCCTTGATGTCGATCCCGATCGCGTCGGCGATCTGCTTGGCGTAGGCGCGGAGCGCGTCCTTGTTGATCGTCAGCGCCGCGTGCTCGCCCTGCTCGGAGCACGCGATCGTGAGCACCACCGAACCGCGCGAGATCGTCGCGCGGATGATCTGCTCGAACTCGGGCTCGAGCGCCGCGATCGACTCGGGGAGGCGCACGCTTGACTTGAGGTACTTGTTGTTGACGGCTCTGATCTCGACGTGGAAGTGCGCGTGCGCGGACGAGCCGCTCGCGTCGCCGAAACCGGTCATGCTTCGGATCAAGGGTCGGTCCTCGCGTCTCGCGCCGATGCGCTCAGTTGTCGCCGATGGGGGGAGTGGCGGGGGTTTCGGGCTCGCTCGCGGCGGGATCCGCTGCGGGCGCGTCCGCCGTGGTCTCGGGAGCGGGGAGTTCGCCCGTCTCGCTGCCCGTCTCGTCGATCACCTCGCCCGCGCCCTCGGTGGTCTCGTCGTCGATGATGTCCCCCGCGCCCTCGTCGGTTGCTTCATCCCCCGCTTGCTCCTCGGCGGGCGCGGACATCGTGGGCTGGGTCGCGTCCATCGACTGCGGACGCGTCACGAAGTTGAGCCCGATCGCGAGCAGGAGGAAGCACACGAAGATCGCGATCGTCCCCCCCGTGAGGACGTCGCCCGTCTTGGTCCCGAACGCGGTCTGCCCCGCGCCGGATCCCCCGCCCGCGCCGAACGCGCCGCCCAGGCCGCCCCCCTGGGGACGCTGGATGAGCACGATCAGGATCATGACGATCGAGACGAGGAGGAAGAGACCCACGAGCAGGTTCACGACGATCGGGCTCATCCCGAGGGTGATCGTGGGGGTCATCGCGAGCAGGGCTTGGGGGGTCATCAGGGGTCGTCTCCGGCGTGGTTCCACCGATCATCCGGGCTCGAAAATCGGGAAGGCAAGTCTAGGCGGCCCATGCCCTTGCTTCAGGGGGCCGGCGGGTCCCCGTGGACCCTCAGATCCGGGATGGGGCTCCTCAGACCCGGCTCATGGCGGCGTCGATGATCGCGCCGAAATCGTCGGCCTTGAGCGACGCGCCCCCGATGAGCCCGCCGTCGATGTCGTCCATGGACATCAGCTCCGCCGCGTTGCCCGGCTTCATGGACCCGCCGTAGATGATCCGGATCGAGTCCGCCGCCCTTTCATCGTACATGGACGCGATCAGGGCTCGGATCTTCCGGTGCGCGTCCTGCGCGTCCTCGGGGGTCGCGGTTTTCCCCGTCCCGATCGCCCAGACGGGCTCGTACGCGATCACGACGTTCGCCAGGTCCGCCGCGCTCACCCCCTCGAGCCCGGCCCGGGTCTGGCGTTCGTTGACCGAATCGGTCTGTCCCGCGTCGCGCTCCTCGATCGTCTCCCCGATGCACAGGACCACCTGGAGCCCGGCGCTCAGGGCTCGGCGGGTCTTGGCGCCGACGAGCTCGTTGGACTCCCCGATGACGTGGCGGCGCTCCGAGTGCCCCGTCAGGACCGTGGAGACCCCGCAGTCCCTGAGCATGTCCGAGGAGACCTCGCCCGTGAAGGCCCCGTTGTCCTCGGTCCACAGGTCCTGGGCGCCCAGGCGGACGACGGACCCGAGCGCGTCGCGCGCCACGAGCAGGTAGGGGAAGGGGACATAGCACGCGATCTCGACGGGGGAGTTGGACCCGACCCGGGTCCCGACCGCGCCCGCGAGCTCGATCGCGCCGCTCAGGTCCGTGTTCATCTTCCAGTTGCCGCCGACGAAGGGGATTCTCGTGCTCATGGGGTGCTCGCTCGGGGTGGGGGGGCTGGGGAGGGGATATCCGGACCTTGCGGGATCCGTCCTGAGAAACATAGGTTGTCCGGCGGGGCGGATCGTGTATTCTGGACGCTCAACGCGTTCGCTTACGCGTCGTGGGAGTCCATTTCAGCCATGATCAGTCAGCCCGAGTTCACGCGCGACGCGGACGTCATCGTCATCGGGGGAGGCCCGTCGGGGTCCACGCTCGCATCGCTCATCCGCAAATACAACCCCGAGCTCTCCGTGCTCATCCTCGAGAAGGAGAAGTTCCCGCGCGAGCACGTGGGCGAGTCCCAGCTCCCCGGGATCGGCGCGATCCTCGACGAGATGGAGGTCTGGAACAAGATCGAGGAAGCGAACTTCCCCATCAAGCTCGGGGGTTCCTACACCTGGGGCAAGAACAACGACGTCTGGGACTTCGACTTCTACCCGGCGGAAGACTTCAAGGACGAGGAGCGCCCCGCGAAGTACGTCGGGCAGCGTCGGCATACCGCGTTCCAGGTCGAGCGGGACCGGTACGACGAGATCCTCCTGCGCCACGCGGAGCACCACTGGGGCGCGCAGGTCCGCGAGGAGACGATGGTCCGCGAGGTTAAGGTGGACGGCGACCGGGTCGCGGGGCTCGTTCTGAGCACCGGTGAGACCGTGACAGCCAAGCACTACGTCGACGGGTCGGGGCACGTCGCGCTCCTCCGGCGCGCGCTGGGGGTCGAATCCGAAGCGCCCGAGGAGCTGCGCAACGTCGCGTTCTGGGATTACTGGGACAACGCGCAGTGGGCCGTCGAGATCGGGGTGGGCGGGACGCGTGTGCATGTGCGGTCGCTTCCCTACGGGTGGATCTGGTTCATCCCGCTCGGGCCGAAGCGCGCGAGCGTGGGGCTGATCTGCCCGAGCGACTACTACAAGTCCACGGGTCTGTCCCCGAAGGAGGTCTACCTCCGCGCGATCGAGGAACAGAAGGAGATCCACGCGCTCATCAAGGACGCCCAGAGCTCCACGGGCGGGAACGTCCTGACGACGAAGAACTGGTCCCACCTCGCGGACCGGCTCGCCGGCGAGAACTGGTGGATCATGGGAGAGGCGGCCGGGTTCGCGGACCCGATCCTCGCCGCCGGGATGACCCTGGCGCACTCATCCGCGCGTCACTGCGCGTACTCGATCCTCGAGGTCGAGCGCGGGGAGCAGGACCCTCAGTGGATCAAATCGTTCTACGACGAGAAGAACCGGCGCAACATCGAGCAGCACATCCGGTTCGCGAAATACTGGTACGCGGCGAACGGGTGCTTCACGGACCTCCAGGACCACTGCAAGCAGATCGCGAAGGACGCCGGGCTCAAGCTGACTCCCCAGCAAGCCTGGCGCTGGCTCGCGCAGGGCGGGTTCTCGAACCAGAGCATCGAGAGCGCGGCCTTCGGCGCGTTCGACCTGGGCTCATCGAAGAAGCTCGTCGAGATCTTCTCGGGGAAGGAAGCGAAGTTCTCGCTCACCAAGGTCAACGAGCTCAAGCTCAACCTCGCCAACGCGGAGGAGACCGTCCAGGGGCGATTGGCTGAGGGGCGCATCGACCCCGTCAAGTGCTGGAAGCGCGGGGAAGCGATCCTCCCCTACACGGGTCTCTGGGCGCGGGTCATCGACGTGCTCCGGAACGAGACCGACCTCAAGACCATCTGCGAGACCTTCGGGAAGAACATCGCGTCGGGACCGATGGCGAACGTCGGGATGTTCCAGTACGTCCAGGTCCTCGAAGCGATGCTCGTCGACGGGTGGATCCTCGGGAAGCTCAACAAGAAACGCCCGAACCTCACGTTCGAAGCGGGCGCGGGTCGGATGATCCGCAGCGCCGAGGAGGGGCGCAAGGCCGTCGAACAGGCCGGGGTCAGTTTCAAGTTCGCGGATGTCTGATCCGTCTCACCCGAGGGAAGCGGGCTGCTCGGTCTCGCTCGGTTCGCTCTCGGGGGTCTCGGGGTTCTGAATCTTCGCCGGGGCGCGCCCGTTCTCCTTGGCGTGCATCTGCGCCTCGATCTGCGATCGGCGCGCGATCTTGATCGCGTAGACCCCGATGTACGACGCGAGCAGCAGCACCAGCGCGTAGATGAACCGAGCGCGGAGCTCGGAGAGCATGATCCCGAGCACGCAGAACACGAGCCCGATCCCGTAGAGCGAGAAGACCGCGCCCTTGACCCCCAGCGCGCGCTTGAGCATGTGGTGGAGGTGGTCCGCGTCGGGGTCGGACATCTTCTTCCCGGCGAGCTTGCGGCGCACGATCGCCAGGACCGTGTCGATGATCGGGATCGCGTAGATGATGAGCCCAGCGAACACGAGCGCCGTGTCCCCCGTGTCCCCCAGGGACAGGATCATCAGCGCCGAGCAGTACCCGAGCAGCAGCGACCCCGTGTCCCCAAGGAAGATGACCGCGGGGTTGAAGTTGTGTGGGAGGAACCCGAGGCACGCCCCGAGGATCGCGAGCCCGATGATCATGCGCGGCGCGTCGAACGGGCCGTCGTCCGCGAGCGCCATCCCGGCCGCGATGACGAGCAGCCCGATCATCGCGATCGAGGTCACCCCCGTGAGGAGCCCGTCGAGCCCGTCGATCAGGTTCGACGCGTTGGTCGCGCCAAGGACGAAGACCGCGATCACGACGGTCCCCGACCAGTAGATCAGGTTGAACGTCAGGTCCGTCCCGAACCCGGGGACGTCGAAGGGGAGCGGGATCTGGTACACCAGCTCCGGGTTCTTGAGGAGCTTCCCGAGGGTCGGGGTCAGCACACCCGCGGCCACCTTGACCCCGATGTCCCCGATCGCGAGCGCCGCGGCCGCGATGAGCTGCCCGCCCAGTTTCACACGCGGCGCGATCCCCGTGACGTCGTCGATGAGCCCGACGACGACGATCGCCGTCATCCCCAGCGCGATCCACGGGGGGACGATGGGGATGAACAGCCCCTCGCTGAGGTTCTCCTCCCCGATCTCGTGGAAGTCGATGAGCCCGGGGACCTGGTCCGCGACGTATGAGAACAGGAGCCCGGCCATGATCCCCAGGTAGACCGCGACCCCCCCGAGATACGCGATGGGCATCTTGTGGACCTTGCGCGCCTCGTCGGGCCGATCCACGATCCCGTTCGCGACCGCCAGACGGCGAACGAGCGGGGTCACGAGCACGGTCACCAGGAACGAGACGACGAACACGCCCAGGTACCCCTGGATGACCCCGAGCTCGGTCTCCATCGCGCGCTGGACGAGCCCGTCCGCGTTCGGTGGGGCGCTGATGATCGGGGCGCTCATCGGGTGGTCTCCATCCTGGGCGCGATCTGGGCCGCCAGATCGCGGATGGTATCAACGAGCGCGTGCGCCGGGGTGAACCCCACGCACGAGCGGAGCCGGGACAGGTCGGGCTTGCGGTGGCGCAGGTCCTCGAAGCCGCCCGGGTACGCATCGTCGTACTCGATCAGTTCGACCTTCGAGGACGAGCCCAGGGTCCGGATCACGAGCTGCGCCAGGTCGCGGATCGAGATCGGGTCGTCGGACCCGACGTTGAACACGCGCCCGTGCGCGCTCGGTTCGTCGAGCAGGCGCGGGAGCACCCCGACGACGTCGCGGACATCGCAGAAGCACCGGGTCTGTTTCCCGTCCCCGAAGACCCGGAGGGGCTCGGCGCGGAGCGCGGCTTCGACGAACCGGGGGAGGACCATCCCGTAGCGCCCAGTCTGCCTGGGTCCCACGGTGTTGAAGAACCGCGCCACCACGACGGGCAGCGCGTGCTGCGCGTGGTAGGCGAGCGCCAGGTGCTCGTCGATCGCCTTGGTGTACGCGTAGGACCAGCGCGTGACGGAGGTGGGGCCGTAGAGCACGTCGTCGTCCTCGGAGAAGACGCTCGCGCCCGGTTTGCCGTAGACCTCGCTCGATGATGCGATCAGTGTCGGGGGCGACCCCGCGTCGATCGCGAACTCCAGGAGCGCGTCGGTCTCCATCACGTTGGCGCGGATCGCGCCGATGGGGTCGCGGAGGACCAGGTCCACCCCGACGGCCGCCGCGAGGTGGTAGATCCGGTCGAAGCGCTGCCCCGCGATGGTTTCGAGCCCGCGGCGCAGGGGTTTGTCGATGAGCTCGATCGTGTCCGCGCGGTTACCGAGATTCGCGCGGGACCCGGTCGAGAGGTTGTCGATCACCGTGATCGCGGCGCCCCGTTCCGCGAGCGAATCGATCAGGTGCGACCCGATGAACCCGGCGCCGCCCGTGACGAGCACGCGAGCGCGTGACGCACCGCCCGTGTCCTCGTGATCGCTCATGGGGTCTCCTGCGCGTCGCTGCTCGTGCGCGACCCCCGATCGTATCCGACGACCGGGGACCGCCCGTTCGGATCAGGCGGCCTTGTCCTGATCCGTGTCCTTGTCGTCCTTGGCGTTCTTCTCGTCGGGGTTGACCAGATAGGCGAAGGACTCGCGGATGTTCTTGCGCATGTACCCGCCGGCGGCGCTCTTCACGCCGTTGACGACGGCGCCCAGGAACTCCGCCCGGCACTCGCCCAGCTCGCGCGCCACACGGGCGACCTGCCCGCGCTTCGCGTTCATGGCGCGGACGACGAGCGCCGACGCGTCGCACTGGTTCGCGAGCACGCTCGCGTCGCCCGCGACGACCGCGGGCGCGACGTCCACGAGCACGAGGTCGTATTCCGCGCCGACCTTCGAGATCAGATCGCGCATGTCCTGAGACCCCAGGCGCTCGATCTGTCGCAGCTCCTTGGTCCCCGCGCCGAGCACGTCGGGCCCGTCCTCGACGGATCGCACGCACTGCCCGAAGTCGGACCTGCCCATGAGGATGTCGCTGAGCCCGGGTTTGCCCGGTTCCAGGCCCAGGGATTCCGCGATGCGCGGGCGGCGCATGTTCGCGTCGATGATCAGCGTCTTGATCCCCGTGGCGACGCACGCGATCCCGAGGTTGGTCGTGATCGCGGAAGACCCCGACCCCGGGTTGACCCCGCAGACCAGCAGCGAGGTGTACCCCGCGTGGTCCATGCGCTTGGTGATCGTGGCGCGGAGTTGACGGATGTATTCGGAGAAGACCGAGTCCGGCGCGTCGCGGAACGCCGTCGCGACGGCGGCGATCTTGACCGGGTCCTCAGACGCGTCCATGACGATCCCGAGCGGGTTGAGTCTGGGGATCATGCGGATGTCGCTCGCGCTCTTGATGCGTTGATCGAGCATCTCGAACGCGACGATCACGCCGCCCGTGAGCCCCATGATGAGGATCACGCCCGCGGGGATCATGATGATCAGCTTGGGGAACGAGGGGAAGTCGGGGATGGTCTCGGATTCGATGACCGTCACGCGCTGCGCCGAGGAGAGCGCCGACGCGGCCTGGAGTTCGGAGAGGTCCTGCTCGAGGCTCCCTTTCCGCTCGATCGTCGTCTGGATCAAGCGGTCGATGTCCGCGATCTCCTCGGAGATGCGCGTGAGCTCGGTCAGCTTCTCCTCGAGCTCCTCCTTCTGCGTGAGCAGGTCCGCTTCCTGGGCGCGGAGCTGCGCGATCGTGGTCACGGTCTGCTGGAGCTTGGCCTCGAAGCGCTCGCGGAGGAGCTCCTCGCGCGCCTGGGCGATCTTGCGCTCGTGCGCCTCGATCTGGTTCGAGATCTGCTTGTACGAGCGGTGCCCGGGCTGGATGCCCTGGTTCTTGAGCGAGAGCAGCGCCGTCTCGAACGACTTGAGCTCCTGCTTGAACGTCTGCATCAGGGGGAGGAGCTCGACCTCGGCGCGGAGCGACGAGTCGTACTCGATCCCGGTTTCGCGCTGGAGCTGCGCCTCGTCCTTGGCGCGCACGACCTGGAGCGCTTCAAGCGACTGCTGGATCTCCACCAGACGCGCGTTGACCATATTCATCTGCCCCGCCGTCGTCGATGACTCCGAGTTGATCGAATCGATCCGCTCCTCGCGCACCAGGCGTGTCTTTCTCGCGGTCAGTTCCGAGATCTGGCTGTCCGCGGCCTGGATCGAGTCGCGGATCGCCGTGCGGCGCGAAACCACGTCGCGCTTGTAACGCGAATCGAGCTCCGCGAGGTAGGTCTCCTTGACGAGCGACACAAGACCCGCGGCGTCGTTGCGGTCGCTCGTGGTGACGGCCATCCGGATGTAGAACGTCTTGGGGATGATGCTGGCGGAGACCATGCCCTGCAGATCATCGAGCGATTCCACGATGTCGATGCGACCGCCGCTCATGTAGTCCGACGACCACTTGGGCGCGAGCTGGGGAAGGCGCGAATCCGCGACGACCTTGCTCAGCACGAGCTTGGATGTCATGCTCGCGGCCTGCGAGCCCATGAACCGGTCCATCTCCGTCTCGTCGACCGTGGACACGCTCGTGCGATAGATGTCGGCCTCGGCGGGCTTGACGTCGAAGATGACCTGGGACGTGTAACGGGGCGAGAACTTCATGAGCAGGATGTGCCCGATCAGCCCGACGATCACGCCAACCACCAACGACGCGACGAGCACGAACTTGTACTTCTGAAGAATCTTGAGCGGATCGAGCGTCACGCCACCCGCCGCGCCCGCGGCTTGCTGGGGTCGAGGGGCGCCAGGACCGGGCCGGGGTGAGGATGTCGTGGGTTTCGCGTTCATGCTGGTCAGATTCCTTCGTCATCCCCGGACAGGGCGTGGGGCGCCGACACCGTGCCGGCACACGCCAGTTCGCTCTCCTCAACTACTCCATCGGCTCGCCGGAGGTTCGATCTCAGCCGATTCTCTCCTGCATCGCCTCGACGTCCGCTTCCAGCGCCTCGTCGCGCGTGGGCATCGCCCGCATCAGCGAGCGGATGTCGATCATCGTGCTCCGGGCGGCCTCGGGCTTCTCCCGCGCGAGGTCCAGCTCGATCTGCGCGAGCATCAGCGTGATCCGTGAACGGACCGATAACGCGTACCGCATGCCCTGGTTGATCATCTGCTCCGCCTCGTCGAAACGACCCAGACGCGTGTAGATCTTCCCGATCGTGTCGTAGGGCTCGGAACGGTCCGGGCTCGCCGCGATCGCGCGCTCCGCGAGGTCCAGCGCCCGCTCGTTGTCCCCGAGCTCGCTCGTGAGGACGTACGCGAGGTTGTTGGCCATCTCCCAGTCGTTGGGGTAGAGCTCGGCGCCCTCGCTCCAGACCTCGGCCGCCTCCTCGTACTGCTCCTGGGTGTAGAGCGTCGTCCCGTGGGACTGGAACGCGATCCGCTGGATGTTGGGCTGGGAACTCATCCCTTGGAGACGTTCGAAGATCTGGTACGCTCGCTCGACGTCGATCCCCGCGCGGACCATGCGCTGTGCGATGAAGAGGTCGAGCCAGTTGAGCACCTCGGGGTTCGTGTTCCGTCGCTTGAGCTCCTGCATGTACACGATCTGATCCTGGCTGCTCCCGCTCTCGTAGAAGCGAGAGAGGTTGCCCGACCACTGCATGAGCGCCGAGTCGTCGTTGGCGGAGATGTCGAACGCCTTGGTGAGCTGCTGGAGCGCGAGCTCGTTGCGTCCGCGTGCCTGGAGCACCAGCGCCTGGGCCGCGAGCAGCCCGGGCGACTTGTTGATGTCGCCCGCGATCTCGGTCAGGTCGTTGATCACGCTGTTGGCGAGCGCTGTGTCCGGGTTGCGGGTCCGCACGATCGCGTCGATGAGCGTCGCGCCCGCCGTGGGGGAGCGCTGCATCTCCCACGCGAGCTTGTACATCTCCGTCGCGTTCTCCCAGTCGTCGCGAGACGCGAAGAGCTGCCCGAGCGAGTCCACGAGCGACGCGTCCCGCGGGCGCTCCGCGATGATCTCGCGCGAGAAGTCGTACGCCTCCGCGTTCTTCCCGTCGATCATCATCTCGTTGATGATCCCGAAGAGCGCCTGGTCCAGGCCCGGGTTCAGACGCACCGCGCGCTGGAGATCACGCAGCGCCTCCTCGCGACGGTCCAGCGCGAAGAAGCCCGCGGCACGCACCCGGTAGGCGCGCCAGTCGTCGGGGCTGATCCGCAGCGCCGCGTCGATGTCCGCGAGCATGTCCGTGAGCGTCCGCTCGTCGCCCGCGAGGAACTCGGCGCGCTTGATGTACACGATGGGGTTCTCGGGGTACGCCGCGACCGCCTGGTCGAGCAGCTCGCGGGCGAGTTGCTGGTTGCCCAGCCCCTCCTCGATCTCCGAGTTCTGGAGCATCGCGACGATCGTGTCCTTGTTCTCGGGCGCGAGCGCATCGAAGCTCTCTCGCGCATTGCGGAACTGGCGCGTCCGGATGTACATGTCGATCAGACGCAAGCGGTACTGGTCGTCCTCGTCGACGCCCGACGCGACGACGCGCTCGAACGCCTGCGCCGCGTTGGTGTACTGGTTGAGCGAGAGCAGCAGGTCGCCCAGGAGCTTGGAGCCCTCGAGCGTCGCCGGGTCCTCGCGCTCGACGGCGTCCGCCGCCGCCTGGACCGCGAGGTCCGGGCGACCACGCTGGAGCATGAACCGCGCCATCGCGATGTACGGGGTCGCGTCCGAATCGTTGTCCTCGGACTCGATGTACTCCATGAACACCTGGCGCGCGGCGGCGAGCCCGTTCATGTTCCCCACGCGCCCCTGGTCCGCGAACCAGCGCGCCTTGAGCCCGACGGTGCGGAGCGACTCGCCCTCGCTCGACGAGAGACTGTCGATCAGGGCCTTGGCCTCGTCCCATCGCCGCGTCTCGACGTACAAGGACGCGAGCGCGAACTTGTTGTCCACGTCACCGGGGTTGAGCTCGAGGAACTTCTCGCGCTGCCTGATCGCGAAGTTGCGCCCCTCGTCGCCGCCCTGGCTCGATTCGAGCGTGAGCCACGTCGTGACGAACTGCGCGTTGTCCATCGAGTAGCGCTGGAACCGGCGCGCCACGCCGAGCGCGTCGTCCAGGCGGTTCGCCTGGATCAGGGTCCCCATGTACTCGAGGATGCTCGCCTGGTCGTCGGGACGGATCGCGAGCGAACGCTCGAATGATTCGATCGCCGAGTCCAGGCGCCCGATGAGACGCTGCTCGATCGCGAGCATGCGGAACACCGCGGAGTCCGCGGTCCCCATCGCCACCGCCTGCTCGAGGAGCTGGACGGCGCGCGCGTGATCCTCCTGGAACGACGCGACACGCGCCTGGTAGCTCAGCCCGCCGACGCGGTCGGTGTTGCCCTCCGAGGCGCGCTGCGCCAGGTCCCGAGCGAGATCGACGTTGTCCTGTCCCAACGCCCGCACGAACGCGATATCGATCACCCGCGGATCGTTCGGCGCGTCCTTGAGCAGCTGCTCGATCGTCCGGTCGAGCAGCTCGGTCCGCCCGCGGGAGAACGCGATGTTCGCGATCGCGATCCGCGCCTCGATCGGGTCCTCCTGGGTGCGCCTGATCAGGTCGATCAGGATGTCCGTCGGGTCGTCCTGGAGCATCGCCTGCTGCATCTGGCGCAGCTGCTCGTCGCCCGGGTTGGCTTCCACCGCCTTGTCCATCACCGCGCGAGCACCGGCGATGTCGCCCGCGTCGAGCAGCAGCGACGCCAGCTCGCGCGTCGCGTCGGGCGCGTAGTTGATCGACGCGATCCCGCCCTGGAGCACGTTGATCGCCGAGGACAGATCGCCCGGGGTGTCCTCCGTCCCCCGGCGGAGCTGACGCGCCTTGAGGATCAGCGAGAGCACGGGGTCATCGACGAGCTCGGGGTTCTGAAGGGCGTTGATGTTCGCGATCCCGTCGCGGGCGGTCCGGTTGTCCGGATCGACCTGCAGCGCACGCTCGAAGTGGAGCTTGGCGGCCCGGAGCTCCTGCAGACGGACCTCGATGTCCGCGAGCATCAGCAGCGTCCGCACGTTGTTGTTGTCGAGCTCGAGCAGACGCGTGAGCGCCTCACGCGCCGCGCCGAGCTGGTTGAGCTCGCGCGAGACCATCGCCTCGAGCCAGAGACCCTCCCACACACGGCTCTGCGTCAGCTCGTTGAAGCGCTTGAAGAGACGCAGCGCGTTGTCGATGTCGCCGTTCGCGTGCGCGAGACGCCCGTCGAGGAGGATCAGCGCCCGGTCGTCCTCGGACACCAGCGCCGCGTACTTCTCCCGCTGCGACTGGGCGCCCTCGAGCAGCTCGGTCCGGCGCGCCGTGTCCTCGCTCTGCTCGAACCCGAGACGCTCGTACTCGTCGAGCATCATCGAGGCGGCCTGGAGGTACGACTCACGCTTGATGTTGAACAAACGCCATCCCTCGACCGAGATCGGGGGGATCGGGAGCGACACGATCCGCTCGTACGTCGCGCTCGCGTCTTCGACATCCCCGCGACGCGACTGGACCGACGCGTACATCCGCAGCATCTCCGCGTCATCGGGACGCGCCCGCACGATCCGGTCGAGCAGCTCGAGCGAGTTGGCGAACCGGTTCTCGGGGTACGTCAGCGCCTCGAGGAGCTGGACGTTCTGGAGCACGTTCTCGTCCATCAGCGACGTGTCGAGCCCCATGAACCGCTCGTGCATCGCCGTGAACCGGTCCGCGAACGACTGGAGCGTCGCGCGGATCTGCTGGTTCCGCTCGATGCCCTCGTAGCGGACCGCGACCTCGGTGCGCTCGAGCTCCATCTCCATCGCGAGCTTCGTCACCTCGACGATCGGGGAGTCGGGGTTCGCGGCGAGGTGCTCCTGAGCGAACTCGACCGCTTCGCGGCGCGCCCGCTGGAGGGGCTCGACGTTGTCGCTCGTCGAGTTCTGCTGCGCGACGTAGGTGTTCCAGCGCATGATCGCCGCGGCGACCATGGAGTCGGACGGGTCCGCCTCGTACGCGGCGCGAAGGTCCTCCTCGACGAGCTCGTACTGCACGGGGTCGATGATCCCGTCGTTCAAGGAGATCCGCTGGTACGCGAGCCCCCGGTAGCGACGCAGCGTGGGCCAGGTCGGGTCGACGCCGGGCACGCCGTCGAACGAGCTGAGCGCCTCGGACGTGCGTTTGATGAGCGAATCCGCGCTCCCGCGCGAGTAGTTCAGGTCGAGCATCCGGAAGTTGATGCCCAGCTCCCGGTCGTACGCCTCGACGTTGGTGCGCTGCACCGTCGACGCGTGGTTGATCGCGACGAGGTAGTCCTTGCGGAACGCGTCGCGGTAGATCGTCTCGGACTCGGGCGCCCACTGCTCGAGCGCGTCGATCCATTTCTCGAAGTAAACGTCGTTGGTGGGCTCCTTGTTCACCGCCCTCGAGTACGCCTCGGCCGCGGCCTTGGCGTCGCCCTCCGCGAGCGCCTTGTCGCCGATCGCCGACAGGTCCGAAGCGGACTTGAGCACGACCGTGTACGCGGCGAAGACGGCCCCGAGCATCGCGATCACCGCGACGATCAGGATGACGACAAACTTGGTGTTCACGCGGGATGCCATCGAATACGTCCTTTGCTGTCTCTTCCGTGCCGGAACACCCCGGCGGGGGTCCGATCCCTCGGAAGCGCCCGATTCCCGGACGCCCCGTCTCGTTTACTTGCCCTGTGACTCGATCGGGTACCTGCCCTGCTGCACCTCGATCCAATCGGGGGTGCAGCGCATGATCTCGCCCATGATATCGCTCAGCAGCGACGATGCCTGCGCCGCGAACGCCTCGAAGGAGTCCGCCGTGACGCTGTTGACCTGGACCTTGAGGTAGTACGCGTAGTCGTCCGACAGGTTGAACGCCAGCGCCCGGACCTCGTCCGCGTTGGCGCGCGTCCCCCCGTTGGCGATGAAGAAGTACCCCGCGTAGATCTTCCGCCCCTCCCCGAGGAAGAACTCGGAGATCCGCATCTTGATCGGGCTCTCGGGCGTCACCCCTCGGGGCAGACGCACGCGCCGACCCGGCGCGTCGGTCCACGCGCTGTTGTTGCTCAGACGCGTCGTGTAGATCTCCCCCTGCAGCCCCGCGAGCTCCTCGGGCACGCTCGGATCCGGGATCCACGAGCCCGTGTCCAGGTCCAGCTCCATCACGCGCGAGGACGACGACTGCTGGAGCCCCCCGCCCACGAAGCAGCGCTCCGGGACGTGCGGGACCGTGTCGATCATCCCCGTGTAGTACGCCGCGTGGAACTCGATCACCACCGGGGTCCGCGTCCCCTCCGTGTCGCGACGGATGTAATCACGAGAGACGTAGTTCTCCGTCCCGAGCGTCTCGACGATCTCCGCCGACGAGATCCGGTCCGACCCCAGACGCTTCCAGTGCTCCGTCTCCGAAGGGATCGCGCTGACCTGCCGGTTCCCCGGGGGGTAGATCGGGGTCTTCTGCATGTGCAGGTCGTGGATCTTCACGTACAGCGTGAGCCCCAGACCCGCGCCGAGCATGAGCACCAACGCCAACGCGGACGCGACAACCGATCCTCTGTTCTTCGATGCCTGATCGCTCACGCCGGCGTCCCTTCCGCTCCGGGCTCGTTGGTCCCGATGACCTTGTTGAGCGCCCACACGATCCCGATGAAGAGCCCGAGCGACGGGATCAGCAGGATTGTCCCGATGAGCGTGTGCGCGTCGCCGGCCGCCAGATCCGGGTCCTGGAGCGTCAGCAGCCCGAGCACCACCACGCGGATCATGTTCATGAACACCGCGACGGGACCCGCGAGCAGCAGCAGCATGATCCGCTGCCACCACTGGCTGCACCCCAGCAGCGCCACCGCGCCCGCGAGCGCGTAGAACGCGACCACCATCCGCATCCCCGAGCACGCCTCCGCGACGTTGAGCGGGTGCACCACCCCCGAGCTCGTCAGGATGTCCAGGCGGTTCCCGTCCATGTCCACCGTGAACCACCCGAAGGGCTCGCCGATCAGGTTCAGCATCACCCACGACCCCTGGGTCGCGATCTCCTGAAGTCTGAACGTGATCTTGAGCATGATCGACTCGGCGATCGTCACCATCAGGATCAGGTACGCGACCGGGAGGAACGTGAAGCGCAGCATCGCCGGACCCGTCAGCAGGAGCACCAACGATCCCAAGGTCAGGATCATCGAGAACCCCTGGAGCATCGGGTTGCTCACGATGAACAGCGTGACCGCGTACGTCTGGATCCCCACCAGGAACGGCACGATCGCGACCCAGAACACGCGGGTGTCCGTCGTCGCGATCCGCTCGCGCGATTGCCACAGCAGATACCCGGAGATGAGCGGGATCACGAACGAGTGCCCCCAATCCTCCATGTGCGCCCAGCTCATCCGGAACTGGTACGAGAACCAGCGCTCGAAGAGCCACACGAACGCGACCCCCAGCGCGATCGTGATCGCGAGCCCGCGCCGGGTGAATATCCCCAGAACGAGATCGTTCACGCCCTGTCCGGCGTTGATCGCGGCCGCGCCGCTGTTCGCGTTCGCATTCGTTGGTGTGCTCGTCATCGTGTCAGGCGTTCGATCGGTCCGTGCGCAGCAGATCTTTGATCACGCTCGACGGTAGGGGGTCTTTGATGCATAAACCCGGGTTGAGAAGCTCACGTCGTCACGATCGGCGCGCACAAAAGCGCCGACCCGCGTTCTACGGGCATCTCTTGCGCCTTGTTCGCCGATTCGATCAGAATCGCTGACGCGTCGGCGGAGCCCCGAACACGTCGTTCCCGAAGTTCCGATCCAAAAGGAACCCGAACCCGTAGCTCACCCGGAACCCCGAACGGATCACCGCCAGCGGGGTCGCCCAGAAGCTCGTCCCCACGTTGATCCGGTCGTCGGGCTTGATATAGACGTCGGGCTGCGTCCCCTCCTCGATCGCGCGGAGGTTGAGCATGATCGTCGCCTGCTCGTTGCGACCCACGATCCGGGTCAGATCGACCCGCTCGGGGACCGCGAGCCCGTTGAGCCCCCCGGCGCTCGTGAGCGCCCGCGTCAGCGTCAGGCGCCCCAAGCTCGGGAGGTTGAACACGCCGGGCTGGTTCACCTCGCCGTCCACGTACACGTTCCCCGCCGGCGCCGGGGGCACGTTGACGATGTCCCCGGGACGGAGCACGATGTTGTACCGCGCGTCGCCGGCCAGCAGCGGCTCGGTCGGGACGCGGATCACCCGCTGGGTGAACAACTCCCCGCGCAGGTCCTGCGGAGTCATCGAATCGTCCTGCGCGATCGTCCGCCCCGTCGTGACGGGGATCGCCTCGCGCACCCACTGGCCGTCCACGAAACGCCACGTCGGGCTGAGCGATTCCTGGACCGCTTGATTCGCGGATCCGCCCTGATTCTGGGCGTTTCCGTTCGTGCTTCCCGCTGGTCCGGACCCGGAATCGATCAGGTCGATCGGGGGGTCCTCGTCACGCGTGCTCATGCTCGGCGCGACGAGCCCGCTCGAGGTCCGCCCCGACATGACCGCCGGGCTCGAAAGATCATCGATCACGTCGAGCAGGTCGTCCCCGCTCGGGCCCCCGGAATCGGGGAGCCGGGGCTGCGCCTCGGGCGCGATCCGACCCGCGTCATCGCTCAGGGGGACTTGACGGATGACATAGACCTCGCGGATGAACGCCGGGATCCCTCCCGCGCTCACCATGCCCTGGAGGAGCCGATAATCCGCGCTCGGGATCACATAGGTCCCCGGGGCGGCGACATTGCCCATCAGGTGGAACGTCTGGTCCCGGCGCTGCTCGACGACCACCGAAACGGTCGGATCCAGCACCAGCACCTGCATCGCGTCCGCGACCGCGTCGGCGACTTCCTTCTCTGTCTTCCCCGTGACGAAAATACGCCCGAGCTGGGGGATCTCGATATACCCGTTGGGGTCCACCACGCGCGGGAGCGTCTCCGCCTGGTTCGCCTGGATCAGGTCCCAGATCGTGACCACGAGCGCATCGCCCGGCCCGACCCGGTAGACCTCGGACTGCGGGATCAGATCCTCGCGCGTGATCTCGGAGAACTCGACCCACTGGTCCGCCGGGTCCTCGATCGCCGCGAGGTGCTCGAGGATGGGCACCCGCGTCGGGGTCCGTTCCCAGCGCCCCGTCACGGACGGGTTCAGGAACGAGTCGTAGGTGTTGCACCCGCCCAGCGTGAGCAGACACACCGTCATCGCGGACAAAGCCCGGATCCGGCGTGTGTTCCGGGCTCGCGACCCGCTCGTGTTCTCGTCTCGACAACCCATGTCCGAATCGCTCCTCAAAGCTCGATCCACGCGACGCCGTCCGCCGCGAACGCAGTGTAGCCGGGTCACGGGTCACGCCCGTGTGCTCGTGCCCGTCTCGCCATCGACCACGCGGGCGCGTGTGTTGATCCGGACCCGAAGATCACGTTCTTTTCGGTCCTCTCGGCGCTTCGGCTCGACTCAAGCGCCCGATCGGCTCCGCCCCCTCGTCCGGAGCGCAGAAACCGCGTGATCGGGGTACGGCACACAAGCCCGTTGCGTTCGGGAATTGCGGGGCGCGCCGACATAAACTCCCGTATGCCCGCCGAATCAGCATCCGAGCACCCGCCGCGCCCCGCCGGCGCGACCAGCGCCGCGCCCCATCCCGGGATCTCGCGGACCCTCGAGCGACACCCGCGCCCCCTCGGGGGAGACCCGATCCGGACCCTGCGCCCCGCCTTCTCGCTCAGCTCCATGATCCTCGACAACCAGGACGGCGCCCTCCACCACCTGAGCCCCAAGAAAAAACCGTCCTGGCTCCGCGCCAAACTCCCCCACGGCGAGGGCTTCCGCAAAACCCGCGAGACCGTCAAACGCCACGAACTCCACACCGTCTGCGAAGAAGCCGCGTGCCCCAACCTCGGGGAGTGCTGGTCGCGCGGGGTCGCGACCACCATGATCCTGGGCGACACCTGCACCCGCGCCTGCGGGTTCTGCAACGTCAAGACCGGACGACCCGGGGCCGTCGACAAGGACGAGCCCCGGCGCGTCGCCGAATCCCTCCGCGGCGCGGGGCTCAAGCACATCGTCATCACGAGCGTCGACCGCGACGACCTCCCCGACGGCGGCGCGGGGATCTGGGCCGAGACCATCCTCCGCGTCCGCGACGCGTGCCCCGACATGTCCATCGAGGTCCTCATCGGGGACTTCAAGGGCGACGAGGCCGCCCTCCAGATGGTCATCGACGCGAGCCCCGAGATCATCGCGCACAACCTCGAGACCGTGAAGCGCTGCCACCCCGCGGTGCGCCCCAGCGCGCGCTACGAGCGCACCATGGAGCTCCTCAAACGCGTCAAGGCCCAGGGCGCCGTCGCGAAAACCGGGATCATGGTCGGGATCGGGGAACGCGAGCACGAGGTCGAAGCCCTCTTCCACGACCTCGTCGCGATGACCTCCGACCACGCCGGCCCGCGCGACGAGCGCGACCCGACCCGCGGCGACCCGTGCGACATCATCACCATCGGGCAGTACCTCCAGCCCACCCGCAACCACCTCCCCATCGACCGATGGGTCCACCCCGACGAGTTCGAACGCTACATCGCGATGGGCGAACGCGCCGGGATCAAGCTCGTCGTCTCGGGCCCCCTGGTCCGGTCCTCCTACCTCGCCGACGAGCAGGCGGACCGGTTCCACCGCAAAGACCTCACGAGCGCCGGATAAGCACGTGTCCCCCGAAACGGTCTACGAGCTCGTCCGCCGGATCGAACGCAAGGACCTCTCGACGGCCGCCCACACCTGGCGCGTCGTCCTCTACACCCGCGCGATCCTCGAACGCTTCGGGATCACGGGCGAGGACCTGCGCATCGCGACCCACGCCGCCGCCCTCCACGACGTGGGCAAGATCGACATCCCGGACCGGATCCTCCAGAAGCCCGGCAAGCTCGACGACGAGGAGTTCGAGATCATCAAGCTCCACACCGTCACCGGGTACGCGCGTCTGATCCACATGGACGTGAGCGACGAGCCCATCCTCGACCTGGTCCGCTACCACCACGAGCGCTGGGACGGCAAGGGCTACCCCTACGGGATCTCGGGCGACTCCATCGCCATCGGCCCGCGCATGTTCGCCGTCATCGATTCCTTCGACGCGATGACGAGCGTGCGCCCGTACCGCGCCGAGCTCGGGGAGCGAGCCGCGGAGAACGCGCTCGTCGAGCTCGAGGCGGGGTCCGGCACGCGCTACTGGCCCGACGCCGTCGACGCGTTCACCGGGCTCTACCGCACGGGCGCGCTCGACTTCATCCTCCACTACTTCAACGACGAGGTCCACGTCCCCGAGTTCCAGATCGCGCGCGACGAGGAGTTCGAGCACATCCGACGTGATTTCACCGACCCCGCTTGATACCCCGGGCCGGGCGATGAACAGTCACCCGACCCGACGCCTCGCGATCATGAACCACCCAGACGCACAGGAGCAAGCCATGGCATCGATCGAAATCGCGTCCGTTGAGATCCCGGTCTCCGATCTCGAGCGCGCCCGCGACTGGTACGCCGAGCACCTGGGCTTCGAGCAGGAATGGGGCGACGAGCACCACGCCCTCCTCGCCAACGGCGCCGGCCCCAAGGTCCTGCTCGTCCAAGCCGATCCAGCCCAGCGGCTCGGATTCGATTGCCCCGCGACCGGGCTCCGCCACGCCGTCATCGACCTCCGGACCGACGACCTCGACGCGATGCACGACCGGCTCTCGGGCGCGGGTGTCGACGCCGATCCGCTCGATCAACCCGCGAACGACTGGGCGCCGCGGGGATTCGGATTCACCGACTCGGAAGGCAATCGGCTGGCGGCCTTCTCCTACGCGCCCGCGCCGCGGGGCTGACCGCCCGAACGCCCACGCCCCTCGCTCAGAGCCCCGCGCGCGAGCGGATGAGCTTCGCGATCGGCGCGGGGACGGGCATCGCGCTGAGCCGGGCGTTGGTCGCGAGCTCGAAATCGGGGTGCTCGAAGGACGGATCGCCCTTGATATCCGAGAGGGTCAGGGCCTTGCTCGCGCCCTTGTGGGCTTCCAGATCCACGACGGGGCGCTTGATGTCCCCTTTGGCGGTCAGCCCGGGCGATTTGGGGTCCTCGTAGTGATCCGAGACGACCCTCGCGAGCCCGGCGATCCGTTTCTCGCTCCCCGTGTGGTAGATCAGCGCCCAGTCGCCCTTCTTGATCTTCCGGATGTGGATGCACGCCGTCGGGTTCGAGACCCCGTCCCAGATGGTGGATCCATCCCGGACCAGATCGTCGTACGAGTAGTCGTTGGGTTCGGTTTTGAGCAGCCAGGTCGCCATGCCCGATCCTATCGCGTCACGGTCCGGTCCGCCGTCACGCCCAGCGCGATCGTCGCGGCGAGGGTCTGCCCGGGATCGATCGTCGGCGCGTGCTCGCGCTCGTCGCCGCGTCCCAGGACCGTGGGATCGATCGTCGAGAGGGTCACCCCGACGAAAAGCGACTCATTCGGCGCGCCCACCCCGGACTCGGGCTCGTCGAACGCGACGTGCCCGAACCCCCCCGAGTGATCGATGTGGAGCGTCACCCCCGAGCGGATCCACGAGCACGCGGCCCCCTTCCCGTCGCGCCCGATGTCGAGGGTGTCGCTCGTGGACATGAGGATCCGCGGGACCCGGATCGTCCGCGCCATCCAGCACGGGGTCGGCGCATCGCACAGGTTCGTGAGGGACTGGTCGATCGTGACACGCCCCGGCGAGAGCTCGACGCGCTGGATCGCGCCCAGGCGCGCGTTCCCGGCCGCGAACTCGCACACCAGACGCGCGGACCCGGGTGACCGGTCCAGGATGCGCCACGCGAGCGGGCCGGGTCGGGTCGCGCCGGGTCGGGAAGCGGGGTCGTCGCGCCGGGTCGTGCCGCCGGGGAGGGTCAGATCGCTCGCGCCGAGACGATTCTCGACCCGGGCGCACCCCGCGTCGTGGAGGAGCGCGACCCACCCGAGCGCGGGGTGACGCAGGCGCAGCGCGTCGATCGCGCCCGCGCTCGTCGACCCGAGCGCGCACGCGAGATCCCCGCATTCGAGGGTGATCGGACCCACGACCCACTCTATCCGGACGCGTGATCGGACGCGCCGATCCGCCCCCGGATCGGGCCCCCCATCCGCGCGAGCGGCACCGCCCGCACGACCGGACCACCGATGACGCAGAATCTGCGCTGCGTGCGTGGACGGATCGATCGGGACCCATCCGGAACCGATATCAGCAGGTGCCGGGCGTGCTGCGCACACAGGGGACCACGCCGGCGATGGAGGAGCGTGATGGCTCACGACCACAACCAACAAACCGCCGGCAGCGCCCGCGCCGCACGCTCGGACCAGACCCCGAGGGATCCGAGCGCCGAGATCAAGCCGCCCAAGAACCCCGACGAGGTCCTGGGCGTCATCGAGGGCGTCGAGCGCCAGCTCGAATCGCTCCGGCGCGCCCACGAGGAGCACCGCGAGCTCGCCGCCGAACTCGCGACGCGCCGCGCCAAGCTCGACGAGATGAGCGATCGTCTCGAGCAGCGCGAGTCCGAGATCTCCGAGCACGAGGTCGAGGTCGCGCAGATGCGCGAGCAGCTCGAGGAGCGCGAGTCGGACCTGGTCCAGCGCGCCTCGGGCCTGGAGACCCGCGAATCCCAGCTCGCCGAGCAGGCGAGCAAGATCGAGGAGCTCGAGGCGCAGCTCGAGACCCGCTCGCGTGAGATCGACGAGCGCGTCGCCGAGCTCGACCAGCAGCTCGAGGGGATCTCCCAGCGCAAGGACGAGCTCGCCAAGCTCGAAGCGGAAGCGCGCGCCAAGCTCGAGAAGGACTCCGAGCTCGCCGCCCGGATCACCCAGCTCGAGCAGGACCTCCAGAAAGCCAAGGCGAGCGTCTCGGGCAAGGAGATCGAGCTCCGCGACCGCGCCCGCGCCGTCGAGGAGCTCGCCGTCCGCGCCGGCGCGCTCGAGAACCAGATCCAGGAGATGAGCGAACGCGCCCAGCAGGAGCGCGAGCAGCTCACCGCCCAGACCCAGGCCGTCCAGTCCAAACTCGACGAGGCGACCGCGCTCATTGAATCACGCGACGAGGCGCTCTCGATCGCCATGGCGCGCATCGAGACCCTCGAGACGGGCGCCAGGGACTTCGCCCAGCGCGAGCAGACCCTGCGCGAGGAGCTCGCGCACGCGTCCCGCGCCATCGAGACCGCCGCGGACCGCACCGAGCTCGACAACGCGCTCGCCCTCGCCCAGGAGGCGCAGCGCAAGGCGGAGACGCTCGAGCAGGAGCTCGAATCGCGCCGCGCCGCCTCCAAGGAGGAGCTCGAGAACGCGCTGGGCACGATCGAATCGCTCGAATCCCAGCTCGAACGCGCCAATGCCCAGCTCAAGGACGCCAAAGCCGGCGGCAGCGCCCTGGAAGCGGACGCAGAGGAAGCACGCGCCACAATCGAGTCGCTCGCCAAGCAGCTCGAACAGACGAAGCGGTCCGCGGACCGCGCCATCGCGGAGCGCGACGCGCTCGCCAGGGCGCTCGAGGAATCCCGCGCGCAGACCGACGCGACGAGCACCGAGATCAGCACCAAGCTCGACGAAGCGACCGTCCGCATCGCGGCCCTGGAGCAGGACATCGCCCAGCGCACCAGGGAGCTCGAACGCGTCGGCGCCGAGCTCTCCATGGCCCAGACCCACACCCGGTCGCTCGAAGCGCAGATCGAGGAGCTCGAGGCGCGCCCCCAGGGCGTGAGCGACGAGTTCGTCACGCTCCGGCGCGAGCGCCTCTCGAACATCAAGGCGGCCCTCAAGAGCCGCGCCAACAAGGTCCGCCTCGCGACCGAGGCGCTCAGCGACCGCTACGAGCAGTGCGAAGCGGTTCTCCAGAAGCGCGCCGAGCTCGTCGAGGCCTACAACGCCGTCGCCGAGGGCGAGAAGAAACTCGCGCGCCGCGAAGCGCGATCGGACGCCCTCATCGGGCTCGGCGCGTTCGGGCTCGTCCTGGCGCTGCTCGCGGGGATCAGCTGGTTCGTCTCGGGTCAGGTCGCGCCGGGGGTGTACGCGTCGAGCATCACCCTCACCGCCGACGCCGGTGAACGCTCGCTCACCCCGACCGACCTCTCCGGGTGGCAGACCTACGTCACCGAGCTCATCCGGGACCCGCAGTTCCACGAGCAGGCGTCGCAGCGCATGAAGCAGCGAGGGATCGCGGAGCTCGCCGTCCCGGGCGAGCTGGGCTCGTACATCCGAGACTCGCTCGACATCATGACCCCCGAGCCCGGGAGCGTCCAGATGGAGCTGCGCGGCGAGGGCGCCGCGCGCACCCAGCGCGTCCTCGACACCCTCGCGCTCACCCTCACCTCCCAGGCCAACGCGTCCCGCGCCCGGCGCACCGACGGCGCGCTCACCAAGATCGACCAGACCGCGACCCAGGGCGGCGCCCCGCTCGACACCAAGCGCGTCGAGATGGCCGGCATGATCTTCGGCGGCTCCTCCGTCGCGTCGTTCCTCATCGGGGGGATCTTCCTCCGCCGGCTCAGCGCGATGAAAGCCAAGTTCGAGCGAGACACCCGCGTCCAGCCCCTCTTCGACGAGGACAGCTGGACCGTGAACGAAGCGTGACCCGACCGCGCCTTCTCATGCCTTCACCAATGCGAAGCGCCCGCTCGATCCGAGCGGGCGCTTTCGTTTGTCTCGTGATGATCCGTCGGATCAGAGGCTCTGGTCCGAGCTCGTGAGCAGGGGCTGGGACGCGGTCACGTCGCTCTCGACGCTCTCGACGCTCTCGTAGATCGCGAGCTTGCTCTCCGAGTTCAGGTTCAGATCGACCTCGAAGTTCTCGCGCTCCCCGGAGGAGACGAAGGACATCACCTCGCGGACGATGTTCCCGTCCGCGTCGAGCACCACCAGGCGGTAGGGCTTGTCGGGCTCGGTCCTCAGGTTCTTGATGTGCAGGCGGGGCTTCTCCCAGTCCGGGTTGTACCAGACCGCCGCGCCCATCGCGCTGCTCGACTCGCTCGCGGAGACGAGCGACACGCGGCGCGTCTGCTCGTCGTAGATCATGTCGTCGTAGTAGCGCCCGCCCAGGTTGTCGTACGCGGATCCGAACGCGCCCGCGGGCATCGTGCTCTGGTACGTCTGGTAGTGGTTCATCGACACGACCGTCAGCGCGATCGTCGCGGCGCCCAGACCGATCGACGCGGCGCGCCACGCGCGGTGCACCCGGCGACCACGCGGGACCACGGGCTGCGCGACTTTCTGGGCGCGGGCCGCGCTCTCGTGCGTGATCCGCCCGGCGACCGCCGATCCGTTCACGCCCGCCGTCAGGCGCTGCTCGTTCTCCTCCTCGCGGATCGCGGCGCGGACCGCCGCGATGACGAGCTCGCGCATCGCCGGGTCCGGCTCGTCGCTCGGGAGCAGGTCCCCCAGGTCCGCCATGCGCCGGGCTTCCTCGAGCACGAGCGTCCGGGTGGTCTCCGGGGCGCGCAGCATCGCGTGCTCGTGCGCCTCGCGCTCATCGTCGTCCAGCAGCCCCAGCGCGTGGAGCATGGTGTTCTCGATGAGTTCCTGGGTGGTGTAGGTCTCGCCGCTCATGGGGCCACTTCCTCTTCCGCGCGTTCACGCAGACGCACAAGCGCTCGGCTGAGCGCTGATTTGATCGTTCCGAGCGGGGTCTCGAGCTCGTCGGAGATCTGACGCAAGGTCTGACCCCCGAGGTACGCCCGGATCACCACCGTCCGTTGCAACTCCGGGAGCGCGTCCACGCGCTTCATGAGAGCCGCGAAGTTCTCGTCGCGCTCCATGCGCTCCGAGACATCAGCGAGGACCCGGGCCGTATCTCCCCCGTACCCGGTGTCCTCGTACCCCGTCGTCTTGATCCGGGCGCGTTTGCGCCGGAGTTTGTCCACAAGGTGACGACGCGTCAGCAGCATCACCCAGGTCACGAGCGCCGCTTTCCGCGGGTCGTACCGGTCCGCCGTCTTCCACAGACGGACGAAGATCTCCTGGACGGCGTCGTCCGCCTCGTCCCGCGTCGGGAGCGCCTGAACCGCCATGCGGAACACCAGCGACCCGAAACGGTCGTAGAGCTCCGAAATGCCGGATTCATGATTGTGCGCCACGCTCTGCATGAGTTCGTAGTCCGCCCGATCCTGACCCTTCAGATCCTGCGCCCGCAGCGGCGGCTCGCCGGAGCCCGCGCCCTTCCCCGAGGCGCGTGGGTCACCATCACGTTGGTTCGTATTCTCTGCCATCATGTCCCGGGTCCACGAGCGTGCCCGGGGCCCGCAAACGCCCGCGGGCCACCGGCCTATACGCTACCCGATGCAAGGGGATGCCCGCAAGACCCAGATCCGACCGAAATTTTTGAACCCCATCCGCGCCGTTATTCGGACCCTGTTCGTGGGTTCCTCGAACTTGGGGGGATCACCCGAATCTCAGTCGAACCTTGCGGTTCTTCACACTTCCCTGTACCCTAGAACCGCGTCGCGGCACAGGGATGAAACGCCCTGCGTCCGGATATCGAACAAAGCTGCGTTCGGCACCGTTCCGATACACAGCAAAGCGTGGGTCAAATCTCGTGAAGAAGGGTCCAAGCCAACTCGATCGCACCACCGCACGGAGCGCCTTCACGCTCGTGGACGTCCTCGTGTCGATCAGCGTCATCGCCGTCCTCATCGCGCTGCTCCTCCCGTCCATCTCCATGGTCCGCGAGTCGGCGCGCAAGGTCATCTGCTCCTCGGACATGCGCCAGATCGGTCTGGGCATGAACATGTACGCCGAGGACAACAACGACCTCCTCCCCCCGAGCGTCTTCCTCCAAGCCAACGGCGCCCGGCGCGCCGACGCGATCGCCCCCCACCGGATGGACATCGCACGCACCTCCCCCACCGAGTTCCCGCCCCGGGACTGGATGCAGTGGGACGGGCTCGGGGTCCTCTTCTACAAGTCCTACGTCAACGCCCCGAGCGTCTACTACTGCCCGAGCCACAAGGGCTCCCATCAGGTCGATGCCTACGCCGACGCGTGGAAAGGCGAGAACGACGACGAGATCGTCACCAACTACCAGTACCGCGGGATCGGCCCCCAGGGCGAACGCTACCTCTACATGATCAACTCGACGGCCGCCCTCGTCACCGACTCCGTCCGCTCCCTCGAGGACATCAACCACGAAGAGGGCTTCAACGTCCTCGCCGCCGGTCTGAGCGTCAACTGGTTCGAGGATTCGGACAACACGATCACCCAGTCCATCATGAGCCGGACCGGGGAAGACGAGGACATCATCGAAGAGGTCAATCGGACCTGGATCATCCTCGACGGCGACGACGACGCGAACTCGGGCTCCTGACCCCCACCCCCAACCCATCCCCCTCCCCTCCCCCTCCCGCAACCACGCGATCCGTGCGCGCGTACCGTGATCCATGACACGAACGTTCGCGATCCTCGCCGTCGTCCTCCTTCTCACAACACAGGCCGCGTTGGCGCAGCTCGTCCCCGAGCGCCTGTACTACGGCGTCGGGCAGCGCGTCCCCGTCCTCGTCCAGACCCCCGACGGCTTCGCCGGCGAGATCACCATCGAGCTCATCGACCCCGACGACCCCGAGTGGACCAGGCGCGCCCCGGCCGCGTCGGGGCGCGTCGACCTCACCTCCCTCCTCCCCGTGCTCTGGGAGGAGCGCCCGCGCCGGGTCCTCTACGCCCAGCTCGTCCTCGCCGGCGAGCAGGTCGGCCCCCCCCTCGTCATCCAGCCCATCATCACCCCCGAGCGCGCCCGCATCGTCGACGGCTCAACGCTCGAACCCTCGTCCGACCCACGCGCCCCCGTCATGTTCGACGACGAGCTCGCCCGGGCGCGCCGCGCGAACGGAAAGAACGCCACGGACCGCGAGGTCACCTACTCCGGGCTCCGGATCTACACGGACCGGGAAGTCATCATGTCCACGACCGAGGGGGACATCGTCTTCCGGATGCGCCCGGACTCCGCCCCGAACACCGCGTTCAACTTCATGCACCTTGTCGAAGGCGGGTTCTACACGAACGTGATCTTCCACCGCGTCGTCGCCGCCCTCCCCTCGGGCGCGCCCTTCGTCATCCAGGTCGGGGACCTCTCGGGGACCGGGTCCGGGGGCCCGGGGTACATGATCGATCTGGAGAACTCCGACCTCCCGCACGACTTCGGGGTCCTCTCCATGGCGCGCGACGCCGACCCGGACACGAACGGGTCCCAGGTCTTCGTCGCCCTCTCGCGCGAGGGGACGTCCTTCCTCGACGGTCGATACACCTCGTTCGCCGAAGCGGTCTCTGGCGCGGAGGTCATCCGGACCATCGCGGGCGTCCCCGTCAACCCCGACGACCGCCCCCTCGATCCCCCGATGATCCTCACCTGCACCCTCCGCGACGCGCCCCCGTTCGGCCTTCGCCCCGACCCGCTCAGCGCCACCCAGACCGACGGCTCCTTCGAGCGCGCCCCCGCGACCCCCGAAGACCCCGGGCGCTGAGCGATCGATCTCCCTCTGCGGCAGCAGTGGGGGACGGTGGGGGGTGGGGGGTGAAGGGTGGGGGGTCAGAACCGGATCTTGAGCGTCAGCCCCGCGAACACGCCCGGGTCGATGTCCTCTTCCACGACGACGTTCCCCGCCGCGTTGAAGATCTCCGTCTCCCCCGCGACGACCACGCCAACCTCCGCGTAGAGCGCGATGTTCTTCGCATCGCCGAGGATCGTGTCGAGGTAGTAGGTGATGGGGACCATCGAGTTCGACACCGCGCCCCCCGGGACGAGGGTGTTGTCCGTCTCGATCCGGAAGTCGTCGCCCCGGAAGCGCGCGTGCACCCCCATGTTCATGGTCTCGTTCCACATGTAGTCGAGCTTGAGCCCGGGCCCCTCGGTCATGAGGGTCCAGCGGTCGTCGATCACGTAGCGGAACGTCGGGAGCGGGATGATCCGCACGTCGTCCTCCAGGCGTGAGAAGACCCCGACCCCCACCCCGAGCGTGAGGTTGTCGTTCATGCGCCACGACACCCCGCCGAACGCGCCCCAGACGAGCGCGTCGTCGAAGTCGACCCCGCCCTCGCTCGCGGACCCGATGCGCCCCCCGACGAAGAGCGACGTGCCGTTGTCGTCGAGCGAACGGGTGTACATGGTGTTGAACGTCAGCTCCTGGACGTCATCGAACTGGGCGCTGATCGTCGCCGCGTTGGTCCCCCCCGCGAACGCGGGGTTCACGCTCACGCTGTAGTCCGTCGTGAACGCGCCCACCCCCACGCTCAAGCGACCGCGCGAGTCGAGCGGGATCGCGAGGGTGACCTCGCCCCCGAGGCGCGTGGTCTCCACGTCGCCCACCCCCGTGTCGTAGTCCCGTTCCGCGGCGTACGCCACGCTCGGATTCAGCGTCACCGAGATCCTGGAGCGGTCCTCCCGCACCGCGTCCCGCGCGTCGGGGTCGGCCTCACGCGCCGGCGCCTCTGGCGCCTCGTCCTGCGCCATCGAGAGGGGCGCGAGCGCGGGGCAGAGCAGGAACGACGCGAACAGCGGTGTCAGGGTGGGTCTGGTCATGGTGTCGATCGTACTCCGTCGCCCGCCCGGGCGCGGATTCGTCATCTCGGGAGAATCGTGCTAGAGTTGCCGCCCGTTCCGGCCCGATCGGAGCACCGCGGGGCGCTAACTCAACTGGTAGAGTGCCAGCTTTGCAAGCTGGAAGTTAGGGGTTCGAGTCCCCTGCGCTCCATTCGACGATCCGGACCCCCTCAGCGGACCCTGAGCACCCCGTAGATCGTCGACCCCTTCCAGTCATCCGGAAGCACCCCCCGCTCGAGCGTGAGCAGCGCCGACAGCGCGCGGTGCACCGGTCGCATCATCGGGCTGGGCGCGTCGATCGTCGTGGACCGGTTCCTCCCCGACATCAGCAGCAGCCGCCCCATGACGTACATCGGGCGGAACGCGTACCCCCAGCGCACCAACTCCAGCTCCGCGCCCCGCGCCAGCGCCCGGAGCGACCCCTCGTCGTAGCGCCGGTAATGCCCGCAGAACGTGTCGAAGTTCGACCACAGCTCCATCCGCGCCGGGAGGGTCACGATGATCGTCCGGACGTTGGGCATCGAACCGCGCACGCGCGTCAGAAAGCCCGCGGGGTCCGCGATGTGCTCGAGCACGTCGAGCATCATCGCCGCGTCGAACCCGCCGAGCCAATCCGGGTCCTGATCGAACAGGTCCACCCCCGTCCGGATCCGGGGCGCGGCCCGATCGTCGATCGGTCGGTGCGCCTCCAGATCGATCCCCTCGCAGTCGATCCCGTGCTCCAAAAGCGACGCGCACACCACCCCGCGCCCGCACCCGATCTCGAGCACCCGCGCCCCGTTCGCGTACCCGTTGACCAGCGAGCGCACCAGCGCGTTCCGCGCGTGGGTCCAGTAGTGATGACCGATCCCGTCGGGATAGACGTTCGTCCATGCGTCGTGGTCGGGTTGCTCGATCCGCTCGCTCACGCGCTGGTCGTCTCGGTCTGGGCCGCGTCGCCGCGGACCGCGCTCGCCCACCCGCCATCGGGCCGTTGGGCCGTGAAGACCTTCATCTCCGCCTGCGACGCGATCGCGGTGTTCTTCGCGACGACCCGGCGCGCGAGCTTGGACTCGACCGACTTCCCGCGCACGTCGTCCGGATCGATGTTGCGCATCGCCGACACCCAGTACAGCGGACGCGCCTGCCCCTGCTCGAAGATCCGTCCCACGTACTGCCCGATCACCGCGATCGACGCGAGGATCAGCCCCGTGTACATCGTGAGCAGGAACACCACGGACGTCCACCCCGGTTCATCGATCCCCACCGTGACGAACTTGACCAGCGAGTACACCAGGTAGCCGAGCCCGAGCGCCCACATCCCCGCCGCCGCCCACAGGATCGCGCGGATCGGGGCCGCGGACATGCTGAACACCGCGTCCGCGGCCAGTCTCATCATCTTCATCAGCGGATATTTGCTCTCCCCCGCGAACCGCTCGTCCCGGTCGTAGCGCAGCACGCACTGCGTGAACCCCAGGTGCGTGAACATCCCGCGCAGGAACCGGTGGGGCTCGCGGAAGGCGCGCATCGTGTCCGCGACGGGTCTCGACACGCACCGGAAGTCCCCCGCGTTCTCGACCACGCGCACGTTCCCGATCCGGCGCAGGATCGAGTAGAAGAGTTTCGCGGTCAACAGCTTGAACGCCGTCTCCCCCCGGCGCTCGGCGCGCTGCGCGTGCACCACGTCGTACCCCTCGTCGATCAGGTTGAGCATCCGCCCGATGACTTCCGGTGGGTCTTGCAGATCAGCATCGATGATGACGACCGCGTCCCCCATCGCGTAGTCGAGCCCGGCCGTCACCGCGACCTGGTGCCCCCGGTTCCGCGCCAGGTGCACGACCTTGACCCGGTCATCCCGCGCCGCGAGCGCGTCGAGGGTCCGGGCGGTCCGGTCCGTCGAGCGGTCGTTGACGAAGATCCACTCGTGCGCCCACCCCTTCACCGCGTCCGCCGCCGCGGCGCTGCGCTCGTAGAACGCCCCGAGGACCTCCTCCTCGTTGAAGCACGGCACAATGACGGACACGGTCCGCATGACGCGATTTTATGCCCGATCCGCCCGGTCCGCCGGGGATGGCGCCCCGTCATCGAGCCCGCCCACGATCCCCAGCCCGACCCACAGCACGCTGAAATACAGCGCGAGCAGCACCCACGACGCGCCCCCGACCGAGCGCCACCAGTCGAGCGCCTCGCCCATGACCGCCGGCGGGAACGTGATCGCCGCCCAGTACCCCGCCATGAGCACCCCGATCAGGAGCTTCTTGGGACGCGCCACCGCCGTGTGGAGGATCGCGCTCCCGAGCGCGACCACGAACACGGACAGCAGCAGGTGCCGCACCGTGCTCTGCGGCGAGAACACCAGCACCCCCACGAGCAGCCCCGCGTACTCGAGCCCGACCACCCCGCGCATCCGCTCGCTCGACGACTCGCGCGCCCCGAACCGCCCCCTGAACAGCGCCACACCACGGAACCGGTACACCGCCCACCCCAGCGCGACGACGAGCCCGACGAGCCCCGCCGTCGCGAGCATGACGAACGACTCGGGGAGCCCGAACCGGATCTGCGCCCGCGCCATCGCGCTCGGGATCGACACGCTCCGGATCCACTCGAGCGGGTAGAGCTCCGACTGCTCGACCGAGGACTCCACCCCGACCAGCTGCCCGACCCACCCGAGCACCGTGCCGAGGTATTCCAGGTTCCGCGCCCACCCCCAGATCAGCACCCCGACGAACGCGAAGAACAGCGACCCGATGACGAGCCCGATCAGGTTCCGCCAGCGCCCGCGCACGATCAGGTACGGGAGGAACACCAGCCCCTGGAGCTTCACGTTCACCGACCCCCCGAGCATGAACCCCGCGAGGATCGGGCGCTTCTCGAGCCACAGCAGCCCGAGCATCACCCAGATCATCACGAACGCGTCCGACTGCCCCAGGCGCAGCTCGCCGCGGATCTTGTCCCCGAACACGAGCACGACGAGCAGCGCCACCCCGACGACGAGGTTCGGGCTCGCGCGCATCCCCATGCGGCACACCGCCTGCGAGCTCGCGATCCAGATGCACGCGCCCAGGAGCGCCGCGGACACGAACGCCCACACCGCGCCCGCGCTCCCCACCCCCAGCGGCACCAGCGGCGACAGCACGATCGCGAAGAGCGGCAGATACGCGTACCACCGCACATCCGTGAACCGCTCCCCGACCGTGTACAGGTGCTCCCCGTGGACCACGCCGTACGCCGCGTAGTAGAAGTACTGGAAGTCCGTCTCGTCCGGGTGCTGCACGGCGCGGATCGCCGCGAGCACCGCGAACGCGCCGACCATCGCGATCATCGCGACGAGCATGACCCGGTACTTGCCAGTCAGACGCTCGGAATACGCCACCACGGACTTCGTCGCCATCGTGCGAACATCCTACAGGGCCGGGCCAGGCCTGTCAGACCGAACGCGCCGGCGTGATCGTCCCCCGGCACTCCCCGAACCCGATCCGCCGGTACCCCTCGCGCTCGCAGTACGCCTTCATGATCACCTCGTCCCCGTCCGCGAGGAACTTCCGCTCCTCCCCGGTCGGAAGCTCGATCGGCGTCCGCTGCGTCCCCGGGACCAGCACGGGCGGCTCCGCGAACGGATCCCCGTCCCACGTCAGCTCCAGCAGCGACCCCCGCGCCCCGCGCGTTGGACCCGAGATCGTCCCCGACCCGAGCAGATCCCCGGGCTGGAGGTTGCACCCGTTGACCGTGTGGTGCGCCACCATCTGTGCGAGCGTCCAGTACATGTCCTTGAACGACCCTTGGGACAGCTTGATCGGGTCCATCCCCTTGTCGCGCATCAGCGCCGACGACAACCACACCTCGACCGTGATGTCGATCCCCCCGGACTCCCGATTCGCCTTGGAATCCATGTACGCCAGCGGCTGCGGATCCGACGCGTCCCGCTCGAACGCCGGAACCCGGAACGGCGCGAGCGCCTCCATCGTCACGATGTACGGCGAAACAGTCGATGCGAAGTTCTTCGCCAAAAACGGCCCGAGCGGCACATACTCCCACTTCTGCAGATCCCGCGCCGACCAATCGTTGAGAATGCACATCCCGAGCAGATGATCCTCGGCCTCGTCGATCGAGATCGGTTCCCCCAGCTCGTTCCCCTGCGCGATGACCGCGCCCATCTCCATCTCGTAATCCAGCAGCTTGCACGGCCCGAAGCTCGGCGCCCCCCCGTCCTCCGCCGGTGCCTGCTGACCCACGGGTCGACGAACATCCGTCCCTGAAACCACGATCGACGACGCGCGCCCGTGGTACCCGATCGGGATGTGCTTGTAGTTCGGGAGCAGCGGATTGTCCGGGCGGAACATCGACCCCACGTTCGTCGCGTGATGGAGCGACGCATAGAAGTCCGTGTAGTCCCCGATCAACTCACCCGCGAACTCCAGTCGGCACGCCTCGAGCGGGCGCAGCGCCTTCTCGCGCAGATCGGCGTTGTCCCGGAGCTCCCCGTTGTCCTTCGAGAGCAGCGCCGAGATCCGAGCGCGGGCCGCGCGCCGTTCCTCGGGGCTCGCCGCGCCGAGCGTGTGGAGGTGCCAGAACGTCGAGTCGTCCGAGACCCCGTCGAGGAGCCCCGCCTGCTCGATCATCCCGACATCGAGGATCATGTCCCCGATCCGCACCCCGAGCCCCTCGGGGACCTGATCGTCCATCCCGTCGTGCCAGAACGGAACCCACGGCAGGTTCTGGATCGGAAAGTCCGTCCCCGGATCGTTCGCGCTCCGGACCCAGGACTCGAGTTTCGGATCGTGTGTCTCGTCAATCTGTTGCGGCATACAAGCTCCCGTGAGCGTTCAATGTGTCGGGCATCACCCGGACGACAAGCCGTCGGATGGTTCTGCACCCTCCCCCGCGTGCGGGGGAGGGCCGGGGTGGGGGTCTTCGGACGTCCGATCCCGCACGCCATGGAGGATAGTCGTACAGACGCCGTCGAGATTCCGCATCACATCCGGCGCTCCGATCCGAATGGTCTCGATCCCACGTTCACGAAAGAACGTATCCCGATCAGCATCCCGATCCGAACACCCGTCGTGATAGCTCGAATCAAGTTCAACGATCAGCGCCGCGGCGTGGCAATAGAAATCCACCACGTACGGCCCGATCGGATGCTGTCGGCGGAACCGAAAACCCCCGAGTTGCTTCCGCCGGAGTCGTGACCAGAGGACCCGCTCCGGAGGCGTCATGTCTTGGCGGAGTTTTCGAGCAGTGTGACCCATCGCGCCGTCCGCGCGAAGTTGTGGATTGTGCTTTCCTCTGAATCCACTATCCATATAAAAGTCTATGAACGCTTCGCACCCCCTCCGATCCGCCTTCGGCGGACCACCTCCCCCGCACGCGGGGGAGGGTGCGAAATCAGCCCTCACCCCGACCCTCTCCCGTCGGCGACGGGAGAGGGAGGAAGACACCCCCTCACACCTGCACCGGATCCACATCATCCGGATCCGGATCCGACACATCCCGATCCTCCGGCGGACTCGGAGGCCGCAGGAACAAACTCGCGACCGCCAGCGGCACACCCGTCAGCGCGAACACCAACAGCACCGGACCGAAGTTCTCCCCGCTCACCACGTACGCCTTCCCCGCGATCCACGGCCCCGCGCCCGTCGCCGCCACGCTCGCGAGCGAGATCGTCCCGCGGATCGCGCCGTGATGCGTCCGCCCGAAGTACCGCGCGATCGCCGGATTCCCCACGGCCACACCCACCCCCATCGCGACCCCGAAGATCCCCATCCCCAAGCCCATCGCGGGGACCACGCGCTCCGGACCGAACCACCCCGACACCGCGCCCAGGCACACCGCGCACGCGAGCCCCATCAGCACCGGGCCCAGGGGCATCAGGTGCCTGGGCTTCACCCGATCCACCAGCCACCCCATCAGCAGTATCGACACCCCGAACGCGATCGGCCAGGGCTGGATCGCGAGCGCGGACTGCGCGAGCAGCGCCGGGTCGTCGCCGTCGATCCCGGCGCTGCGGAGCATCGGGGTCATGTGGAACAGGAGCGCCGTCCCGATCAATCCGTTGGCGCACATAATCGGGACGATGATCCAGAACGCGCGCGTCCCCATCGCCTGACGGCGCGTGAACGCGGGGTCGTCCTTCGGGGGTTTCCCGCCGTGGATCACGTCGTGTTTCGTGTGCTCGTGGTCGTCGCCGTCGAGGTGCTGACCGATGTCCTCGGGTGTGTTCCGGAACACGAACAGCACGAGCGGAAGCACCAGCACGAGCACGAACCCCGCGAGCACGAGCGACGCGGGGCGCCACCCCAGCTCCCCGATGAGCCACGCCGTCGGCGCGGGCATGAGCGCCGACCCCCCCGCGAACCCGCACACCGCCAAGAGCGCGTGCGCCCGCCCCAGTTTCCGCTCGAACCACATCGCGATCGTGTGCCCCGCGAGCATCCCCAGCGACCCCTGCCCCAGGAACCGCATGAAGAAGAACGCGATCGTCAGCACGACCAGCGACTGCGCAAACGACAACAACACCAGCGCCCCCGCGCACGCGATGCACACGATCCCCACGACCACACGCAGCCCGTGTTTGTCCGCCATCCGCCCCACCCAGGGCAGGGGGATCGCGGCGCAGATCGTCCCGATCGTGTACGCCCGGCTCAGCTCCTCCAGATCCAGCGACAGCGCCCCGCTGATCGGATCATTGAACAGCGACACCACCACCGACTGCGTGGGCATCGTCGCGATCGCCATCACGATCGCGACCCCGAGCATCACCCACCCGTAGAAGAACGCCCGAGATCCGCGCGAACCCTCCGCGCCCTCCGACTCGCTCACAGCAGGCCCAGCGCTTTCAGATCATCCGTGGGCTCCGTGAACGAGCACGACCCGAAACTCGTGATGAACGATTCGCGCGCCACCACCATGTCCGCGCCGCTGATCGTGATCGTGCCCCAGGTGATCGCCCCGTCCTTGAACACGAACATCGCGGGGTCCGTCTCGTCGAGGATCGCGATGATCGTCGATTCGTCGATGTTCTTGCGCGTGCGCGTCGCCGCCCCCGCGAAGAACATGTTGATGAACCCGTGCATCACCCCGCGCGGCGCATCATCCGCATAGGTGAGCGGGTACTCCTTCCGGATCGGGTGATGGAGCCCGGCCGTGCACTTGAACCCAACGTCCGCGCGCTTGCACGCGAGCATGAACCGCGCCACGCTCGCGCTGTCCGGGATCATCTCGGGCCTCACCCCCCCGCACCGGATCTTCGCGAGCACCCCCGACCCCGCGAGCGCCGCGATCAATCCCCTCGGATCCCCGCCCATCACGATGTCCTGGGGGATCTCGAAGGCCGCCCCGATCATCTCCGGGAGCACCTCGAGCGCCTCGTCGATCTCGTCGGGGGTCCGCACGGGCATCTCGATCGCGTCGACCATCGCCAGCCCGTGCGCCTCGTCGTCGTGGTGCTCGTTGAACGCATAGATCGTCTCGAGCGCGCCCGGGAGGTCCTCCCGGAGCACCCCGCTGATGCGCCACGCGTCGATCACGTCCGCGTTCTCCCGGTACCCGCTCGTCGCGTGCGTCCCGGGCATGAGCATCGCGCCCTCCCTCGTCAGCTCGTCGAGCCGCGCCACCGGGCACACGAACCGACCCAGGAACGACGCGTGCTCGCTCCGCAGGTACTTCGCGTAGTTCGTGACGGCCGCGTCCATCGACACCTCGCTCGGCGGAAACAGCCCCGCGTAGTCGATCACCCCGTCCATCAGTGCCTTGATCACGCTCATCGCCGCCGCCTCGTGTTCGCTCATGCCCAAAGGGTAGACCCGGACCGCTCAGCGCTCGTTCCGCACCATCGCGCGGACCCCGAGCTCGGCGTCCCACGCGTGCATCGACTCGAGCGGCCGTCTCGCCGGGTCGAAGAAGTCCTCCAGCGCCCGGTTGAACGTCGCGATCCGCCTCGTGAGCGCCGCATCCCCCTCCGCGTGCCCTCGCTCGATGCACATGCGCCACTTCCGCCCCGGGTCCGCCTCGATCGCGTTGTACACCGCGGCCGCCGCTTCCCCCGGGACCACGTCGTCATGCGCCGCGAGCAGCGCCAGCGTCGGCACCCGCACCCGCCGCCCGTGCACCACCGGGTCGCACAACCGGAGCCGATCCATCAGCGCCTCGCGCCGGTCCGGGTGCGCGTCGAGCGTCTCGTGGATCACCCCCGCCAGCCCCGAGCGCGAATGCGCCAAGCGCCACCCCATCGCGCCCATCGAAGGCCAGCGCAGCGCGATCCGCTCGATCACCGGCTCGCCCGCCACACGCCCGCTCAGCTGCGCCGCCGCGATCACGCCCAGCCCGCCCCCGAGCGAAACCCCGTGCAGGTACACCGGCGCCGCATCGAGCGCCGCGCCCAGCGTCAGGCACCGACCCGACTCGTCCCGACCCAGCAGCGCGTTGCGCATCACCCGCGCCGCGTTGCACACGTCGCTCACCATGTGCGGCACCACCCACCGGTTCGGCTCGTCCTCGCCCAGCCCGCGCGTGAACCACCCCCGATCATCGCTCGTGAACCCGACGGGGTGCCCCCCGATATCCGTCCTCGACCCCGGGAACCCGCGCACCCGCACGCACAGCACCGCGACCCCCTTCTCCGCGACCCCGCGCCACCGACGCGCCTCGTGCCCGAGCGCGTCGGGGGTCCCCGCGCCGTGCACGCACACCAGCGCCGCGCGGATCGGCGCCGACTCGGGGACCACCAGCGCGCACCCGATCCGCACGTCCCCGCGCGACACGAACTCGTGCGTCGCGCCCGGGTCCGAAGGGTCCGGGTCCGTGCGCACACGCAGCTCGGGGGTCGCCTCGATGAGCGACTGGAACCACGTCTTCCAGAACACCGAGTGCTCCGCCGACGGCGTGCGATCCCCCACGTGCGCCATCACACGGACAGCATCGTCATGGATCGGCGCCCCGCTCATCGCGTGCTCGTCCCTCCCCGTCGCTCAGTCCACGCCTTCGGGCACGAACTCGTCGAACGATTCGAGCGCGTCCTCCGCGTCGCGCGCCGCTTCGAGCGCCCGGTACGCCGCGTCCACCGCGTCCAGGTCCACGTCCGCGATCCACAGCTGCGAGCTCGGGCGCGACTCGTCCTCGCGCAGCGCCCCGCGCTGGGCCGTCCACAGCATCGTCGACCCGTCCGGAGAGAACACCGGGAGCCCGTCGAACCCGCGCGCGTCCGTGATCCGAAGGCGCGGGCGCTCGCTCGCGGGGTCGTCCCCCGTCGCGCGGACGCAGAAGACCTCGTAGTTCCCGTGCGACACCTCGCTCGTCGCGTAGAACAGGTACTCGCCGTCCGGGGTGTAGAACGGGCACCAGTTCACGTGCTCGTTGTCCGTGACCTGGATCTCCTTCTCGATCCCCGTCACCGCGCCCGATTCGTCGAACGCGAGCCGCGCCACGAACACCTGCAGCAGCTTGTCCTGACGACGATCCGATCGGTACGTGATCGACGTCCCGTCCGGCGAGAAGAACGGCCCCCCGTCGTACCCGGGCTCCGCGATCAGCTCGACATGCTCTTCAGTTTTCGTGTCGTAGATCCACAGATCCCCGTCGTCCGACCCGGGCGCGAGGCGTGTGTACAGGATGAACCGCCCATCGGGGGACCACGACGCTTCCGCGTCGTACCCGTCGCGCTCCCAGATCGGGCCGTGGTCCATGACCATCGTCCCGTGCGCGACCTCCCCCGCGCTCGGGTCGTCCATCGGGGATATCCGGAGCGTTTCCTCGCTCACCGTCTTCGTGACGATCTCCATCTCATTGGGGAACTGCCACGAGTACTTCGACGTCCCGCGCTGATACCCCGCGACCCCCTCCTCGCTCGGCGGGGTCGTCGTCGTCCCGAACAGGATCTCGTACGACCGCTCCGGGGTGAACTCCGTCGGATGGAACCACCCGCACGTGTTCGAGCTCCCGGGCTCCGACACCATCACCGCGCGTCCGAGCCCCGTGATCGCGCCCGACCCGTCCCGTTCCACGGGCGCGACGTACATCGCGTAGTACGCGCTCGGAACACCCCCGTCTTCCGGGATCTCGATCCCCTGGAAGATGATCATGTTCCCGTCCGGCGAAAAGTACGACTCACCCGCCTTGATGAACGTCTGCTCGCTCGTGATCTGACGGTGGTTCGTCAGGAACGGCGCTTCACGCTCGGACCACCCCGAGTCCCAATCCGGGTTCGGGTTCACGGGTTGTCCGATCGCCGCCGCCGTCAGAGCCGCCGATGCGATCACACCGCTGAATACACTCATGGTCATGGACGATCCTAGGTCATCGCGCCCCGCCCCTTCGGAAAGCAAACGCCCCAAACGCCGGCGCAAACGCAAGAACGCCAAACCCAAAGCATCCAAGCCCAGGATCATCAACCCCGACATCCCCGACCACCTCATCCGGCGCGTCCGCACCGAGCCCGTCGAGACCTTCGACTACACACCCCCAGCCGATCCCCTCACCATCCTCCACGAGGACGAGCGCTTCGTCGTCGTCGACAAACCCGCCGGGCTCCTCACCGTCCCCGGGATCGCGCCCGAAAAGCAAGACTGCCTCCGCTCACGCATCCACGCGCTCTACCCCCACGCGACCGGCCCCATGACCTGCCACCGCCTGGACCTCTCCACGTCGGGCATCATCATCCTCGCCCTCGACGCCCACACCCACCGGAACCTCTCCAAACAGTTCGAGGACCGCACCACCGCCAAACGCTACCTCGCGCTCCTCGAGGGGCACCTCGAATCCGACGCCGGCGAGATCAACACCCCCATGCGCAAGGACATGGACGTCCGCCCCCTCATGCTCGTCGATTACATCCACGGCAAACCCTCCACCACCCGCTACACCGTCCTGTCGCGCGAAACCTACGAACACCGACCCGTCACCCGCGTCGAGTTCGAGCCCGTCACCGGGCGCACCCACCAGCTCCGCGTCCACGCCGCCCACCCCGACATCACCACCGTGGGCTTCCCCGAAGGCGACGAAACCGAAGGACTCGGCGCCCCCATCGTCGGCGACGAGCTCTACGGCACCCCCAACGCCCCGCGCCTCATGCTCCACGCCTCGATGCTCACCATCCACCACCCCGTCAGCGGAAAGCGCATGACTTTCAAGGCCCCGGACCCCTTCTAACCGTCAGTACTGCAGCGCCTCAAGGTGCGGCCTGGGCCACGACAACCCCGCCGACTCCATGATCCGGCGCAGCTCCACCATGTCCGCCTCGCTGAACGCGCCGCGCTCGCGCGAATCCACGTCGAGCACCCCCCAGCACCCGCCGTCCTGATCGAAAAGCGGGATCACCAGCTCCGACATATCACGCGGATCGCACGCGATGTACTCCGGACCCAGGTTCTTGATGTCCGTGATAATCAGCGGCTTGCCCGTCCGCCATGACTTCCCGCACGCCCCGTGCAGCTCGATCGGATTGCACGCCGGCGTATCACGCGAAGGCCCGAGCACCATCGCGCTCTTGTCCTCGTTGATCAGGTAGAACCCGACCCACGACACGCCGTGGTCCTTCATGAAGCGCCACAGCACGTCGACGACCTCGCGCATCCGGCGCGCACGATCACCACTCACGTGGTTCAGCGCCAGCGCGATGGGTTCGTATTCACGATCGAATGTCGCCATGGGTCCGTCGTCGGTTCAGACGAGCGACGCTCAGAGCGTCGCGCTCGTGAAGGGGAGCAGCCCGAGGAACCGCGCCCGCTTGACGGCCGTCGCGACCATCCGCTGCTGACGCGCGTTCGTCCCGAGGCGCTTGCGCCCGTAGATCTTCCCGTTCGGGGTCATCATCCGACGCAGCGACTCGACGTCCTTGTAATCGACGTACTCGATGCCCTTGCCGCTCTCGATCGTGACCTTGCCCTGGGGGGCGCCGAAACGCTGGAATCTGCTCATCTCATTAGCTCCGTCGTGGTCTTGCTGCGGCCCGGATCGTCACGCGAACGACGCGTCACACCCGAGCGACGGATTCAGAATCAGGAAGGGAGTCTATCCCCGATCCCCCCGCAAATCTCCACCCGTCCCCCAAGCCCCCAAGCCCCCAAGCCCCCAAGCTGGTATCAGGGCTCGGACCGCTCGACCGACCACGCCGGGTCCCCGGGCCTGGCACGCCGCGACGAGCACCACGCGTCCAGGGACACCAGACCGCCCTGTCGCCAGACCAGATACCCCACCCCGACGAGCAGGACCGCGTTCCGCACCACCTGACACCACCCGACCCCGGCGCTGCAGAACAGCTCGATATCCCCGAAGCACGAGCAGTCCGCCGACACCGAATCGTCCACGATCACCCGGACCAGCGCCGCGATGAACCCGATGAGCAGCACCCCCAGCGCCGCCGCCGCCGCCCGGGTCCACAGCCCCAGCACCAGCAGCAGCGCCACGATGAGCTCGACATACGGGATCGTGTACGCCGCGGTGATGATCAGGTGCTCGTGCCTGTCCGCGTCGACGATCCGGAACCCCTTGATCGCTTCCGCGAAGGACTGCACCCCCCGGAGCTTGCTCACCCCCGCGAGCCCGATGAGCCCCCCCAACGCCAGACGCACCGGGAGCGCGATCAGGATCGATTCGACCCACGCCAGCGCCCCGTGACCGGTCCCCTTCGCGCTCACGGCGTGCTCCCCTCGGGTCCGAACGCGCGCGGGAGGTCCGCGAGCTCCCATTCGTTGTACCCCGCGCCCATGATCCGCAGGTCCGTGTACCCGAACTGCTCGAGGCGCGCCGCGACGTTCTTCGACGCGTCGCACTCGCCCCCCACGCAGTAGATCACCACCGTCGAGTCCGGGGGGATCTTGGACATCACCCAGTCCGCGTATTCGTAGTCCGAATCGAACTCCGGGCTCGTCAGGCGCAGCGCGTACTCGATGTGCCCCGCGTTGTACTCGTCCGGGTACCGCGCGTCGATGAAGTACGCGCCCTGCTCCCACAGCTCGTGCGCCCGGCGAAGCGTCAGCATCCCCTCGGGCACCGGCGCGTCGAGCAGCGCGTCGCTCCGCCCCTGGGGGTTGTCGAGCGATTCGAGCATCGCCGCGATCTTCGCCGCCTGCTCCGCGCTCGCGTCGTCCGTCGACTCGGTGTCCGTGTCGGCATCTTCATCCGGTGTCGCGTCGCCCGGCGCGGGGTCCTCGCTCGGCGCCGGGGTCGAACCCGCCCCCGGTGTCCGCGCCCCCGCGCCCTTGACCTCCCGGTCCGGGTCCGCGAGCGTCGCGCCCTCGAGCGACACGGGCGCGCCCACGAGCGCGTGGACCGTCCCGATCACGAACGCCGCGCCCACGATCGCGAGCACGCGCCCAGGGGTGGTGAGGGTCGTCGCCATCGGTTCCCGATCAGTTCTCGAGGAGCTGCCCGTACATCTGGACCGTGATCAGACTCTCGTCTTCCATGTCCGTCGCGACGAACAGCTGCGAGTTGAACCGCGGCGCGGCGCTCCCCACCTTGCCCTTGACCGTGATCGTCCACTCGTCGCGCTTCTCCGGGTCCACCGGGGACGCGGAGTACTCCGCGTCGAGCACGATGTTGCTCGAGTTCAGGTTCGTGATGTTGAACGCCTTGCCCGAGCGCGAACGCAGCGTCACCTCGCGCTCGAACTCGTCGCCCACCCGCAGACGACCCATCGTCATCCGCACGGGGCGCAGCTCCAGGTCCCCGATCACCCGCGCGACCACCGCGCGGGAGAAGATCGGTCGGTGCTCCTCGTTCGTCCGGATCGAGATCTCCGTCCGGTAGTTGTCGGGCTTGGCGTTCTCCCGGATCTTGACCTTCAGGTCCCACCGGTACATCGTGTCGCTCCCGACCTTCTCCTCGCCGATCTTCTCGACCTCGATGTCGAAGTTGCTCGGGTCCTGCACCGTCGCGCGCGTCACCTCGAAGTCCGGGAAACGCCCGAACACCGACAGCGTCTGCTCCGCCCCGTTCCCCTTGTCCACGGGCTCGAACGCGAGCACCTGCGGCTGCGTGATCACCACGGGCTTGACGATGCAATCGATGTACAGCGTCTGCACGGGGTTGGTCTTCGAGTTCGTGTACACCGTCACGTTCCGGCGCAGCGCGCCGTTGCGACCGTGCGGATCGAAGGTCATGTCGATCGTCCCGCTCTCCCCGGGCGCGAAGGTCGTCTTCTTCATGTCCGCCGCCGTGCACCCGCACGAGGGCTTGACCAGGCGCACCTCGAGCTCCTCGGAACCCGTGTTCTTGAACTCGAACGCGAGGGGCACGGGCTCGATGTCGAGCACCTCGCCAAGCTGCACCGTGTCGCTCTTGAAGAGCATGATGGAGTTGTTCAGGTCCTCGTCGATCGCGCGGTGCTCGCCCGGCGCGTGGCCGTGACCCGCGTGCGGATCCGCCGCCCCGTCCTGCGCCAGCGCGGGCATCCCCGTCATCGAGAGCGCCAGCAGCGCCGCCGCCGACATCCGTCCAGTGAGCTTCACCATCGCATTGCCTCCTGAGTGCTCCAAGCGGGCCGGGTGACCCTATTCGGTGACCCGGTTCGGTAACCCTGTTCCATACTAGTCTCGGCCGCGCCGCGCCCGTCTCGGCCTGGAATCGCCCGAGGCGCGGCCACGCGTGTCCGCCAAACGCCGAACGAGCCGCACGATTGCACCCCGAACGCCCGAAAATCAACCCCGGGCTCGATCAGAATCCGAACACCCGGACCACGCCAGCCGACTCACACCGGCGCGCACTCGCCCGACGACATCGCCTGGAGGAACGCGCTCACGTCGAAGAAATCGTACTGCCCATCGCCCGAGAAGTCCGCCACGGGCTCCTCGTTCATCAGCGCCTGGAGGAACGCGCTCACATCGAAGAAATCGAGCTCCCCGTCCCCCGTCAGGTCCGCGATCGGGTCGCACCCGACGATCGTGAACGTCCGTCGGCTCGTGAGCCGGTTCTCCCGCAGCTGCGGGTTCCGCACCCACGGGGTCCCGTCGATGACCTCCACCGTCAGCGCCGACCCCGGCGCCGCGCCCAGCGACGACACCTCCACGCTCGTCGCCCCGATCAGACCGGGCACCACCACGCCGTCGAGATACCAGATCACGTTCAGATCATGATTCAGCGGCTGCATCGGGAGCACCCACGCCACGTCCCCGTCCATCAGCTCCGCGCCGCCCGGCGTCCCGTCGTCGATCGGATCGACCTCGCCCCCGTACAGCTTCTTGAGGATCTCCTCGGCGCTGGGCAGGTTGAACGGACGCCCCAGACTCCGCATCATCGAGTTGTTCGAAGGACGGAACACCCCGAACTGCGAATAGTTCCCCCCCTCGTACGTGCTCGTCGGCCCATCGAACCCCGACGCGTTCGCGTCCATCCAACGCCACCACTTCCGCTCCTGCGCCAACTGCGCCGTCCGGTTGTAGATCGACACATCCGCCGGCCCCAGCTCCGGACCCGTGTACGTCGTCGGACCCCCGTACGTGTACTCGTCCGCGAGGTCCCCGAACGAATGCCCGAACTCATGAATAGCAATATCCGCCGCCGCCCCGTTGGACCCCGCGACCGTCCCGAGGTTGTTGCTCGGATACCCCGCGCCCCCGTACTTGCTCGAGTTCGCGATCGCGATCACCTGGTCGACATCCGCGCCCGACGAGAACGCCGCCGCGTACGCCTTCGACACGTCCACGCACAAGAGCCGCTCCGTCCCCCCGCACCAATACCCCATGTCCAGCGCCGTGTCCCGCTCGATCCCCTGCGTCGGGTCGTTGTCCACCCCCGACTCGTTCGACACCACCTCCACCCGCGTGATCCGGAAGTAGGGCTCGTAGCTCTTGAACGGCTCGTAGAAGAAGAACGTCTCGAGCACCCCGTCCACGTCCGCGTGGAACCGGTCCATCTCCGCCGCCGTGTACCCGTCGCCCACGAAGACGATGTCCACCCGGTTGTCGCCCTCGACCCCGCCCTGCGCGCGCTCGAGCGCATCGACCATCCGCTGCACGAACGGATCCTGCTCGATCAGGTGCACCCCCCCGGACAGCCGCCCGTGCTCGTCCCCGAAACACCCGTGGACCTTCACGTACCCCTCGGGCGCATCGAAGTGCCCGAGCTGCGCCTGATCACCGAGCGACCCCCCGTCCACGCTCGGACCGTCGTGCGCGAACGCCGACGAGACCACACCACACGCAAGAACCAGAGCAAGACCACACGCACGACAAGACTGACGTTCCATCACACACACTCCAGAATCCACGAGCACGGATTTGGGTTCGCCCGAACGGACAGACGAGCGTTGGGTTCGGGTCCCGTCCAGAGCGAACGACACCCACGACGACCGATCGGCCGCCGAAGACCCATACGCCACCCCTTCCCCCCCGGTTTCAGCGGATTCCGCGGGTTTCGCGAGCCCAGCAGCCCCAACCCCCAACCGGAGGGAAAACCCTGTTCAGAGACTGACCCCCCCGCCGGGTTCAAGGCGACGAAGGGATCCCGCTTGTTCGCTCGTCCCTGAACTCGTCGGGCTCCCACACACGCCCCAGGCGCAGCGCCTTGCGGAACTCTTTCTCGATGGGCCTGCGAAGGTGGTGCTTCCGCCCCCTCGGGATCACGTCCCACGCATGCCCGCACCCCCCGCCCCCACCGCACACAATCGACCCATCGACCGGGTCCGCCCGACGCGCCGAGAGGTCGTCGCCGCAGCACGGGCACCGCTTCGCGCGGAGCTCCCCGAGCATCCAGCGCCGGACATCGCTTCGGATCCTCCAGACCCGAACTGACCGGAGCGCGATCACCAGCACCACCACCCCGATTACCCCGCTCGCGACCACGAACACGATCGCCGCGAACGAAGTGTTCGAATCCAGCACCGATCCCGCGAGCATGAGCCAGATCAACGAGGCACCCCCGAGACACCCGAGGATCAGCGCCCAGCGCAGCAACCGCCGCGCCCACGACCGTGTCGCCGAGCTCAGCGCCACGACCTCCCGTTCCGACAACGCCCGCGCCGCCCGGCACACGCTCATCCGCGCATCAAAGAACACCATCGAATCGATCTCGCGTCGCCGCATCCCCTCAACGACCCGGTCGTGCTCCACCCGCCGATACGTCGACCACAGGTCCTCATGCCACGCGCCCCCGCACTCGCCGCACACCGTGCATCCGTCCTCCTCGACACGCGACCCCTCGATCGGATAGAAGCACGCCGGGCAGTACCCCATCGCGAGCCGACCCGCGATCTCCGACCGATCCTCGAACGATCTTCGGCGCTCGTTCGCGCGGACCTCGCTCCGCGCGCTCCGCATCCGCCATCCGATGAGGATCCATAGCGCGATCACGCCGAGCACCGTGATCGTCCCGCTCAGCAGCCCGAGCACACCCGAAAGCCCGAAGAGCGTCGACCCGATCCACCGTGCGAAGCGCCACCCGAGCCACCCCAGCCACCCGATCATCCAGAGCGTGACGAGCGCGCTCCCGATCACCAGCACCCACCCGTACACACGTCTCCAGAACGATTTCGACTTGGGCGCCTCGGAGCCGTCGAGCGATTCAGACTCCTCGGACCCCTCGTCCTCACCGAACTCCGCGAACCTCAGATCCCCGTGCCTACCGCGCTGCACGATGGTCCCCCGATCATCGAGCACCGCGCCGCGCCCCCCGACGAACGCGCTCACAAACCGCGAGATCACACCCGCTCTCCGCATTCCCCCACGCACCAATCGTCGATCACTCCGCGCACCTCCCCCGGGTCCTTCGCCGTCCGGATCGATTCCTTGAGCGCCTTGCTGTGCCCGTCCCGGATCGATTTCCCGAGCCACGAGATCTTCTGACGGATCACGTGCATCGCGTGGCGCTCCCCGCGCGTCGCGATCATCCGCTCGAAGTACTCCAGCACCAGACCGAGCACCTCGTCATCGCTCGGCGACACATCCGACAGATCGATCCGCGCGACCGCATCCTCATCACTCGGATCCACCCCGAGCTCGTCGATGCGCCGCTGCAGCGCCCACGCCTTTCGGAAGATGAACGGATCCCCGAACGCCCCGCGCCCGATCATCACCCCCGCGCATCCGGTATTCGCGCGCATCGCGACGACATCGAGCGCCGACTTCACGTCCCCGTTCCCCAGCACCGGGACCGTCCCGTCCGTCGTCTCATTCACCCGATCGACGACCCGCGCGATCCCCTCATGATCGCACGACCCCTTGAACTTCTGCGCCGTCGTGCGCCCGTGCACCGTGATGCACGCCGCCCCGCGCTCGCACAGCCCCCGCGCCAGGTCCGCCGCGACCCCATCGCGCTTCGCGTCCTCGTCCCACCCCAGGCGCATCTTCGCCGTCAGCGGGATCCGATCATCGAGCTCCGCGCGCACCCGCTCGAAGATCGCGAACGTGTTCGGGAGATCGCACATCAGCTTCGACCCCCCGTCCTTCTTGCACACCTTGTCGACCGGGCACCCCATGTTGATGTCCACCACCGTCGCGCCGTGTTCGGCGCACCACGCCGCCCCCCGCGCCATGATCTCCGGGTCCGACCCGTAGAGCTGCATCCCGATCGGCTGGTCCTCCCCGCTCGTGTGCGCCAGGTCCTTGCTCGCTTCGGACCCGCAGATCAGCCCCGTCGGGCTCAAGAGGTCCGTGCACGCCAGCCCCACGCCCCCCGCGCGGCGCACCGCGACGCGCCACGCGTGCTCGCACCACCCGGCGATCGGCGCGAGCATCAGGTTGCTCTCGAGCACCACCGACCCCCCCGGCGCGCGGAGCACCAGCGGCGAAGCGAATCCAACCCGTGCTGTCACAATCGTTTGCGTCACGATCGACAATGGTAGTGGGGGACTTGCGCCTTCACTGGATCCACTGCACGATCCAGATCACCAGCCCCGCCATCGCCCCGGCGAAAAGATCATCGAGCAGCACCCCCCATCCCCCCGGGATCCGCTGCATCGCCCCCGCAGGCCAGGGTTTGAGAATATCGAACGCCCGGAACAGGAAAAACGCCCCCACAAGCGTCAACAGCACCGACCACCCCCCGTCCCCCGTCCCGAGCATCGCGCTCGGGATCATCAGCAAGGTCACGAACTGACCCGCCATCTCGTCCGCGACCACCTCCGACGGGTCCTCACCCCACCGCGCCTCCGCGTCCGCGCCCCAGAGCACGCACACCATCGAGAACCACACCGCCCCCAGCGCCATCGCCGCCCGGTACCCCGCCCCCGGGAACGCGCTGTTCTGGACCACGAGGATCAGCCCCGCCGCGATCACCACCGCCGGCATCGACCCCCACGTCCCCGACGCCGGACGCATCCGTCCGAGCCCGAACACCGTCAACCACCGAGCCCGCGCGGGAGAAATCGTGTTCATCGCAAACCCCTCGGTGCAAACCGTTTACCGCTTCTTGCCGCCGCCCTGCCCGCCCTTGGTCCCCTTCTGACGCGGTTTCGCGCCGGGTCGGCTCGTCCCCTTCGTCGGCTTCCGCGCCGGCTTTCCGCGCATCACCTCGAGCATCTTCGCCTGCTGATCCACCGTGTGCTGCAACGCCCGACCCACATAGGGCAAGCCCGAGATCAGCGTCACCACCACCGTCAACCACACCAGGATCACGATGATCGTCCGCTCCGTGCTCCCCGGACCGGGCGAACCCAGCGCGACGAGCAGCAGAATCAGAGGCACCGACACGCTCTGGAGCACCATCTTCGCCTTCCCCGACCACCCGGCCGGGAACTCGACCCCCTCGCCCTCGTACACCCCGCGGATCGAGGTCACCAGCAACTCCCGCGCGATCATCGCGATGACCATCCACCCCGACACCGCCGACACCTGGATCGAACCCCCGGAAAGCAAAGGACTTGCGAACGTCGGCCCGGCCAGCATCACGAACGCGCCCAGCACCAGCAGCTTGTCCGCGAACGGATCCATGATCCGTCCGAACTTGCTCTCCACCTTCCACTTCCGCGCCAGATGACCATCCAGCGCGTCCGTGATCGTCGCGATCACGAACACCGCGCACGCGATGATCAGCAGCGTCGTCGACCCCTGGGTCAGCTCCCCGATCCGCGACCCCGCGCTCAGATCGCTCCCGAGCTCACGAGGCGCCGAGACCGAAAGCAGGATCACGAACACGATCGCGAGCACGATCCGTCCGAGGGTCAGCAGATTGGGGATATGCATCCGTCGCGGCTGGTGCGGCGCCGCCATCATGGTCTGGAGTTGCGTCATCGGCCCAGTGTAGTGCTCCCCCACGCCCCGAGCGACCCCTGCGAGCCCCCCACACAACCCCTCCCCGACCCATCCAAACACCCCCCGCGAGTGGAAGCACGCGCGAGTGCTCACTATCCTGAGTGCTCAGCGTCCTCAGAGCGGTTGACGGACGCGCCGCACAGGTCTCGATCGCGCCCCCTCCCGTTTCCCGTGGGCGCACTTGGGGTACGCTCGACGCGCCGTTCGCGCGTGAAGGACACGGGCCTTGGAATCGATCATCAACCCACTCGTGCTCTACCTCGTCTGCGCCCTGGGCGCCCTGGCCCTCGCGCTGGCGCTCCCGCGCCGCAACGACAAACTCGCCGTCGTCGGGGGGCTCACCCTCGCCGCCGCCCTCGGGCTCGCCGCCCTGGGTCTCGCCAGCGCCGCCAAATCCTCCGCCCAGGACACGCCGAGCGCCTTCTTCTACATCTTCGCGATCATCGCGCTCGGATCCTCCGCACGCGTCATCACCCACCCGCGCCCCGTCTATTCCGCCCTCTACTTCATCCTCTCCATCATCGCCAGCGCCGGGCTCTACGTCCTCCTCAGCGCCGAGTTCATGGCCTTCGCCCTCGTCATCATCTACGCCGGCGCGATCCTCATCACCTACCTCTTCGTCATCATGCTCGCGACCCAGCAGCCCACCGAGGCCTCCAAGGAGGTCCTCGACGAGACCGACGCCGTCGCGCGCGAACCCATCCTCGCCTGCGCCATCGGGTTCGTCATGCTCGCCGTCCTCACCAGCGCCATGTTCAACGGGCTCAGCGCCATGCCCGACCCCAAGGGCGCGGGCACCGCCCGCGACGCGATCCTCGTCCAGATCCCGCGCAAGGTCGACCGGATCCTCCACCGCGCCGGGGCCATCAACGACGACGAGCGCGTCGCGCGCACCGACGACGGCACCGCCCTCCTCGACGTCGCCACCCGCACCATCACCGTCGAGAACACCGACCTCGGCACCACCCGCGTCATCGGCCCGGACCAATGGCCCGACACCCTCAAGGCCGGGAACCTCGACCGCCTCGGCTACAACCTCATGCACGACCACCCCATGACGATCGAGATCGCCGGCGTCATCCTCCTGATGGCCATGCTCGGCGCGACCGTCCTGGCGCGCAAGCACATCGAACTCGAGGACGAGCTCAAGGCCGCCCAGGCCCGCAAGCTCGGCCCCTCGCTCACCCTCCCCCCGCGCCGCAAGGGCGCCCCACGAGGGGGTGACGCGTGACCCACATGCTCGACCTCATCGCGCCCCTCCAGCTCGCGTTCCCCGAGTCCGTCTCGGACGTGACCCTCGCGCACTACCTCTTCGTCTCCGCCGCCATGTTCGTCATGGGGCTCGTCGGGTTCATGACCCGGCGCAACATGATCGTCATGTTCCTCTGCACCGAACTCATGTTCCAGGGCGCGGGGCTCGCGCTCATCGCCTTCGGTCGTCACCACCTGGGCGCGGACGGGCAGACCTTCGTGATCTTCGTCCTGTGCGTCGCCGCCGCCGAAGCCGCCATGGCGCTCGCGCTCGTGGTCCTCCTCTTCCGCCACCGAGAAACACTCTCCGCCCAGGCGTGGAAGGAGCTCAACGGGTGATCAGTTCCCTCCCATCCATCCTCGCCCCCGTCTTCACCAGCGCCACCGCCCTCGCGCCGAGCGCGAACGCGCACGCGGCCCCCGCCGAGATCGGGTCCGGCCCCCAGTGGATCCTCCTCATCGTCGGGCTCCCACTCCTCGCGAGCATCCTCTCCGGGATCGCCGCCGCCCTCGGGGTCAAGTCCAAGCTCCCCGCCTGGACCACCGTCGTCGGGTGCTTCATCGCCTTCCTCTTCACCGTCGCGATGTGGACCTCCTACGACGCCACCCCCTACACCGTCCACGCCTTCGACTGGATCCAGGTCCGCACCGAGTCCCACGGCTCCCTGATCGCGAACTTCTCCTTCTACGTCGACACCCTCACCATCTACTGGATGCTCTTCGTCACCGGGCTCGCGACCCTTATCGCCCTCTACGCCTCGGAATACATGTCCCACGACGTGGGTCTCGGGTACTGCCGCTTCTTCGCCGCCTTCGGGCTCTTCGTCTTCTCCATGGCCTGCCTCGTCATGGGCGACAACCTCCTCATGCTCTACCTGGGCTGGGAAGGCGTGGGGCTCTGCTCGTACCTCCTGATCGGGTACTTCTACAAGAAACCGCAGGCCGTCGCCGCCGCGAAAAAGGCATTCATCGTCAACCGCATCGGCGACCTCGGTCTCGCGCTCGGGGTCTACCTCACCTTCGTCCACTTCGGGACCCTCGAATACGCCGCCCTGTTCAACGACCCGAAGCTCCTCGGGTACGTCGACGCCGCGAGCACGGGCAACTTCAGCGCCATCCCCGCGATCGCGCAGTGGATCCCCCTCCTGCTCATGGTCGGCGCCTTCGGCAAGTCCGCCCAGTTCCCCCTCTACGTCTGGCTCCCCGACGCCATGGAAGGCCCGACCCCCGTCTCCGCGCTCATCCACGCCGCCACCATGGTCACCGCCGGCGTCTACCTCATCGCGCGCACCTACCCCCTCTTCCTCGCGTCCGAGCACGCCCTCCCCATCGTCGCGTGGGTCGGGACCATCACCGCCCTGCTCGCCGCGACCATCGGGATGGCGCAGTTCGACATCAAACGCATCATGGCGTACTCCACCGTCTCCCAGCTCGGCTACATGTTCGCCGGGCTCGGGGTCCTCACCCCCACGGGCGGCGTCTACCACGTGCTCACCCACGCCTTCTTCAAGGCCCTCCTCTTCCTCTGCTGCGGCGCCGTCATGCACGGCTTCGCCGGCCAGCTCGACCTCCGCAAACTCTCCGGCCTGCGCCGGGTCAAGGGCTGGGGCATCGTCACCATCGGGATGCTCGTCGGGTGCATCAACCTCGCGGGGGTCCCCTTCACCGCGGGCTACTTCTCCAAGGACACCATCCTCGCCGAGGCCTTCGTCACCCCGGGCTACAGCGTCCTCGGGTGGATCCTCATCTTCACCGCCGGGCTCACCGCGTACTACACCTTCCGCGTCTTCTTCCGCGTCTTCATGGGGCCCGTCGAATACCACCCGGGCGATGAACACCACGACGACCACGCCCACGACGATCACGGTCATGGACACGACGACCACGATCACGGCTTCCACCCCCACGCGCCGGGATGGGCGATCAACACCGTCCTCGCGATCCTCACCGTCGCGTCCCTCGCCGCCTCGGGTCTGTACCTCGTCGGCGGGGACAAAGACGCCCACACCAAGCACTACGCCGACACCATGGTCATGGCGTCCACCGCGGCGTACCACTCGTCGTACTCCAAGCACGCCTTTGAGTCGGCCGAGGCCGGCGACCCGAGCTCGAAGGTCACCGCCATGCTCGGCCCACGCGGACGCATCAGCGAACCGCTCGAGATGCCCCTCACCGGCGGCGACCCCCACAAGATGATGTACTACATCTCCGGCGTCGTCGGCATCATCGGCATCGCGCTCGCCTGGTTCCTCCATCTCTTCGGACGCACCGAAGCCGCCACCTGCAGGATGGACCCCATCGCCCGCATGTTCGGCCCCATCCCCAGATGGGCGGAAAACAAGTGGTACGTCGATGAGTTCTACCAGATGGTCCTCGTGACCCCCCTCCGCATCGCGTCCCACGTCATGCACTGGTTCGACAAGCTCGTCGTCGACGGCATCGTCAACCTCTTCGGGATCCTCCCGCGCGTCGGCGCGTGGATCGTCCGCCCGAGCCAATCGGGTGTCCTCCAGGGCTACGCCGTCTCCATGGCCGGCGGCGTCGCGATCCTCCTCCTCGTCGTCTTCGTGCTCATCGCGCAAGGGGGTCTCTCGTGAGCGCCATCTGGACACTCCTCCTCATCGCCCTCCCCCTCGTCGGCGCACTCCTCGTCGCCTTCGACCGCGAGGAAGGCGCGTACCAATCCGCATGGCGCACGATGATCCTCACACTCATCCCCGCCTGCTTCATGCTCATGAACTTCGACTACTCTCATGCGGCGATGTTCCAGGGCGCCGCGAGCATCACCTGGGTCCAGGATCTCGGGCTCGAGCTCTCCATCGGGACCGACTCGGTCGCCGTCCTCCTCATCGCGCTCACCGCGCTCCTCGGGCCGATCGTCGTCGCCGCCTCGAAGACGGCCATCACCGAGAACCGGCGCATGTACTACAGCTGGCTCCTCGTCCTCCAGGCCGCCATGGTCGGCGTCTTCGCGTCGCGCGACCTCCTCCTCTTCTACATCTGCTTCGAGTTCACCCTCCTCCCCATGTTCATCCTCATCCGCGTCTACGGCTCCACCAACCGCGTCGCCGCCTCGACCAAGTTCTTCCTCTACACCTTCACGGGCTCCATGATCACCCTCGCCGGCCTCTTCTTCGTCGTCGCCTTCGTGGCGCGACAGACCGGGCACTGGACCCTCGATATCGGGATCATCACCGCCATCGCCCCCCAGATGCCCGTCGAGCATCAGGCCCTCGTCCTGGGCGCCATGCTCGCCGGGTTCGCCGTCAAGGTCCCCCTGTTCCCCGTCCACACCTGGCTCCCCCTCGCCCACACCGAAGCCCCCACCGCGGGCTCGGTCATCCTCGCCGGCGTCCTCCTCAAACTCGGCACCTACGGCATCTACCGCTTCGCCATCCCCGTCGTCCCCGCCGCGTTCGTCGAGTACGCCCCCATGATCGCGACCCTCTCCGTCATCGGGATCATCTACGCCGGGCTCATCTGCTGGGTCCAGACCGATATCAAGAAGCTCGTCGCCTACTCCTCCGTCTCCCACCTCGGCTTCTGCGTCCTCGGGCTCGCCGCGATCAACGCGAACGGGCTCTCCGGGTCCGTCCTCTACATGCTCTCCCACGGGCTCTCCACCGGCGGGCTCTTCCTCATGATCGGGTTCATGTACGAGCGCTACCACACCCGCGACATGAACACGGTGGGGGGGCTCGCGTCCAAAATGCCCGTCTGGTCCTTCTTCATGGTCTTCTTCGCGATGGCCTCCGTCGGGCTCCCCGGGCTCAACGGGTTCCCCTCCGAACTCCTCTGCCTCATCGCCGCCTTCCAGGCCGACGCGTCCTGGTCCGTCGCGGGCGAGCCCGGCGCGTGGGGCATGACCCTCGGCCCGTGGTACGCCGTCTTCGCCGGCACCGGCATGGTCATCGCCGCCATGTACCTCCTCTACATGGTCGGGAAAATCTGCTTCGGCCCGCTCCGCGAGCCCAAGGACCACCACGCCCACCCCGTCCTCCCCACGGACCTGAGCAAACGCGAGATCTGGACCCTCATCCCCCTTGCCGCCGGGTGTCTCGTCTTCGGGCTCAAGCCCGTCTACCTCCTCGACGCGATCGAGCAGCCCGTGAACTCGACCATCGCCCACGTCCAGGCCGCCTCGAGCGCCGCATCGCCCCAGCGCGACCATGACGACGAACACGCCGACCACGCCGATTCCGGCGCACCCACCGACACCCTGACGATGGGGGTCACCCCGTGAACGAGAAACTCGCCCTCATCGTCCCCGAGATCATCCTCTTCATCGCGACGTGCGTCGTGATGATCACGGGGCAGTGGCCCTCGCGCGCCCTGCGCGAGATCACCCCGTGGATCGCCGGGATCGCCCTCTTCATCGCCGCCATGATCGGGCTCACCACCGACCCCGCGCCCGGCGCGCTCCTCCCCGACATCGCGCCCTACGCCAAGGCCATGATCGGGTTCATCGGGCTCCTCCTGCTCGTGAACCTCTCCGGGGTCGTCGACCGCCAGCTCGAACGCGAGGTCGACGAGGGCAAGCCCTTCCTCCCCCTCCGCTCCAACCGGGGCGAGTTCTACGCCTTCTTCCTCTTCTCCATCACCGGGCTCATGCTCACCGCGACCGCCGACGACCTCATCTGGCTCTTCCTCGCCCTCGAGCTCACCTCCCTCCCCACCTACATCATGGTCGCCATCTCGACCCAGTCCAACCGATCCCACGAAGCGAGCGTCAAGTACTTCTTCCTCGGCGCGCTCGGCGCCGCCATCTTCCTCTACGGCTTCGCCCTCATCTACGGCGCCACCGGATCCACCAACCTCGCCGAGATCGCGGCGGTCTTCGCCACCCAGGGGCTCTCGCCCCTCGCGCTCGCCGGGGTCCTCGTCGCCCTCCTCGGGCTGTGCTTCAAGATCGCCGCCTTCCCCATGCACTTCTACACCCCCGACGTCTACCAGGGCGCCGCCGCCCCCGTGAGCGCCATGCTCGCCTTCGTCCCCAAGTGCGCCGGGTTCCTCGGGATCATCTCCATCGCCGCCGCCGTCGGGTGGCGCGAAGGCGGGCACCTCCCCGAGACCGTCGAGTCCGTCCTCTGGATCGTCGCCGCCGTCACCATGTTCGCGGGCAACATCCTCGCGCTCCTCCAGAACTCCGTCAAACGCATCCTCGCGTACTCCTCCATCGCCCACTCCGGGTACATGCTCGTCGGCGTCCTCGCCGGACCCGGAGATCCCGGCGCGCCCTTCTACCGCAACGGCATCGCCGCCGTCCTCTTCTACCTCGCCGTCTACGGCGTCATGTCCGTCGGCATCTTCGCCGTCCTGGGAGCCCTCGAAACCCGCGAGGACGAAGAAGCCGACGACATCGAGTGCCTCCGCGGGCTCGCCAAGTCCCACCCCGTCCTCGGATGGACCGTCATCCTCTGCGCCCTCTCCATGCTCGGGTTCCCCCCGCTGCTGGGCTTTGTGGGCAAGCTGGGGCTCTTCGCGTCGGGCGTCAGCGCCGGGCAGATCCCCCTGGTCATCATCCTCGGGATCAACAGCGCCATCGGCGCGGTCTATTACCTCCGCCTCGTCGCCGTCGCGTACCTCGACAAGGGACAGGGCCCCGCGCCCATCGTCACCCCCTCGCGCTACGCGGGCCGCCGAATCGCCGCCTTCACCTCCGCCGCGGGGGTCGTCGTCCTCCTCCTCGCCGCCCAGCCCATCGCCGGCGCCGCCCAGCGCGCCGCGCGCATCGACCGCCCGGTCATCACCCACGATCTCGATGAGCACGACGACGAACACGCCCACGCCGACCCCGACGACCACGACGGCTGATCCCCCATGCTCGACGCCCTGACCACCCTCGCGTTCCTCTCCGAGAGCGCCGCTTCAGCGCCCACCCCGAGCGACGCGGGGCTCTTCACCCTCGCCGGGCTCATGGCGCTCCTGACCCTCACCCTCCTCGAGGTCGTCCTCGGGATCGACAACGTCGTCTTCATCGCCATCCTCGCCGACCGGCTCCCCGAGGAGAAACGCGCCCGCGTCCGCACCATCGGGCTCCTCCTCGCGATGGTCATGCGCCTCGTCCTCCTCGGGCTCGCGTACTGGATCGTCAAGCTCACCGACCCCTGGTTCACCGTCCTGGGGCGCGACTTCTCGGGCAAATCCCTCCTCCTTCTGGGCGGCGGGCTCTTCCTCATCTACAAAGCCGTCGCCGAGATCCACCACCTCATCGCCGACGCCGGCGCCCACGCCCACGACCCCACCGTCCGCCCCGGGCTCAAGAAACCCGTCGCGACCGTCGGCAAGGTCCTCGTCCAGATCATGCTCCTCGACCTCGTCTTCTCCCTCGACTCGGTCATCACCGCCGTCGGGATGACCACCCACTACCCCATCATGGCGCTCGCCGTCATCATCGCAATCGTCGTCATGATCGCCTTCGCCGGGCCCATCGCCCGGTTCGTCAACACCCACCCCACCATGAAGACCCTCGCGCTCGCCTTCCTCGTCCTCATCGGGGTGCTGCTCGTCGCCGAAGGCGTGGGCGAACACTTCAACCGCGGGTACATCTACTTCGCGATCGTCTTCGCCTTTGTCCTCGAGATCATCAACATGAAAGCGGGACACCGACGCGCCAAAAAGCACGCCGCGACCACCGACACCCCGACCCCATGACCTACGACGGATCCCGCACCATCACCATGTGCGCCCCGATCCCCTCGATCTCGAACTCATCGCCCTCGAACCGGAACCCCAGCTTCTCATAAAACCCATACGCCACCCGGCGCGCATTGCACCACACCGGGTCCCGCCGCTCGCGCCACACCCGATCGCATCCTTCAACGACCAGCGCCTTGGCGCACCCGAGCCCCCGCGCCTCTGGGTGCGACGCCATCCCCCGGATCCGCCAACCCGGACCCGGAACCAGCGACCCCGTCGCCGGCGTCTCGTCCACCATCATCGTCATGACCGCGAGGACCGAGCCGTCCGACGCCCGGCGCGCCGCGAGGTGGAACGTCCCCGCCTGCCCATCCCCCGGCATCGCGCACATCTCCGACCCCCACCCCGGACGCAGCACAAGCGCCCGCAACGGCAGCACCTCCGACGTCGGGACCTCCTCCACGCGCCACCCCATCGCGTTCTCGCTCATCCACGCGCCTCCCGCAGCGCCCCCAGCAGCTCGTCCCCGAACGCGTCGACCTTCTTGCGCCCGAACCCCTTCACGTCCATCATCTCCTCGAGCGACCCCGGGTTCACCCGGATCAGCTCACGCAGCGACGCGTCCGAGCACACGATATACGGCGGCACCTCGTTCGCCTTCGCGATCCGCATCCGCGTCTCCCGCAGCGACTCGAACACCGCCCGCTCCTCCACGCTCAGCGACACCATCTCCCTGCCCTGACGCTTCGACCGCTCCGCCCGCGCCGACCCCGTCCCCACGGGCGCGACCAGCGTCACCTCCGCGTCCCCCTTCATCACCGCCACCCCGCGCTCCCCGAACCGCAAGGTCTCGAACTGCTCCTCGATCACCCGCTCGAGCGCCCCCATCGACACGAGCTGCTCCAGATCCATCATGATCCGCGTCTTGCGCCGACCCTTGAGCATCCCGCGCACCGAGAGCCCGTCGTGCCCGCGATCGCGCACCGCCGAGGTCTCCGCGCCCCGCACGATGTCCGCGATGTACGCCGCCCCGTAGCGCTGGTCCGTCCGCGCGACCGTCGAGAGCAGCACCTGCGCCACCCGCACCGAGTCCGGGTCCGTCTCCGTCTCCCCCAGGCAGATATCGCACGCCCCGCACGTGTGCATCCCCTTCGGGGGCTCGTACCGCTGCCCGAAGTGCTCGCTCAGCGCCCGGTGCCGGCACCCCGCCCCGCACACGAGCCGGCGCATCTCGCGCACGAGCCCGAGCTGGGCCGTCGGATCGCTCCCCGACTCGTGCGCGCTCCGCTCGATCAATCGCTCCCACTTCGAGCTGTCGCTCGCCCCGTAGAGCAGCAGACACTCCGCCTGCTCCCCGTCCCGCCCCGCGCGCCCCGTCTCCTGCTGATACGCCTCGATCGACTTCGGGAGCGCCGCGTGTACCACCAAGCGCACGTTCGACCGATCGATCCCCATCCCGAACGCGACCGTCGCGACGACGATGTCGAGCGTCTCGTTCTTGAACGACTCCTCCACGCGCGAGCGCTTCCGCTCGTCCATCCCCGCGTGGTACGCCATCGCGTCGAGCCCCAGCGCCCGCAGCTTCTCCGCGAGCGCCTCCGTCTCCTTGCGCGAGATGCAGTACACGATCGTCCCGCCCCCGTCGCCCGCCGCCCGGTGCCGCCGCACCGCCTCGGCGATCTGCCCGGGCGCGTCGTTCCGCGCCTGCACCCGGTACGTCAGGTTCGGACGATCGAACGTCCCCACCAGCACCTCCGCGTCCACCAGCCCCAGCTGCTTCACGATGTCCTCGCGCACCCTCGGGGTCGCCGTCGCCGTGAACGCCTGCACGCTCACCCCGGGCGCGACCTCGCGCAGCTCCGCGATCCTTCGGTACTCGGGCCGAAAGTCGTGCCCCCACTGGCTGATGCAGTGCGCCTCGTCCACCACGATCGACCCGAGCCGCCCCGCGTCCGCCAGCTCCGCCACGATCGCCTTGAACCCGCCCGTCACCATCCGCTCGGGCGCCGCATAAACAAGATTGATCTCCCCCGTGAACGCGCCCGTGACGATCTCCCGCGCCTCCTCCGCGTCCACCCCCGAGTGCAGCGCCCCCGCCTTGTACCCCGAAAGCTCCAGCCCCCGCACCTGGTCCCGCATCAGCGCGATCAGCGGCGACGCCACGATCGACACCCTCCCCGTCACCAAAGGCACCGCCTGATAGCACAACGACTTCCCCCCGCCCGTCGGCAGCACCGTCAGACAATCCCGCCCCGCGATCCCCGCGTCGATCGCCCTGGCCTGCATCGGGCGCAGCGCATCGAACCCCCACACGCGCCGCACCGCCTCGATCACCGAATCCCCGACCTGTCCCGTCTCGCTCGTCTCGCTCACACAACCAGTATACGAACACCGGTCGGCCCGCTCGCACCGCCGGATACCATCCGCCATGCACGCCCACGACCAGCAGCTCCTCGCCGACACCCTCGCCGCCGCCTGCACCGCCCCGCCCCTCGCCCGCGCCCACGCGAGCGCCACCGAGCTCGAAGCCCTCTGCTCAAACGCCGGCCCCGACCCCTTCTCCGATGCCCTCGACGAGCCCGCCAACCGCGTCGCGTCCATGGACCTCCCCGAGATCGCGGACCTCATCCGCGTCGCGACCGCCCACTTCCACCTCCTCAACAAAGCCGAGCAGCTCAACATCATCCGCGTCAACCACACCCGCGAGATCGAGTCCGAATCCGGGGCCCCGCGCCCCGAATCCATCGACGACGCCGTCGCGCGCCTGGGCGCCGCCGGGCTCGACGCGCCTGGGTCCGCGCCCTCATCGAAGACCTCGACATCCAGCCCACCCTCACCGCCCACCCCACCGAGACCCGCCGCCGCACCATCCTCGACAAGCAGGCCGACATCGCCCGGTGCGTCATCGAACTCCACGATCAGACCCTGAGCAAGCGCAAGCGATCCGAGATCCAGGACCGGCTCCACCGCATCATCGCCGTCCTCCTCCGCACCGACGAGATCCGCGCCCAACGCCTCGACGTGACCGACGAAGTGAAAAACGGGCTCTACTTCCTCACCTCCACCATCTGGGAGACCGTCCCCCGTCTCGTCCGCGACATCACCCACGCCGCCCGCCAGACCTTCGGAGGCGCCCAGGCCGACATCGTCGCCAACGAACTCCCCGCCATCCTCCGCTACCGCTCATGGATCGGGGGCGACCGCGACGGCAACCCGAACGTCACCGCCAACGTCACCCGCGCCACCCTCGAGAGCCACCGCGCCGCCGCCCGCGACCTGTGGTACCACGAACTGGGCACGCTCCGCCACGCCCTGAGCGTCTCCACACTCCGCGCCGACCTCGGGACCGAGCTCGACGAGCGCATCGCCCGCGACCTCCACTGGGTCGAGGACCAGGAGCACCTCGGGCAACGCCGCTACGAGCCCCTCCGCGTCCGACTCGTCGAGATGCAGCAGCGCGTCACTCGCGACGACACCTACCGTGCCGCCGACCTCTTGGACGACCTGCTGACCATCCGGCGCGCCCTCCACACCGCCGGGCTCGCCGACGTCGCCGAGCACGGGCGACTCGCCGACGCCATCGTCCGCGCCCGCGCCTTCGGGCTCCACCTCGCGTCCCTCGACATCCGCCAGCACTCGCGCGTCCACGAACACGCCATCACCGAACTCCTCAAAATCTCCGGCGTCTGCGACGACTTCCCCGCCCTCCCCGAATCCCAGAAGCTCGAACTCCTCCGCAAGGAACTCGCCACCGCGCGCCCCCTCACCCCCCAGGGCGTCCCCCTCACCGACGATACCCGCGAACTCATGGACGTCCTCGCCGTCGTCAAAGAAGCCGTCGAACGAGAGCCCGACGCCGTCCGCTCCTGGGTCATCTCCATGACCCACGACGTCTCCCACATGCTCACCCTCCTCCTCCTCATGAAGGAAGCGGGTCTCTATCGACCCAAGACCCCCTCCACCCCCGCACGCAGTCTCGTCCACGTCGTGCCACTCTTCGAGACCATCGACGACCTCCAGCGCGCCCCGTCCCTCATGGACGAAACCCTCGCCGACCCCGTCTACCGCGCCCACCTCGAAACCATCGCCGCCGGCGCCCCCCTCGAACAAGAGGTCATGCTCGGCTACTCCGACTCCAACAAAGACGGCGGCTTCCTCATGGCCAACATCGCCCTCGCCCGCGCCCAGCACGAGGTCGCCGAGGTCTTCGCCAGGCACCGCGTCCGCCTCCGCTACTTCCACGGGCGCGGCGGCACCATCGGGCGAGGCGGAGGCCGCGCCGGACGCGCCATCATGGCCGCCCCCCCAAACGCCCGCACCGGGCGCATGCGCTTCACCGAGCAGGGCGAGGTCATCACCTTCCGCTACGCCCTCCCCGACATGGCCCGCCGCCACCTCGAACAGATCGTCCACGCCGCACTCCTCGCGTCCTCGAACATCAACGACACCCCGCGCGACGAGGACTTCGACGACCTCCTCCTCGACCTCGCCACCAGCGCCAAAGCCGCCTACAGATCCCTCATCGACGACCCCGAGTTCTGGGACTGGTTCGTCGCCGCCAGCCCCATCGAACACATCGGCAACCTCCGCATCGCCTCGCGCCCGGTCTCCCGCGCCCAGGGCAAGGCGCTCACCTTCGACCGCCTCCGCGCCATCCCCTGGGTCTTCTCCTGGATCCAGATGCGCGCCCTCGCCCCCGGGTGGTACGGGATCGGCTCCGCGATCGCCGGCGCCACCGACGCCCAGCGCGCCCGGCTCGCCCAGGGTTCCTCGCGCCCCCTCATCGCGACCATCCTCGAGAACGCCTCCCAGGAGCTCGCCCGCGCCCGCATGCCCATCCTCCGCCGCTACGCCGCCCGCGCCCCTTCGGGGGATCGGATGTTCGAGCGCATCCACGACGAGTACGCCCGGTCCGTCGGCGCCGTCCAGCAC
>CBFGUD010000013.1:0-65921 GCA_965652365.1 uncultured Phycisphaerales bacterium
CCCCCCCCCCCCCCCCCCCCCCCGCCCCCGCGGGCGGGCGCGGGGGGGGGGCGGGGGGGGGGGGGGGGGGGGCGGGGGGCCCCGGGGGGTTAGGCGCGGAGTGCGTTGAAGAGGACGGCGATGGCGCTGCGGACCTGTGCGGTGGGGAGGGGGGAGACGCCGTGGGAGGTGAGCCCGGCGTGGGTGAGCATGACGAGCCAGGCGGCTTGTTCGGGGGCGATCCCGGCGCGGATCTCGCCTTTGGAGGTAAGCCGGGCGAAGACGTCGGAGAAGGCGTCATGGACGCGGGCGCGGGAGCGTGCGACGTGGTCGCAGATGCTCGCGTCGTTGGTGTGGGCGGAGATGGCGGCTTTCTGGATCATGCAGCAGGGGGTGTCGGCGGGGTCGGATCGTCGTTCGATCATGCGTTCGAAGTGGGACTGGAGGTCGTCGAGGGTCTCGATGGCGCGGATCTTGTCGAGCATGGGGTCGACGACGCGTCGTTCGTAGGAGTCGAGGGCTTTGAGGTAGAGGGTGTGTTTGTCGCCGAAGGTGTCGTAGAGGGAGAACCGGTTGATGCCCATGGCGGCGGTGAGGTCAGCGATGCTGGCGGCGTCGTAGCCCTTGTCCCAGAAGACGTCCATGGCTTTGGCGAGGGCGGTGTCGGGATCGAATGACTTGGGGCGTGGCATCGCAACCCACAGTGTATGCGGGAGTTGGGTGCGGAGCCATGGAGGGGTTCGGATCGGGGGATTGACCCGTGGCGGCGGCGTGTGGTGTGCTAGGGTCTTGCGATGGGCGTGCCGGCGGAGCAGATCGGGTTCTATGCGGACGCGTCGGTGTATGACATTTTGCATACGCCGGGTACGGCGGCGGAGGTGGACGGGCTGATGGCGATGCACGATCGGTTCGTGCGGTCGAGACGGAAACCGTTCGTGCTCGAGCCCGCGTGCGGGAGCGGGCGGTATCTGCGGGTGCTGGGTCGGCGCGGGGTGCGGTGCGCGGGGTACGACATCGATCCGGGGATGGTGGGGTACGCGAATGCGCGGCTTCGGGCGCTGGGGGTGGAGGGGATCGCGGAGGCGCGGGCGGGGTCGATGACGGATCTTGCGGCGCGCGAGGGGGTGTACACGATGGCGTTCAACCTGATCAACACGGTGCGTCACCTGGACTCGGACGCGGCGTTGCTCACGCATCTGCGCGAGACGGCGCGGGCGCTCGTGGAGGGCGGGGTGTACGCGCTGGGGTTGTCGACGAGCGATCCGGCGCTGGAGTTCCCGAGCGAGGACGTGTGGTCGGCGCGGCGCGGGCGGGTGGGGGTGGTGCAGACGGTGCAGTACGAGCCGGCGCTGCCGGGGACGCGCGACGAGCGGGTGTACTCGCACCTGGCGGTGACGACGCCCACGGGGACGACGCATCGGGACTCGGTGTACACGCTCCGGACGTACACGCGGGGGCAGTGGTTGTCGCTCATCGAGGACAGCGCGATGCGTCTGGACCGGGTGGTCAACGAGGTGGGGGAGGACGTGGATCTCCCGGTGTGCGGGTACGCGGTCTCCATCCTGCGCCCGGCGTGACCCCCACACCCACACCCCCACCCCCACCCCCCCCCACTACTCACGCGCTTCCGCGCGCGAGGACGCTCGGGGTCAGGGGACGATGAGTTCTTTGTTGAGGGTGACCCCGCGGGATTCGATGCGGGCGGTGACGACGACGCGGTCTCCGGAGCGGAGGTCCTTGAAGAGGAACTCGCGTGTCGCGTTGGTCTGGGGTTCGAGGGCGTTGACGGTGGAGGTTTGTCGGGGTTGGCGCGGGGCGACGGCGCTGATGTCGATGAGGACGGGCTCGGCGGCGCGGTTGAGGACGCGGGTGTCGACGACGGTGTAGAGCTCGCCGGTGTCGGCGCGCTGGCGCGTGAGGTTCAGTGCGAGTTCGAGCAGGTCGGTGTCGAGGTCGATGGTGGTGGGGACGCGGATGAGGGGGTAGTCCTGGTCGGCGGCGAGCTCGACGTCGAAGACGAGCGGTTTGGGTCCCGCGATCTGGGCGGTGGAGTAGGCGATGGTGATGGGTTCTCGGAGGGATTCTCCGGGGTCGAGGACGAATCGGACGACGCGCGGGTCGATGTCCCAGGAGCGGTCGATGGTGGAGTTGTCCTGGTTGGTGTATCCGCCGGGCTCGACGATGTAGACCTTGCCTCGGATGCGGTAGGGGTAGGGGTTGTCGAGGATGAGTTCGTGTTTGTGGATCCCGGAGGTGGCGTCGAGTTGATCGGGGGAGAGTCGGAGGGACGCGAGGGTCTGGACGAGGTGGGGGTTGACGCCGAGGATGATGGTGGGTTCGCGGGTGACGGGGATCTGGTGGGCGGGGAGCTGGAGGTCGGTGGAGATGGTGAGGGGGTAGACGGTGGTGTTGCCGAAGATGTCGGCGGCGGTGGCGGGGCCCATGCTCAGGGGGATGCGGATGGTGGTCGGTTCGTCGCTCGGGTCGTCGCGCCAGACGACGAGGGCGGCGTCGCTCTGGTCGGTGGACCCGGCGGGGGGCGAGCACAGGAGCGCGCGGGTGCCGTCGGCGAGGTCGATCTCGGTGATGGGGATGCGCGAGCCGAGGGTGTCGGAGAGGGTGCGCCAGACGGGGAGCTCGGGGGTGGGGGTGACGCGACCGCGTTTGCCCGGTTCGACGCGGAGGGGGTCGTCGAGGGTGACGCGTGCGGCGCGGGGGTCGGGGGCGTCCTTGGCGAGTGCCCACCAGGCGCTGACGGCGCGTCGCGCGAGGTTGGCGGCGCGGTCGCGCGCGGTGCGGGGGTTGCGCTCGCTCGTGTCGGCGGCGATGCGGATGGCGAGGGCGGTGTCCTCGGGGCCTCCCGCGGCGATGCGTGCGTCGTTCCAGGCGCCCACGAGGTCGTCGAAGGCGCGGTCGGTGAAGGCGCGGTCGGCGGTGATGGTCAGGGCGGTGGATTCGAGGATGAGCGCGGGCTCGAAGGCGCGGTCGGGCGCCCAGGGGACGGTGATGACGGCGCCGGGGATGTAGGGGTCGAGGGCGTTGTGCGCGCCGGCGAGGCGCGGGGCGAGGACGTCGGCGTGCTCCTGGTTGTCTTCGAAGCCCAGTCGCCAGCGGTCGACGACTTGGCCGTAGCGGTCGAGGATGGGCCCGAGCGCGGGCATGGCGATGGGCGGGTGGTCGACGATGAGCTCGTAGACGGCGTCGGGGTCGAGTGCGGCGGCGTCGGCGAGGTCGGTGGGGACGGCGTCGATGGAGAGGGAGACGTCGAGCCCGGCGCGGACGAGGGTGTCGACGGCGCCCAGCACGGGGCTGGGGGTGGTCGAGTCGGTGACGGTGGAGGCGTCCCAGAGGGGGAGGTCGACGCCCGAGACGTTGGCGCTTCGCGCGATGTCGGGGAGCTGGGTGATGAGCTTGGGGTTGGTGGTGGTCGCGCCGAGGCGGAAGGCGCCCGGGAGGGTGTCGTGGGGCGGGGGGACCCAGGCGAAGTCGAGGTCGCGTCGTCCGACGAGGGTGCCGTCGCTGGTGACGGAGAGGGTGGCGTGGTACCACCCGTAGCCCTGGAGGTCGGGGGTCCAGGTCTGGCGCAGGCGCGCGGTGCCGTGCTCGTAGGTGGTCGAGTCGATGATGTCCCCGGCGGCGCTGCGGACGATGACGCTGGTGCGGAGGGCTTCACCCGTGAGGTCGCGGACGTGGAGGTCGAGGGTGGGTGGTTCGGTGCGGGCGACGATGTTCCCGGGGGTCTCGGCGCTGAGGGTGATCATGGGGATCTGGGCGATGATGAGGTCGTCGAACCAGGCGGCGCCGTCGAAGTCCTGCTCCCAGACGACGAACTCGGGGACGGAGCGGTCTCGGGGTTGCTGCTCGGGCTGGAGGAGCTGGAGCTCGACGTTGATGAAGGCGGCGTCGGGCTCGGTGCCTTCGAGGAGGACGGAGAGGATGGTCCAGTCGTTCTCGGCGCGGACGAGCTGCGACCCGACGCGGGATTCCGGGATTTCGTTGCCCTCGTTGTCGACGAAGGAGGCGACGAGTCGGGCGCGGGCGTGGTGGAGTCTTTCGGTGCGGACGCGGACGGAGAGGACGTAGTCGGCGTTGGGGAAGATGGTGAGTTCGCCGTGGCGGAGGATGAGGGAGGTGGAGCCGCCTTCGGTGGGGAGTTTGACGGACCCGGTCCCGGAGTGGGCGGGGGCGGTGTAGTCGAGGGCGGCGCGGTTCCAGATGGGGAACCCGGGTCGGTCGCGGGGGACGTTGGGGTCGTGCTGGGCGCGGAACCATCCTCGGGGGACGGGGAGGGGGTTGGTGTCCTGTTCTTCGAACCCGAAGGCGCGGGTGACGCGACCGGCGAAGGCCGGGCGCGATATGGTGGGTTGGTGGTCGCTCTGCGCGTGCGCGGGCGGGGCGAAGGGTGCGATCGCGATCGCGAGGAGTGGAATGATCCTGTCGCGTGGGGGCATCTCTGGGTGGTTATCGGCGGTTTGGTGGTGGATGGTCCAGACGAGCGGAGGCGATGGATGGATGAGCGGAGCGGGGATCGGTCGGCGGAGCGCGGGGTGGGGTGGGTCCCGTTCACGGCGCACGATCCGGGGGTGCCCGCGGTGGATGCGGCGGGGGCGTTCTACGGGGTGATGCGGACGAGGCGGACGGTGCGGTCGTTCTCGGATCGACCGGTGGACCGGGGGGTGATCGAGAAGATCATGCTCGCGGCGGGGACGGCGCCGTCGGGGGCGCACAAGCAGCCCTGGCGCTTCGTGGCGGTGAGCAATCCAGAGATCAAGCACACGATCCGGGTGGCGGTGGAGGAGGTGGAGGGGGAGTTCTACGAGGAGAAAGCGAGCGATCGGTGGCTCAAGGATCTGCAGCCCTTCGAGACGAACGCGGACAAGTCGTACATCGACACGGTGCCCTGGCTCATCATCGTGATGGCGCTGCGTCAGACGGACGAGGGGGGGCAGGTGTATTACCTGAACGAGTCGGTGGGGATCGCGACGGGGCTTCTGCTGGCGGCGGCGCACCACGCGGGATTGGCGACGCTCACGCACACCCCGAGCCCGATGGGGTTTCTGCGCGAGGTGCTCGGGCGCCCGGAGCATGAGCGCCCGTACCTGATGATCCCGGTGGGGTATCCGGCTGAGGGGTGCAGGGTTCCGGATCTCGAGCGGAAGGGGATCGGGGACATCGGGGTGTTCATCGAGTGACGGCCGTTGAAAGAAAGACGCTCCGGGTTGGGAGCGTCTGGGGTGATCGAGATATCGAGACTGGATGCCCGAGTCGTCGGGCTCGGATTTACTCGAGGGCGGCGGCGCCGGAGATGATTTCCGTGAGCTCGGTGGTGATCTGGGCCTGTCGGGCGCGGTTGAACTGGCGTTTGAGGGATTGGCCCATTTTGCCGGCGTTGTCGGTGGCGGCTTTCATGGCGACCATGCGGGCGATGTGCTCGGAGACGACGGCGTCGTTGAAGCACTGGAAGAGGACGGACTTGACGGCGGCGGGGAGGAGCGCGTCGAGGAGGGAGTCGGCGTCGGGGCTGAACTCGTAGACGTCGTTGAAGCCCTTGGCGTCGGCGCTGGTGTCGATCTGGGGCGCCTGGAAGGGGAGGAGCTGGACGATCTCGGGGGTCTGCTTGCCGGCGCTGATGTAGCGCATGTAGACGACGCGGACGGCGGAGACTTCGCCGGAGGTGAAGAGGTCGATGTATTGCTGGGCGAGGCGCTCGACGTCGGCGAACTCGGGCTTGTCGCCGAACTGGGCGTGCTGGGTGAAGCCGCGGTACCCGTTGAACTTGAGGGCGCTGGCGCCCTTCTTGCCGACGACGTGGATGGGGCCTCTGGCGGCTTTGTCGGAGGCGCGGAGGTGGGTGAGTGCGGTGCGGACGACGGAGCCGTTGTAGGGGCCGCAGAGACCGCGTTCGGCGGTGAGGACGAGTGTGAGCTCGTTGGCGTCGTTGGATTCGGAGGGGACGAGGAGGGGGTGGCTTTCGCCGACGCCGGCTTGGGCGAGCTGGGCGACGAGGGAGAAGAGGGTCTCGGTGTAGGGTTTGGTCGCGGTGGACGCGTGCTGCGCCTTGGCGAACTTGCTGGTGGCGATCATCTGCATCGTGCGCGTGATGCGCTTGATGTTGGCGACCGCTTTCATCCGCTTCTTGATTTCGCGTGAGTTGCCCATGGGAGGGGATGGTAGCCCTGTTTCCCCGGATCGTCGGCGCGGGGATCGCGCTCAATTGCGCGAATTTGGGCGCTGCGGGGGGGTCAGGAGCGCGGGTCGTGTCGGGGGGGTTCGCGCCGGGCGGTTCGGGAGTTGGGGTCCGAGGGGGCGCGGGGGTCGCGGGGCTCGGGGATGGGGGTTTCGAAGCTCTGCATGGGGTAGGCGGTGGACAGCCCGGTGATGGGGGGCAGCGGCCGGCTCGGATCGGAGAACGAACGATCACTCATCTCTCTCTCCCTTGCACACACCCTTGCGGGGATTGGGGTTGGCGTCCGATCCATGGACGCCATGGTCGATGGTGGCACGGATCGGCGGTGTCGCAAGCGGAATTGTGGATGGGGGGTGGGAATCGTGGGGGTCAGGGGAGGGTGAGGCCGTCGTAGGCGAGCTGGATGGAGCTCGGGAGGGTCCGATTTGTCTGGGCGTGGGCGATGTCGTGGGTCATGTGGACGAATCGGGTGCGGGTGGCGTTGATCTGCTGGGCTTCGACGAGGGCCTGGCCGACGGTGAAGTGGGTGGTGTGGGGTCGTTCTCGGAGGGCGTCGAGGACGAGTGTTTCGAGGTTGCGGAGGTGGGTGCGGGATCCGTCGGGGATCTCGACGACGTCGGTGCAGTAGGCGAGGGGGAGGAGGGTGCGGCCCGGGTCGAGCTGGGGCGCGTCGAAGCGGAACCCGAGGATGGGGAGTCGCCCGTGGAGGAGGGTGAAGGGGGTGATGGTGAGGCCGTAGAGCTCGAAGGGGTGGTCGGGTTCGATGGTTCTGGGGACGAGGTCGGCGATGAAGGATCGCTGGACGTTGGTGTGGGGTTCGAAGATGTGCTGGTAGACGCGGCGGAGGGCGCCGTGGGTGTGGTCGTCGGCGAAGACCTCGATGGGTTTTTTCATGAGGTCGTTGAAGCGTCGGACCTCGTCGAGCCCCCAGACGTGGTCGACGTGGTTGTGGGTGATGAGGATGGCGTCGACGCGGGTGAGGTTGGCGCGGATGGCTTGTTGTCGGAGGTCGGGGGAGGCGTCGATGAGGATGACGCGGGGGTGCCCGTCGGGGTCGGTGAACTCGAGGGTGGCGCTGGTGCGGGTGCGGTGATCGCGCGGGTCGGTGGAGGTGCAGACGGGGCAGGTGCAGGCGATGACGGGGACGCCGGAGGAGGTTCCGGTGCCGAGGAAGCGGAGGTGCATGGGGGAGGGTAGTCGTTCGTGGGGGCGGGTTGGATTCGGGGGAGGGGGGAATGGGCAATGGGCAATGGGCAATGGGCAATAGGCAATAGGAAGGCAGGAAGACAGGAAGGCAGGAAGGCAGGAAGACAGGAAGGCAGGAGAAGAAGGGAGCGGAGCAGACAAGACATGGGAGCCCTCACCCCGGGCCTCTCCCGTCGGGGACGGGAGAGGGAGGAAGGGAAGGCATTGGTCGCGTCCGGTTCCGCGATGAGCCTGCGGCACATCACGGGCACCCTCTTCGTTCCCTCATGCCCATTGCCTAGTGCCTATTGCCTATTGCCTATTGCCTGGATCAGAAGTAGACCTTGCGGTTGTAGACCCACCATTCGAGGAGCATGACGGCGAGGGCGGCGGCCAAGAGGTAGGGCCACCACTCTTTGAGGCGTTCGATCTGGCCGGCGGCGTCGGTGGTGATGATCGCGTTGGAGAGGGCGATGGTGGTTTGGGTTCCGGTGTTGGATTCGTTGGCGTCGAGGAGGTTGGCGGCGTAGTCGCGGGTGTTGAGGTTGCCCTGGACAGCGTCGGTCGCGCCGGCGGAGCCGGTCCATTGGAGTTGGTATCGCCCGATGGTGGTGATGGGTCCATAGACGATGCGCCCGTCGGGGGAGGGGGCGAGGTCTTCGGAGTAGGTGGCGTCGGGGAGGCGGACGCGGATGTTGGTCGCGTCGAGGGGGACGCGGTCGGCGAGGATGGAGCCCGGTTCGAGCTGGCGGGCGTTGGTGTCGACGGTGCTCGCGTCGGTGGAGGCGAGGTAGTCGACGGCGGATCCGAGAAAGACGATGAAGGAGGGCTCGAGGGGCCAGTTGGATTCCTGGGGTTTGAAGGTGACGTAGACGGCGCGGGTGTCGGGGGTCGATTCCTCGATGATGGCGGGGCCGACGGGGGTTTCGGCGAGGGAGACGAGTTCGGAGTCCTGGGGGATGGTGAGCTTCCGGGGTTCGCCCACGATGACGGCGTCGAGTGTGAGGCCTCTGAGCAAGGGGTGGGTGCGGCGCCAGTTGATGATCTGGGTGGTGGGGCCGGCGCCTTCGTCGGTGACGGGTTGGTCCCCTCGGGGGATGTCGCCGAGGACGAGGTAGCGTCCGGGGTCGAGTCGGTCGCCTTGCGCGTTTGGATCGGGGGTGTACCCATCGAGGATGAAGAGGTCGATGGCGGCGGCTTCGTCGGTGTTGCGGATGGACTCGTATTTGGAGGGGGTGAGGACGCGGAAGTCGGCGATGGGGAGGACGTCGATGGCGCGGGTGAGGAAGACGGAGCCCGTGGTGACGAGCGCGACGCGGGCGCGGGCGGCGGGTGGGATGATGACGGTGCCGGCGTTGTCGCGGTCGAGCGCGTCGGCGCTGGGGTCGTCGAGCCCGGCGAGGCGGACGGTGGCGGTGAGGGCGCGGGGCTCGTCGAGTTCGAAGACGACGCCGCCGACGCTCGGTTCGGTGATGGTGGTGGTCGGGTCGGTGACGGCCGGGGGGAGCTTGATGGAACGGACGGCGATGGTCGCGCCCTGGACGACGAGTTCCGCATCGACGCTGCGCTCCTGGGGGTCGGTGGACTGGACCCCGACGAAGACGGAGAGCTTGGTGGGTGTTTCGTAGTCGCGCTCGGCCTGGAGGGAGACGATCCCGAGGTTGATGGAGGTCGGGGAGCCGATGGCATGGTATTCGAAGGCGGGGGCGGGGCCGGTGGATGGGTCGGTGCGGATGGCGGCGAGGTCGGGGATGCGGCCGTCGGAGAAGAGGTGGTAGGTGATGGGGTCGGCGGGGGGAGTGCTGATGTTGTCGGGGTCCCCTCCTGCTGCTTCGGTGGGTGTGTCTTCGGGTTGCGCGGGTCGGTTGGGGCGCTGGGCTTGGGCGAGGCGGAAGGCCTCTTCGATGGAGGAGGGGGCGTCGGTGGGCTGGATGGATTCGATGGCGGCGATGAGTTTGGATTTGTCGCTCGTGAAGTTCTCGACGATCTCGGCGCTGGAGCCGAAGGCGATGATCATGGCTTCGTCGGCGCGGGCGGATTCCTCGAAGAGGGAGGGGGCGGCGAGGGATTCGATGAGGTCGATGGCGTGCTGCTTGGCGTGCTCGAAGCGGGTGATGGGGTTGGACTGCGAGCCCGCGTCGCGGGATTGCATGGAGGCGGAGCGGTCGAAGAGGATGACGATTCTTTGGCCGGCGATGGAGGTGGAGGTGGAGCGGGGCTGGGCGAGGGCGAGGAGGATGAGCGCGAGGATGATGAGCTGGAGGAACAGGAGGATGTTCTTGCGGAGCTTCTGGAAGGGCGCGTTGGCCTGGATGTCCTGGATGGTTTGTTTCCAGAGGAGGGTGGTGGAGACCTCGCGCGGGGTGCGGCGGAGTTTGAGGAAGTAGAGGATGACGAGCGCGGGGATGGCGATGGCGGCGACGAGTCCGGCGAGGAGGGGGGTGGCCCAGGTCATCGGAGGAGGCCTCGCTTGCGGAGGTATTCGAGGAGGAGGGTGTCGGGGGTGGTGTCGGACTGGATGGTCATGGCGGTGATTTCGCGCAGGGCGCAGAAGTCTCGGAGTCCCTGGCAGTAGGCGCTGAGGTTCTCTTTGTACTTCTTGAGGAGGGGCGCGGAGATGGTGACCTCGGCCATGTCGTTGTCCTCGATGTCGCGGAGCTGGAGGTCCCCGGTGATGTCGGGCTCGACTTCCTGGGGGGCAAGGACCTGGATGGCGAAGACGTCGTAGCCGCGCCCGACGAGGAGGCGGAGCCCGGACTCGTAGCCCTCTTTCATGAAGAAGTCGGAGAGGACGACCATGACGCCTTTGCCCCGGCGCGACATGGCGATGCGTTTGCAGGCCTCGGTGAAGTTGGTCGAGTCGTCGGGGGTCTGGGCGCAGATGAAGCGGGCGAGGTCGTGGGTGCGGCGCTTTCCGCGCAGGTCGCGGATGGCGCCGGCGATGGGGACGGTGGCGGCGGGGTCGCTCGGGTCGTCGCGGCGCGCGATGGCGGTGACGGCGACGCGGTTGAGGTTCGCGAGCCCGATGTAGCCGAGGGCCATGGCGTACTGCTGGATGGCGAAGAACTTGTTGGGGGTGCCGCAGTCCATGGAGGCGGAGCAGTCGAGGACGATGTGGAGTGAGAGGTCTTCCTCTTCCATGAAGAGTTTCATGAAGAAGCGGTCGAGGCGGCCGTAGATGTTCCAGTCGATGTGTCGGAGGTCGTCGCCGATGGCGTAGGGGCGGTGGTCGGCGAACTCGACGGACTCGCCTCGTTTCTTGGAGCGGCGTTCGCCCTTGAGTTTGCCGGCGAAGATCTTTCGGGAGGCGAGGTCGAGGTGGGAGATCTTTCCGATGAGCTCGGAGGAGAGGAGCTCTTCGATGGTTGTGGGGCGGGTTGGGTTTTCGGATCGGAGCATGTGGTTTTCTTTTTGGTACGCAGAGGTGGCAGAGGGCGCTGAGGACGCAGAGAAGAGGAAGTCAGGGGTGGAGGCAAGAGGCGCGGGAGTTGATTCTGCGGTGGAGGCCTTTCTGGATGGTCGGGGTGTTGAAGTTGATGAGCAGTCCGAGCGGTTTGTCTGTGAGCAAGAGGTACGAGACGAGCTGGGCGAGGTGAGTGTCTTCGACGGCTCGGACGGCTTTGAGTTCGAGGATGATGCTGTGATCGACGAGGAGGTCGATGCGCTGGGGCGGAAGCGGGCTGCCTTTGTAGGAGCCCTGGTAAGTCAGTTGTTGTTGGTACGGGATGTTGGCGCGAACGAGTTCGTAGCAGAGGGCGGCTTCGTAGACGGATTCGAGGAGTCCGGGGCCGAGTTCTTTGTGGACTTCGATCGCGCAGCCGATGACTCGGTGGCTGAGGTCATTCAACTCGTGTGGGATTTCGGTCCGTGTCATCGCCTTCTCTGCGCCTCTGCGTGGGCTTTGCGTGCTCTGCGTTCTGGAAGAATGGTCAGTCGGATTTCTTGTTGGGGTTTGGGCCGAGGAGGGGGTTGAGGAGGGGGTCGAGGGCGTTGTCGATGGGGCTTTCTTTGGTTTGGACGCGCTGGGGGTAGTGGGCGTCGGCGCCGATGCCTTTGGCGCTGACGACCTCGCGGTAGCAGCCGGCCGTGGCGAGCGCGGCGAGGGCGAGGCACGCGGAGAAGATGGCGCGTTTGGATTTGGCGCTCATTGGGCGCTCCAGTGGATGCGGATTTCTTTGGTGGGGAAGTTGAGGGGCGGGACGAGGATGTCGCCGGCGGTGTGGGGCTCGGACTCGTCGATGTGGACGACCATGGGTTTGAGCCATGTGTCCGGGAGGGCCTGGTCGTCGTCTTGGGGGACGGGGGTGATGGTGAGGGTGCCCGAGACGCGCGGGTTCTGGATGATGAAGTAGGAGAGCTTGAGGTTGTCGCTGAGGGATTGGGGGAAGGTGAAGGGGCCGATGGTGCTGGAGGTCCCGGGGTCGCTCGTCGCGATGACGAGGTGGGCGTTGCGGCCTTTGGCGCGTTCGGTGTTGACGTCGCGCGCGGTCTCTTCGATGTCCTCCTCGGCGTTCGCGACGTACCACATCTCGGAGTCCCCGAAGAGGGGATGGGGGGAGCGGCGCTGGCACGCGCTGCAGAGGAGCGTGAGGGCGGCGAGGGCGAGGAGCGTGGTACGAGCGGTTCGGGGGGGGCGGGTCATTGGGTGCTCCAGTGGATCCGGATCTCGCTCGTCTCGATCGGGAGGAGGGGGAGGGTGATGGTGCCCGTGGGGGCGGTGCCCTGGTCTCGGACCTGGTGGTCGTGCCCGGCGCGCCAGTTCTTGGGGAGGGTGGCGCCCGGCGCGGGGGTGGCGTCGATGATGAAGATGCCCTCGGTGTCGTCGGTGGTGCCGAAGGGGGGGTTGATGGAGTACGGGAGTTCGATGACCCCGAGCTCGTCGTTGGCATAGTTGGTGCGGGTGATGCGGCACGACTGGACCCCCGCGTCGTGGGTCGCGATGACGACGTGGGCGATCCTGCCCGCGTCGCGGTTGCGTTCGACGCTGGCGCGGGCGAAGTCGATGTCGTCGTAGTCGTCGGTGGAGACGATCCAGACCTCGGAGGCGGTCGTGGATGCGCCGCTGCGCGGCTCGGGGCCGCAGGAGGCGAGGGCGAGGACCAGGATCGAGATTGTCGTGAGCGCGGGGCGTGTGATCATGACTGGAGTCCGGCGAGTTCGGTGGGTTGGGTGGGGGTGAGTTTGAGGATTTCCTTGACGAGGTCGTCGGCGCGGACGCGGTCGGCTTCGGCCTCGAAGTTCAGGAGGACGCGGTGGCGGAGGCACGAGAGGGCGACGTCCTGGATGTCCTGGTAGGAGACGTGGAAGCGCCCGTCGACGAGGGCGCGGACTTTGCTGGCGAGGATGAGGGCCTGGGCGCCGCGAGGGGAGACGCCGCAGCGGACGTAGCGGTTGGTGGGGCCTGAGGGGCCGCCGGCGGCGGTGTTTGTCTCAGGGTGGGTCGCGAGGACGAGACGGGCGGCGTACTGCTTGACGTGGGGGGCGACGATGACCTGGCGCACGAGGTGCTGGTATTCGAGGATCTTGGGTGCGTCGATGACGCGGGAGGCGACGGGGTTTTCGGCGCCGGTGGTGCGGTCGATGATCTCCATGAGGTCGGTGAGGTTCGCGTATCCGACGTCGATCTTGAGGAGGAAGCGGTCGAGCTGGGCTTCGGGGAGGGGGTAGGTGCCTTCCTGTTCGATGGGGTTCTGTGTGGCGAGGACGAGGAAGGGGTCGGTGAGTTTGTAGGTGTGCCCGCCGACGGTGACGGAGCGTTCCTGCATGGCTTCGAGGAGCGCGGACTGGGTCTTGGGGGTGGCGCGGTTGATCTCGTCGGCGAGGACGACCTGGGCGAAGATGGGGCCCTGCTGGAACTCGAAGGATCGGCGCCCGGTGTCGTGGTCCTCGGAGACGATGTTGGTCCCGATGACGTCGGCGGGCATGAGGTCGGGGGTGAACTGGATGCGCGAGAAGGGGAGGTGGAGGGTCTGGGCGAGGGTGCGGACGAGGAGTGTTTTCCCGAGACCCGGGACGCCTTCGAGGAGGACGTTGCCCCCGGCGAAGAGGGCGACGAGGACGGCGTCGACGACGGGCTGCTGCCCGACCATGACTTTGCCGATCTCTTGTCGGAGCTGGGCGAAGGTCTGGCGGAAGGCGTCGCACTGGGCTTTGACTTCGGCGGGTGTTTCCTGGGTGGTCATGGTGTGTTCCTCGTGGTCGCGCGTGGCGCGCGGTGGTCAGTCGTTGCTGTAATCGTCCCGGGCGCGTTTCTTGGCGGCGCGGAGGGCGCTGAGCGCGTCGATGGTTTGCTCGTCTTCGGACTTGGGTTGTTGTTTCGGTTTGGTATCGGTGGGTGCGGAGAGCGGGGCGGCGGGGGCGGCGCCCGGTTCGAGGGGGATGGAGTCGTCGGCTTCGAAGCGTTTGGTGGCCTGGGCCTTGGATTCGGCGTTGGCCTGGGTGGATCGTGTGCGCGCGGTGGAGCGCTGACGCGCGGTGCGCATGGCGCTCATCGCGCCCTCGGAGCGGGCTTGTTCCTTCATCGCGCCTCGGCGCGCCAGGGCGGCGAACATGCGCGGGTCGAGGCGGACGCGCCTCACAGCAACATCGAGGAGGAAGATGCCGATCCCGATGATCGCGAGGAGCTGCCAGATGGGGGTGAGGGTGACGGGCATGGTGACCCCTTCGCGGGTCCAGAGGTCGGCGAGGGTGGGGTCGCTCGGGAGGACGCGCCCGCCGGAGATCGCGGCGACCTGGCGGAGCAAGGGGAGGTTGGTGCGGAGGGCTTTGTATTCGTCGGCGAAGGGGCGGATGACGGCGGCCTGGGCGCTGCCTTCGAGGACGCGTCCTTCGGACCCGGGGGCGCGGTACTGCATGCTCAGGACGTAGGACCCGGGTTTGGAGGAGTCGAACTCGCCCTCGTAGCGTCCTGGGCCGACCTGGCGGAGCTCGACGATCTGCCCGACGCCGTCGGGTGTGGCGGCGCGGGCGCGGAAGGTCGCGAAGTCCATTCGGTTGTTCTGGGGGTCGAAGGCCTCGACGACGACCTTGGTGCGTTCGCCCGTGTTTTCGGTGGCGATGCGGAGGGTGGAGTCTCCGGTGGGGCGCATGGCCCAGCGGATGTGCTGTTGCCAGAACTGGTCGAAGCCGTCCCATCCGGCCCAGGCGCTCGCCCATCGGGTGGAGGCACCCGAGGTGAAGGTGACGACCTTGCCCAGCCCGTACTGCCACTGGGCGCTGATGGGGTCTTCTTCCTTGCCCCGGAGGGTGACGAGAGAGAGCCCTTCGCGGTCGGAGGCGACGATGTACCCGTTGATGGGGGGGACGGCGGTGATCCCACGCATGGTTTCGGCGGGGACGGCGGTGCGGGTCGGGGAGAAGGGTGTGCCTTCCCAGATGAGGGCGCGCCGGATGGTCTGGGCTTCCTTGATGAAGATCTGGGGGAGCTGGGCGAGCCCGGCGCTCGACGAGACCTGGTAGAAGCGGCCTTTGCCCCCGAGGGCGATGGTGCGGAGGAGCCGGTGGTCCGCGCCGTCTCCCACGGCGACGGTGGAGATGGTCGCGCCCGATCGCGCGATGTCGCGGGCGATGCGTTGCCCGGTGGCGGGCGCGCCCATGGTCTGGCCGTCGGAGAGGACGATGATGTGCTTGATCCCGGCGTTGGCGTCCTTGATCTGGTTGAAGCCCGCGGTGATCCCGGGGTACATGTCGGTGCCGCCGCCGGGATTGATGGAGCGGATGCGGCGGGCGATGGAGGCCTTGTCGGCGGCGCGGGTGAGGGGGACGACGATCTCTGTGGACCCGGAGAAGGCGACGATGGTGACGAGGTCGAGGCGCGAGAGGGCTTCGACGGCGGAGACGGCGGCTTCGTTGGCGACCTGCTGCTGGTTGAGGTTGGTGCCCTGGATCCCCGAGCCCATGGATCCGGAGGAGTCGAGGACGATGGCGAGGGCGCCCATGGGCATCTGGCGTTTCTGGGGGGGGTCGAGCTGGATGGGGAGGGCGTCGGCGAGGGGGGAGCCGATCCACCCGCCCGCGCCGAAGGACTCGGGGCCTCCGATCATGACGAGCCCGCCTCCGATGTCGTTGACGTACTGGCGCATGAGTTCTTGCTGGGTATCGGAGTAGGCGTAGGCGCTCTGGTTGATGAGGAGGATCGCTTCGTACTGCGCCAGGTCGGCGAGGGTGGAGGGGAACTCGGCGGCGCGGATGCGCGTGGTGTTGATCTCGGCGCTGGCGAGGGTGTCCTCGAGGCGGGTGGCTTCGATGGGGTCCTCGGCGACGATGAGGACGAGCCCGTCGGAGGAGACGAAGGTGATGACGGAGCCGGAGTTGTTCTCGCGGAGGGAGTCGCCGCGGGTGGAGAGGGCGGCGCCGTCGTCGTCGAGGGCGGCGATGGGCTCGAAGACGGCGCTGTAGAGCTGGGGCCCGGGGCGGGTGACCTTGATGGGGACGCGGATGACGTTGCGGCCTTGATTGAGCTCGGTGTAGTACCCGAGCTCGTCCTCGGCGGGGTCGAGGTCGATGGGGGTCCCGTCCTGAGAGACCATGAGGCGTCCGACGGCGGGGACGGAGGAGGTGAGGACGACGCGGAGCGCGAGGGTTTCTCCGACGCGGGCGCTGCTGGGCGCCTGGACGGATTCGAGCATGATCTCCTCGGCGTACTCGAACTCGACGGGGAGGACGTCGATGGGGATGCCCGCGGCTTTGGCCTGCTGGGCGGAGCGGTAGACGGAGCCCTCGGTCTCGTTTGCGTCGGTGATGAGGACGATGCGGGTGGCGGCGTCGTCGGGGGCGGCGGCGAGGGCCTGGTTGACGGCGGCGGCGAGGTTGGTGGCTTCGGTGTCCCCGATGTACTGGCGCTCGATGGATTCGACGAGGCGCGAGGGGGTGGACTGGACGACGGGGTCGCGGGCGGCGGTGATGACCCCGAGCTTGTCCTCGGTCCGGCGCGATCCGGGCTGGGCGCGGTCGATGTAGGAATCGACCTGGGGCTGGACGGTGGTGGGGATGGAGCGGGAGACGTCGTTGATGACGATGACGGAGACGGCGGACGCGACGTCGCGGTGCTCGGCGCGTGCGAGGGCGGCGACGATGAGGACGCAGACGAGGACGCGGACGAGGAGGGCGATGATGCGCGAGGATTTGCCGAGCCCGGAGAGTGATTTGCGTGAGAGGAGGACGAGGAGGGGGATGATCGCGATGAGGAGCGCGAGCATGAGGGGCTGGGCGAAATGGACGGGGCCGAGCGTCATGCGGCGGTGGCGTTCGCGCGGGATGGGGGTCGGGCGATGGTGGTGGCCGCGGGGCGGTCGTGTGCGGATGGTGGTGTGCGATGTGTCATGCGGACCCGGTCCATCATAGTGTGTGGTACTTGGTTGGCCTATGGGCGGTTGCCGCGTGGGTCGGGTGTGTCGGGTACAATCGCCATTGACGCATACGCGGGCGCGATCTGTTCGGATCGTGCGCCCTGACCAAACAGATCGCCGCTGATCGGACTCGTGGGCGGCGCAATCACGGACACACGCTTCATGATCGACATCCGCAAGCTCAAGGAACTCGTCCGGCTCATGGTGGAGAACGAACTCTCGGAGCTCGATCTCCGGGATCAGGAGGAGACGGTGACGATCCGTCGGGGTTCGGACGGGGTGCCCGCGGTGTCGGGTCAGCCCTACATGTACGGCGCGCCCCCCGCGCCGGCGGCGGCGCCCGCTCCGGCGCCGAGCGGGGGTGGGAGTTCGGGATCGACGTCGAGCGACGAGGGGCTCATCGCGATCGAGTCCCCGATGGTCGGGACGTTCTATTCGCGTCCGGACCCGGACACGGACGCGTTCACGAGCGTAGGGGCGAGCGTGAGCGCGGATTCGGTGGTGTGCCTGGTCGAGGCGATGAAGGTCTTCAACGAGATCAAGGCGGGTTCGAGCGGGACGATCGCGAAGATCTGCGTCAACGACGGGGACGCGGTCGAGTTCGGTCAGCCCCTGTTCATGGTCAAGCCCAACTGAGCGGGGTCGAGCGATGTTTAGCCGGGTCCTGATCGCGAACCGTGGTGAGATCGCGCTGCGCATCATGCGCGCGTGCAAGGAGCTTGGGATCGAGACGGTCTGCGTCTATTCGACGGCGGACCGGGACGCGCCGTACCTCAAGCACGCGGACGAGGCGATCTGCATCGGGGAGGGCCCGGCGAAGGACTCGTACCTGAACATCTCGCGGATCATCTCCGCGGCGGAGGTGACCAACGCGGACGCGATCCACCCGGGGTACGGGTTCCTGAGCGAGCGCGCGGACTTCAGCGAGATCTGCCGGTCGTGCAAGATCGAGTTCATCGGCCCGAGCCCGGAAGCGATGGGGAAGCTGGGGGACAAGGTCGAGGCGAAGCGGTACGCGAAAGCGGCGAAGGTGCCCGTATTCCCGGGGTCCGAGGGCGCGGTCGAGGAAGCGGACGAGGCGGCGGAGATCGCGGCGGAGATCGGGTACCCCGTGATCATCAAGGCGGCCGCGGGGGGCGGGGGTCGGGGGATGCGGATCTGCCGGAACGAGGCGACGCTGCGGACGAACATCGCCAAGGCGCAGCAGGAGGCGATGGCGGCGTTCGGGAACGGGTCCGTGTTCATCGAGAAGTTCCTCGAGCACGCGCGCCACGTGGAGGTGCAGTGCATCGGGGACAAGCACGGCAACGCGATCCACCTGTGGGAGCGCGACTGCTCGATGCAGCGTCGGCACCAGAAGGTGATCGAGGAGGCGCCCGGGCCGGGGATCGATCGCAAGAAGATCGAGAAGGTGTGCGATTCGGCGGCGCGTCTGATCAAGAGCGCGGAGTACTCGGGGGCGGCGACGGTCGAGTTCCTGATGGACGCGGACCAGAACTTCTACATGCTCGAGGTGAACACACGCGTGCAGGTCGAGCACCCGGTGACGGAGATGGTCACGGGGGTGGACATCGTGAAGATGTCGATCATGGTCGCGGCGGGGGAGAAGATCCCGTACAAGCAGAAGGACATCCACGTGAAGGGGCACGCGATCGAGTGCCGGATCAACGCGGAGGACCACACGAAGGACTTCATGCCCAGCGCGGGGCTGATCGAGACGTGGCGCGCGCCGGGGGGTCTGGGCGTGCGGCTCGATTCGCACGCGGGCGCGGGGTACCGGGTGCCGCCGAACTACGACTCGATGATCGGGAAGCTGATCTGCTGGGGCGAGGACCGCGAGGCGGCGATCGCGCGGACCCTGCGGTCGCTCGAGGAGTTCGAGGTGGGGCCGATCAAGACGACGATCCCTTTGCACGCGGAGCTGATGCAGAACTCGGACTTCCGCAAGGGCGGGGTGGATATTCATTATCTGGAGCGGCTGCTCAAGAGCCCATCGGGCGCGTGAGCGATCCGTGATCAGGCGGGCTGGGGTTCTTCGGTGATCCGTCGCATGCGGAGGCCGTGGATATCGTCGGCGTAGTAGTCCGCGAGGATCGCGATGGGCTCGAAGCCGAGGGATTCGTAGAGGGTCATCGCGGGGGTGTTGTCGGCGCGGACCTCGAGGTAGATGCGGGTGATGGACTGGGCTTCGAGCTTGTCGATGAGGGTCTCGACGAGGGCGCGGCCGATGCCCTGGCCCTTGGCGCTGTGGGCGACGGCGACGCCGTAGATGCGCCCGGAGCGCCAGCGCCGGTGGGTGCGGACGAGGGCGACGGACCACCCGAGGACGGCGTCGTCCTTGGCGGCGACGATGACGATGGCGCGGGGGTTCTCGATGAGTCGTTTGACCTGGCGTGCGCTGAATCGGTCGTCCTCGATGAAGGCGCTCGCTTCGATCTCGACGATGTCGTCGGCGTCGTGCTTGGTCGCGGCGCGGAGGGTGATGCCCGCGCTCTCGGGGATGGGGGGCGCGTTCGGGTCCAGGGGGACGCGCCGGAGGGATCGCATGATGTCGTGTTCGACGCCCAGGATCCGGGGGGTGGGGGCGCGGGAGAGCATGGATTTGGCGATCATGCGGGTGGGCCTGTAACTGGACTTGGTGTAGCGGAGGGACTCGATGCCCCAGTCGTCGCCGACGTTGATCTCGGAGACGCCCTGGAAATGTCGTTCGCAGAAGGTGGAGAAGATGAACTGGGGCGCGCCGTCGGCGTCGGGGTCGGTCTTCTCGACGTAGACGACGCCCTGGTCGGCGGTGAGGCGTTCGCCGATGGTGAACGCGACGAGCGTGCCCGCGCTGCGGACGAGCATGGTCTCGAGCCCGAGCGCGTCGCGCTGGTTGAGCAGGGTCGTGGTGAACGCTTCGTCGCGTTTGCGGAGGACGTCGGTGCCGATGAGTCGCTCGTTGGCTTCGCCCTCGTGGCGCTGGTCGGCGGCGCGACGCCAGAGGGTGAGGAGCGCGGCGCACTCGGGGACGTCGGCGTCGGTGATGGGGGCGACGGTGATGTCGGGGTTCTCGCGGATGAACTTGGAACGGAGCTTGCGTTTGTTCTTGAGGGGGCCGCCCGCGAGCTCGACCATGGCGTCGCGGGGGTAGACGTAGTCGCCCGGCATGGGCGACGCGGAGAGCGCGGGGACCCCGGGGGCGCGGAGGCGTTCGAGGAGCTCGTCGGAGACGTACTCGATGCGCGAGCGCGCGGGGTCGTTGTTGTGCGCGTCCATGTGGTCGAAGCAACGCTCGACGCACGGGCCGAGGCGGTCGTCGAAGGTGGGCGAGAGGGCAAGGGGGGGGAGCATCATGGTGAGGTCGCCGTCGGCGCCCGAGAAGAGGCACAGGTGCCCCTCGACGAGGGCGTAGGAGAGCTCGAGGGGGTCCGCCCATCCCAGGGAGGTCGCGAAGGTCATGTCGGAGATGGGGCAGAGGGCGCGTGAGAAGGCGAGGTTGAAGAGGGGGGCGTCGTGGGGTGCGATGGGTGAGCGCGCGATGAGAGCGTGGCCGTCGCTTTGGGGCGCGGGGTAGATGGGGCGTGAGCGCATCGTGGATGTTTTCATTGGGGGGCGCTGAAGCGCCCTGTCCTTGTCGGCGGATGGTTCGGCGCCGGCCGACGATCGGGGGTCACGCGTCGGCGTGGGTGTGGATCGCGCCAAAGAATATCGAGTATGGGGGGAGGGGAATCAAGGGGGGAGGGTGCGGGATCCACGAATTGTGGATGGGAGCGGCCCGGGCGGCCCTGAAAAGAACAGAAGCCCCGCTGTCACGGGGCTCGTGTTCGCCTGTCTTGGCAAGAGAGAAAGAGAGAAAGAGAGAATCGTGGATCAGGGGGCTTCCGTCCCGTGTCCCGTTTGTCGTCGTCGTGCGTCCCGGCGACCCTTGGAAGATGCCACACGGCCGAGAATGTGCCAGTGCTTTGCGTGACTTTTTTACTCGGACGCTCGAAATGCCCGTTTCCGGGACGAAAACGCGGTTTGGTTTTTCTCGGCCCCTGACAGACGGACCCCTACGATTGGGGTCGCACGCGCCCCCACGGACCCGGAGGCGCGTGGACACCCCCGATTCAGCCCCCTGGAGGCGAGACCATGACGACGGCGACGAGCGAATCCCTGGCGATCAACGGCGGGACCCCCACGCTGGCGACCCCCGTGCCCTTCATGGCCGTGGGATTGACCAAGAAGGACATCGCGGCGGCGAACGAGGTCCTCGAATCGGGGATGCTCCGGGCGGCGTCCAAGTGCGCGGCCTTCGAGGAGAAGTTCGCCCGGGCGAGCGACGCGACAATCGGGCTGACGTGCGCGAACGGGACGTGCGCGCTCCAGCTCGCGTACGGGGCGCTGCTGGAGCGGGGCGACGAGGTGATCGCGCCGGCGTGGACGTACATCGCGACGGTGTCGATGCTCGTGGCGCAGGGCGCGAAGGTGGTGTTCTGCGATGCGCTCGAGGACAGCTACCAGGCGGACCCCAAAGACATCGAGAAGAAGATCACGCCGCAGACCAAAGCGATCGCGGTGACGCACCTGTACGGGATCCCGGTCGATATCGACGCGATCCAGAAGATCGCGAAGAAGCACAATCTCAAGGTGATCTACGACAGCGCGCAGGCGCACCTCGCGGAGTACAACGGGAATGGGATCGGCGCGTACGGGGACGCGTGCACGTACTCGTTCTACGCGACGAAGAACCTCGGCACGGGCGAGGGCGGGATGGTCACGGTGAACGACGAGGCGCTCGCCAAGACCATCGGGCTGCTGCGCAGCCACGGGGAGACGGACAAGTACCTGCACGAGTCGATCGGGTTCAACTACCGGATGAACGACATCACGGGCGCGATCGGGCTGAGCAAGCTCGAGACGCTCAAGGACGAGACGGACCGTCGTCGCGCGGTCGCGGATCTCTATGCCCAGCGCATCGACGCGATCGACGGCGTCGAGCGCCCGGTCCCGACCAAGGGCAGCAACCCCGCGTGGCACCTGTACACGTGCCGGGTGGATCTGGATGCGCTCACGTGCACGCGTGACGAGTTCTGCGCGGCCTTGAACAAGGAAGGCGTCCCGACGGCGGTGCACTATCCCAAGCCCCTGACGCGTCAGCCCGCGTTCAAAGACCTGGCGGATCAGGAGTCCGGGACCCCGGTGAGCGTGAAGCTGTCGTCGACGGTGTTCTGCATCCCGATCCACCAGAACCTGACGGACGAGCAGGTCAGCGGGGTCTGCGACGCGATCGCAAAGGTCGCGGAGGCGTACCGGAAGTAAGCCGGATGATCCGATGATTGACAACGAGCCGCGACCGTGAGGGAGCGGCTTTTTATGCGGGGTGCCACGACTCGCGGCTTGCCGCGCAGTCGTGTTGTTGAGTGCATGTCGAAGACACGACTGCGCCGAAGACGGCGAGTCGTGGCACCCGGCAGGGCACCCATTGACCCGGATGCTGTGTTATCCGATCGTCGCGATGACGGCGAGGGTGTCTGGTCCGGCGCGGAGCTGGGTGTCGGGCGCGATGCTCGCGGGGATGAGGACGGTTTGTCCGGCGCGGAGTTCGGTTTCGTTGAACGCGCCGGACTTGCTCGCGATGGACGCGCCCATGGTCTTGGGGAGCATGATGACGAGGGGGGCGTTGTCGGTGCTCAGGTCGACGGCCGCGCATGAGGCGGTGGCGAGGTCCATGGTGTAGTGGTCGGTCTGCGCGACGTTGGTTCGTGCGGTGCGTCCCATCGCGCCCGCGGTGCTGGCGCTGATGGGCTCGGGCGCGGGGCCCAGGTCGGCGCACTCGAGGGCTTGGTCGATGTGGAGCTCGCGCCCGTCGCGCCCGTACTCCTTGGCCCAGTCGTAGACGCGGAAGGTGGTGTCGCTCGGGGTCTGGACTTCCGCGACGAGGACCCCCGCGCCGAGCGCGTGGACGGTCCCGCTCGGGAGGGTATGGCACTGCCCGACGATGGCGGGCTCGGCGATGAGGAGATCGGGGACGGTGCCCGATTCGATGGCGTGCTGGAGGTCCGCGCCGGAGGTCCCGGGTTTGAGGCCCTTGTAGAGCACCGCGCCCTCGTCGGCGTCGAGGATGAGCCAGGACTCCGTCTTGAGGTGCGCGCCCTCGTGCGACTTCGCGTAGTCGGGGCTCGGGTGGACCTGGACGCTCAGGTGTTCGCGTGCGTCGAGGTATTTGACGAGGAGGGGGAAGCCGCCGGCTGGGGTGAGTTTGGACTCGTCGATGAGCCGGCTCCCCCACTGCTTGATCGCGTCGCGGATGGTGTGTCCCGAGAGTGGGCCGTTGGTGATTTTGGAGTGGGCGGGGTCGCCGCCGCCGCCGGAGGTGCTGGTGGAATCGAGGTCGGCGAGTTCCCAGGATTCGCCGATCATGTCGGATTCGGGGAGGGATTTGCCGAAGCGTTCGAGTTTGCGGCCGCCCCAGACTTTGGCTTTGAGGATGGGCTCGAGGACGAGGGGGTAGGGCGGGGTGTTGGTCATGCGGTGTTGTAGGCCGACGGATCTTCGCCGGGCTCGTCGCGGGGGTCGTGATTCTCGGATGAGCGATCGGGACCCGCGGTTTGGGCGAGGGCTTTGGCGAGGGCGGATGTCGTGAGGTCGGCGGCGTCGAGGACGAGGGTGCGTTTGGTGGTGCCCGATTTGGGTTTGTGGTGGAGGGTGCGTGCGACGAGCCCGAACTCCTCGCGGACGGGGTCCGGGAGGTCGGACAGACCCGGGTCGGCGGCGACGGTGTCGATGATGGATCGGAGGGTCTCGCGGGGCGCGTCGGCGGAGATCGTCGCGACGGGGGTGAGCCCGGCGCGTCCCAGGGTCCAGACGGTGCACCAGCGGCGTTTGGTGGCGCGGGAGACGACGACGAGGGTGCGCCCGGTCAGGGCTCGCGCGTGGGCGCGGACGTCGTCGGGGAGGGAGCGGAGCGCATCGAGCCCGGGTTTGAGCGTCGCGGCGCGTTCGAAGTCCATGTCGGCGCTGGCGCGCTCGATCTCGGATGCGAGTTCGTCGATGCGGGTACGGATGCCTTGTTCGAGCATCCGGAAGGCGCGCTGGGCGCGGGCGTTGTACGAGTCGAGGGGTTCGGACCCGTCGCAGGGGGCGGGGCACTTGCCCATGTCCTTGTAGGGGCACGCGGTGCCTTTGGGGGCTTTGGCGAGTTCGAGCGGGTATCGGCACAGGTCGTAGAGGTCGTCGAGACGCTCCCCGAGGGCGCGGGCGCCGTCGGTGGTGCGGATGGGGGCGATGAGGGACACGGAGGGCGCGATCGTGTCGGGCCCGAGGTCCGTCGCGCGCCAGGTCATGGTGGATCGGTCCAGCGCGAGCACGGGGGGGCGCAATCGGCCGGCGAGCTGGGCGTGGAGCGTGGGGTCCAGGGCGCGCGCGAGGGTGAGGGTGAGCCAATCGGATTCGAAGCTCGATCCGGTGCGCCAGACGAGGACGCGGGCGCAGATGTCGGCGTGGGTGACGCGCGCCGAGGGGGTGTCGGGCTGGTCGCTCTCCCCGAGCCGGTCGGCGACGAAGCGTTTGCAGTCGGCGGTCGCGCCGGTCTGGATGATCCGGGCGCGAGCGTCGAGGAACACGACGACCCCGGGGTGGGTCCCGATGGTGTCGGAGGTGCGTTGGTTCGGGAGGACGGGCGCGTCGCGGACGGGGGTCTGGATCCGCGGGTCCTGATGGGGGAACCCGTCGATCATCGGGCGCTCGGGGTCCGGGTCACTTGTTGATGCGCATCCCGGCGATGCGCGCCTCGAAGCAGATCTGGTCGTCCACGACCCCCTGGATCTGCGAGATGAAGCGGCGCGGGGAGTACTTGATCTCCTTGGCGAGGAGGAAGAGCTCCTCCCCCACCGTGACCGATCGGCGGAAGACGGCGTCGTCGATCCGGAGGAACGCGGCGATCCGGGGCTCGTCCTGGCGGAGGTTGTACATGTAGCACGCGAGTTGGGCGCCCGCTTCGATCATCAGGACCCCGGGGAGCATGGGTTTCTCGGGGAAGTGCCCGGAGACCCAGAACTCGTCGCCTCGGACTTTGAGGGCACCCACCCCCTCGGTGTACTTGGGGTGCGCCCAGACGATCCGGTCGAGGAGCGCCATCTGGTCCCGGTGGGGGATGAGCTCGAACATCTGCGCACGATCGGCGTGGACCGCGGAACGATCGATGGCGTCGAGGTCGAAGAGCATGGGAGAAGCGCTCGGACCCACGCGGTCTTGCTCCTTGGTTGGGGTCGCCGACATGACGATCTCGCTCGGACCCGATCGGAGGCCGGACAAAGGGTCGGGCCTGGTCGGGTGCGTGTGTGCTCAGTCCCGGGACTCGAGCATTTCCTTGCGGATGTCCTGCGCGGCGTTCTTGATGTCCTGCATGGTCTTGCGGACACGGGTGCCGGCGGCTTTGTTCCCGCCCTTGGCCTTGTTGTAGTCCTCGCGGCACTCCTGAGCGAGGTTGATGAGCTTTTCAAGCGAATCCATGGTGGGCCCCTTTCTGAGCAACCCGCACGGACGCGTGCGGGATTGAGCGCGGTGCATCGTCCCCGATCCGTCGGGGCGATCGTGGACCCATCCTACACGAGATTCCCCGTGGTGGCGGGCTCGAGGAGCGATTCTAGACGCGATAAGGCCGCGGCAAGGTACTTTTGATCGGATTCTGTCTTGAGAAAGTTCGGGCAACGTGCGGCTTCGAGGACCCGTTTGACGTCCGCGAGGGCGATCGACGCGTCGTCATCGGGGAGCCCGAGCGACGCCCGGCACCGGGCGAGCTCGCGCACGGGGTCGACGGCACAGAGGGCGTCCTCGTGTCCCCAGAAGAGGCGCTCGAGGTAGAGCGCGTCCTCGATCCAGCACCCGGGCGCGACCATCGCCAGGTCGATCAGCGCGACCCGGGGCGCGACCTCGGGGTTGTGGGAGACCCGGCGCATCGCGTTGCGCGCGTGGAGATCGTGGTGGCACCAGGTGTCGATGTCGCGTGCGGCCCAGCGTGCGACGAGGACGTCGAGGCGCTCGCGGACACGCTCCAGGGCGCGGATCCATCGGTCCGCGTCGTCCATGTGGTGCTCGGTGACGTTCGCGATAGCGCGCTCGATCTCGTCGCCCCAGTCCGGGTCCCCGGGCGCGAGGGAGGGGTCGACGATGTCCTGGAGCAGGGCGCGTTCGTGGAACTCGGCGCAGGTCTCGAAGATCTCGAAGAGCGTGTGCGCGTCGAGGGACGACGCGATGGGCGGGTTCTTGAACTTCTCCATCACGATCCACGCGAAGTCGTACCCACCGAGCTCGTACCCCCCGGCGAGGACGCGGGGGGTGGGAAGTGTGAGCGATGCGGAGCGTTCCCAGTCGGCGGCGTGGACGAGCCCGAGCTTCTTGGTCCACGAGTACTCCCGGTACCCCACGGGGAGCTTGACGACGCACTCGATGGGAGGAGACCCGTTGTGGGTCCACGTCGAGAACCCGGTCCCCGCGCCCGAGTGGGCCCAGGTGGTGGTGAACCAGGAGATCTCGCCCAGGTGCCCGCGGCACGCGTCGCGCAGCTCCGGTTCGAGCGCGGCGGCGAGCGAGCGGTGTTCGTGCTGGAGCATGGATCCCCCTTGAACGACGGCGGGTGACCCAAGCGTATCGGATCTTCGGGGCGCGTCAATGGAAGAATCGCGCGCACGGGACCTATCGGGGACTGAAGTCGTGCAGGATCAAGGGGATACCGGCCCGAACACGGCGCGGACCCGTGGGCGGGTCATGAGGCGCCGAGGATCGCGCTGCACAGAGCCCAAACCCGTTCGGGCTCGAGTGCGTCGATCCGGTCGTCGGGACTGACCCCTTCGGGGTACGCGATCTCGGTGCCCGCGAGTTTTCTCACGACCCCGCCGAGCATTTTGCGCCGGGACTGGAAGAGGGTCTGCGTGAGGTCGGCGTGTGTGATCCATGCTTCGGGGTCGTGCGGGATCGAGGGGTCGCGGGTCCAGCCGTACATGGCGCTCGCGACGCTCGGGCGCGGGTAGAAGCACTCGGGGGGGAGGTTCGCGATACGCTCGCCCGTCCCCAGGCACTGGGCGGCGACGGCGATGGCGCCGTAGGTCTTGGAGCCCGCGGGCGCGAGGAGGCGGTCGACGACTTCCTTCTGGATGGTGACGTACATCCCGGTGCACTTCGGGTGCGCGGTGATGAGGGTCATCATCGCGGGGGTGGCGGCGTGGTAGGGGAGGTTGGCGACGAGGGCGAACGATTCATCGCCGATGATCGACACGGCGTCGGTGTTGAGGCGCTTCTTCGATGCGAGGCAATCGCCCTCGACGAGGGTGAAGGTGCCGGGGAAGCGTTCGCCCAGGGTGTCGCGGAGGACGCGCGCGAGCCCGGAGTCGAGCTCGATGGCGGTGACCCTCGCGCCGCGCTCGAGCATGAGCTCGGTGAGCGCGCCCGTCCCGGGCCCGATCTCCAGGACGCGCGAGCCCGCTCGGATCCCGGACGCGTCGACGAGCTTGGTGATGAGGTTGTGGTCGAGGAGGAAGTTCTGACCGAGGGCTTTCTTTGGGCCGTGCCCGGCGAGGTCGAGGAGTTCCTTGATGCGCGCGAGGGTTTGCATAGGGAGTCGTTTAGTTGGCGATCGCGCTGAGGTCGCCGCTGAGGATCGCGTCGATCGCGTGGGCGACGCCGTCGTCGGTGTTGGTGGCGGTGGTGTAGCGGGTGTGGGCTTTGACCTCGTCGATCGCGTTGCCCATCGCGATCCCGATCCCGGCGCGTTCCATCATGGGGACGTCGTTGACCTGGTCCCCGATGGCCGCGACGCGCACGGGGTCGATGGCGTGCTGCTCGAGGTACCACGAGATCGCGGCCCATTTGTTGATCTTGTGCGCGAAGAGCTCGAGGATGTGCACGACCTCCCCGGGGTGCCCCTCGGGCATGACGCACGGGAAGTCGTAGAGCCAGACCTCGTCGCCGAGCTGGTCGAGGACCTTGCGCGACATCGGGTTGCTGATCGAGGTCTCGGCGCACAGCCCGACGCGCACGGTGTGCTCGGGGTGCTCGTCGAGGTGGGTGTGGGGCGCGTAGTTGACCCGGAGCTTGTGGTCGTCGAACCACCACTTCGTGATCGGGTGGATGGGGTGCGCGTCGTCGGAGTCGAGGACGAGGTAGTCGTACCCGATATCGCTCGGGTCCTTCATGACGAGCGCGGGGCACCCCGCCTCGTGGAACAGGTCCGCAGCGGCCTTCACCACCGAGTCCCCGAGCGTGAACCGGTGGAGCGTGCGCCCCGACACGGGGTCCGCGATGATCGAACCCCCGGCGACCATCACGGGGTCGCGCTGGTCGATGGCGCGCATCGCGCCGATGGACTCGCTGAGCCCGCGTCCTGTGCACACGAGCACGGTGATCCCCGCGTCCCGCGCTCGGGCGACGGCGCGGGCGTTCCGCTCGGAGACGCGGTGGGACGGGTCGAGGAGGGTGCCGTCCAGATCGATCGCGATGACGTCCACGATGGGCATGGGTGAAGGGTACGCGCCGGATGTGGACGGATTACTTGCACCCGCACACGCTCTCGGCGCCGGGGCCGAGGGTGATGACGTTTTTGCCCTGGCGTTTGGACTGGAGCGCGAGCTCGTCGGCGACGTTCAGGAGGGTGTCCGCGTCCGCGCCGTCCCAGGGGTAGGACGCGAGCCCGCCCGAGATGGTGAGGTTGCCCTGCGCCTGCGCGCCGAGCTTGGGGAAGTTGTGGTTGCAGACCTGCTGCTGGAAGCGCGTCGCGATGGACATGATCGACTCGGGTGGGGTCGAGCCGGGGTCTCGGGGGCCCTGGGGCTCGTAGAAGATGACGACGAACTCGTCGCCCCCGATCCGGCAGACCTTGTCGCTGGGTCGGATCGCGGCGCTGAGGAGCTTGACGGTCTCGACGAGGATCTCGTCTCCGGCGGCGTGCCCGTGCCGGTCGTTGTAGCCCTTGAAATCGTCGATGTCGAAGTAGAGGAGGGTGACGGTGCGTCGCGCGTCGCGCGAGCGTTCGATGGCGGCGCTGAGGAAGCGGTGGAAGTATCGCCGGTTCCACGCGCCCGTGAGCTCGTCGGTGAAGGCGCTGGCGCGGAGCTCGCGCTGCTGGGATTCGAGGCGGAGCCACGCGCCGAGCCAGGCCGCGGATGATTCGAGGAGTCGCTTGCCGCGGGTCGTGGCCCATTCGGTGTCGTCGCAGGTGAGGGCGCCGTAGACGTGCCCGCGCGAGACGACGTGGGCGGATCCGACGGGGGGGGTCGAAGGAGAGGATTCGAAGCGGATGTCGTCGCGGTCGGTGCGGGCGCGGATGATCGCGAGCGCGTCCTCGAGGATGGGTTTGCCCGCGGTGAGCGCGTCGATGACGCGCGTGTCGAGGGGCGCGGCGTCGCTCATCGAGGGCGCGGGCGCGGGGATCACGGACGCGCCGGCGCTGGCGAGGACGTGGCGGTGGATCTCGTCGTCGTGCTCGCGCTGGGCGGTCTCGATCGGTCGGGGATCGGGCACGGGCGCGTGCGCGGGCTCGTGGACGACGGGCTTGGGGGCGGGCTTGACCGATTGGGGGCGCACGATGATGCGCGGGGTGGGGGTCGCGCCGTCGAGGGCGCGGAGGATGGTGTCCGCGTCGTCGTGGGGGTGGACGTGCGCGTCGTAGAGCGCGTGGGGTTCGCCCACGCGGATCACGCGGACCGAGTCGTCGACGAGCCGGAGCGAGTCGACGAAGTGTGCGTGCTCGTGGTCCTCGGGGTCCGCGTCGGGGGAGACGAGGACGGCGGCGCGGTCGGGGGAGTGCTCGTCGATGGGGTCCGCGAGTTCGCCGATCGCGTCGAGGGTGTCTCGGGCGCGGATGAGCTCGATGTCATCGCGCCGGCGGAGGGTCTGGTCGAGCCCGGTGCGCCCCACGAGGATCACGCGCCAGCGCGCGCCGGGCTCGGTCGTGTCGTGTGTCATGCTCGGGATCACGGTGCTCGTCTCTCTCATGGCCGCTCGTGCTCAGTCGTCGGTGCCCAGGAGCGCGTCGAGTTCGTCCTGGTCGAGGATGTCCGCGCTCGACACGGGCTCGTCCCGATCCGACCCGGTCAGACGCAGCCCCGGGGGGGCGCCGCGCCTGGGCGGCGGGGTCTGGACGGACGGCGCTCGGGGCGCGGGTTTCGTCTGGTGTTCTACGAACGCGCGGAGGGGCGGGTTCGCGGATTCGTCGTAGACCCACAGGAGCGCCCCGGGCGCGAAACGCTCGATCGCTTCGAGGGTCCGGTCGCGCCGGGCGATCTCCGGGGCGCGGTCCATGACGAGGACGAGGGCTTCGTGCTTGCGGTGCGCGACGGCGGCGATCGCGAGGGCCTCGTGGCGCGAATCCGTGGTCTGGACGCGGAAATCACGCTTCGAGAGCGCCCCGATCAGCGCATCGGACCGCGGCGACCCGAGGGGTCTCCACACCACGCAGGTGCGCGGTTTCGTGCTCTTCGGATCGTGATCGCTCACGCGTCAAGTGTACCACGGGGAGCGCACGCCGCGAGCGGATCCGTGGTCGGAGCGGGGTTTTGGACGCCCCAAGGTCCCGATAAGAACGGGTTTGCGGTCAGGACCCCGGGCCCAGGATCGCCCGCGCGATCCGGAGCGCGCCGTCGGGCGGGCCCAGGGAGGCGAGCGCGTCGCGCATGGCGGCGCGACGATCGTCGGACCCGAGGAGCTCGGAAAGAAGGGCGGCGTGAGCGGCGAGGTTGGATTCCTCGTCGATGTGGTCCGTGCAGAGGATCGCGCCCCCGGCCTCCACGAGGGGCTTGGCGTTGTGGCGCTGGTGCTCGTCGGCGTGGTAGGGGTAGGGGAAGAACAGGGACGGGAGCCGCGCGCCCCACGCTTCGGCGACGCTCCCGGCGCCGCAGCGCCCGAGCCCGAGGGCCGCGCTCGCGTAGGCGCTGCCCATGTCGTCGATGTAGCGCCCGACCCAGGCGCGGATGTCGTGGTCCCGGTAGAGCGCGACGAGCGCGTCGAAGTCCGCGCTGTCGATCTGGTTGCCCGTCTGGTGGATGACCTGCCACCCCCGGAGCGCGTCGGGGTGGGTCTCGACAAACCGAGCCATGAACCGGTTGAGGGACCGCGCGCCCGTGGACCCCCCGGTGATGAGGAGCGTGCGTGTGTCCGGGTCGAGCCCGAACACGGCGCGGGCGCTTTGGGGGTCGGTTGTGGTCATCGTGCTCGCGCGGACGATCGGGGGGACGCGTGTCCAGCGCGGGTGCCCCTCGATGTCGCAGGCGCTGTAGATCTCGTGGGCGCGGCGCGCGATGAGCTCGTTCGCTTTGCCCGGGACGGCGTCGAGGTTGACGAGGACGACCCGGATGCCTTCCTTGTGCGCGGCGCGGGCCGCGGGGGCGGCGACGAACCCGCCCATCGCGACGAGGGTGACGGATCCGTGCGCCGCGCGGAGCCGGCGGATCGCGGCGCGCGTGTCACGCACGCTCGGTCCCCACGCGCGCGCGAACGCGAGGAGCGTCCCGGGTCTGGACCCGAAGGGCCTGGCGCGCAGCGGCATGAAGGGGAGCCCCGAGTCCTTCAGGATCGTCGTATCGATCGGTCGGTCCGAGACGAGCAGTTCGACGGCGGCGCCCGGGTCGAGGGCGCGGAGTTGCTCGATGATCGCGAGCGCGGGGTAGATGTGCCCCCCGGTCCCGCCGCCGGCGAAGAGGGCGGCGCGGGTCATGACTCGGAGAGGAGCGCGCGGGGGCGATCGGGCGCGGCGCTCGGGGTGGTCGATCGGACGATGAGCTCGTGCTCGCGCTGCTCGATGATGTCGAACGGATCGGGCGCGAGGGCGCGCTCGCGCGTGCGATCGATCGCGACGACGAGCCCCAGGCAGGCGCTCGTGAAGAGCCACCCCGTCCCCCCGGACGAGAGGAGCGGGAGCGCGATGCCCTTGGTGGGCCCGAGCCCGGTGACGACCATGAGGTTCATGAGCGCCTGGATCGAGATCGTCGCGATGATCCCGAGCACCACGAGGCGCAGGAGGCGCGAGGGCTCGCGCTTGGCGATGTCGAGCCCGGCCCAGAGGATCCCGGCGTAGAGACACACGACGATGAGCGCCCCGACGAAGCCCATCTCCTCGCAGATGACCGCGAAGAGAAAGTCCGTGGTGTCCTCGGGGAGGTACCCGAACTTCTGGAGCCCGTTCCCGAGCCCGCGCCCGAAGACCCCGCCGCCGGCGATGGTGGTGAGGGACTGGATCATCTGGTACCCCTCGCCCTGGGGGTCCGCGTAGGGGTGGAGGAAGGACATGATCCGATCGACCCGGTAGGGCGACGTGACGATCGCGAGCGCGATCCCCGCGAGCGCGGGGGGCGCGAAGAGCGCGAAATGCCACACCCGCGCGCCCGCGGCGAGGAGCACCACCGAGCACGCGCCGACCATCAGCACCCCGGTCCCCAGGTCCTCGAGCACGACGACGAACGCGACGAACCCGATGCACGCGCACGCGGGGACCAGACCCGACCAGAGCTTGGTGAGCCCCTTGCCCGCTTCGGACCCGAGACGGGCGGCGTAGACGGCGACGAGCAGGACGATCCCCCACTTGGCGACCTCGGAGGGCTGCATGGACGTGAACCCGGGGACGCGCAGGTCGATCCATCGGTGCGCGCCGTAGCGCGGGCGCGCGATCCCGGGGATGTAGACCGTGATGATGACCCCCGCGAGCAGGAGCGACCCGAGGACGAGCACCCCCAGGTCCCCGGCGGGGGGGAGCCAGGTGCGGGTCTCGATCCGGTGCGCGATGCGCCGGACGGGGACGAAGGAAGCGACCCCCAGCGCGACGAGCGCGATCACGAGGTGCTGGGCCGTGGTCGAGGTGAGGAGCGATTCGGCGCTGACCGTGTCGATGTGGGTCTCCCCGGAGACCCCGAGGGGCGCGACCTGCATCCCGGCGGACTGGACCATGACCACCCCGATGGTGAGCAGCGCCAGGGCGCAGAGGATGATCGCGTGTCCGAGTCGGAGCATGCCGGATTCATCGGGCGGGCGGGGCGATCCGGTCCAGATTCAGAGCAGGTTCAGCGAGACCCGTTTCTCGAGTTCTTCGACGGGACGCGCGATCAGGTCGTACCCGTCCGCGCCGACGATGGCGCACCGGATCAGCTCGCCCGGGCTGAGTTCGCCTTTGGAGACGACGTAGGTCGTCGAATCGATCTTCGGCGCCTGGAAGTAGGTGCGCCCCTTGGACAGGATCCCGTCGTCGGTGACACCCGGGGTGGGCTCGACGCGCGCGCCCGTGCACTCGTCGATCAGCACGTCGAGGCGCAGCCCCGTGTCGAGGGGGTTCTCGGGGTCGAACTGCTCGGCGAGGAACTCCGCCTGCTCGAACGCGAGGCGCTGCTGGAGCGCCATGATCTCGTCGTGGCGGCGCTGCTTGGTCTCGGGATCGACCGCGAGCTCCGGATCGTCCTCCATGCGCCCCGCGACGGTCCCGGGCTCCTTGGAGTACTGGAAACACCCGACGGCGTCGAACCCGACCTCCTCGATGAAGGACAGCAGTTCTTCGTGGTCCTGCTCGGTCTCGCCCGGGAATCCGGTGATGAAGGTGGTCCGGATCGCCATCCCCGGGATGCGCTCGCGGAGCTTGTGGCACAGCTCGGTCTGGTGCGCGGCCGACACGTTGCGGCGCATCATCTCGAGCATCCGGTCGGACCCGTGCTGGAGGGGGATGTCGAGGTAGGGGAGCAGATTCCCCTTCTCCGCGAGCTCGGCGAACGCGTCGATGATCTCGTCGGAGAAGTAGGTCGGGTAGGCGTACATCATCCGGAGCCACCCGCGCCCGGTTTCCTCGGTGACGGCCCGGTCGAGCGCGCGGAGGAGCTTGGGGAGCCCGGCGCGGAACAAGTCAGACGGGCTGGAAGCCCGTCCCACTGAAGAGGAAAGCCCGGTGCCGATATCGTCGCCGTAGCTGGTGGTGTCCTGCCCGATCAGCAGCAGCTCGTACGCGCCGTCGCGCAGAAGCTCGCGGGCTTCCTCGATGATCCGTTCCTCGGGCTTGGAGCGCATCTTGCCGCGGATCGAGGGGATGGTGCAGAACGCGCAGTTCTGGTTGCAGCCCTCGGAGATGCGGAGGTACGCGTAGTGGCGCGGGGTCAGGCGCAGGCGCGCGTTGTCGGATTCGTAGTACCCGATGCCCTTGCCGTCCTTGCCCGACACGGTCAGCCCGACGGTGTCGAGCCCCTTGTCCTTCGCGCCCGTGAGCGCGTTCGCGTTGATCCAGTACCTGGGGATGTCCTTGGAGTCGAGCGATTCGCGGTCGGACTTCACCCCACGCACCGCTTCGATGATGTGCTCTCGGTCGAACACCCCCACCATCGAGTCGATCCCGGGTTCCCACTCGAGCATCTTCGCGCGGTGGCGCTGCACCAGACACCCGGCGACGACGACGCGCTTCACCTTGCCCTCGTTCTTGAGGCGCACCGCTTCCTTGATGACCCCGAGCGATTCCTGCTTCGACGCTTCGAGGAACCCGCACGTGTTCACGACCACCGCGTCCGCGGGGGTGACGCGCCCTTCCGCGGCGCTGAAGTCCTGCTCGGATCCGGAGATCGAGAGGTCGTCGTGCTCGTCGTCCGTGGTGACGTCCGCGCTCACGGGCATGAGCCCGTCGGCGGCCAGGAGCCCGAGCATCTTCTCGGAGTCGACGAGGTTCTTGGGACACCCGAGGGACACGAACGAGATGGTCTCGATGGTGTCGGGCTGGGTGGACGGAGATGGCGCGGCAACGTCGGGCATGGCGGGAATGCTAGGCGGCAAGCCGCTGGGCTTTGGGGGGTTAGGGGCGCTGTCTTGGGTGCCCAGGCCCGTATGCCGCGTGCCCGGCGGGTGCCCGGTGCCCGCCGGGTGCCACGACTCGCGGCTTTGCCGCGCAGTCGTGCTCTTGGATGCGTCCCGAAGACACGACTGCGCCGAAACGGCGAGTCGTGGCACCCGGGTCCGAACAACTCCATCGCGTTGGGTTGTGCCTCAGAACACCAAGAGCGCGATCCCCATCCAGATCATCGCCACAATCATCACCACGCACGTGTACCCCACGATCTCGCGGGCTTTGACCCTGGTGATCGCGAGCAGAGGGAGCGCCCAGAAGGGCTGGAGCATGTTGGTGAGCTGATCGCCGTAGGCGACGGACATGATCATCTTCGCGGGCGCGACGCCGGACTCGGCGCCCGTCTGGAGCGCGATCGGGCCCTGGATCCCCCACTGCCCGCCGCCCGAGGGGACGAACAGGTTGACGACGGCCGCGGAGCAGAACGTGAACAGGGGCGCGGTCGTTTCGTTCGCGAACGACGCGATCCAGGTCGAGAAATCGTCCACGAGCCCGGAGCTCACCGCGATCCCCATGATCCCCGCGTAGAGGGGGAACTGGAGGATAATCCCCGCGCACCCCTTCGCGCCCTCCTCCGCGGCCTTGATGTACGAGCGGATCGACCCGTGGAACACGAGCCCGAGCGCGAGCATGAGGGTGTTCATCTCGTTGGGGCCGAGGGTCATGAGCCCGTCGGCCGCGGAGAAGCGGACGAACGCGACGAGCAGCAGCAGCGCCAGCAGCCACGCCATGATCGGGGAGCGGTCGATCCACTCGGGGAAGGTCGTCGCGCGTTCGAGGGGTTCGGGCTCCGGGTCGTCCGAGATCGGCATGGGCACGATCTCGTCGTCGCGCGGGGGGGTCAGGAGCGCGAAGGTGATCGGGACGATCACGAGCAGCCCCACGCACACGAACAGGTTCATCGGCGAAAACAGCGTGTCCGACAGGGGGACCGCGAGGGTGTCCATCGTCTCCACGAGCGAGGTCGGGAGGACGTCTTTCGCCTGCGCTTCGGACGACATCTTGAGGGGCGCGGACCCCGAGAGCCCGCCGTGGAAGACGAGGAGGGCCATGTACCCCGACGCGGCGAGCAGCGCACCGTGGGCGCGGATGTTCTTCTGCGCGAGCGCGCGGGCCGTCTCCCGCGCCAGGAGCGCGCCGATGATGAGCCCGAGCCCCCAGTTGATGAGACCCGAGACGATCGCGACCCCCGCGATCATGGCGGCCGCCGATCCGGGGGAGCTGGGGATCGACGAGACCCGCCCGATGAGGCGTTTGATGGGTCTGCTCGCGGCCAGCGCGTGCCCGGTCACGAGGATGAGCGACATCTGCATCCCGAACCCGAGGAACTTCCACAGCCCGTCGGCGCCGCGCCACGAATCGATCATCGCGCCCGCTTTCGCGGAGACCCCCGCCGCGCCCTCGTACCCGAGGGTGAGCGCGAGGATCATGGTGAGGAGGGTCAGCCCGATCGCGATCACGAACGGGTCGGGGGCGGTCTTCTCGAACACCCTGCACAGCGCGGATCCGAGCCGGGCGATCATCGCGGGCACCCGGCCTTCCCGGGCGCGGCGCACCCTACACTCGCCCTTGTGACCGACGGACCCGAACAGCAGCCATCGCGTGAACAGGGGCGTGAACAGGGCAACGGGTATCTGTACGCGGCCGGCGCGTTCGGGTGGTGGGCGTTCATTGTTCCATCGTACTTCAAACTCCTCAGCGCGCACGGCGCGAGCCCCTACGAGATCCTCGCCCAGCGCGTCCTCTTCGGCTTCCCCATCCTCCTCGCGCTGCTGGGGATGCGCAAGCGATTGAGCGAACTCTGGGACGCGGCCCGGCGCTGGAAAACCCTGCGGATCCTCATCCCGTCCACACTGCTCATCGCGATCAACTGGTTCTTCTTCATCTACGCCGTCGGGACGGATCGGCTCAACCACGCGTCGCTCGGGTACTACATCAACCCGCTCGTGTCGATCCTGCTGGGCGTGGTGTTCCTCGGCGAACGCGCCAGCCGGGGACAGAAGATCGCGATCGGGATCGCCGGGTGCGCGGTGGTGCTCATGACGATCGCGGAACTCGACGCGGGGGGCGGGTGGCCGTGGATCTCGGTGCTGCTCCCGGCGAGCTTCGGGCTCTACGGGCTCCTGCGCAAGCAGGCCGACGTGGGCCCCGTCGTGGGGCTCACCTTCGAGATGACGGCCCTGCTCCCCGTGTGCGTCGGGCTCACGATCTGGCTCGGGATGACGGACCGGGGGATCTTCCTCGAGCCCGATACCGCGTGGTGGGTCTCGGGGGTGATGATGCTCGGGGGGGTGGTCACGATCGTCCCGCTGCTGTGCTTCACGAGCGCGGTTCGATTGCTCCCGCTGGGGACGGTCGGGCTGCTCCAGTTCACCGCGCCCACGGGTCAGCTGCTGCTCTCCGCGATCTTCTTCGGCGAGCGCTTCACGCTGCTCAAGGGCTGCGCGTTCCTCCTGATCTGGGTCGCGATCGGGGTGTTCGTGCGCGATCTCTTCGCGGCGCGCACGCGCCAGCGTGCCCAGCGCGCGTGCGTGGATACGGAGATGCTCGAGTAAACCGGGTCCGACGCGTCAGAAGATCCCGAGCAGCTTCTTCCGCCCGCCGATCCCGCAGTATCCGATCGTCGGATCCGGGAGATCGAGCATGTCGTGGACCCGGATCGATTCCATCTCCGGCTTCCATCGCTCGACGAACTCGATGTGGCGCGGGTGCTCGACATATGCCGCGAGGTCTTCCTCGGACTCGAACCCGAGATAGATCGCGAGGTGATAGTCATTGAGCACGCTCGCGCGTCCCGTGTCGAGATGGCTCCCGCTCGCGTAGGTCGAGACCGTCGGGATAGTCCCAAGCATCCGGTCCGCGTCGACCCGGATCGCGCCCGTGCGCGCAGGGTCGTTCATGGTGACGAACACGATGTGTCCGATGAGCGCGGGTCGCGGCGCGGGGGGCTGGATCTTCGGCCTCTTCGGGGGTTTGTAACCCCAGCACCCCGACATCGAGAGCACGAGCACGATCAGGATGGTTGCTTTCGTCCGCACGCCTCGATTGTACAAGGATCTTGTCAGTGTGGTGTGCGTACACCAGTCATACGGGGTCCGCACACCCCGGACCGCAACAACACTCGAACAAGGACCACCCATGACCACCGAAACCATCGAATCGCGCCTGGCGCGTCTGGAACGCTCGAACGCGCGCCTGCGCGTCGGGATCGCGGCCGTCGTCGCGCTGGGCGCGGGGCTCGCGCTCGGGGGGTTCCAGCTCCGCACCAACCAGCCCGAACGCTCGCGCCCGAGTCTGACCGAGGACCCGGTGACCCATTACTTCTCGTCCGATGAACGCGTGTACCGGGTGCGCGAGTCGGGGCTCATGGAGTACATCCGCCTCGAGGACAACCCCCCGCGCTCCGCCGACGGGGTGTTCGGGTGGGGCACGATCCGGATCGATCCGGACCGGAACCTGCTGGATTATCCGTAAGGTTCGGGCCGCGTCCGATCACGCCATCGCGGGTTCGTGCGCGAGCGGGTGGGCCTTGCACAGCCCGACGACCTGATCGCGTACTTCCTTCGTGACGCGCTCGCGCTCTTCGTCGCCGGCCAAGCCCGCGACGAGCACCCGGTCGATCCACTGCGCGATCAGCGCCATCTCGGGCTCGCGGAACCCTCGCGTCGTCGTCGCGGGGGTCCCGAGGCGCAGCCCCGACGTCGTCATCGGGGGGCGCGGGTCGTCGGGGATCCCGTTCTTGTTGGTGATGATCCCCGCGTCCTCGAGCCAGTGCTCCGCGTCCTTGCCCGTGAGTTCATCGGACTTGGCCGTCAGGTCCACGAGCATGAGGTGATTGTCCGTCCCCCCGGACGTGATCCGGTACCCGAGATTCGTGAGCTCCGCAGCGAGCGCCCGCGCGTTCGTGACGACCTGCTCCTGATAGACCTTGAAGTCCGGCTTGAGCGCTTCGCCGAACGCGACCGCTTTGGCCGTGATGATGTGCATCAGCGGCCCGCCCTGGGTGCCCGGGAACACGTTGCGGTTGATGAGCTTGTTGAGCTCCTCGTCGTTGGTCATGATGAGCCCCCCGCGCGGGCCCCGAAGGGACTTGTGGGTCGTGGTGGTGACGACGTGGGCGTGCGGGAACGGGCTCGGGTGGACCCCGGCCGCGACGAGCCCGGAGATGTGCGAGATGTCCGCGAGGACGAGCGCCCCCACCTCGTCCGCGATTTCACGGAACTTGGCGAAGTCGATCTCGCGCGGGTAGGCGCTGTAGCCGCAGAGGATCATCCTGGGCTTGTGCTCGTGGGCGGCGGCGCGGACGGCGTCGTAGTCGATCTGCTCGTACTTGGGGTGGTTCTTGTCGTAGTGGAGCGGGTAGTGGACGGGGTTGTAGAAGATCCCGGAGAAGTTCAGGTGCATCCCGTGCGAGAGGTGCCCGCCGTCCTTGAGGACGAGGGAGAGGAAGGTGTCCCCGGGCTCCATCATCGCCATGAAGGCGGCCGCGTTCGCCTGCGCGCCCGAGTGGGGCTGGACGTTCGCGTAGGCACACCCGAAGAGTTCCTTGGCGCGGTCCCGCGCGAGCTGCTCGATCGCGTCGTGGTGCACGCACCCCCCGTAGTAGCGGCGCCCCGGGTAGCCCTCGGCGTACTTGTTGGTCATGCACGTGCCCGCGGCGACGGTGACGCCCGGCGACGCGTGGTTTTCGGACGCGATGAGCTCGATCGTGTGCTCCTGACGCTCCGCTTCGCGCGACACGATGTCGGCGACCTCGGGGTCGGATTTGCGGATGACGTCGAGGATCTGCTGGTCGATGGTGCTGGTCATGGGCAATGGTAGACGGCGGACCCCCGCGGGCACGCGCCGCTCAGCCCAACGCGAGCGAGACGTACAGCACCGCGGCGTACCCGCCGATGAGCGACGCGACGCACCCGAGCAGCGCCAGGAGCCAGCTCGGGCGCACGCGCCACCCCGTCCGGATCGCGCTGACCCAGAACCACTGCGGCCAGACGAGCGACGCGTACAGCCCGATCGCGCCGATCGGGTACGAGCTCCACCGGCGCACCGCCCACCCGTTCCACCCGCGCCAGTTGATGAGGATCTCCGCGAGCGGATCGATGAGCCGAGAAATCAGCGCGAGCGCGATCGGGAGCGTCAGCCCGATCAGCACCGCGCGGAAGACGTGCGCAGAGCGCAGCTTCGCGAGCCGGCGCGTGGTGGGGATCGCGCCCATGATCATGAGCCACACGAGGGTGGAGACGAGCGCGAACAGCGACACCGACAACGCGCGCGACGCGACATCCCCATCGATCCACAGCGCCGCGGCGCGGTTCGGGCTCATCGGGAAGGTCGACGCGAACCCGAGCGCCTCGAGCCATGCCTCCGGGGTGCGGATCATCGACCCCAGCACCCGACCCGCCGAGCCCGGCGCGGGTTGGTTCTGCCCCCAGTACGTCGTGCTCATGTAGAGCCGCTGCGCGAAGGACGCGACGACCAGCACCAGGGTCGTCAGGACATAGAGCGTCCCGAGGAACCCGATCAACCATCGCCCGAGCATCCACAGGTCCAGCTTCGCGTTCGTGTCGAGGCGCTTCCAGAACCGATTCGGGAGCACGAGCATCCCGAGCGTGGGGAGGGTGCGCCGCAGCACCGCGCGCGCCGCGCTCGGCGCGTGCTCGGTGTACCAGCGCCGGGTCTCGCGGTCGGGATCGAAGACGAGGGACCAGTCGAGCGTGTCGCCGCACTCCGTGCACACCCCCTCGGTCGGGCACGAGTCCGTCCACGTGTCGATGATCCCCGTCTGGTCGTACCCGCAGCGCGGGCAGATCGGGGTGCGGGTCGGATTGGGCTTGTGATCGCCCATCAGAAAACGATCGCCATGAATACGGCCTGAGCGCCAAACGCGCCCACGAGCGACGCACCGATCGTCCACATGTTGAACACGAAGCTCCCACGGACCCTGAACGCGCGGGAGACGCAGTGCGCCCAGATCGCGTTCTGCCAGAACATGCACAGCGCGATGCTGATCGCGATCGTGAGCACCGTCACGACGTCGTCGATGTTCCAGTACAGGGATTGGAACGCCTTGTACGCCCGCATCACCTCCTGCGCCGCGACCAGCGGCACCACCGAGATCATCCCCACCCGCCAGAAGATCCAACGCCGCGCGAGCACCCGCTCACGCACCGAGGGCACGACCAGACACGACACCACCCACACGATCGGGATCCCCACCAGCGGAGGCATCACGAACACCATCTCCTGCCACGAATACGGCGACCACCCCGCCAGCGAACCCACGGACCAACGCCCGAGATTGGTGTACGGAAACAGCATCCCGTTGAGCACGTCGAGCGCGAGCAGCGGCACCCACCCCGGATCGCTGAGCTTGAGCGTCCGCCACCAGGAATACCCCCCGAACTCCTCGTGGGCCGCGAAGACACCCGGGATCGATGCGAGCAGGTGCAGCACCGCGCACGCGCCGATCACGAACCACACGAACCGGCGCGCGTGCTTGACCTGTCGATGATCCCACCGCGCCCAGAACCGCCCCGGATCGAGCAGCACGATCAGCGAGATGGGGATCAACCACACGAACGAGACCGCCCCGCGCGCGTGCTCCGCGTACCACCAGAATCGGATGGGCTTGGTGTGGAGCATCTCGACGAAATCGAGTTCCGACCCGCACTCCGTGCATGTCCCCGCGAGCGGGCACGAGGTGTCCCACGTCGCGATCAGCCCCGATTGGTCGTAGCCGCAGGTTGGACAGGTGGGGTCCATACGCGATCAGGGTACCGGATTCACTCGGGCTTGCGGTAGATCGAGTACACGCTGAACAGGTCCTCGTCGAGATTCATCCGCTCGCCCCACCCCAGCGCGCGTCCTTGTTCGCGCACGAAGCGGCTCTCGTCCACGTCGTGCGCGATGACCTCGAAGCCCGCGTCCTCCCACTGCTCGCGCTCCCAGGGGTTGGAGATATCCGACCAGGGTTTGCTCGGGTCGGGCGCGGGGCCGAGGGATTCGATGATCACGATCCCCCCGGGCGCGAGCGCGTCATAGAACGCGTCGAGGATCTCGTCGTCCTCCATCCCCCACCCGACCGGAGGCGGGAAGTTCGGGTTCAGGGTCGCGGGCTTGACGTACCCGCGTTTGAGCAGGTTGCGCGAGACGATGAGCTCGTACCCGTCCCCCCCGTCCTTCGCACATACTTCGTCCTGGGGGAACGAGCACTCGAGCAATCGGATCGACCCGCTCGTGTCGGGGTCGTCGTCGAGGTCGCCGATGAGGTCCGAATCGTCGTAGATCGCCGTCAGGATCGGGTCGACCTCGATCCCCGTGACGTCCGCGCCCATCTGCGCCCAGAGTCGGAGCTGCCCGAGCTGCCCGTACCCCAGGTCGAGGATGTCGATGCCGTCGAGGGTGGTGAGGTCCGCGTGGATCGACGCGAGCTCGAGCACGCGTGCGTAGACGAGGGGGGTGCCGTAGAAGGTGGAGTAGTGGTCCTCGGGCGCGATCTCGAGGGTGCGGACCTTCGCGCGCTCCTCCTCGCTCATCGCGTCGAGTTCGTCCCGCGTGTACACCCGGTTGGGTCGGAAGGACGCGTGGATCGTGCGCGCCTCGGGGACGGGGAGGCGTTCGACCTGCGCGAGCATGCGCTGGGCGAGCGGGGTGGTGTACGCCGCGGCGAGGGTCCGCGCCTCGGATTTGAGCGATGCGAGCGGGTCGTCGGTTCCCGTGGGCGCGAGCGCGAGCGAGCACCCGATGGCGAGCGCGAGGATGGTGTGCAAGGGTCCTCCTGTGCCTGGGTCCCATGGTCGAACCGCTCGGGAGTCCCCTCGGTTGCGTTCAGATCGCGAGGGGGTCGATCCGGACCACGCGCGAGGCGCACTGGCGAGCCGTCGGCTCGTGGTCGAGGTCGATGGGGAGGTAGACGCCCTTGTCGTGGTCCGTGTTGAGGATGATCGCGTTGGGCACGACGACCCGCGACCCGTTGGGGACGTGCTCGTGCCCGAGGATGAACAGGTTGACCCCCCACGACTCGGTGAGGTCCTCGAGGAGCTCCGCGTCGTACCCGCGTCCCCAGGTCATGATGTGCGCCGAGCCCGTGCGGGACTGGTAGTCGTCCATCGTCAGCTCGCGCGAGAGGATCGACGTGTCGAAGCGCCCCATCAGCTCGGGGGACGGGAGCGAGTGCGTGCACAGGATGTCGCCCTGCGGGCACCGCGCTCGGAGCGCGATGGGCATCGCGAAGATGAACGCGCGGACCGCGTCCTTCACGTCCTCGACCTCGTCCGGGTAGAGCGCTTCGATCCCCTTGTTGAACGCGTCGACGCAGCGCACCCCGTTCTTGACGATGAGCTGCTCGGTCGCCTGCGCCAGCTCGTGGTTCGCGAGCAGGACGTGGACGAGCTCCGGGTGCTGCGCCTTGAGCGCCGCGACCCGCGCCAGCCCGCGCACGGAGCGGTCGATCGCGGTCCGCGCCGGGTCCATCCCGATCGTGTCGGGGTGGATGATCTCGTGGAGGGTGACGTGGGACTCGTCGAGCGTGAACGCGTCGCCCAGGCCCGCCGCGTCGAGGACCGCGCGGTAGTTGCGGGGGTGGTCGTGGGTGTCGCCCGTCGCGATCAGGTGCCCGGGCGCTTCGATCACGTCGATCGAGCCCCGCCGGCAATCGGCGCTGCGGCACGCGTCCGCCCCGGCGCGGAGCGCGTCGATCACATCCCGCGCCTTGCTCGTGTCCGGGGCGTTCATCGCGCGCTCAGGACTCGGCGTTCATCGTCGGCTTCTTCGCCGACCCCGCCGCCCCCCCGGACGAACCGGACGAGGAACCCGCCCGGAGGATCCCCAGGATCAGGTCGAGCCGGTCCGCCACCGCGTCCATCGAATCCGGACGCTTCTCGGGCTCCACCTCGATGCATTGCATGATCAGGTCGCACAACCGCTCGGGGAGCTCGGGGCGCAGCTCCGAGACCGGGGTCGGCTTCTCGATCTTCGCGTTGTCGACGGACCCGACGAGCGAGTCGCTCTTGGCGCCGAACGCCGTCGGGATCGTCTTGCCCGTCAGGCACCAGTACATCGTCGCGCCGAAGTTGTAGATGTCGGTCTTCGGGGTGATCTCTTTGAGCTGCACCTGCTCGGGCGCGATGTAGTCCGGGGTGCCCTGGATGCGCTTCTTGATCGTCCCGATCTTGCACGACTGCCCCAGGTCGATGAGCTTGGCGCTCAGCGACCCGTTGATGTCGGCGCCCAGGATCACGTTGTGCGGCTTCATGTCCGCGTGCACGAACCCGTGGTTGTGCATCTCCGCGAGCCCCTGCGCCGTCTGGAGGAACAGGTCCACGAGCTGGGGCAGGTCGCTCGGGCACTCCTCGTGCATCGACACCCCGTCGACGAACTCCATGACCAGGAACAGCTCGTTCGCCTTGAGCAGCGAGCCCTTCTTGATGATCCTGGGGATCGAGCGGATCGAGCTGTGCCTGATCTGCGACGCGATCTTGTACTCGATCTCCGCCTGGTCGAGGAAGCGCTGCTCCTTGGGGTTGCGCTTCACGACGTGCTTGATCGCCCAGATCTGCTTGGATTTGGGGTCCTGGACCAGGTACACCACCGACGCCGCGCCCCGCCCGATCTCGGAGAGCACGCGCAGCCCCTCGATGGTGGCGCCCTTGTCGAATGTGGGAAGATCGTTGGTCATGAGCGCGTGTGTGCCTTGCTCCGCCGGGCCGCGCCCGTCACGCCGACCCCAGGGTCGAAACCCCCGGGATCGCCCTCTTTCGTGGGGTCATCGTAGGCCGAGCGGGCGCAACGGTCCCTGCCTCGGACGGAGATCGGTTGTTCGGGAGGTCGGATCCAGCGGACACACACGACGCGAGCGAGAGAGACGCGCCGTACCACGAGGCCGCACGATCGCACGGCCCCCCTCTGTAAGCACACCGACCCCCCGCGGTTCCACGCGCGAGAGTCCAGAACCCGATTTTGTGTGTCCCCGGGTGATCCGCCCGCGTCAGAGCGACGCGAGCAACTCCCGGAAGCTGGCGCGCGGGAAATACCGACCCGGGGAGGTCGTCGCCGCCAGATCGTCGTGCAGGTACACGCGGTCCTTCTCGATCCCGAGCTTGTCGGCGAGCGCATCGACGATGAGCGCGAGGTACCGGATCTGCTCGTCGCTGAACGGGCGCCGATCGCCGTCGCCGACCAGGCAGATCTCGATGGCGCGCGACGAGTCCTTGGAATCGATCCCCGCGAGCTCGGCGCCGCGCGACTGCGCGATCCACCGATGGCCCAGATGGATCTCGCCGTCCGCCATGCCCGTCCCGTTCCCGATCAGGAAGTGGAACCCCATCGAGTCGTACCCGATGGTCCGGTGCTGCGCCCCGATCGTCGCGGGAGACCCCGCGGGCGATCCGGAGTGGACGATCACGATCGAGTCCCACCGACCCTGCTCGATGGGACGATCCGTGTTGAAGATCGCGTCGACCCCGCGCCCCGGACGATCGATGCTCATCAGCGGCGACAGCGACACCCCCGGCGCCCCGGCGCCCGGGTTGCCCGAGTCCAGGATCGACAGCGTCCCCACGAGCGCGACGCTCGCGACGCACAGCACACCCCACACCATCTTGGTGCGCAGGCTCGAACGCGTGCGGACTTCGACCTTCGCGGGCATGGACGCAGAACTCCTCGGAAACAAGGGTACCAAAGCATTCGGATCATCGACGCGCAGCCCTTGCGAATTCGCGCGGTTTTTGATCACACCGAACACCAAGCCCCGGCGCGACCTGCGCACCGTACGAGCACAACCCGAACAGACGATCCGCCCACGCTTATTCGGTCGCGCGCAGCAAACGACCACGCAGATTCGGGGTCCGCCGACCGTACTCGTCCTCGAGGAACGGCACCGGCTGCTGGCTCCGAGAACGGTTGTACCGATCGAACGGGGTCCGATCATCGTCGGGACGGAACACCGAACGGGCGCACCCGCACAGCGACGAGCCCACGACGACGCACGACACGATCAGCACCACGCGCAAGCGCGTCCGGGGAACGGGGTTGGTCGACGATGTCCACATGCGGCGGCGGCCCTGGTGCGAGGAAACGGTCCCTGAAACGAGAAACAGTGTACCGGACTCGCGCCCGGCACACTGTTCTGGAGAGAGGAGAGAACTGCTGTCTCACGGACCCGCTCGCCTGCGGATCCATGAATCACTGACATATTCTCTCTACGCACCGCCCCGATTCATGGTTCGCTCACTCGCCCCTCACCAGGCAATATTGTTCTGTTCGGTCGATGTCCGGCTCACCCCCGACGCGACGGATCCAGACGACCCTCCGCGTCGATCGCGAGCCCCCCCCGGCGCACCAGCGACCCGATGAGCGCGTGCACCGAAACCGCGGCCGCCGTCGACAGATTCAGCGACCGCTCCCCCGCGACCATCGGGATCGACACGCACCGCTCCGGGTGCGCACTGAGGATCGCCGGATCGAGCCCCGCGCTCTCTCGACCGAAGACGAGGTGGTCGCCCCGCGCGAAATCGACCCGGGTGATCGATCGTCGCGCGCGCGCGGTCAGGTACCACACTTTCGCGCCCCCACGCTGCGATCCCACGTAATCGCCGAACGAATCGTGCTCGCGCAGATCGAGCCGAGGCCAGTAATCGAGCCCCGCGCGCCGGCACGCCTTCTCATCAATATCGAACCCGATCGGGTGCACCAGGTGCAGCACCGAGTGCGTCGCGACGCACGTGCGCCCGATGTTCCCCGTGTTGTTCGGGATCTCCGGGTTCACGAGCACCACGTGCGCGATCGGATCGTCCAGGTGCGCCCGCGCCACGAAATCACCCGAATCAAAGACCCCTGGATCCTCGGGACCCGGGGGCGTGTTGGATACATCGGTGCGCATCGGGCGATTGTGGGTCGCCCGGAGGGGCGCGTCAAGTTACTGCGCGAGCATGGGGTCCGCGGCGATCGTCTCCGCGACGGCCGTCTTGAACGCCGGATCGTGCGGGTTGCCCTGCCAACGCACCACGCCGTCGGTCGAGACGACCACGACGTGCGGGATCCCGCGGATCTCCAGCGCGCTCGAGAGGGTGCGCTTCTCGTCGAACATCTGGGCGTAGTTGCCGTCCTTCTTCATGACGTACTTCATGAAGTCCGCCTTGGGCTCGGACCCGCCGATCCCGACGATCTCCAGACGACCCTCGTACGAGTCCTGCATGTCCTCGAGCATGGGCATCGCCGCGATGCACGGGCCGCACCACGTCGCCCAGAAGTCCAGCACGAGCACCTTGCCCTCGAGCTCGCGCTCGTTGTCCACCCACTCCTCGTTCACCCCGACCTTGTGGGGGAGGGGCTGACCCTGGATGTTCTTCGCGGACATCTGCCCGCCGTTGATCGACGGCCAGGGCGCCTTCTTGTAATCCGCGGCCGTCACCGTCGGCGCGACGGGCTCGGGCGCGACGACCGCCTTGCCCTCGCGCTGGAGCTGCGCGTTGCTCATCGCGAGCTCGGTGTCCTCCTTGACGAGCGCCGAGATCGCGTCCTCGAGGGAGCGCTGGTCCACGTCCGCGTAGCGCAGGTTCCCCGCGCGGTCGATCACGTACAGGTCCGGGTAGTCGTCCGTGTGCATCGCCTGGGCGAACGCGCCCCCCTCGTCACGCGCCACGGGGATCGCGACGCGACCCGCGTCGACCTTCTCCTGCATCATCTCCCACCCCAGGTCCGGGTGGATCGCGGCGATCACGATCCCCTGGCGCTCGAAATCGCGCTGGATCCGGTTGAGCTTCGAGATCGTCATCCACGACTTGGGCTCGCCCGCCGAGACGAGCGCGAGCACCACGACCTTCCCCTCCGTGTTCGACGCGTCGAGCACCCCCCGGTGCGACCAGTCCGTCAGCGACCCGAGCGCGTCCGCGATCGGACGCCCCTCGATCTCCGAGAGCTTCTCCCGGTCCGCGCCCATCTCGTGGTCCACGCTCGGCGCGACCCCCATCAGCAGCGCGCCCAGCGCGAGCCCGCTCGCCGACGCGATCATCCTGGTCCGTGTGTGCATCTTCGATCCCTCCGTGTGTGGTGTGTCGTGGTGTGTTGGAACACCATGATAGTGGATCCAACCCCCCGCGCCCAACCCCCTTGCGCCAACCCAGGGGCTGATTTGAGCGCCAAAAGCTCGACGCCCGCGTCAAACGGATTCGAGCGCGGGCGTCGGAGAGGGGTCGGGTTGTCGTTCAAAGCTGTGTTCGCATCACTCGGATCCGTGGATTCACTCAGGAATCGCTCATCGCGACCCGCGACTGCACCATCGGGTCCGCCGCGAGCACCTTCTCCACCGCCGGGACGAAGTCCTCCTCGTGCGGGTTGCCCATCCACCGGATCACGCCGTCGCTCGACATGACCACCACGAGCGGGATCCCCTTGGATTCGAAGGGCTTGAAGACGGACTGGTCCGCGTCATACAGGTGCGCGTAAGCAACCGCGTTCTTCTCGACGTACGCGCGGACCTTCTCCTGGGGGTCGTTCTGACCCGAGATCGCGAGCACCGCGAGGGTCTCCTCGTTGTTCTTCTGGAGCTCGTCGAGCGTCGGGGACGCGGCGATGCAAGGCCCGCACCACGTCGCCCAGAAATCGAGCACCACGACCTTGCCCTCGGTCTCGACCTTGTCGGTGAGCCACGTCTCGGACCCGAGCGCCACCGGCAGGGTCTGCCCCTGGAGGTCCTTGGCGTAGAGATCCGAGTTCTTCTCCGGCCACGCGGCGCTCTCGTACGCCTTGGCGTCGATCGTGCAGCACGCGCTCTTCTCGCTCTCGCAGCACGCGGCCGCTTTCTCCTCCTTGGAGGAGTCGCACAGGGGGCACCCCCCGCTCGGGCCTGCGATCGCGAGCGCAATACCGGACGTGGCGATGATGGTGGTGAGGATGCTCGACATACAGCGGTCTCCGCGGAGTTTGGATGAATCGTCGTGATCGTTCGTGGGAATCGGGTCGTGTGTCTTACGCGCGCCCCGCCGGAACGGATCGCCGACGACGCTCGATTTCGTGCAAAACAACCCCGCACGCGACCCCGATATTCAGCGAATCGACCCAATCCGCGATGGGAATCCGCACCCGGACCGTCGCCGCCTCCATCGCGTCGGGGGTCAGCCCCGGCCCCTCCGCCCCCAAAAGCACCCCGAGCCGATCCGATCCGATCACGCTGTTCGGGATCTGGTCGAGGTCGATCGCGTCCGGCGCGGGGGTCATCGCGAGGATCGGGACCCCCTCGTCCCTCAGGGTCCCCAGCGAGTCCACGAACGGGTCGAGGGTCGCGAACGGGACCCGCAGCGCGCACCCGATCGACACCCGCAGCGCCTTGCGGTACAGCGGATCGCACGATCGCGGGCTCAGGAGCACGCTCGAACCGTCCCCGCACAGCCCGCCCGCCGATCGGAAGATCGACCCCACGTTGTCGTGGTTCGCGATGTCCTCCAGGATCACCGTCGTCCGCGATGTCCGCGCCAGGTCCATCGCGTCCGGCTGCGGGACCCGGCGGCCGGCCGCCAGAAGCCCCCGGTGCATCGCGAATCCTGTGATCGACGACAACACCTCGCGCGGGGCGCCGTAGATCGGGACGTCCCCCGGAACACGCGCCAGCAGATCCGCCAGCGCCCCCACCCGCTCCGCCGCGACGAGCACGCTCGACACCGGGTACCCCGATCGCAGGTGCTGATCGAGCACCAACGCCCCCTCGGTCATGAACAGACCGGGATCATCGAGCCCCGTCGAGGTCGCGTCCGATCCCGACTCCGGGTTGTGCGCCGCCTTGAGCCACGCGTCGCGCTGGTTGAGATAGACCCGGATCCGTTCGTCATCCGGATCATGGATCGTCGTGATTCGGTCGATCATGCACGGGTACCCTATCCCCGACCCGAACCACCCACCCGATCACCCGCGAGACCCCGTGACCATCCCACCTCCCCCTACGCCCGACACCATGAACGTCTTTCAGGCGGCCGTCCTCGGGATCGTCGAGGGGATCACGGAGTACCTCCCCGTCTCCTCGACCGGTCACCTGATCATCGCGTCGGACCTCTTGGGGCTCGGAGAGACCGCCACCGAGCGGTCGGCCGTCGACGCGTTCAACATCGTCATCCAGGGGGGCGCGATCCTCGCCGTCCTCGGGCTCTACTTCCCGCGCGTCGTCCGGATGTGCAAGGGGCTCCTCGGGAAGGACCGTGAAGGGCTCAAGCTCGCGATCAACATCATCGTCGCGTTCCTCCCGGCCGCGATCCTCGGGGTGCTCCTCAACGACTGGATCGAAGCGACCCTCTTCAACACCCCCATGGTCCTCACGGCCCTCGCGCTCGGGGGGGTCTTCATGATCGCGATCGACCGCTTCAAGTTCGACAAGAACCACCCCGTGGACTCTCCGGACCAAGGCCCGGACCTCCACGAACTCAGTCTGCCCAAGTGTCTCGCGATCGGGCTGCTCCAGTGCGTCGCGATGTGGCCGGGCACGTCGCGCTCGATGATGACCATCGCCGGGGGCGTCCTCATGGGGCTCAAGCCCAAACGCGCCGCGGAGTTCTCCTTCCTCCTCGGGCTCCCCACCCTCGGGGGCGCGTGCGTGTACTCCCTCGCGAAGAACGTCACGGGGGACGGCCCCAACATGTTCGAGTTCATCGGGGTCGTCCCCATCGTCGTCGGGATCCTCGTCGCGACCATCTCCGCGGCCCTCGCCGTCCGTTGGCTCGTGTCCTTCCTGACGCGACACGGGCTCGCGCTCTTCGGGTACTACCGGCTGGTCCTGACCCTCGTGCTCGGGGCGCTGATCTGGACCGGGGTCGTCACCCTCCACGCGCCCACCGCCGACGACGCGCCGGCGCAACCCACCCAAGAATCAGGGCTTGAGCGCCCATAACCCCGTCCCACGCGCCTACCGATACCCCATGACCACGATGCTCAAGGACGATCCGAAACCCATGGAAACCTCCTTCCCGAAGGACAAGATCGAGATCGTGCTCCTCGAGGGGACCCACCCCTCCGGGACCACGCTCATCGAGCGCGCCGGGTACACCGTGCGCACCCATCCGGGCGCGCTCGAGGGGGACGCGCTCATCGACGAGATCAAGCGCGCCCACATCGTCGGGATCCGTTCCAAGACCACGATCACGCGCGAGGTCATCGAGTCGTGCGAGCGCCTCGTCACTATCGGGTGCTTCTGCGCCGGGACCAACCAGGTCGACCTCGACGCCGCCGCCCGCGCGGGGGTCCCCGTCTTCAACTCCCCCTTCTCCAACACCCGCAGTGTCGCGGAGCTCACCGTCGCGGAGATCGTCATGCTCGCGCGCCGCGTCCCCCACCACACGCGCCTCATGCACGACGGCGGGTGGGACAAGAGCGCCTCCGAATCCCACGAGGTCCGCGGCAAGACCCTCGGGATCGTCGGGTACGGGCACATCGGGTCCCAGGTCTCCGTCCTCGCCGAAGCCATGGGCATGCGCGTCGTCTTCTACGACATCGATGCCAAGCTCCCCCTGGGCAACGCCGAGCCCCTCGGGTCCCTCGACGAGCTCCTGCGCGTCGCGGACATCGTCACCCTCCACGTCCCCGAGACGGACCTGACCAAGGGCATGATGACCCAAGAGCGCATCCGCGCGATGAAGAAGGGGTCCTACCTCATCAACAACGCGCGCGGGTCCATCGTCGACCTCGACGCGCTCCGCGCCGCGCTCGACGACGCCCACATCCGAGGGGCCGCGATCGACGTCTTCCCCGACGAACCCGCCACACGCGGCGGCGGCTTCACAAGCCCCCTCCAGGGCGCGGGCAACATCATCCTCACCCCCCACATCGGCGGGTCCACCCAGGAAGCGCAGGAAGCGATCGCCGTCGACGCCGCGGGTCGGCTCCTCCGGTTCCTCGACACCGGGTCCACCACGGGGGCCGTCAACGTCCCCAACGTCGACCTCCCCACCCAGGACCACGGGCAGGCGCGCTCGCACCGGATCCTCAACTTCCACCGCAACGTCCCCGGGGTCCTCGGGAAGATCCACAGCGCCGCGAGCGAGCTGGGCGTGAACATCTCGGGTCAGTACCTGCGGACCATGGGCGAGCTGGGGTACATCGTCCTCGACGCCGACCCCACGGACGCCGCCGCCCTGTTCTCGCGGATCGAAGCGATCGACGAGTCCATCAAGTCGCGCATGCTCTGGTGATCGCTCCGCCCGCCCTACCCTCAGTCAGATGGTCTCGATCGGTCAACAATCCCGCATGACCACGTTCGTGCGTCAATCCGACGCGCTCGAGCACACCGCGACGATCGCGCGCGATCTCAGCGCCGTCCTGCGCGCGGGGGACACGGTCCGCCTCGTCGGGGACCTGGGCGCGGGGAAGACCACGTTCGTGCGCGCGCTGGGCGCCGCGATGGGCGTGGACCCGAGCGAGATCTCCTCCCCCACCTTCGTGCTCATGCACGTGCACGAACGCAAGAACCACCCCCCGATCGCGCACCTCGACTGCTACCGCCTGAGCGACGACGACGAGCTGGGCGCGCTCGGGTACGACGAGCTCATCGAGCGCGGGGTCATCACCCTCATCGAATGGCCGGAGCGCGCCCCGGGCCTCGCCGACCCCGCGACCTCGTGCACCATCACGATCGAGCACGCGGGGGAGACCTCGCGCCGCTTCACCATCGAACCCCCCGCGTCCTGGCGCGAGCGCGCCGCCATCGGGGCGCTCCGATCCCGAGGCCCGACGACCTGCCCCGCGACGGGCGCGCCCGTCCACCCCGAGTGCCCGAGCTGGCCCTTCTCCTCCGAACAGGCGCGCCTGAGCGACCTCCACGGGTGGATGAGCGAGCGCTACACGATCTCGCGTCCGATCGAGCAGGCGGACCTCGAGCAGGGCGAGTGACCCACGCGGGCGCGGGGCGTGATACGCTTGTCGCATGACGATGACCCCCACGCTCGTGCTCGCGCAGACGACCGAACCGACGATCCAGGGCACCAGTGTCTGGACGCTCTTCCAGGAGAGCTTCGACGTCTTCACGATCATCCTGATCCTGGGCTCCTTCGCGGGGGTGGCGCTCATCACGCGCCTCGCGATGGACGCGCGCGCGAGCGTCATCGCGCCCGAGGAGCCCGCGCGACGGATCGGGCGCGCCCTGGACTCCGGGAAGATCGACGACGCCGCGCGCATCGCGCGGGACGAATCCGGGATCGTGGGCGACGCGCTCGCCGCGGCCCATTCCGCGCGGGGCGCGGGCGCGAGCGCCATGCGTGAAGCGGCCGAGCTCGCCGCGAGCGCCGCGTGCGCCCGCTGGACGCGACCGCTCGACCTCCTCCGCACCATCGGGGAGCTCGGGCCCCTGGTGGGGCTCGCGGGGACCGTGTGGGGGATGATCCTCGCGTTCGTGCGCCTCGGGCAAGCGGGCGGGGCGGCCGGGCCCACGGACCTCTCGCTCGGGATCTCCAAAGCCCTGTTCCACACCCTCCTCGGGCTCATGCTCGCGATCCCGTGCCTGCTCGTCGCGTCCTGGTTCCGCGGGATCATCGAGAAGCACTGCAACAGCGCCTTCTCCGACGCGGGCGCCCTCATCGATCGGCTCGCACTCCTCGAATCCGACACCCCGAACACCAAGAAGCCCTGATGCGCGCCGTCTCGCTCATCCCGGGATCGCGCAGTAGCTCGGGGGTCAACGTCACCCCGATGATCGACGTGGTGATGTGCCTGATCGTGTTCTACCTCATGGTGGGGCAGCTCGCGATCGACCGGCGCGCGGGGATCACCATCCCCGAGACCACCACGGGGGTCGACCCGAGCGACCGGACCGACGCGATCGTCATCGCGATCGACGCGGACGGGCTCGTCCACCTCGGCGACGACACCATCGAGCTCGCGCGCCTCGAGGGCGAGCTCGCGGGGCGCGTGTCCCGCGCCCCAGGCGCGCCCGTGCGCGTCCGCGCCGACGAACGCGCGGACTTCGGATCCGTGCGCCCCGTCCTCGACGCGATCGAGCGCGCCGGGGTCACGAGCATCGAGTTCGTCACCCTCAAACCCATGGGCGCCGCGGGAGGGGACGACTGATGCGCCCCATCACGCACACCCACGAGCACGGCGCGCTCCGTCGGCGCTCCATCACGGGCGCGCCCGGATCCACCGGGCCCATGATGACCCCGATGGTCGACGTCGTCCTCGTCATCCTCATCTTCTTCATGGGCAGCGCCACCATCGCCGGGCACGAGTGGTTCCTGGGCGCGAGCATCGAGCGCGACGACTCCCCCGAACGGGTGACGCGCCCCTCGCTCGCGCTCCCCACCCCCGTCATCGCGACGCGCGTCGTCGTGCTGGGCGGCGAATCCATGGTCCTCGGGCTCGGGCCCGACCCGATCACCCTCGACGACGCGCGCCGAACGATCGAAACGATGGACCTGGGCGACCCGTCCGCGCTCGTCGTCACCATCGGGGCCGACGACGATGCCCCGATGGGCGACGTGGTCGATCTCCACGACGCCTGGCACGCGCGAGGGGTCAACGTGCGCTTGGAATGATCCCGACGCCGTCCTTGCGGCCCGATCATCGCATCGGGTACGCTGGGCCGAGCGAAGGAGACCCCATGCGCCCCATCACCCCCCTGCTCGCCGCCCCGCTCCTCGCGCTCAGCGCCGCGTCCACGCACGCGGAACTGATCGTGTTCAAAAACACCGATTCCGACCTCCAGACCCTCGAGTACTACCTCGCGGCCCCAGGCATCCAGGCGCTCGGGCAGACGCTCGACATCACCAAACCCGCGCGGGACCAGCCCGAGCCCGGGCTCCTCCCCACCGGGTCCGTCCTCATCATGTGGACCCGCGGCCCCTTCGACATCCTGGGCGAGTTCATCTACGCCGGCCCGGGGTGGAACACGCGACTCGCGATCGACGACGAAGCCGGGATCGCGATCGACCCCCCCACGGGCTCACCCATCGAGTACAGCATCTTCCACGACTTCGACGACCGCCTCCGCATCGGCGGGTACGACACCACCGAGTTCTCGTGGTTCGACGCGTGGGTGTGCCTGCACGCGGACGTCGACACCGCGGGCCCCGAGGGCGTGTACTTCACCGACGAATCCTTCATCATCGGGGTCGAGTTCGAGACCGACGGCGTGACCCGATACGGGTTCATCGAGATGGAACGCACCGAACACATCGACGGCGAATCCCACAGCATCAAATGGATGCCCAGGCGCTGGGGCTACGAGTCCGAGCCCGGGGTCCCCGTCGATCTGGACCACAAACTGCTCACCTACAGACCCGCGACGCGCTGAGCCCGATCCGGGCCGCGCTCAGCCCTTCGCGCCCGTGACGTAGATCTGGAGCCGATGCCCCTCGGGCTTGAGCCCGCGCTCGGCGCACAGACGGTCACGCAGCGCGATGAGCTCGGGGATCTCCGCGCTCTCCACGTCCCCCGTGTCCACGTGGATCAGCAGCGTCGACCCGCGCTTGCCCATCGCGAGCTGGTAGTGCGACTGGTCCCGATCGAAGAGCACCTGCTGGATGATCCGCGCGTCCTCGAGCAGACGCAGCGTCCGGTACACCGTCGCCTTCGACACCCGATGACCCCGTGATTTCATGGTCTCGAGGAGGGTGTCCGCCTCGAACAACCCGTCGATCTCGATGATCGTGTCGAGGATCGCCGCCCGCTCGGGGGTGTACTTGAGCCCCTCGTCCTTGAGCGTGCGCCGGAAGACCGCGCACAGGGGCTCGATGAGCGCGTCGCGCTCGGACTGGGGCAGCGAGTTCGTCTGGATCGGTTCGAGCGCCATGAGCGATCGATTCTATCGCCCATAGCCGCGCGGCGCACCCGAGTACAATCGACGCCCATGCGCGAGCCACGCCCCACAACCGCCCGAGACACGAGGATCACGCTCGGCGCGTGGACCCTCGCGCTGCTCCTCGGCGCGATCGGGGCCGTCCTCCTCGGGGAAGGCCCGCCCCCCGCGACGCGCCTGATCGCGCTCCTGGACATCCTCCTCCGCAGCGCGTGGATCCCGATCCTCTACCTCGGCGCCTCGATCGGGCTCGGGCGCATCGCGACGCGCCACGCCCCTGTTCTCCCGCTCCGTGTCCGCTGGACGATCGAGACCGGCGCCGGGCTCACGATCATGCTCACCCTCACGCACGGGCTCGGCGTGCTCGGGCTCCTGAACCCGATCAGCGCGTGGATCCCCGTCGGCGCGGGGCTCGCGCTCCTCGCGCGGACGATCCACGACCGGCGCGACGAGATCCACGCATGGTCCCGGAACCTCACCCCCGACCCGATCGACGGGCTCGCGCTCCTCGGCGCGGGCGCCCTGCTCGCGCTCGCGTGCAACCCGCCCGGATCCCTCTGGGACTCGGAGTTCGGGAACTACGACTCGCTCAGCTACCACCTCGAGCTCCCGCGCCGATGGCTCGAGCTCGGGCGCATCGCCCCACTCGACTCGAATATCTATTCCTATCTCCCGTCTTACATGGAGTCCGCGACCCTCCACCTCGCGCACCTCGCGCTCGCCCCCCCCGTCCCCCCAACCGACCCCAGCGGTCTCTCGGGGATCGTCACCGACCACGGGCGTCTCGCGATCGGCGCGCAGCTCCTGAGCGCCCTCGTCACGATCGGGGCCACGCTCGTCTGCGGCACGCTCGCGCGATCCGTCCTCGCCCGCATCGGCACCACCGACCCCACCAGCGAACACGCCGCCCGTCTCGTCCGCGCCCACGTCCTCTGGACCCCGTGGATGATCGTCGTCGGGACCCTGACCTACAACGAATCCGCCGTCGTCCTGCTCATCGCGAGCGCCGCGTGCGTCGCGCTCACCACGGACCTCTCCATCACCCGCCGAACCATCATCTGCGCCCTCATCAGCGCCGGCGCGTGCTCGTGCAAACCCACGGCCCTCGTCCTCGGGGTCCCCATCGTCGGGGTCGCGCTCCTCGCGGCTGCCCCGCCCCGATCCTGGATCCGCGTCGCGCTCCTCGGATCCATCGCCGGCGCGCTCGCCCTCGCGCCGTGGCTCGTCCGCAACGCCATCGCGTCGGGGAACCCCGTCTTCCCCATGGCCTCGTCCCTCTTCGGCGACGGCCCCTGGACCCCCGACCAGCACGCACGCTACGCAAACGCCCACACCTTCGACGGCTCCATCCTCGACCGGCTCTCCGCCCTCGTCCTCCCGCGCGAGGGGCGCTTCCACATCGAACGCTTCCGCGGGTACACCAACGCCCAGTGGGGCGTCCTCGCGGCGGTCGGGATCGCCGGCGCGCTCCTCGCGCTCATCCCCGCGCGCACCCGGCGCGCCGCGATCCTCACCCTCGCCGCGCTGGGGGTCACGATCGGCGCATGGATGGCGCTCACCCACCTCCAGTCCCGGTTCCTCATCCCCACGATCCCCGCGCTCGGTGTCGGGTCGGCGCTCGCGCTCGCCGCCATGTCGGCGCACGCACCGGTGCAGGCCGTTCGAGCGATGGCGCTGCTCGTCGTCCTCGCGGGCGCTGCGATGAGCGTGCGCATCATCGGCGTCCAACGCGGCGGCGCCCCAAACGCCCTCCTCCCCCTCGGCGTCGGCGCGTTCACGGGCGAGCTCACCTCCCCCGAGCTCGAGGACGCGTTCTGGTGGTCCGGGGTCAACGCCAGCGCAACCGACGGCCGCGCGGTCCTCCTCCTCGGGGACGCGACGCCCCTCTACGTCCGCGCCCCCGTCGTCTCGACCACCGTCTACGACACCTCCCCCATCGCGGACATCATCGAGCAATCCCCCGACGACCCCAGCGCCTGGATCGACGATCTCCGCGACCAGAACATCGGGTGGGTCGTCCTCAACACGAGCGAGCTGGCGCGCTTTCGAGCGTCGGGGTGGATCGACCCGATGATCACCCATGACCGGATCCAGCGCCTGATCGAATCGCTCGGTCCCCCCGTCCGCGTCTGGCCCGGCGCCGGGCGCGCCCTCTTCCGGATCGAGCCCACCGAATGACCGACCATCCAACCCAGACCGACGACCACCCCAGGCCGCGCTCGCGCGCCCGCGCCGCGGTGCAGGTCGTCGGGTTCGCGCTCTCCATCGGCGCGCTCGGGTGGGCGATCCGCGCCGCGCTCAGCCCGAGCAACCGCGAGCAGCTCGCCAGACTCCTCGACGCGACCCCCATCCAGATCCTCACCATGGTCGCGCTCGCCGCCGCCAGCGTCGGGGTCAACGGGCTCATCTTCTGGGCGCTCATCCGCCCCATCAAGCGCCTCCGCGCGACCGACGTCATCAGCGTCAACGCGATCGCGACCCTCCTCGCGTACCTCCCGTTCAAGCTCTCGCTCATCGTGCGCGTCGCGATCCATCACAAGCGTGACAAGATCCCCGTGCTCACCATCGGCGCGTGGATCGGCGCCGTCGGGCTCACCATGCTCGCCGTCCTCGGACCGATGACCCTCGTCTCGCTGTGGCGCAAGGACGTCGACGCGCTCTGGTGGGTCTCCATGCTCGTGTCCGTCTCGCTCTGCGCGCTCGCCGCGATCCTGATCTCCAGATCCCTCGAGGGATCACGCGGCATCGACCGCCTCGCGCGCCTCCCCCTCGTCGGGCGCGCGGCCGCCACGGACTGGTACAAACGCTCCCACGACGGGTTCGAGATGGTCGCCCACACCCCGACCTCCGTCCTCGCGTGCGCGCTGCGCATGGTCGACGTCGCGCTCTTCGCGGGGCGCTTCGTCGGGGCCGCCTGGATCCTCGGGCTCCCCATCGGGTGGTCCGACGCGCTGCTGCTCGGCTCGGGGTACTTCCTCATCGGGGTGTTCTCGCCCTTCGGCGCGCTCGGGACGCGCGAAGCGGGGACCATCGGGATCGCGGCGCTCCTCGGGGTGAGCCAGGCCGCGACCAACGCGGACTCGGGCGCGGTCCCCATCGAGGTCGCCGTCGTCTTCATCACCGGCGTCGAAGCCGTCGTCAACATCGGGTGCGCCGGGTTCGGCGTCGCGTGGCTCCGCGCCGACCGCATGGTCCGAGGCATCGCCCGCGACAAAGCCGCCCGATAGATACAATCCGCGATGAAAATCGCGCTCGCGCAGCTCAACCAGACCGTCGGCGACCTCCGCGGCAACGCCGACGCGATCGTCCGCGCGATCAACGAAGCACGAGAACAGGGCGCACACCTCGTCGTCTTCCCCGAACTCGCCATCTGCGGCTACCCCCCCCGCGACCTCCTCCACGTCGAGGGATTCGTCCGTGAATGCGCCCAGGCGTGCAAAATGATCGGGGAGACCCATACCGCCGACATCGCGATCGTCCTCGGGACACCCCTCCCCCTGGACAACGACACCCCCGGGCTCACCCCGGGCGACACCGCACCGTCGAGAATCGCCAACGCCCTCGTCGTCTACCAGAACAACACCTTCGCCGGGTACTACGACAAACGACTCCTCCCCACCTACGACGTCTTCGACGAGGACCGCTACTTCATCCCGGGCGACCGCTCCCCCGTCTTCGACATCGACGGCACCAAAGTCGGGCTCGCCATCTGCGAGGACCTCTGGAAAGCCCACGACGCGGGATTCGCCGACCGGTACCACGACCAGCACGACCCCGTCGACCTGCTCGCCAAAGCGGGCGCCCAGCTCATCGTCGTCCCCAGCGCCTCCCCCTACACCCTCCGCAAGGACCAACGCCACCGCGAGATCCTCATCAAGCACGCCACCACCCACCGCGTCCCCGTCGTCTCCGTCAACCAGGTCGGCGCGAACGACGACCTCGTCTTCTCCGGACAATCGTGCGTCGTCGACGCGAGCGGACGCGTCTGCGCCCTCGCGAATACCTTCGAGCAGCAACTCCTCGTCGTCGACACGGACGACCTCAACCCCATCGACATCACCCCCCGCGCCGACGAGCGCATGATCGTCGACGCGCTCACCCTCGGGATCAAAGACTACCTCGCCAAATGCGGGTTCGAGCGCGCGTGCATCGGCCTGTCCGGCGGGATCGACTCGGCGCTCGTCGCGACCCTCGCCGTCCGCGCGCTCGGCGCGGACAACGTCGTCGGCGCGTCCATGCCCGGGCGATTCAGCTCCGAGGGCTCCAGAACCGACGCCCGCGACCTCGCACGCAACCTCGGGATCCAGTGCGTCACCATGGACATCGAGCCCGGGTTCCAGGCGCTCCGCGACGTCCTCGACCCCGCCTTCGGATCCATCGGGCACCCCGCGCTCGGCGCGACGCTCCCCGACCTCACCCAGGAAAACCTCCAGTCCCGCATCCGCGGCACCCTCATGATGGCGCTCTCCAACCGCACCGGAGCGCTCGTCCTGACCACGGGCAACAAGTCCGAGATCGCCGTCGGATACTGCACCCTCTACGGCGACATGAACGGCGGGCTCGCCGTCATCGCCGACCTCCCCAAAACCATGGTCTTCCGCGTCTCCCGCTACATCAACGATCACTCCGCCGAGCTCGGCTACCCCCGCGCCCCGATCCCCGACAGCACCATCACCAAACCCCCCAGCGCCGAGCTCGCGCCCGATCAGCTCGACTCGGACTCCCTCCCCGACTACGCCGTCCTCGACGAGATCGTCGCCCGCCACATCGAGCACCACCAGAGCGCCTCGCGCATCATCGCCGAGACCGGGTTCGACGACCCGACGGTCCGGCGCATCTGCGCCCTCATCGACCGCAACGAATACAAACGCCAGCAGATGGCCGTCGGGCTCCGGGTCACCTCCAAGGCCTTCGGCCCCGGGCGACGCATGCCCATCGCCCAGCGCTGGACCCGCTGACCCCCGCGTTCGGCATCCGTTCGTCGCCCAACCCCTCCAATCGGAACCGATCCGATCGCATAAGGCGTATTTCCCATTGAAGAGGGAAAACCCCGTGATATCATCGATACGAAAGAGATGACGGATCGGCGTCTGTCAACGCCGACCGACCCGCGCGGGACCTGAGAACCCCGCGCACGAAAGAGAGAGGAAGAAAGAATGAAGTCGTCCACGACTCTTGGCGCGATCTGCGCCGCGACCATCGCGTCCGCGGCCGTCGCAACCCCCGTCACGTTCTCGTTCAGCGACGCGTCCGGCCTGTCCGGCGAAGCCGCGTTCGAGCTGCTCGATTCGGACACCATGCAGATCTCCATCCGCAACACGTCCACGGGCGCGCCAGTCGGATTCGACAGCTCGGACATCCTCCTCACGAGCGTCTCGTGGGGCTTCGGCGATACCGGCGCGTCCATCATCGGGGGCTCGGCGCGCATCGGCGCCGCGAGCCACTCCCTGAACTTCGACGCGGGCTCCTTCGCCGCCAACTCGGACGTCAGCGGCGAGTGGGGCTACGGCAACGGCGGCGGCACCGGGCTCCACCAGCACTACGTCTCGGGCAACCAGGCGGGCACCACCGCCTTCGGCGGACCCAACCTCGACGGGTCGCCCAACCTCAACGGCCCCCAGGGCGGGCTCATCTCCAGCATGTTCACCGAATCCGACCTGGGCGGGCTCGGCGCGATCCAGGACCAGATCATCGTCACGGTCGACCTGGACACCATGCTCTCCGACCTCGCCTTCCTCGAGGAAGTCACCTTCGAGTTCGGATCCGACGCCGCCTTCTTCACCGTCCCCACCCCCTCGAGCGTCGCGCTCCTCGGTCTGGGCGGGCTCATCGCGGGCACACGCCGGCGCTGATCGCGAAACGACAACCTCACCACTGACCCGCGTAGCCCGTCCTGTACGGGCTCGCGTCTTTCTGCACCAGCTCGTGGATCCGCTTCGTGATCTGGCGCGTGTGCAGCACGTCGTGGTCGCACCACGCGCCGAGCATGTCCGCCGCGTGCATGGTCCCGATCGCGCGCGCCACACCGACGGACCAGTCCTGCTCCCGCTCGATCGAGCGCAGCCACACCATGTGCTCGTCGCGCTTGGACTCGAAGCGCGCCAGCTCCGTGTCCAGATCGCGCCCGATGTACTCGCGCTCCTGCGCCCACCCCTCCGGATCGATCTTCGGCCACTCCGCCTCCGGGTCCTCGATGATCAGGCGCAACCGCACCGGGAAGTCCTCGTGCTCCTCATCCGCCAGGTGCGCCACGATCTCCACGATCGACCACTGCCCCTCGGGCCCCCGCTCGCGCGCCCGCTCGGGCGTGATCCCCTCCACGAGCTCGCGCAGCAGGCGCGGGAAGCGCTCGAGCCGATCGATGAAGAACCCCGCGTCGAACCCGCCGCTCATGTCGCCGCCTCCGCGCGCACCGGCGCGCCCCACCGATCCTCCTCCGGCACCGCGAGCCCGCACTCCGGGCACGTGTCCGACTCGAGCTCATACAGCAGATACCCGCACGCGCACCGCGGCTCGTCGATCTCCACCCGGATCCGCAGCCGGCACCCCGCGCAGCGCGTCTCGCGCCCCGATCGCGCCTCGACCGCCGTGGAACAACGCGGGCACGTCATCGAGACCGCGACCCCCGGGCCCAGCAGCCCGGGCTCGGCCCCGTCGTCCTTCGACATCAGCAGCGCCATCCCCCCCAGCGCGAGCGTCGAGCACGCGCTCACCACCACCGAGACCCCGAAAATCCGGACCGCGATCTCCTCGCCCGTGTAGAACGCGTCGAGAAACATCATCCCCACGAGGATCCCCGCCGCGATCGGCGTCGAGATCAGCGCCGTCCGCTTCACGATCCGCACCCCCAGCGCCCGCCTGTGGTGCGCGAGCATGGGGCGCACGAGCATCCGGTGCCCCAGCACCACCGACACCGCGATGAGCGTCCCCCCGACCCGCGCGATCGTCCGCTCGACCTCCCAGTGCACCGAGCCGTCGAAAAACACGAGCGACAGGATGATCCCCATCGACCCGAGCAGCGCCGCGAGCGACACGAGCAGCAACCTCGACTGGTCCCGCCCGATCGCAATGAGCACCATCGCCCCCAGCGCGTGCAGCCCCGTGATGAACGCCGCGATGAGCAGGTTCTCGTTGATGTACCGATCGGGCGCCATGATCGCGACCACGCCCAGAAGCCCGCACCCGCCGATGACCGCGAGCATCGTCCACATCGCGGCCGTTCGTGCGTTCGTTGTCATCGTGCGCGTCCTCGTGCGATCATCCGCACCACGGGCCCGTCCGGTTCCGCGTCAACACGCTCAGCTGCTCCCGCTCCGCATCCGATCGAGCGCCTCGGGGAACGGGTACGTCGAGAACACGCCCTTGTCCGCGTGACCCCACATCTGCGGCGCCGGGTACACGTCCCCCCGATACCCCGCGCTGTACATCGTCCGCAGCACCGTCTCGAACGAGGGCTCCGAGTCGGTGTGCTCGTCGATCACCAAACGGTTCGACTTCGCGCCCAGGAACGACACCGAGCACACCGGGCGACGATCCGGACGACCCAGCAGCATCTTCTTGATCGTCGTGAACCCCCGCGCCAGGTCCGTGAGCGTGAACGCGTCACGACCCTTCGGACGAAGCAGCGCCAGGATCAGCACCGAGTCCAGGTCGTACTTCAGGATGTACGGCTCCCGGTCCCGCGACGCATGGATGTCCAGCGCGTTCTGGAACATCTGCGCGTACGACGTCACCGCCCCCGCCGACCACTGCGACGTGTTCACCATGTTCACCAGCTGCGCCACCACCCCCCGCGCGTTGTCCTCGTCGTTGACCCCGCAGATCACCGCGCGGTACCGACCGTCGAGAATGTCCGACAGCATGTTCTGACCCCACATGATCCGGATCCGGTCCCCCGGGCGGGGCTCGGTCCCGCTCCCAGAAGGCAGCAGCGACACCCGATCGGGGAACGAATCGGGGGACAGCAGATCGCCGGCCTGGTCGTCGTACAAGCGGACAGTCGCGTCGTTCATGGGGATACTCCTTGCTTGGTTCTGATAGTGTAGTGTCGCGCTTCCCAATACGACACGGAGGAACGCCTTTGAACACCACCGCGTTGATTCTCGTTCTCATCGCCGGATCCGCCCTCGTCTGGGCGATCTGGACCTTCAACCGCCTCGTCGCGCTCGGCGCCCGCGCCGACGCCGCCTGGTCCGACATCGACGTCCAGCTCAAAAGACGACGAGAACTCATCCCCTCCCTCGTCCAGAGCGTCCGCGGCTACGCGACCCACGAATCCACCACCCTCGAGGACGCCACCCGCGCCCGCGCCAGCGCCCTCGCCGCCGACACCAACCGCCCGGGACCCGAGCTCACCCGCGCCGAGTCCGAGCTCTCGAACGCCGCCATCAACCTCGTCGCGATCGCCGAGAGCTACCCCGACCTCAAGGCCGACGAGCTCTTCACCGACCTCGCCGCGAGACTCGTCGAGACCGAGCACGCGATCCAGGCGACCCGGCGCTACTACAACGCCGTCGTCCGCGACCTCAACACCCTCATCGCGAGTTTCCCGAGCGTGATCATCGCGAAACTCACCGGGCGCGCCCCGCGCGAGTTCTTCGAGCTCGACGACACCACCGAACGCCTCGCGCCCAGCGTCAACCTCCAAAGCACCCCGGAGACCACCCGATGACCCGGATCCTCCTCGCGCTCCTCATCGCGGCCCTCGCGCTCCTCGCGCCACCCGCGCTCGCGTCCTCGTGGGACATCGAATCCTTCGACACCCGCATCGTCGTCCACCCCGACGGGCACCTCGAAATCACCGAGACCATCGTCGCCGACTTCCGACGCCAGGCCCACCGAGGGATCTACCGAGAGATCCCCTACCGCTACCGCCGATCGGGCACCAACTTCGAGATCAAGATCCGCGACATCCGCGTCACCGACGAGCACGGGAACCCCCGGGCCGCCGACCGCACCACCGAGGACGGGCGACTGCGCCTGCGCATCGGACGCGCCGACGTCTGGATCCAGGACCTCGCGACCTACGTCATCCGCTACGACGTCCGCCGCGCCCTCCTCCGCTTCGACGCCGACGACACCGGCTTCGGCGACGCCTTCAGCGATCGCGCCTTCGAGAACGGGCGCGACGAGCTCTACTGGAACGCCACCGGCAACGAATGGGACGTCCCCATCGGATCCGTCACCTGCACCGTCGTCCTCCCCGACCCCATCAACCCGCGCGACATCCGCGCCCTGAGCTTCGCCGGCCCGTACGGCTCATCAAGCACCGGCCCCGAACCCGAGATCGACCCCGACACCAACACCGTCCGCTTCGAGATCCCGCGCGGGCTCCCCCCGCGCCAGGGGCTCACCGTCGCCACCGCCTGGCCGAGCGGGTCCGTCGACGCCGCGGACACCTCCACGCGCCTCGGGTGGTTCCTCGTCGACAACTCGATCATCCTCGCGCCCTTCGCCGTCCTCGCCGCCATGATCGCGCTCTGGCGCACCCTCGGGAGAGACCACGGGAACCCCAGCCCCGTCCCCGTCCGCTTCGAGCCCCCCGACAACCTCAGGCCCGCCGAAGCGGGCACCCTCATCGACGAGCGCGTCGACCAGCGCGACATCACCGCGACCATCGTCGACCTCGCGCGCCGGGGTCATCTCAAGATCCGCGACGAGCGCCTCGACACCAAATCCCCCCTCAACCCCACGCGCACCCACCTCGATCGAACCCCCAACGAATCCGACCCCCTCGAGCCCTACGAGCAGTCCGTCCTCGACGGGATCTTCGAGACCTCGTCCGGCAAACCGCTCGAAACCACAACCCTCCAGAGCATCCAGGGGCGCTTCTACCTCCAGCTCCCCGACATCAAGCGCAAGCTCTACACGCGCCTCGTCAAGCACGGCTACGCGCCGGGCCGGTTCGACTCGCGCCGCATCGCCTGGGGGACCCTCGCGTTCCTCTTCGCCGCCCTGTGCGCCCTCTTCGCGTTCGTGTGCGTCTCGCTCCAGATCTTCGCCCCCGCGACCCTGATCGTCGCCGCCGCCCTGAGCGCGATCATCCCCCTGTGCTTCGCGCCCGTCATGCCCCGCAAGACCCGGGCCGGAAGACGAGCCAAGGAGCAGATCCAGGGGCTCGAGGAATACATCCGACGCGCCGAGGTCGAGCGACTCGACGAAGCGAGCGCCCGCGGGGTCTTCGAACAGATCCTCCCCTACGCGATCGCGCTCAACCTCTCGGACACCTGGGCCGAACACTTCGACACGATCCTCGCCGCGCCCCCGGACTGGTACACCCCCTCCGACCGGATCGGGTTCCTCCCGAGCATGTTCGCCTCCCACCTCACCCACGGGCAGTCCTCCCTCAGCGGCGCCCTCGCCTCCCTCCCGCGCACCTCGGGCTCCGGATCGGGCTGGTCAAGCTCCGGATTCGGAGGCGGATCCTCCGGCTTCGGCGGCGGCGGCTTCTCCGGCGGCGGCGGAGGCGGCGGCGGCGGCGGGGCCTGGTGATCCGACCCGACCACACCACTACCCCTTCGCCCCCCATCTCCCGACCGCATCGACACACCCCCCCGCAAGCACGCACGCCCCGCCCCCCTCGCCCCACCCTCGGACCCCTCGGACCTCGCGGACCCCCCGGACCCCCCGGACCCCCCGGACCCC
>CBFGUD010000014.1:0-56875 GCA_965652365.1 uncultured Phycisphaerales bacterium
GTCGGGCGGCCGGGGGGGGGGCGGGGGGGGGGGGCCGCGGCCCCCCCGCGGGGGGCCCGCCCGGGGCAGCCCTGGGTGTAGCGGTTGAGGAACAGGGAGAGATCGAAGAAGTCGAACTCCCCGAACGGGCGCGCGATGTCGGCGCTCGAGTCGCGGGTGTTGTACGCGCTGAGGAACGCGGAGAGATCGAAGAAATCGAGCTCCCCGAGCGGTGCGGCATAGTCCGCGGGGCACTCGGGTCGGTAGTCGACACCGAGCACGCTCGTCGCGGACCCGGGCTCGATGAGCTCGGCGAGCCCGATCGCGCCGATGACGACGTCGGGGAGCCCCGCGTCGGGCGGGGTGTACCCGGGGTCGATGTCGGATCGTCGGTAGAGGATGGACGCGCCCGTCGCGAAGGTCGCGCGCGCGCCGCGCCGGTAGGCGTTGTACGCGCCGACGGTGGGCGCGGTGTCGCCCAGCACGCCGAAGGCCATGAGCGAGGGGAAGGTGGTGATGTTCCCGGGGTGGTCCGAGAGGGAGTCGGCGTGGTAGCCCCCCCACTCGGGCTTGGTGGTCCCGGCGCTGAAGACGGTGAGGTAGTCGGGCGCGTTGTCGTCGGTCCACGCGCCGTGGGACGCGAGGAGGTTGCGCATGTGGGTGCGCCAGGCCGGGTCGTTGCGCATGGCGCTCGATCCGATCCAGGGGTAGTGCGAGACGAACGCGGGGAGGTGCCCGCCCGGCCAGTTCGTGGTGACGGGGAATCCGGCGATGTAGGAGGCGCTGGGGAGCGCGGTCCGGTTGAGCCAGAAGTCGAGGGCGTTGCCGGCGCTCCCGTACGTCGCGGCCTGCTCGATGAACATGACGGCCTCGTTGAACGCGCCGCTCCCGGTCCCGAGGTCCGGGCCTCCGGTCGCGAGGGCGCGGAAGTAGACGCGGTTGGTCCCGGGCTGGATGTAGGAGTCCCGGTTGTCGACCCGGTTGATGATGGTGTCCGCGGCGGCGACGATCTGGGGGTCGTCGAAGTAGAACCGTCGCGCGCGGTCCGCGGCGGTCACGATGAGCATGGTGCTCAGGGTCGCGTATTCGTCGCTCCAACCGGGGGCGGCGTTCCCGGTGAAGGGGTCGTACCAGTGGTGCATGATCCCGTCCGCGGTGACGCGCGGGGCGATCCCGTCGGGTTTGAGCCCGGCGTATCGGTCGAGGATGTCGCGGACGATGGGCGCGGAATCGGATGAGCCGTCGATCGAGTCCTTGACGAGGTGGAGCATGATGACCCACGCGGCGCCGTCGGGGCTCGGGGGGTGGAAGCGGGACCCGCCGGCGAGGACATCCGCGTCCGTGACCCATCCGCTCGGTCGGCCGTCGGCGGCGATGAGACCCTGCGCGAAGGTGACGACCTGGTCGAACTCGTCGTGGAGCCAATCTTCGTAGTCGAGGTCGGGGTCGTCGGTGTCGCGGACGGATTCGATCGTGTCGTCCGACGCGAGGAGCATGGACCCGTCGGCGCTGATCGCGATGTCATTGAGATCGGATGAGGAGACGAGGTAGTCGGTGGGCGCGTACGCGAAGAGCCCGGTGACCTGGAACCATGGCACGAAGCGGACGCGGGCGTTGTCCCCATCGCCCGCGCCCTGCGCGATGAACGCGCCTTCGTGCTGGATGTTGCCGTAGTGCTCGGAGTAGGCGATCCCGCGCGCGTTGGTCAGCGGCCCAACGGTGTCGAAGGTCGGGGGCGCGTCGTCGAGGTCCATCGCGTAGAGGGTGGACTCGGTCGCGATGGTGACGGTGTTGAGGCGCGGCGCATACGCGATCCCGACGGCGGGCTGGGCGCCGGGGATGCCGAGGGTGCGGAGGAGGGTGCCGGAGGTGGTGTTGCGCTGCGCGTTGTAGACGCGGATGTTCCCGTCGATCGTGGTGACCCAGAGCTCGCCTTTGTGGTGGAGGGCCGCGGGCGCGGGGCCGGAGAGGTCGTCGAGGTTCGCGCGGGCGAAGAGGGAGAGCTGCTCGCTCGTGGTGTCGTAGCGGAGGATGATGTCGGACCCGAGCCCGTCGGGGCTGGGCGCGTCGTCGGTGAGGATGATGAAGAGGGATCGGCCCGAGGAGGTCCACGCGAGGGCGCGTGGGCCGTCGGGCGAGGCGTCGAGGGTCATCCAGGGCGCGAGGTTGCTCAGCTCATCGCGGGTGATCGTGTGGAGGAGTGTCTGGCGGACGTCGCGGAGCTCGATGGTGTCGGTCGTGGTGTCGGCGGACGCGTACCACCCGCTCAGGGATGCTGCGGCGACGGCGTCGGCGCGGGGCGCATCCCCCCACTGCTGCGCGACGGGCGCACCGAGCGCGATCGACGTCATCAGGATGGGGAGCAGGGCGGATCGCATGGGGATCAGGAGTCCGACGGGGTGGCGCTGGATTGGCGCGGGATGAAGGTCGCGGCGAGTCGCGCGTGGCGCGGGGCGCTCTCGGGGTCCTCGATGCGCCGGATGATCGCTTCGATCGCGGCGAACCCGATCTCCTTGACGGGCATGCGCACGGAGGAGAGCTTGGGACGCACGAGCGAGCAGAGCTGGGAGTCGTCGAACCCGACGATCCGGAGCGATTCGGGGATCTCGACCCCGCGGTCGCGCGCGGCGTTGGCGATCCCGATCGCGATCTCGTCGTTGGCGGCGAAGACGGCGGTGTCCTCGAGTTTCCCCTCGTCGAGCATGGACTGCGCCCAGTCCCACCCCCAGTCGAAGGAGAACTCGCGGCGCGCGATCTGGTCGGGGCGTGGTTCGTGCCCGTGGGCGCGGAGGACATCGCAGAACGCGCCGAGTCGGGATTCCGAGTCGATGTTCCCCCGGTGCGCGCCCACGAAATAGCAGCGGTCGGGGGTGGTCGCTTCGACGAGGTGCTCGACGGCCTTGCGCGCCCCGGCGACGTTGTCGACGACGATCGTCTCGACGTCGAGCCCCGGCTCGTCGATCCCGATGACGACGACGGGGTGGTCGATGCGGTTGATCCCGTCGAGGTCGAGCTCGACGCTCGAGCGTTCGGTGATCATGACGATGAGCCCGTCGACGAGGTCGAGTGCGAATCCGGTCTCCGGCGCGGAGTTGATCCTGTGGGCGTTGGAGCTCACCAGGAGGTGGTACCCGAGCTCGCAGGCGCGTTCGTCGAGCTTGAACATGAGCTCGGAGTAGAACTCGCCGTGGATATCGGGGAGGGAGACCCCGATGACGCGCGAGCGTTTGGTGAGCAGGCCCTTGGCGAAGAGGTTTGGGCGGTACTCGAGGTCCTGGATCGCGGCGCGGACCCGGTCGGCGGTGGTCGCGGAGACCTTGTCGGGGGTGTTGAGGACTCGGCTGACGGTCGCGATGGACACGCCGGCGCGTTCGGCGACGGATCGGATGGAAACCGCGCCGGTTCGTGAGCCGCTGCTTGCTTCGTTGCCCTTCATCGGGGATGATGATACCATATGAAAACGCTTACACGAACACAATTCGCGGTCTGGGCGCTCATCTCCGGGTCCATCGGATCGCTCGGGTGCGGGTCGACGGCTGATCGGGCGGATTCCTGGCGCGTCGTGGACGCGGGATCGCTCGTGATCGGGTCGGATCCGGGGACCCCGAGGCCGCCGTTTGAGTTCTCAAACGAGGATGAGGCGCTGCTCGATGAGATCCAACGCGCGACGTTCGTGTACTTCTGGGAGGCGGTCGCGCCCGAGACGGGGATGGTGTACGACCGGACGAGCAGCGATGTGGTGAGCGTCGCGGGGGTGGGGTTCCAGCTCGCGGCGCTCCCGATCGGGGTGGAGCGGGGGTGGGTATCCAGGGAGGATGCGCGGGCGCGGGCGCGTCTGATCGTGGATTCGCTTGTGGGCGCGCCGAGCAATCGGAAAGCGGGGCTGTTCTTTCACTTCATCAACCCGCACGACGCGTCGGCGCGTCGGGTGGGGCGTGAACTGGTCGTGAGCACGGTGGATTCGGCGCTGCTGTTTTCGGGGATGATCGTCGCGGGGCAGTATTTCGGGGGGGATCTGAAGCGGGATATCGACGGGCTGGTGAAGGCGGCGGACTGGTCATTCTTTCTCGAGAAACCGGGGCTCGAGGCGCCGGACGTCCCATTCCTGAGTCTGGGGTGGAAGCCCGAGCGTGACGAGGATCCGACGGGGGAGGGGGCGTTGCTTCCTTTCTATTGGATCGATTCGGGGGACGAGCATCGGTTGTCGACGTTGCTCGGGGTGTGCGCGCCCGATCCGGACCATCGGGTCCAGGCGAGCACGTATTGGCATCTCCGCCGGCAGATCGGGTACCACGAGGGCGCGGGGCATGTCGTGTGGTTCCCGTACTCGGGGGCGCTGTTCACGGCGTTCTTCGAGCACCTGTTCGTCGATCGCGCGTCGATGGGGGTGGATGACCCGTCGGTGCACGGGGTGACCCATCGGGCGCGGGTGGACTGGTGGGAGAACTCGCGTCGGCTCGTGCGGCTGCATCGGGATCGTGCGATCGAGAACCCGCTCGGGCTTCCGACGCTGGGCGCGAGCGCGTGGGGGTTCAGCGCGAGCGATGGGCCGGGAGGGTACCTGGTGTCGGCGCAGTTCCCGCGCGAGGTCGAGATGCGCGGGGCGCGGGTGAACCTGGACTTCGCGGATTCCTCGGCGCAGGAGAACTGGGGGGGCGGGGTGATCGCGCCGTATGCGCCGGGGGCGTCGATCATGTTCGAGCCGGCGTATGCGGTTGAGGCGCTTCGGTTTGCGCGATCGCTGCGGGGCGCGGACGGGGGGCCGGGGGTGTGGCGCGGGGACTGGGGGTTCGCGGACGCGTATCGGCTCAACGGGGACGGGGAGGTGGACTGGGTCGCGGAGGATTATGTGGCGATCAGTCAGGGGCCTCTGATCCTGGGGATCGAGAACGCGCGGAGCGGGCTGGTGTGGGAGTTGTTCATGTCTCACGGGTGGGTGCGATCGGGGATCGAGCGGCTTGAAGAATGATTTCGCGGGTGAAGATCCGCGTTTTCAGGGTGTGAATGGGGATTTCGTGCGTGATTTGGCTGAATGGGATCTGAAAAAAGCGGACCTGGGTCTTGAACGGTGTGGTCGGATCTGCACAATGTAACCGTTTTCAGCGATCTGGCGCGTTGCGACTCCGTGTGGGGCCGGGCCGATCGGATGGGACGACACATCGAGCAATCGAGGAGAGACGACATGCAGAACACAATCAAGATCGGGATCGGGATCGCGATGTGCGCCGGGACGATCGCGTCGGCGTCGGTGAGCCAGATCAACGGGTGGGACGATGTCCCCCGTCTGTTCAACGACCGCCCGGACAGCCAGCTCACGTACATGAGCACCTACGACGCGATGGGGTCGAGCGTCTCGTTCACGGAGAACAACTACGGGACGGGCGGGTTCGCGAACCGTCACGCGTCGTGGTTCTCCGACGGGATGGGGAGCCGGGTCGACATGGATTACGCGGACGCGTTCGACATGCAGATGACCATGCAGATCAACGAGGCGTCGAGCGTGGACAACGTGGAAGCGGGGTTCCAGTTCGACCTGTTCGGGTTCGGGCTCTTCGGGGTTCTCGCGGGGTCGGGCGAGGTCGCGGCGTTCGGTTCGGTGCTCCCGTTCCACTCGTTCGGCGCGGGGGTGTACAACGTCGGTGACGAGATCATGCTCCGGATGGTCCACACGCCGGGCGCGGGCGAGTTCAGCGGGACGAACTCGACGATGGAGTACATGTACAACAACCTCACCACGGGGTCGGGTTGGGTGAGCTCGGGCGCGATCGATTTCACGACCCTCGAGGGCGGGATCCCCGACGCGTTCTCCGCGTTCGCGGGTGTCGGGGCGCAGATCAACAACCCCGATCCGGTGGACGGCGCGGTGAGCATCGATTTCTCGAACATCACGGCCTCGATCCCGTCCCCGGGCGCGCTGGCGCTGCTCGGGCTGGCGGGTGTGGGCGCGGCGCGTCGTCGTCGGTGAACCGGCTTGATTCTCTCCGGGGGTCCTGATCCCCGGGAACCACACACGGCGCTCCGACCGGCAGGGCGGGGCGCTCGATTCCGAACGAACGGCTCCGATCCACGACGCACGCGAGGCACGAGCAATGACGCTCCAGAACCAGTACGGACGCTTCATCGAGAACGGGAACGCGTACGAGATCACGGACCCGGACACGCCGCGTCCGTGGTCGAACGTGGTGAGCAACGGGCGCTACGGGTTCGTGGTGTCGCAGCACGGGGCGGGGTTCTCGTGGCTCGATCACTGCCAGCTCAACGTGCTCACCTCGTGGCGGATGGACCACATCCGCGACGACCGGGGGCGGTTCCTGTACCTGTCTGATCTCGACGACACCTCCAAGGTGTGGTCGGTCGCGCCGCACCCGTGCCGGGCGGAGTTCGATTCGTTCCGGTGCATCCATCGCGCGGGGAGCACGACGTTCGAGTCGTCGCTCCACGGGATCAACGCGGCGTGGACGCTCGGGGTCGCGCCGAGCGACCAGGCGGAGCTGTGGACGCTGACCCTGAGGAACGAGACGGATCGGGTGCGCCGGATCCGGATGGGGGCGTTCTTCCAGTGGTGCTGCGACGCGGCTCCCGATTCGACGCGCGAGTTCCATCGGTTGTTCTTCACGACGCGCTACGACGCGGAGCGGAACGCGATCTACGCGACCAAGAACGTGTGGAACGCGCCGTTCGGGAACGCGGACGACCACTGGAACCGGGGGTGGCCGTACGTCGCGGGATTCGCGATGGCAAGGCACGACGGCGACACCACATGGGCGACGGCGGACACGGAGGCGTTCCTCGGGAAGGGCGGGGACCAGCGCCGGCCCGTCGCGATGACCGACGGGTGCGCGTCGATCTTCGGTCGGTTCTCCGATCCGTGCGTGGGGATGGGCGCGGATGTCACGATCGGGCCGGGGGAATCGATCACGCGGACGTTCGTGCTTAGCGTCGCGCCCGAGCAGGAGGAGCTCGAGCGGACGCTCGACGCGTTCTCGAGCGCGGCGAGCATCGACGAAGCGATGGAAGCGGCGGCGTCCGGATGGGACGACCTGCTGAGCCCGTCACGCGTCGAGACCGGGTGCGCGGACTTCGACCTGCTCAACAACCGGTGGCTCCCGTACCAGGCGATCAGCGCCCGGATCTGGGGGCGCAGCGGGTACTACCAGCAGTCGGGCGCGTACGGGTTCCGGGATCAGCTCCAGGATTCGCAGGTGTGGCTGCTGCGTGAGCCGTCGCGCTGCAAGGACCAGATCATGCTCCACGCGCGCCATCAGTTCGCGGACGGGAGCGTGTACCACTGGTGGAACCCGCTCACGGAGACGGGGCTGCACGATCAGTGCTCGGATGATTATTTGTGGCTCCCGTTCGTGCTGTGCTCGTACCTTCGCGAGACGGGGGACTCCGGGATCCTCGACGAGACCGCGCCGTTCGTCGACGACGAGACCCCCGCGACGATCCGCGACCACGCGATGCGCTCGATCGAGCGGTCGTTGTCGCGCCAGAGCGAGCGCGGGCTCCCGCTGATCGGGGACAACGACTGGAACGACGGGCTCTCGGCGCTGGGCGGGGGTGAATCGGTCTGGGTCGCGTTCTTCCTGATGATCATCCTCGACGAGTTCGGGCAAGCGCTGGAACGCTCGGGTGATTCGGAGACCCCCGAGCGGTACGCCAAAGAACGGAAGAAGCTCCACGACGCGGTGCTCGCGCACGCGTGGGACGGTGCATGGTTCCGGCGCGCGACGGACACGAACGGGCGATGGCTCGGGTCGAAGGACTCGCTCGAGGGTCAGATCTACCTCAACGCGCAGACCTGGGCGCATTTCGCGAACGCGGGGTCGCGGGACCAGCGCGACAAGGCGTGGGAGTCGCTCAAGGATCGGCTGCTGACGGCGTACGGGCCGCTGCTGCTCGCGCCGGCGTACACGGTCCCGGATCCGAACATCGGGTACCTGTCGAGGTATGCGCCGGGTTCGCGTGAGAACGGGGGCGTGTACATGCACGCGGCGACGTGGGCGCTGATGGCGGCCGCGGGTCGGCGGGAGGCGGACACGGTGTCGTCGATCTGGAGATCGATCTCGCCCCCGCTCCGATGCGACGGGGACCACGCGGATTCGTACGCGGCGGAGCCGTACTGCCTCCCGGGGAACGTGGACGGGCCGCTGTCGACCTGCCCGGGGCGCGCGGGGTGGACGTGGTACACGGGTTCCGCGGCGTGGCTCAACCGGGTGAGCATCGAGCACATCATCGGGGCGCGTGCGGAATGGGACGGGCTTCGGATCGATCCGTGCCCGATGCGCGAGCTCGGGAGCGTGCGCGCGACGCGCCGCTGGCGCGGGCGCACGGTCACGATCGAGTTCGACGCGGGCACGTATGATCCAGATCGGGAATGCGTGCTGAGCATGGAGGGTTCGATGCTCAAGGACAATCTGCTGACCGAGGACATGATCCCCGAGGGCGCGAGCGTGACGGTGCAGGTGCGATGGATCGCGGACCGGGGGTCGATGACGGAACTCCGCGTGAAGAGCCGCGAGAGGAGCACGACATGACGGACACGGGACGCGTTCTCTCTCATCGTGCCGGAGATCGAGGCATGAAGGACAGGGCACGGGCGTTCACGCTCATCGAGCTGTTGGTGGTGATCGCGATCATCGCGCTGCTGATCGGGATCCTGCTCCCGTCGCTGAGCAAGGCGCGGCAATCGGCGCAGAACATCATCTGCCAGAACAACCTGCGTCAGATCGGGCTCGCGAACCAGATGTATCTCGACGAGCAGAAGAACCCCCGCTACATCGACATGTTCCCGTTCGAGTTCGGGAAGGAGCGGAACCCGGTCACGGGGAACCACGACATCCGGGCGCAGCGCTGGAACGTGATGCGGGTGCTCGAGCCCTATCTCGGGGGGCAGGCGCAGGAGGCGTTCATCTGCCCGGCCGCGCGTGGCGCGTCGTCGGTGCTGGATCAGCAGACGCGTCTGGGGATGGAGTTCGGGGGGCGCGTCCAGGTGCTCGATTACGACCAGGACGGGGTGGAGGAGTACAGCGAGTACTGGTTCAACGATTCGCACGTGTTCGAGAACCCGGACTCTGGATCGCTCGACTCGGGCGTGTCCGGGCAGCTGGTGCGCCGGGTCCCGAACCCGTCGGAGCTGGTGATCGGGATCGATGCGGTGGACTGGATCCCGCGTCATCGCGATCGTCAGGAGACGAACATCGAGGGGCAGAGCTCATCGGGCGCGAGCAACCTGCTCCGCGGCGATCTGCGTGTCCAGCAGATGAGCGAGGCGGAGTACATCCTGCAGCGCGACAAGTTTGGTTCCGAGACCCAGTTCTTCAACTGGGGCCATTACTACCCCGATCCCTGATCCGAGGCACGCATGGGACTCCGAGAGAAGCTGAACGAGAAACCCCAGATCGCGTGGGCGATCACGGTCGTGGCCGTGTGCGCGGCGGGGTTCTTTCTGTACCGATCGATGACACGGACCGAGGTCGATTCGGTGGAGCGCCGGTCCGAGATGGTGACGATCCGCGACACCCTGACCGGCGATGAATGGGAGATGAACCGGGGTCAGTTCGAGCGGTTGCTCATGACCCAGCAGGGGCTCATCGACCCGGAGGGCGGGATCCCGAGCCGGTTCTCCGACGGCAAACCCGTGGGTGTGCTCGTCGACAAGAACGACTGGGAATCGACGGTCGCGCGGATCAACGCGCTCAAGAAGAAGTACGGGCAGGACTGAGGACCGGTCCGGATCAGGGCTCGGGCGTTGTTTCGCCGCGCCGTGCTTCGAGCTGGGCCTTGATGTCGTACATCCGCGCTTCGGAGAGCGGGTACCGGAAGATCAGGAAGAAGGACCCGATCCCGAGGAGGAAGGGGGTCCCGATCTCGATGATGCGCATCAGGAGCATGGTGCGCTCGGACTGGACGTCGACGCCTTCCTGGAATCCGGAGAGACTGATCAGGACGCCCGCGGCGAAGTACGCGCCGGCCATGCCCATCTTCATGAACCACCAGAAGACGGCGTAGTACGAGCCCTCGCTGCGCCGACCCGTGTGGAGTTCGTCCTCGTCGCACACATCCGCGACCATGGCGCTCGCGAGCGTGAAGAACATGAGCATCCCGGCGCTGAGCATGACGGTGGGGATGACGAGGAGCCAGGGGAGGTCGGGGTTGTAGCAGACGATCTTGCTCAGCTGGGCGCCGAGCATCAGGGAGACGGCGAGCATGAGCGTGCGGGTCTTGCCGATCGATCGGCTGATCCAGTTGAGGGGGAAGACGGCGACGACCCCGGTGACGGCCCACGCGGTCCCGATCCACCCCATGAGCTTGGACGCGTTCTCCTTGTCGCCGCCGAAGAGGTAGAAGATGGTGATGTAGTTCGCGAAGTTGTTGACGAGGTTGAACCCGAGAACGACGGAGAAGATGATCGCGACGAGGATGAGAAAGGTGCGGTTGCGCATGGTCATCTTGAGCCGCGTCCACATGGGGATCCGGTCCTGTTTCGCGACGTGCTCGAACTGTCGTTCCTTGCACAGCGCGAAGCAGAGGACCGCGAAGACGACCACGATGACCGCGGCGACGTAGCCCACGTTGCGCATGCCGTCGACCTCGTCGCCGCCGCCCATGAAGAAGGGCATGTTGGCCATCGCGTAGAACCAGGGGGTGATCATCGCGCCCAGGTTCCCGATGAAGCTTTTGGCGGAGAAGAGCTTGGTGCGTTCGTGGTAGTCCGCGGTCATCTCCATCCCGAGCGCGCCGTGGGGGATCTCGAAGATCGTGACGGCGGTGTAGAACAACAGCGACATCGCGAGGAAGTACCAGAACTGGCTCATCGCGTCCCAGTCGCGGGGGACGGCCCACATCGCGACGAAGGTGATCGCGACGAGCAGTCCGCCCAGGAGGATGTAGGGTCGTCGGCGCCCGAAGCGGGTGCGGGTGTTGTCGGTGAGGTGCCCCATGACGGGGTCGGTGAGTGCGTCCCAGAAGCGCGGGACCATCTGGGCGACCCCGACGAGGATGGCGCTGACCCCGAGCCCGACGTTGACGATGAGCCCGGAGAGCTGACCGACGGAGTTGAAGAGCGCGATGGGGACGAACCCGCCGAGCCCGTACGCGATCAGGACGAGCCAGGGGATCCGGTCGCGCTGTGCCGTGGTGTGGTGTTCGTGCCCTGAGGACATGCGGACTCCGGTATGTCGCGCGCGACACAGGCGTGTCGGCTCAGCGCTGCTTCGGGGAAGAAATACCCCGCGCCGTTGGGCGCGGGGCAGTGCGTTCTGGATCGGATTATCCCATGGTCACGCGGATTACGGGCAGCCCTCGCCGTAGATCTGGAGGTAGAGGGAGACGTCGAAGAAGTCCCAGTCGCCGTCCTGGGTCAGATCCGCGTCGGGGTCCTGGTTGCCCAGCGCCATGAGGAACGCGGAGAGGTCGAAGAAGTCGAGCTCGTTGTAGGGCTCGGCGAAGTCGGCTTCGTTGCACGGCCCGTTCGGGTCGAGCTGGACGACGCACAGATCATCGAAGAAGACGGTGCCCATGGGTTCGGTGCCCGGGGAGTAGTCGCCGCCGTAGAACCGGAAGGGGAGGATCGAGGCGCTGGTCGCGTAGGGCGGGAAGTCCCCCACCGCTTCCATCATCGCGTCGGTGACGGTGAAGGAGAACGGGACCCACTCGCCCCCGGTTTCCTCGGCGCCCGGGATGTCGAGGAGGTTGAACTCGAAGGAGGTGTAGACGGAGAAGTTCGGGGGTTCGCGCCGGAACTCGAGCTTGACGCCGACGACGGTGTCGTCGAGCATCTCGCCGGCGGGGACGAGATAGTACCCCGAGACGACGTAGTCGCCGCCGAGGTAGGTGTAGTCGGGGTCGTAGAGGTCGCTCCCGTCCGGGAGGAAGACGTTGGTGGTCAGGCCCTTGAATCGGTCGGGGCTCCCGGTCGAGGCCGTCATTCGGATCGAGCGGTTCCCGGAGCGGACCTGGGCGCCCATGTCCCCGATGTCGACATAGTCGTCGGAATCGAGGTTGAAGTCCTGCCACCCGAGGGGGAGGTCGGGGAACGCGGGGTGCTGGGTCTCGAATCCGGGGTTGAAGAGTCGGTTCTCGTCGTCGTTCGCGTTGGCGTTCGTGCACAGGAGCGTGAGCGACGCGACACAGGACGCGAGGAGCGTGTGCTTGGTCATGAACATGGCGGATCTCCCTGTTGGGTACGGCTGTGGTCCCTCCAATGTAAAGGTTTTCACGTCCGGATCAAGCCCCGGAGCGGGAGTTCACGGAAATCTTTCTCGGAACCGGGACGAGCCCGATCAACGTCCGAACCAGCGGGGCTCTCGGCGGGGCGAAGACGGGCGGCGTGTATCCTCCGCGGATGGAGCAGCTGCTCGGATCCATTCAGACGTGCGTGGATGAGCTCGGGTCCGCGGCGCGGATCGTCGCGCACCGATCGCTCGGGGGCGGACATGGGCAGCGGGTGGTCCGGATCGATCTCGACAACGGGCGCTCGCTCGTGGCGAAGTGTGTGGATTCCGAGGAGGCCGATCGTCTCGAAGCCGAAGCGGACGGGCTCCAGGCGCTCTCGAACCAGCACATATCGATCCGGGTCCCGCGGGTCTGGGGCGTGACGCGATCGGGCGGGAACGCGGTGATGCTGATGGAGCTTCTCGAGCCCGCACGGTGGAACGCGCTGACGGACCGTGCGTGGCGCGAGTTCGGATTGGCGCTCGCGCTCAAGAAGCCGGCGAAGCGGCGACCTCGGTACGGGTGGGATCGGGACAACTTTATCGGCGCGACGCCTCAGCCGAATCGATGGTGCGACGACTGGGTGGAGTTCAACCGGGAGCAACGGATCGGGTTCCAGCTCGCGCTCGCGGAGGGGACCGGGGCGCTCTCGACCAGGGACGGCGACGTGATCCGGCGGGTGTTGGATCGGCTCGATTCATTCATCCCGCGCCACCCAGAGCCCGCGCTGCTCCACGGAGACCTGTGGTCGGGCAACGCGCACCCGTTCGTGGAGGACGGGCAGGCGCAGATCGCGCTCATCGACCCCGCGGTGTACGTCGGGGATATCTGGGCGGACCTCGCGATGATGCGCCTGTTCGGTGGGTTCCCGGAGCCGTGTCTGCGCGCGTTCGAGTACGCCGTCGCGGACAAGGATCGCGCGGAGACCCGGCAGATGGTGTACCAGCTCTACCACGCGCTGAACCACGTGAACATCTTCGGGGCGGCGTACGTGGAGCAGACGATCGGGCTCGCGAAGCGGTTGCTCGCGTGATCGCGTCATTAGCACGCGGACGCGGCGGCGAGACGGGATTCCAATGCGTCGAGCATGAGGTTCCCGCACGCGCCGGGGGATCGTCGATCGCGCAGGCTCACGTCGATGGTCTCGTCGGTCATCTCGAGCGAATCGATCTCGCTCGCGGCCTGCTTGTACGCGTCGCGGAACGCGAGCCCAGATCTCGAGAGCTCGACGGCCCGGTCGGTCGCGAGCATCGAGGGCTCGATCGCGGCGCGCATCGCGTCGGTGTGGTAGGTCGCGCTGGTGATCAGGTTCGGGATGTGCGACAGGGCTTCGCGCGTGACGTTGACGGCGCGGATGAGCGCGGGCTTGGTGATCTGGAGGTCGCGCTGGTACCCGCTCGGGAGGGACATGGTCTGCTGGATCTCGCTCAGCGCCCCCCCGATGACGGCCGTCGAGGCGCGGAGGAGCTCGGCCATGTCCGGGTTGGCCTTGTTGGGCATGATCGACGATCCCGTGACGAACTCGGGCGCGAGTGTCATGAACCCGAACTCCCGGGTCGAGAAGAGCGAGCAGTCCCACGCGAGTCGGCGGACCTCCTGCATCGCTTGCCAGAGGGTCGCGACGACCTGGTGCTCGACGCGCCCGCGGGATGACTGGGCGCTCATCGGGTTGATCTGGATGCGCGAGAACCCGAGCTCGTCGCTGACCTGCTGGCGCGGGAGGTCGATGTTGACGCCGTAGCCCGCGGCGGTCCCGAGGGGGGACGCATCGATCCAGCGGCGGGTCAGGGCGCAGAGCTCCGCCGAGTCGAGGAACCCCTCGACGAACGAGCCCATCCAGAGCCCGACGCTCGACGGGACGGCACGCTGGAGATGGGTGTAGCCGGGCATCGGGTCGAACTCGTGACGGCGCGCGATGTCGAGCGCGGCGCGTGCGATCTCGAGACTTTGAGCCCTGACAGTATCGAGCGCGTCGAGCATGTACAGACGCAGCGCGACGGCGACCTGGTCGTTGCGCGATCGACCGAGGTGGACACGCTTCCCGGTTTCACCGAGCTGCTCGACGAGGTAGGACTCGATCGCGGAGTGCCCGTCCTCGTAGCGTTCATCGAGCACGAATGAGCCATCGGTGAATCGGTGGTCGAGTTGGTCGAGCGCGTCGGTGATGTCGCGGGTCTCGGATCCGGTGAGGAGATCGATCGAGCGGAGCCCGTTGACGTGGGCCTTGGTGGCGCGGATGTCGAAGGGGAAGAGCTCGCGATCGAGGATCACGTCGTCGCGGCTCATGAAGGACATCGCGTCGTAATTGATCGTCGCGCCTGATTTCGCCCAGAGAGGCGTTGCTGTGGATTTGGTGCTCATCCGATCGACTCCGCGTGGGGTCCGGTGAGGGGACGGAGCCCGATGAACTCGTCGAACCCGAGCGCGAGGTTGATGTTCTGGATCGCCTGGGTCGCGGCGCCCTTGCGGAGGTTGTCGATCGTGCAGACGACGGCGATCTCGTCGGATCGGTCCGGATTGATCGAGAACCCGCCGACGAGCGCGCCGTCGCGGTTGACGATGCTGCGGACCCGGGGCATGTCGTCGTCGAGGACATCGATGAGCTCGCACGGGTCGTACATGTCGTGGTAGAGGTCGGCGAGGGTCGGTGCGTCGATCGGGTTTGTCAGCTTCGCCTGGACCGTCAGCGCGATCCCGCGGAAGAAGGACACGACGTGTGGCGAGAAGCGCACGGGGGCCCCGAGGTGGCGCGCGATCTCGCGTTCGTGGGTGTGGTTCACGAGCTTGTAGGGGAGCAGGTCGTCGCGGAGGGCGCGGTGGTCGTTTCGGCTCGTGCGCTTGGTCCCCGCGCCCGAGTACCCCGAGACCCCGAAGCAGTGCGGGGGCTCGGCGAGGAAGGGGAGGATGGGGCGGAGCGCGAGCTGGGCGGCCGTCGCGTAGCACCCGGGGTTGCTGATGCGCGACGCGCCGACGATCCGCTCGCGGTTGTGCTCGGGGAGCCCGTAGGTCCAATCGTCCGTGAAGCGGTGGTCCGAGCTCAGGTCGAGGATGAGCTTGGGTTTGGATTCGGCGGTGTTGATTGCTTCGAGGAACGGGTCGGCCGCGCCGTCGGGGAGCGCGAGGATGACGATGTCGGCGCTCGCGCCCGCGATGTCGCTGGGGCTGAGTTCTTCGAATGATTTGCCCGAGAACGATGCTTTGGCGTGTTTGGAGATGGGCTCGCCGGCGAGGGCGCGGGAGGACGCGTACGAAAGGTCGAGGAGCGGGTGCGATTCGAGCAGCGCGAGGAGTTCGAGCCCGACGTATCCGCGCGCGCCGATGAGCCCGACGGACTGGATCCCGATGGATTGGGTCGTTGCGTTAGCGGGCATGGGTCAGCTCCTTGTCGGGCTTGTGTTCGATCTGGGTGTCGGGCTTGGGGATGGGGTCGCCGAAGGATTGGTGGATGGAGACCGCGTCTTCGATGCACGTCTCGATGGCCGAGCGTTCGTCGATTCCGTACCAGAAGACGATCCAGGGCTCGGCGCGGTGCATGCCGTCGGCGCGGGAGAGGTACCACTTGTTGGCGTCGTTCGTGGTCCGGCTGCGCCAGTAGAGCGCGGGGTGGTCGTGCTTGATCTTGTTCCAGAGCGACGCGCCGAGACCGATCCCCTGGGCGCGTTCGCTGAGCCCGAGCTTGTCGAGGTACCACCCCGGTCCGCGCTCCTTGAGGATCGCGATCGCGACGTAATCGCCGGCGAGATAGACCTTCGCGTGCTCGAGGGTGTCGAGGTAGGAAGGGTCGAGGGTGCGACCGAAGCTCTGCTCGAGGAGTTCGGTGATCCGGGCGCGGTCGAGCCCGTCGATCCCGGTCTGGGCCCGGATCGCGCGGCCGCGACGGACGAGGGTGCCCGAGCCCTTGTGGGTGAAGAGCTCGCGCGCGATTTTGCCCGGCGACGTGATCGAGACCGACGCGTGCTCGTCGAGTTCGTCGAGCAGATCGCGGATCTCGATGAGTTTGCGCGCCATCCCTCCGGTGATCGTCCCGTTCTCGAGCATGGGCTTGAGGTCCTCGGTGCAGTTGACGGCCGGGATGACCTTGCCGTTCGGGTCGAGGATCCCTCCGGTCGGGGTGAGGTAGATGATCTTGGACGCGCCGAGCGCGATCGCGAGGGCGCGGGTCGCGGTGTCGGCGTTGATGTTCAGGAGCTGCCCGTTCGCGCTCGTCCCGACGGGGGAGAGGATGGGGAGCTGACCCATCGCGCTTGCTCGCATGATCGGATCGGTCTGGACGCTCGTGACCTCGCCCACGCTCCCGAGTGATGCGTTGGTCGACGCTTCCGCGTTGAACACGCCCATGTTCAGGGGTCGGGCGCGGACGCCGCGCGCGTCGATCGCGTCGGCGAGCTGCGCGCCGACGCGCTGGAAGACACGCTGGGCGGCGGCGAGGACGTCGGGGGTGGTGACGCGGAGCCCGTCGACGAACTCGGTCGCGATGTTCTCGTCGGCGAGCTCCTTCGTGAGCTGCGGCCCCGCGCCGTGGACGACGACGGGGGTGAGCCCGACGTGGTGCATGAACACGAGCGCGGACGCGAGCTCGTCGAGGTCGTCCTCGATGAGACCCCCGCCGACCTTCACGACGGCGTAGCGCCCCGAGCCCGTGTATTCGCGGAGGTACCGATCGACCTCGGCGCGACCCCCGAGGTTGTGGAGGAGGTTCATCACGATCTCACGGAGCATGGGCGCCCCCTCCCGTGGTCAGGGCGGCGCTCTCGGCGCGCACGATGGCGGTGTACGCGTTCGCGCACTGCTCGAGTTGCGTGAGTTCCACATACTCGTCGGCGCTGTGTGCGTGCGCGATGTTCCCGGGTCCGAGGACGACGGCCGGGACCCCGCCGACGGCGAAGATCGCCGCTTCGGTCCAGAAGTCCACGTCGTCCCCGAGCTCGATCCCCCACGACTCGACGATCGGGACCATGGTTTCGTCGCGCACCAGCGCGGGCGCGACGAAGCGATCGGTCCAGATCGTGGAGCCGTCCTTGGGGAGAAGATCCTGGAGGGCCTGGATACACGCCTTGGTGCGCCGGGGTGCGTCGGGGGCCGGGAGCGGGCGGAACCCGAATCGGAGGATGGCATCGGCGGCGATGACGTTGGAGGCCGAGCCGCCTTGGGCGAGCCCGATGTTGAAGCGCGCGCCGTCCAGGATTTCGCCCGGCTGGGCGAGTGAGAGGGCGTCGCTCCCCCACCGCAACGCTTTGTGGATCGCGCTGTCGAGGGACGCGTCCGCGCCGGATGTGTGCCCGGCGGTGCCGTGGAAGGTGAGTTCGAAGGAGGTGTAGCCCCGGTGCTGGAACACGACCGTCGCGTTGGTGGGTTCCGCGACGACGGCGCGGGCCCAGCGATCGCGCTGGGACTCGAGGAACGTCTCGACGCAGCGCCCCTTCCCGGCTTCCTCGTCGGTGGTGAAGAGGATCGCGATGGGCGCGTCGGTGGACTGCGCGACGCTGAGCATGCAGGCACCCGCGCCCTTGATGTCCGTGGCTCCGAGCCCGTATACGCGGTCGTTCTCGATGGTGGGGGTGAACGGGTCCTTGGTCCAGTTCGGGTTGGGCTTGACGGTATCGAGGTGGCAGTTGAAGAGGGTCGAGGGATCGCCGCGGACGCCGAGCAGGTTCACGCATCCCGCGCCGAGGTCCTCGATGGTCACGGCGCACCCGGCGCCCTCGAGCACACGCGCGGCGTACGCGAGGATCGGGTGTTCCTTCGTGATCGTCGCGACGGGGTCGGAGGTGTCCTGCGCCACGAGATGGCGCAGGTGCTCGGTGATGGTGTCGATGGGGACGGTCATGCGGTCACCGCCTGGGCCGGCTTGAAATCGATCTGCTGGGCCGCGGCGATCGCGCTCGACTTCGACGCGCCGAGCGCGGACGAGTTTCCGGCGATCTTGATGAACCCTTCCGCATCGGACGCGGTCCACGCGGCTTTCTGTGCGTAAACGTTCGAGTCGTCCATCAGGGCGTTGTCCGTCTCGACCTCGACCGCGAGCGCCGAGCCCCCGTGGGTCTCGACGACGACGGTGCCGCTGACGTTGGCTTGAGTCGACGTGATGAGCGATTCGAGATCGATCCGGAGCGGCTCGAAGAAGAGCCCGCCGAAGACGAGCTCGGTCCACTTGTTCGCGGCGAGCGCTTTGAAGTCCGCTTGCTGCTTGGTGAGGGTGAGCTCCTCGAGCGCTTTGTGGGCTTGGAGGAGGACGTCGAGAGCCGGGCACTCGTAGACGATGCGTCCCTTGAGCCCGACGATGGTGTCGCCGGTGTAGATCCCGCGACCGACGCCGTAGGTACCGAAGGACTCGTTGAGCTTCGCGAGGGCTTGCGCGCCGTCGGTGATGGGTTGGCCGTCGATCGCGACGGGGATCCCGGACTCGAAGGAGATCGCGACCTTGAGCGGTTCGGTCGGCCACTGGGCGCGGGGCTTGGTGAGCTTGCGGCTCGCGTCATCGGGCGCGCCGAGCTCGTCGATCTCCGAACCCGAGGTCGTAACCCCGAGGACGTTCTCGTTGATGGTGTAGCGCTTCACGCTCGCGTTGACGCTGAACCCGCGCTTCGCGAGTTCTTCGATCTCGTAGGCGCGGGGGGTGGCCGTGATGCCCTGGATGTCGCGGATCGGCGCGAGGATCGGGAGGTTCGTGAGACACCGGATCGACTGATCGAAGCGGAACTGGTCGTTGCCCATCGCGGTGCACCCGTGCGCGACGGCGCTCGCGCCGAGTTCGTGGGCCTTGGACACCATCGCTTGGACGATAACGTAGCGATCGGAGCAGAGGAGGGGGTACCGGTTCTGGTAGCACGCGCCGCCTTGGATAAAGGGAACGACGAACGAATCCCAGAGCGCCTGGGACGCATCGATCGTGTCGTGACCCACGGCGCCGAGCTCGTAGGCGCGGACTTCGATCGCGCTGGCTTCTTCGGGGTCCATCGCGCCCGTGTTGACGAACACGGTGTGGACCTTGTAGCCCTGCTCGATGAGGTAGGGCACGCAGAACGAGGTGTCGAGCCCGCCGGAGAAGGCGAGGACGACGAGGGGTTGGTCGGGCATGGGTATGGCTCCGCGCGGCGTGGCGCTGGGGGGTGGTGTGTGCGGGCTCAGAGCGTGGGGGCGGCGATGGCGGCCATCAGGGATTTCTGGACGTGGAGCCGGTTCTCGGCTTCCTCGATGATGAGCGAGTTCGGGGAATCCATGACGGCGTCGGTGGCTTTGACGTTGCGACGCGCGGGGAGACAGTGCGAGAAGGCGGCGTTGTTGGTCCGCGCCATCTTCGCTTCGTCGACGATGAAGTGCTTGTACCGATCCCGGATCGGCTTCTCGTCGTCCCAGTTCCCGAAGTACGGGATCGCGCCCCAGGATTTGGCGTAGACGATGTCGGCGTTGTCGTACGCGCTGTCGATGTCGTGGGAGATGGTGAACGAGCCGCCGGATTCCTGGGCGTTGCTGGCGGCGTGGTTCATGTAGCGTTCGTCGAGGAGGTACTGCTCATTCGGGCAGAGGAGCGTCACGTCCATCCCCGCGCGGGTCGCGATCATCGCGGCGGAGTTGGCGACGGCCGTGTTCAGGGGCTTGGGGTGGTACGTCCAGGTCAGGACATACTTTTTGCCACGCAGGTCCGGGGTCCCGAAGTGCTCGCGGAGCGCCATGAGGTGCGCGAGCTCCTGGCACGGGTGGGTGATCGTCTCCATGTTGATCACGGGGACGGTCGCGTGCGTCGCGAAGGCGTTCAGGACCCGGTCCTGACGGTCGACGGACCAATCCTTGAACTTGGGGAACGCGCGGACGGCGATGATGTCGCAATACCGGCTCAGGACCCGGGCCGCTTCCTTCGCGTGCTCCTCGGCGCTCCCGTCCATGACCTCCCCGTCCCCGAACGCCATCTCCCACGACCCCGCGCCGGGTTCGAGCACGACGGCGTGCGCCCCGAGCTGGGACGCGCCGATATCGAACGACGCGCGGGTACGGAGCGACGGGTTGAAGAACACGAGCGAGATCGATTTGTCCTTGAGGAGCGGCTGGATCGGGGTGCGCTTGAGCTCGAGTGCGCGGTCGATGAGCGCGGAGAGGTCCTCCCACGACCAGTCCTGGGTCGAGAGGAAGTGCTTGGGTGTGGTCGGGGCTTTGATCTCGGTGATCGTCATGGTCATCCCTCAAGCGCGGTGGTGATGGAACGGGCGAGCGATCCCGCGCCGGTGTTTGATTTCGTCGCGATGAAGATGGTGTCGTCGCCGGCGATGCACCCGACCATGCCCTTGGGGCGCGCCGCGTCGAGCTCGGTCGCGACGAAGTCCGCGTGCCCCGGCGCGGTACGGAGAACGACCAAGGACCCGGCGGTCTGCGCGTGGAGCACATGATCCCGGAGCACGGCCCGGAGGCGCGCCTGCTCGTCGATGGACGTGGGCGCGGGCTCGATCGCGAGGTCCGCGAGGTGGTATCCCTCCGCGCTGCGGACGGCTCCGATCGCGGCGAGGTCGCGCGAAACGGTCGCCTGGGTCACGGAGATCCCCGCGTGCGCGAGCCCCTCGACGAGCGCGTCCTGGGTGGAGTACGGGGTGCGTGCGAGCAGGTCGCGGAGGATGGCGTGTCGGCGGATCCGGGTCATGCGTATTTATACGGATAGTGGTATGAATATGCAAGCGTGCCCCTCCATGAATTTTCGATCAGGCCACCACCGACGGCGCGCGGGTCGGATCGGAGAACTTTTTGTGCGGGAGACGGCTTGACTCGCCGATAGAGACGTCAATCATGTTGCCGATGACCACGTTCACGTCCAAATCCACCAAAGCGAAAGCGAAAGCCGCCGGGCGCCCGGGGCTGTGGTGGATGCTGCACGTGGACTGAGTCACCCCTCAGATCCAGAGTCACAGATCCAAGCACACCCCCGGGTTCCGGGGGTGTTTCGTTTTTGCACATGTTCATTCACCCTGACCACCAAGGAGAACACCGATGACCACGACCATGACCATCCAGTCGAACTGCCCGGAATGCGACGCCGTCGTTTCATTCGATCGTCCCCCGCTCAACGGGCAGATCGCGCACTGCCCGGATTGCAGCGCCGAGCTCGAGGTGACCTCGCGCGAGCCGCTCGTGCTGAGCGTCGCGCCCGAGGTCGAAGAGGACTGGGGCGAGTAACGCCGGGTTCCTTCCGCCGCCCCCTCTACTGCTCAGGAGCACACCCATGCGATTCGCGATGACATACACCCGGCTCCGTGTCGAGGAGCGTCTGCTGCTCGATTCCTTCGAAGCGCTCGGCGTCCCGGTCGATCCGATCGACCTGCGGAGTGTCGTTTTCGATCCGGCAAACCCGGGCGTATGGGCGGACTACGACGCGGTTATCGATCGGTCGCTGAGTCTGACCAACTCGCTCACGAGCGTGCGGATCCTGGAGGGACACGGGATCCGCTGCATCAACCCGCTCCGGACGATCGAGACGAGCGCGGACAAGCTCCTGACCACGATCGCGCTCCACAGGAACGGGATCCCGACCCCGGAGGTCCGCGTGGCGCTCGAGGAGGCGTCGGGGATCGATGCCGTCGAGCAGATCGGGTACCCGGCCGTGCTCAAGCCCACGGTCGGGTCGTGGGGTCGGCTGGTCGCGCGGGTCAACGACCGGGACGCGGCGGAAGCGATCATCGAGCACCGGACGACCCTGGGATCCGTCCAGCAGGGGGTCATCTACGTCCAGGAACACATCAACAAGCCCGGGCGCGATATCCGCGTCTTCGTCGTCGGCAACCGGGTCGTCGCGGCGATTGCTCGCGCAAGCGAGCACTGGGTGACCAATACGGCCCGCGGCGCGAGCGCGAGTGGACTCACGATCACGGACGACCTCCGTGATCTGGGTGCTCGCGCCGCGCTGGCCGTTGGCGCGGATATCTGCGCCGTGGACCTGCTCGAGGACCCCGAGCGCGGGCTCATGGTCAACGAGATCAACCATTCGATGGAGTTCCGCAACAGCATCGACACGACGGGGGTCAACATCCCCGGGCTCGTGGCGCAGCATGTCGTGAACGTGTGCGAAGGGGCGGTCGCGTGCTGAGACGAGCGAGCATCATCGGGGGGAGCGGGTTCACGGGCGGCGAACTGCTGCGCTTGCTCCACGGTCACCCGGACATCGAGATCGCGCAGGTGACGAGCCGATCGCTCGCGGGGCAGCCGATCCATCGGTCGCACCCGAACCTGCGCGGGCACGTCGAGGTGAACTACTGCACCCCCGACGAGGTCGGAGCGTGCGACGTGCTCTTCCTGTGCATGCCCCACGGGACGGCGGCGAAAGTGATCGGGCGCTGGCGAGCGCTCGCGCCGCTGGTCGTGGATCTTTCCGCGGATTTCCGGCTTCGGGATCCCGCGAGCGTCGAACGCTGGTACGGCGAGCCCCACCCCGCGCCGGACGCGCTTAGGGACACGGTCTACGGGCTCCCCGAACTCCACCGCGAGCAGCTCCGGGGCGCGTCGCTCGTGTCCGGGGTGGGGTGCAACGCGACGTCGATGAACCTGGCGCTGCTCCCGCTCGCGCGGGCGGGGCTCATCAAGCGGGTCATCTGCGATATCAAGGTCGGGTCGTCCGAAGCGGGCGCGGACCCGAGCACCGGGTCCATCCACGCGCTCCGGGCGCGGACGGCCCGGACCTACAGCGTGAGCGGGCACAGGCACCTCGCGGAGGTCGAGCAGGCGCTCGGGGACATCGACATCGACGCGACGATCACCGCGATCGACATGGTGCGCGGGGTGCTCTGCACGGCGCACGTCGAGCCGACCCAGAGCGTCGAGATGAAGGAACTCTGGAAGCTGTACCGGGGTGCGTACGCCGATGAGCCGTTCGTGCGGATCGTCGCGGATCGGAGCGGCCCGAACCGCTTCCCGGATCCGCGCGTGCTCGTGGGTTCCAACCACGCTGATGTGGGGTTCGCGATCGACGAGCGGTCGGGTCGGATCATCGCGATCAGCGCGATCGACAACCTCGTCAAGGGGGCCGCGGGTTCCGCGGTCCAGTCCATGAATGTCGCGCTCGGGCTCGATGAGATCCGTGGGCTCGGGTTCCCGGGTCTGCACCCGGCGTAATGAAGGAGGAGAGAGCCATGTCCACACTCGTCATCAAGATCGGCGGCGGCGAAGGGATCGACCCCACGGCCGCGTCACGCGAGATCGCGCAGCTCGTGCGCGATGGGCACCGGGTCGTGCTCGTGCACGGCGGGTCCCACGAGACCAATGTCGTCGCGGAAGCCCTCGGGCACCCGGCCCAGACGATCACGAGCCCGAGCGGGCACACGTCGCGTCGCACGGACCGGCGCACCCTGGAGATCTTCTCCATGGTGTACTGCGGGAAGGTGAACACGAGCGTCGTCGAGTCGCTCCGCCGGGAGGGGCTCGACGCGATCGGGCTCAGCGGGATCGACGCGGGGATCTGGATCGGTCAGCGCAAGGACGCGATCCGCGCCGTCGACGAGGAAGGCCGCACGACGATCATCCGCGACGATCTCTCGGGGCGCGTGGAGTCGGTTAACGGCGCGTTCATCGGGTCGCTCCTGGATCGGGGGATGGTCCCCGTCCTGACCCCGCCCGCGATCACGGAGGACGGGATCGCGATCAACGTCGACGCGGACCGGGCCGCGGCGGCCACCGCGGACGCGATCGGCGCGGACGAGCTGCTCCTGCTCTCGAACGTGCGCGGGTTGCTCCGTGATCCGTCGGACCCCGGATCGCTCATCGAGACGGTCGATGCGGAGACGATCGAGCTCGCACGCGACGCGGCGAAGGGGCGGATGAAGAACAAGGTCCTGGCCGCGGAGGAGGCGCTGAGCGCGGGGGTGGCGTGGGTGGTCATCGGCGCCGCGTCGGGTGAGCGCGCGATCGTGGACGCTCGGTCCGGATCGGGCACGACCTTCCGGCTCGGGGTCCATGCATGAGCACGCTCGGCCCCCTCAGCGACGACGAACGCTTTTTGGTGGATCTCGTGTCGACCGCGAGCGTGTCGGGCGATGAACGTCTCGCTTCGGAGGCTTTCGTCCGACGCGCGAGCGAGCTCGGGTTCGAGGCGCACATCGACGAGGTCGATAACGCGATCGCGCACCGAGGACCCGAGGATGCGCCGATCCACATCGTCCTGCTCGGGCACATCGACACGGTCCCGGGGGACATCCCCGTTCGTGTCGAGGACGGCGTGCTCCACGGGCGCGGGAGTGTCGATGCGAAGGGACCGCTTGCTGCCATGCTCGCGGGCGCGGCGCGCGCGGATCTCCCGGAGGGTGTGCGCGTGAGCGTGATCGGCGCGGTGGGCGAAGAAGCCCCCGGGTCGATCGGCGCGAACCACATCGTCCATCGACTGCGCCCCGACGCGTGCATCATCGGCGAGCCGAGCGGATGGGACGGGGTGACGCTCGGGTACAAGGGGCGATTGCTCGCGACGGCGCGGGCGCGGTGCGCCAATCACCACTCCGCCGGGGAGGACCAGTCCGCGCCGGATCGGGTCCACGCATGGTGGTCGCGTGTTCTCGAGTTCGTCCGGGTGTTCAACGCTGATCGCGAACGCGCCTTCGACCGGATCCAGGCGACGATCCTCGGCATGGAATCGACGAGCGACGGGCTCACCCAATCCGCGGCGATCCGCGCCGGATTCCGGCTCCCGCTTGGCGCGGACCCTGATGTGCTCGCGGACGAGCTCACGGCGCTCGGGGGCGAGGGGATCGTTTACGAGTTCGAGGGCCGCGAGCGCGCCCACGCGACGGATCGGAACGACCCGGTCGTGCGTGCCCTGAGCGTCGCGATCCGGGAACAGGGCGCGACCCCGCGACCCAAGCTCAAGACGGGGACGGCGGACCTGAACGTCGTCGGCCCGGTCTGGGGCTGCCCGATCGCGGCGTACGGCCCCGGGGATAGCGCGCTGGATCACACGCCGGGGGAGCATCTGTCGCTCGAGGAGTACGCCCGATCGATCCGCGTGCTCTCGGGCGCGATCGAGTCGCTGACGAGGGAACTCGTCGAATCCCTGGCCTGCTCGGATTCGTGATCGCAACTCGCTCGTTCTGAAAACGACAAACGCCCGACGCGGGTGCGTCGGGCGTGCCGTTCAAGAGCGGGTGATGAGATTCGAACTCACGACATTCACGTTGGCAACGTGACGCTCTACCACTGAGCTACACCCGCGTCGGTTGTCACCCCGGGCGAAGACCCGGACGGTGGGAAAGATATTCCCCATTCGGCGATCCGTCAACACCAATCGAGACCCGATCCACCCCACGGGCGTTATTGGGCCCGCGCACGCTCGATCGCATCGACGACCTGGGACCCCGAATAGGCGTTGGAGAGCCAGATCGGGTCGGGATTGCCCGGTTCGAAGACCGCGAGGAGCGGGATCCCGGTCTGCTTGAGCTCCTTGAGCTTCGCCCACCCGGGCGCGGACATCGCGGTCAGGTCCGCTTGCATCGACACCACGTCCGCGGAGAGCAGGAGCGGCTTGACGGGGTCGCGGGCGAGCACCGTCGCTTCGAGGGTCTTGCAGTTCAGGCACCACTCCGCGGTGAAGTCCAGCACCACCACGCGCCCCGAATCCAGCGCCGTCTCGAACGCGTCCGGGTCGTAGGGGGTCCAGAAGTTATGGTACAGATGGCTCGTCTGGTTCGCCGCGGCCCCGACCCCGCCGCCCGCGAGGAGCAGCGCGAGGACCGCGAACGCGATGACGTTCACGGTGCGCTTGGTGATCGAGATCGTCCGGATGAAGAGCCACCCCCCGGCCGCGAGCGCGAAGAGACCGACCACCCACCAGTGGACCGATTTGGCCCACCACGGAAGCGTCCAGCCCTGACCGGACGCGATCGCGAGGTAGGAGGTCCCGAGGAAGTACGCGGCGGCCGCGAGCATGAGCAGCCCGAGCACCTGCTTGACGAGCTCGCTCGCGGGCCCCGTGCGCGGGATCGCGCTCAGCCACCCCGGGTTGAGCGTGAGGACCAGATACGGGAGCGCCATCCCGACCCCGAGCGCCGTGAAGATCGTCATGACCTGCCAGGGTTCCATGGTCGCTGCGCCCGCGAGGAGCGCCCCCGCGACGAACCCGAAGCAGGGGAGCCCGAGGATCGCCGTCATCACTCCGAAGACGAACGACCCGGGGACCGAGTCCGCCTTGGGGTTGATCATGTACGCTTGCTGCGGGAGCTTGATCGAGAACCACCCCATGATCCCCAGCCCCATGATCGCGATCACCGCGCCGATGAGCGCGGTGACCCACCAGATCCCGAAGATGATCGACGGGTCCACGAAGTCCGCGACGAACGCGACGGGGAGCCCGATCCCGAACCAGAAGGTCACCACCCCCACCGCCATCGCGAGCCCGAGCTTGACGGCTCGTCCCTTGCGGTCGCCCGCGTGCTGGGTGATGGTCATGATCTTGATCGGGATCACGGGGAGCACGCACGGGGTCAGGTTCAGCACGAACCCCCCGAACGCGGCCGCGATGGCGATGACCGCGATCCCCGCCCCCGAATCGATCGGGGGGAGCGTGAAGAGCCCGAGAAACTGGCGCTCGCTCGCGCCGGCGCCGGACGCTTCGGCGGCCGAAATCGCGCCCTCGCCCCACGCGCTCTCGTCGGCGAACACGCTCGGATCGAAGGACCCGAACAGCTCGTCACCCGATCCCGCTGAGCCGTCGACGGATTCCACGATCTCGATCGAGACCGTGATCTCGTCGGTCGTCGGTGGGAAGCACATCGTCTCGTTGCACGCCTGGTAGCTCACCCGGAGCGCGATCTCGTACGACCCGAGGGGTGCGTCCGACGAGATCCGGAGCGGGACGAACGCGACCGCTTTCCCTTCATACACGCGCAGCGACACCGAGGTGCCCGTGTAGTTGACGCGCACCTCGTGCTCGTCGGGCCATTGGATCCGCCCGGCGCTGAGCCACTCGGGTGTGTCAAGCTCGATCCGGGTCGGGGTCGCGGGGAACCCGTCGAGCGCGTCGGGGAGCACGGGGACGTTGGGGTAGACGTGGAACCCGGGCTCGTGATCGAGCACGACCGCGATGACCAGGTCCTGCGCCCCGGGGACGGCCTGGGCCGACGACGGGGTCGCGCTCACGTCGAGCGGGTCGCTCGACCCGAACCCCATCATCTGGGCGCGGACGGCGCTCGTGAACAGGATCAGGATCAGCAGCACGGCGCGTCCGGGCATGTGGGGGCCTCTGTGGGGTCAGAATCGGGCGCGGGGGTCCCGCGCCGGGTCCGGAGTGTATTTCCGTTCATGGACCCTGCGGATCCGTGGTCCTCAACGCCTCGGGTTCGCGGGTTGTTCCCGTCTCGATCACGAACTCCCCCCAAGGGTCAAGGAACTCGGGGTTCCGGGCCGATATCGGGACCAGGTGCGCACGCGCCGGGATCTGTCGTGCGCCAGGAGTGGCCCGACGTCCCATGAGCATGCTCGACCAGAACGAGATCGATTCGCTGCTCGCGTCCGTGAATACGGACGTGGAGGAGAAGCCCGAGTCCTCGGTCTCGATCTACTCACGCAACCGCAAGGACCTGGCCAACGTCGAGGTCCGCCAGTACGACTTCAAACGCCCCGAACGCGTCTCGAAGGACCAGATGATGGCCCTGGAGACCCTCCACGAGGCCTTCGCGCGGAACTTCGGCGCCTCGCTCTCGGGGTTCCTCCGCACGATCGTCGAGGTCCGGGTCGCCGCGTGCGAGCAGATGACCTATGGCGAGTTCGTCTCCGGGCTCCCCAACCCCACCTCGTACAACCTGATCCAGGCGGACGAGCTCGACGGGCAGATGTGCCTGGAGATCTCGCCGCTGATCATCTATCCGATCATCGACCGTCTCCTGGGCGGCACGAACCAGGACCTGTTCATCCCCCAGCGCCCGATGACCCCCATCGAGCAGCGCCTGATCTCCAACGTCCTTCGGCGGGGGCTCTCGGCGCTGAGCGAAGCGTGGGGATCCGTGAAGGATCTGACCTTCGACATCGTTTCCCACGAATCGAACCCCCAGCTCGTTCAGATCGTCCCCCCCAACGAAGTCGTGATGGTCATCGGGCTCGAGATGCGCATGTCCTCGCGCGCCGGGACGATGAACCTGTGTATCCCCTACAACGTGATCGAGCCCGTGATGGACGAGCTGAGCTCGCAGTCGTGGTTCGCCGTCCATCGCAACGAGAGCGATACGACCTCCGAGAAGCGGATCACCGAGAACCTCGACCAGTCCGGGGTCGAAGTCTGCGCCACCCTCGCCCAGACCACGATCACGCTCCGCGAACTCTCCGAGCTCTCCGTCGGCGATCTGGTCGTGACGACCCACCCCTCGTGCTCCCCGTGCGTGATCAGCGTCGAGGGCGAGCCCAAGTTCCTCGCCGAACCCGGTCGCCACAAGCGGAACCGGGCCGTCCGGGTGATCCGCGGGATCGAGAGGGGCGAGCGGATCGATCCCTAACAGGACGCTCCCGGTCCCGAGAGTGTCCGTGGATCCGGGGGATCCGTGCGGTGCGGGATCCGGGCCTCGGGTTTGATTCTGGTAGGTCTGTGTTCTAAAGTTGACCCGCGTCGCGTGGTGCGGCGCACGGAGAATGTCCGCATGCGCAACGGCTTGTCGACATGTCGGTGATCGGGTTCCCCAGAACTCGGTGCCACGCGATCCGGAAGGGACGCGGATGATGCGATGATCGCAGCGTCCATCCCGACGGGTGAGCAAGGCACCACCCGACGCGCACGCGGGCCGCGGCTCTTGGATGAGTCCGCGGTCGTTTCCGTTTTGGAGTTTGGCATATCCCGCGATCCCACGAGCGGATCCCGGGTCGGACAACACGATAACCAGGCAATCCGACAACCCGGAGCACGACCATGAGCATGAACACCCAGGAAATGATGCGGATCCTCGACTCGATCGCGCGCGATCGCAACGTCGAGAAATCCCTCCTCATCGCGGACCTCGAAGCGGCGATGGTCAGCGCCTGCCGCAAGTTCTTCGGGACCCTCGACGCCGAGGAGTTCTCGTGCACCGTGGACCCCATCACGGGCGAGATCTCGCTCTTCCGCTACGACGAGCCCCTGGAGATCGCTCCGGAGGATTTCGGGCGCATCGCGGCCCAGACGTTCAAGCAGGTGATGATCCAGCGCTTCCGCGACGACGAGCGCCAATCGCTCCTCGAGGAGTTCTCGGGTCGTCAGGGGCAGCTCGTCACGGGGACGGCCCAGCGCTACGACCGGGGCGCGCTCATCGTGCAGGTCGACCGCGCCGAGTGCGTCATGCTCCGCTCCGAGCAGATCCCGGGCGAGCAGTTCATGCCCGGAGACCGGGTCCGCGCGATGGTCCTGGACGTCAAGGACATGGGCTCGCAGGTCAAGATCTACCTCTCCCGCGGCCACCCGGACTTCATCCGCTACCTCTTCGAGGTCGAGGTCCCCGAGGTCGCGGACCGGACCATCGAGATCAAGGCGATCGCACGCGAAGCGGGGTACCGCACGAAGATGGCCGTCGCTTCGATCGACTCGAAGATCGACGCCGTCGGCGCGTGCGTGGGGATCCGCGGGTCGCGCATCAAGACGATCGTGGACGAGCTCAACGGGGAGAAGATCGACATTGTCCGATGGAACGAGTCGTCCCAGATCCTGATCGCCAACGCGCTCAAGCCCGCGGAGGTCAACGAGATCTCGCTGTGCTTCGAGCTCGGTCGCGCGACCGTGGTCGTCCGCGACGACCAGCTCTCCCTCGCGATCGGGAAGCGCGGGCAGAACGTGCGTCTCGCGGCCCGCCTGACCGGGTGGGACGTGGACATCCTCACCCCCGAGGAGTTCACCAAGTCCCTCACGATCCTCTCCGAGACCCTCACCCAGGTCGAGGGAATCACGGAGGAGATGGTCGATCGTCTCGCGGCGCTCGGGATGGTGTCGGTCTTCGACATCGAGGAGGTCGGGATCGACGTCCTCCAGACCGAGCTCGAGCTCGACGACGAAGCGGCCCAGCTCGCGATGGACGTGTGCTCCGCCCGCGCCAAGGAAGTCGCGGAGGAACAGGAACGCGCCAAGGCGGAAGCGGAAGCGAAGCGCGCCGAGGACGAAGCCGCGGCCGCGGCGATCCTCTCGGGCGCGGTGGATCCGTCGGAGAACCCGGAGGCGGCCGCCGCCGCGATCCTGGGCGCCGCCGCGGATTCGAGCAAGAGCGACGACGACTCGGGCGATGCGGAAGACCGCGCCGCGGACATCCTCGGGAACTGAACACACGACTCGCGAGCGAAACGCAGCACGCGGAACACAAGCCGTTCGATGAACGGAGGACCATTTGGCCAAGAGCAAACGAATCTTTGAACTCGCGAAAGAACTGGGCGTCAAGTCCAAGGCGATCGTCGACAAGTGCCACGCCGAGGGCATCCCCCAGGACGTGATCAAGAACCACATGTCCACGATCTCCGTCGGGCTCGAGCAGACCGTGCGCGAGTGGTTCGGAGGCGGGACCGACGAAGCGGAAGACGCGCCCCACACGGCCGTCGAACAAGCCGAGAAGGTCGACATCGAAAAAGCCAAGGCCAAAGCCAAGTCCAAAGCCAAGAGCGCGGACGCCGACGACGAGGACTCGGGAGACGACGGCTCCGTCGCGACCGCGACGGTCGCCAAGAAGGCGCCCCCCCCACCGCCCCCGACGCGCGTGGGCTCTTCAGCGCCCCCCGCGTCCCAGGCGACCAAGGCCCCGTCCGCGCCCGCGGCGCCCAGCGCCCCCGCGCCCGGGTCCGCCGATGATTCAGACTCGGACGAGGGCGAGAGCGTTCGCCCCGCGGCCGGCGCGCCCGCTCAGGACGACAAGAAGCCCGAGACCAGGAAGGCGCCCCCCGCGCCCAAGATGAACGTCCCGCGCCGCCCGACCTCGGTCACCCCCGCGGGCCCGCGGATCGAGGAACTCGAGAAGAAGCAGATCAAGCTCTCGGGTCCCAAGGTCGTGCGCGTCGAAGCGCCCGAACCCGTCCACGAAGCGCCCAGGCGCCGCTCCGGACCTCGTCCCGGTGGCGGCGGCGGAGGAGGCGGCTACGGCGGCGGCGGAGGCGGCGGGGTCATGGACCCCACGATGCCCCCCGGCGGGCGTGCCCCACGCGGAGGCAACACACGCCGACGAGGCGGCGAGCGGCGCGACCGCGAGGACATGCCCCGCGGCGGCGGCTGGACCGAAGCGGACCTCGCGGAACGCGAAGCACGCCTCAAGAGCTCCGGCGGGTACCTGCGCCAGAAGCAGAACCAGATGCGCTCGAGCGCCAACACCCCCCAGTCCGCGGCGACCACCGGGGGCAAGGTGCAGATCTCCGAGCCCTTCACGATCAAAGACCTTTCCGCCGCGACGGGCGTGAAGGGCGCCGAGATCGTCAAGAAGCTCTTCATGCAGGGCGTCATGGCGACCATCAACTCCGGGATCGAGACCGTCAAGGCCCAGGAAATCATGATGGACTGGGACATCGAGCTCGAGGTCACCCAGGCCAAGACCGCCGAGCAGCAGGTCGAGGAGCAGTTCGCGGAGCGCGAACGCAAGGACGAGCGCCCCCGAGGCCCCATCGTCACCATCCTCGGGCACGTCGACCACGGGAAGACCTCGCTCCTCGACCGGATCCGCAAGGCGAACGTCGCGGCCGGCGAGGCGGGCGGCATCACCCAGGCGACGAGCGCGTTCCGCGTCCCCGTCTCGCACGGGGATGACGAGAAGTTCGTCACCTTCATCGACACCCCGGGCCACGAGGCGTTCACCGCGATGCGCTCGCGCGGCGCGAACGTGACGGACATCGTCGTGCTCGTCGTCGCCGCGGACGACGGGGTCATGCCCCAGACCAAGGAATCGATCTCGCACGCCAAAGCGGCGGGCGTCCCGATCATCGTCGCGCTCAACAAGATCGACAAGGCGGAAGCCACCGACTCGAACATCCAGAAGATCCTCGGCCAGCTCGCGGAGGAGGGGCTCAACCCCACCGACTGGGGCGGCGATACCGAGATCGTCCGGACCAGCGCCCTCAAGAACGAGGGGATCCAGGACCTCCTCGAGATCCTCGATCTCCAGGCCGAGGTCCTCGAGATCAAGGCGGACTACGCCGGTCAGGCGCAGGGCTCGGTCATCGAGGCGCGTCCCGAGGAAGGCCGGGGCAACGTCGCGAACATCCTCGTCCAGGAGGGCGAGCTGAGCGTGGGCGACTTCATCGTCATGGGGCGCGCGTACGGGCGCGTCCGCGACATCACCAACGATCGCGGGCAGCGCATCAAGAGCGCGACGCCCCCGATGCCCGTGCAGATCTCGGGGATCAACGACCTCCCCGACGCGGGGGACAAGTTCTACTGCGTCCCGACCCTCAAGGAAGCGGAGAAGGCCGCCGAGCAGCGCCGCGACCGCGAGCGTCACGAGCAGCTCGCCCAGCCCAAGGTCACCCTCGACTCCATGTTCTCCCAGATGGCGGAGAAGGAGCTCAAGGAGATCCTCGTCGTCCTCAAGGCGGACGTGCAGGGCTCGGTCGACGTCCTCCGCTCCGAGATCGAGAAGGTCTCCAACGAGGAGGTCAAGGTCCGCGTCATCCACGCCGCGGTGGGCGGGATCACCGAGTCCGACATCCTCCTCGCGAACGCGTCGAGCGCCGTCATCATCGGCTTCAACGTCATCGCGAACGCCAAGGGTCGATCCCTCGCGGACACCAAGGGCGTGGAGATCCGCAACTACTCGGTCATCTACCACATCGTGGAGGACATGAAGAAGGCCGTCGAGGGTCTGCTGTCCCCGGACATCCGCCAGGAGGTCCTGGGGCACGCCGAGGTCCGTCAGGTCTTCAAGGTTTCCAAGGTCGGCGCGATCGCGGGATGCTACGTCACCGACGGCGTGGTCGAGCGCGACGCGCTCATCCGCGTCACGCGCGACGGCGTGGTCGTCGAGAACGACCGGCGCCTCGAGCAGCTCAAGCGCTTCAAGGACGACGCCAAGGAGGTCCGCGCCAACATGGAATGCGGCATGAAGATCGTCGGGTACGACGACATCAAGGAAGGCGACGTCATCGAATGCTACAAGAACGTCGAGGTCGCGCGCACGCTCTGACACGGGCGTAGAAAGGATTCCGAGAACCCGCGATGATCATCGGCGCACTCCAGATCGAGATCGAGATCCCCGGCGCGATGTCCCTCAAGGACAAGCGCTCGGTCGTGAAATCGATCAAGGACTCGTGCCACAGGCACCACATGGTCAGCGCGTCGGAGATCGGCGCGCAGGACGTGTGGAACCGCGCGATCCTCGGGTTCGCGATGACCGGGGTCAGCGGCGCGACCATCGGCGCGGTCCTCGACCGGGTCACGCAGCGCGTCGCCTCCACCCCCGGTTGCGAGATCATCGGTTCGACGAGGACGGTCGCGCACGTGAACGACCTCGAACCCGCGGGCGACATCGACACCGACGCGATCGACGACGAGATCCGCGCCTACGCGAGGGAGATCGCATGAAGCGCCGCGCCCAACAGGTCGGCGCGACGATCCAGCGCGAGCTCCAGCAGCGTATCGCGCGGGGGTTCAACGACCCGCGCATCCGCGGGATGATCACGGTCACGCGCGTCGAGATGACCGACGACCTCAAGCGCGTCAAGGCGTTCATCACCGTCATGCCCGAGGAACGCGCCAGCGTCACCATGCACGGGCTCAAGGCGGCGCTCCCGAGGATCAGGCGCGACGTGATGAACCGGATCCACATCAAGGAAGCGCCGACGCTCGAGTTCGTCTACGACGAGGGGACCCGCGCCCAGCGCATCATCTCCGAACTCCTCGCCAAGGACCGGATCGAACGAGGCGCCATGGGGATCGGCGGGGAGGACGGGCGGGATGATCACGAGGGGGACGATGAAACCAGCACCGAGACCACGCAGCGTGAGCCCTGATCGAGTCGTCAACACGGATGAGTTCCTCGGCGCGATCGGCGCCGCGTCCATCGACGACGAGCCGGTCAGCGCCGCCCACCTTTCCCCGGACACGCTCGGGCAGTGCGACCCGCTCGTCCACGAGCTCGTCTTCTCCATGCTCCTGTGGGAAGCCGCGATCGACCAGGCGCAGCGCGGGATGGAGCGACTCCGCGAGTCCTTCGTCGATTGCAACGAGCTCCGCGTGTGCCTCCCGCACGAGATCGCGGAGATCCTCGGGGGGCGCTACCCCAGACTCGAGGAACGCTGCGAGCGCCTCGTCGCGGCGCTCCGGTGGGTCTTCTCGCGCAGCCAGGCGCTCACCCTCGAACCCATCAGAGAGCTCAACAAGCGCGACGCGCGCAACGAGCTCCTGGGCGTCGACGCGATCCCAAGGTTCGTCGCGTCGCGCGTCCTGCTGATCGGGCTCGAGGCGCACGCGTTCCCCATCGATGAGAAACTCGCACGGTCGATGCACAAGGCCGGGCTCGTCGAGCACGCACGCGAACCCGAGCGGATCGCCGCCGAGCTCGAACGCGACATCCGCGCCGGGGACGCCCTCGGGCTCTACACGCGCCTGGAGCGCTGGCTCATCGAACACGACAAGCAGGTCTCGCTCGAGCGCTCGAAGAAGCGTTCGGGCAAAGGCCGGACGAAAGGCGCATCGTGAACCGAATCCTCGCACTCGCCGTCGCGCTCGGCGCGTGCGGCGCGATGACCTCGTGCTCGCAGACCACGGCCCGGCGCGACTCCGCGGCCCGGACCGAGCCCGAACCCCAGCCCGGATCGCTCGGGCTCGTCGCGGAACGCCAGGCGATCCGCTCGCCCGCCCCGCGACACGACCTCGCGATCGCCCTCATGGACGGCGTGATCGAGGACCTCCGCCCCGGGAGCGCCGCGTACTCGCGCGCGATCGAGCCCGCCGAGCGGATCCTGTCCGAAGCCGCGGACGACGCCCCCCCCGCGATCGACCCGGGCCGCAAGGTCGACCCCGTCGCGGCCCGCAAGTACACCCGGGCGCGCGAAGCGATGCTCACCAACGACCTCGAAACCGCGCGTGGGCTGCTCAGCGCCGCCCAGGAGATCGACCCCGGTTCCGCGCGGATCGAAGCGGCGCTCGCCGACGTCAACGCGAGGATGGGCGACCGCGCCCAATCCGCGCTCCACGCGACCCGCGCGATCGAACTCGGGGACACCAGCGCCCGCGTCCGTGTCCTCGCGGCTCTGGGCGCGGAGGGAGACTTCGACACGATCGTCCGCCACACAGCACGCGCCTGGACGCAGAGCCCCGTGCGCGATCCCGGCGCCAAGGCCCTCGCGGGGATCATCCTCGGGAACACCCTGATCGAGCAGGGACGACTGAGCGCGGGCGCCGAGATCCTCCGCGACGCGCTCGGGATGTTCGACGAGCGCCTCCTCTCCGACCAGACCTGGCGGCGCGAACTCATCGGTGTCTTTACCCGCCGGCCCGAGCTCTGGACCGGGGTCGGCGACGTCCTCCTCGAGCTCCGCCTCCCCGATCAAGCGCTCAGCGCGTACTCCACGGCGCGTTCGCTCGTCTCCCGCACACCCCCGGGGCTCGTCCAGCGCCGCGCCGCGGCCCACGCGAGCGCCGGGCGGACCGCGATGAGCGCCATCTCGCTCCTCGACGCGCTCGACGAAGACCCCGGCGCGCTCGGCCCCGAGGTCCGCGAGTGGTTCACGACGCTCGCCCAACGCACGGACCTGCGCCGACCGATCGTCGACGAGCTGATCACGCGCGCGGAGGACTCGTCCATCCTCCGCTCGCAGCGCGCACGGATCCTGGAGATCGCGCTCCTCGTGAGCGAGGATGACGATCGCGAGTCGATGCTCAAGGACACCGACCCCGCGGTCCTGAGCCCCATCGGCGCGATGATCGCGCTCGAAAACGCGCCCGACCCGGTCCGCAGAGCGGAAGCCATCATCAACGCCAACCCGTCGATCGCGCCCACGATCGGCGCCGCGCTCACCCGGGTACACGCGGATCCGATGCGCGCGATCGCGTCGCTCGATCCGGGGTCACCTCTGCGCCTGACGCTCGCGGTCCAGCTCCAACGCGCTGACCTGATCGATCCTGCGCTCGCGCCCAGCGACCAGAACGCGAGCGCGATGAACCCGACGATCCTCGCCCAGTGGATCCAGGCGCTCTCGATGAACGAGCGGTTCGACGCCGCGGATCGGTTGATCGGGTCCGCCATCGAAGGCATCGATACGCTCACCCCTGGCGCGCGCGCGGACCTCGTCGTCGCGCTGTTGCAAGCCCACCAGACCCCGCGCGCCGTCGAGATCGCGGACCGAATCGACGAGATCCCCGAACCGACGACCACCGACCTCCTGCTCGTCGCGCGGGTCTCGCTCACGCAGGGCGACCCCGAAGGGGCACGCAGCGCCCTCGAACGCGCGCTCGCTCTGGACCCGCTCGACGAATCGATCTACGAGCAGCTTATCAACCTCCACACGCCCGGCGGGCTCCTCGAGAGCGAAGAGGAACTCCAGCGAGTCTCCCGCGAGCTTTCCCGCGCGATCCCCAGCGCCGCGCTCGTCTCGCTCATCCGCGCCGGGGACATGGCGCGACAGGGCTTGCTCGAACCCGCGGCCAACACCCTCCTCGCGGCCAACGAGGCCCAGCCCCGCCGAGGGATCGGCATCGACCTGCTCATCTCCATCTGGCGCACACTCGACGACCGAGCCGCCGACCCGGACGCGATGGACAAGGGGATCGAGATCCTCCGGGATCGCCTGGAGTCGGACCCGGGCGCGATCGACATCGCGCGCTCGCTCGCGCGCCTCCTCAACGCGTCGGACCGGCAGGACGAAGCGCTCGCGCTCCTCGAGGACCTCAGCGAGCGTTTCCCCACACGCGCAGTCGAACGCGCGCACGAAACCATGCTCCGCGCCGACCCCGAACGGATGACCGAGGCGGACGAGCTCGCGCTTTCAAGACTGGAGAACCGAGCGGGGCTCGCGAACGCGATCGAGCGCATGGAGATCGCGTCCCGTCTGGACAACCTCGACGAGTACCCGATCGATCAGCTCCTCCCGGCCCACCCGACGATCACGCTGCGTCCCGATGAATCGCGCCGGATCGTCGCGATCCTGAGCACCCACCTCCGCCAGACCGACCAGGACGACGACCTGGTCCTCGGCCTGGCGCGGCGCGCCCGATCGATGGGCGTCGACGGCGACGCGGCGCTCGCGCAGATCGAGCTCGTCGCGCTCGCGGGATCCAACGGATACACCCCCGAGTCCTACGAGTCCGCGCTCCGCGCGATGCTCGAATCCCAACCCGCCGGCACGGAGACCGAGCCCCAGCCCGACCTGGTCGTCATCGCGGTCCAGGGGCTCCAGCGCGCCGGGCACACCGACGACGCCACCCCACTCCTCGCCCGCGCCTGCGTCGTCAACGGCGAGCTCGTCCCGAGGCGCGTCGTGAATCTCGCGACCATCATCGGTCGCTCCGGGACGGTCGACGACGCGATCCAGGCCGCGGAGATCCTGACCCGCGCCGGCGTCATCGCCCAGGCCGCGGACGCCGCGGAGGAAGGGCTCGGGACCTCCGCGCGACCCGAATCCGAGACGAGCGAGGCGCAGAACAAGGCGGACCTCGTCTACAGCGCCGCCGTCGTCGCGATGTTCTTCGAGCGTGAATCCGAAGCGATGGACATGTACCGCGGGGTGCTCGCGCTCGACCCCGACCACGTCTGGGCGTGCAACGACCTGGGGTACCACCTCGCGGAGCGCCTCGAATCGCTCGACGAAGCGGAGCGCCTCCTCGAGCGCGCGCACGAAGGGCTCCCGGACAACGCGAGCGTGATCGATTCGCTCGGGTGGGTCCGGTACGCGAGGGGGATCCTCCGCGACGAGACCGACGACCAGGGCAACGTCGTCCGCGAGGGCGCGATCCCGCTGCTCGAACGCTCGCTCGCGCTCGACAAGGGCAACGAGAACCCCACGGTCCACGACCACCTCGGCGACGCGCGCTGGATGGCGCGGGATTTCGACGGCGCGATCGAGGCGTGGAGAGCCGCCGAGGCGCAGATCGGCGCCCGACTCACCGAGCTGATGGACACGGAAACCGACACCTCCGACGCGCAGAAGCGCCTCGCCGAGCAGCTCGGGAAAATCCGCGCCAAGCTCAGCGACGCGGCGCTCGGGCAGCCCCCCGACGTCGCGCCCAACGCCGCGGGTCTGGACGTCCCGATCGACGATCGCGCGTCGGATTGACCCCGGTTCTGGGCACTATCATCCCCGACCCAGACGACACACCGCGCCGGACCCGGCGCGATCCCCGAGGACGAACGATGGCCGGACACAGCAAATGGGCGAACATCAAGCACCGCAAGGAGCGCCAGGACAAGAAGAAGGGCAAGGTCTGGTCCAAGTGCTCCAAGGCGATCATGGCCGCCGCCCGCGCGGGGGGCGCGGACCCGGACACCAACCTCGCGCTGCGCTACGCGATCGACGAAGCGAAGTACGAGAACATGCCCAAGGACACGATCAAACGCGCCATCGACAAGGGCGCGGGCGAGACCGGGGGCGCGGACTTCCAGGAGTTGATCTACGAGGGCTACGGCCCGGCGGGGACCGCGTTCCTCATCCTCGCGCTCACGGACAACAACACCCGCACCGTCGGGGACGTCCGCGCCACCTTCAAAAAGGGCGGCGGCTCGATGGGCAACTCGGGGACCGTCGCGTTCATGTTCCAGACCAAGGGGCAGATCATCATCGACGCGTCCAAGACCGACGCGGACACGATCATGGAGCTCGCGCTCGAAGCGGGCGCCGAGGACATCCAGGAGCCCGAAGCCGACGGCGACGACCAGGGCGCGTGGACCATCATCACCGAGCCCACCGAGTTCCAGGCGTGCAAGGACGCGATCGAGAACGCGGGCATCGAGATCGTCGAAGCGTCGATCACCCGAATCCCCGACAACACCGTCGAGGTCACGGGCGACGACGTCCGCAAGGTCATGAACCTGATCGACACCTTCGAGGACAACGACGACGTCCAGAAGGTCTACACCAACGCGGACCTCGACTCGGACGAGCTCGCGAAGCTCTGATCATTCTTTCTCGAAGCATTCCTCGATGAACGCCCCGATGATCCGGGTGTCCTCGTCGCGCGCCTTGCCGAGCTCGCGGTTGATCGTCCCGTGGTTCTTGTGGACCGCGTGATGGACCCGCGCGTCGGCGCCCGCGGCGCTCCATGTCCCGACGAGTTCGATGCTCGCGTGCGCCGACTCGTCCCGGTTCCCCGCGTGGACCGCGAGGACACGCGGGAGCTCGTCGTGCTCGTCCGCCTGGAGGGTCGGGCTCGCGCGCTCCCAGAGCTCCGGGTCGTCCTCCCCGAACGCGCCGCGGTACATCTTCTGGAGGGGACCGAACCTGGGGAGCCCGGGCATGACCTCGTTCAGGTTGTACCCCGCGCCGTCGAGCAGCACGAGCGCGCCGATCTCCCCGGTGGAGCGCTCGTGCTCCCCGAGGAGCGATTCGTCGCTCGACACGATCGCCGCCAGGTGCGCCCCGGCGCTGTGCCCCATGAGCGCGACGCGCTCCGGATCGATCGAGTATTTCTCCGCGTGGTCGAGCACGTAATCGATCGCGCTCGCGACATCCCGCGCGTGCTCGGGGTGCAACACCTCGGGGGACAACCGGTAGTTCACGCTCACGAACACCCACCCCTGATCCGCCGCCCATCGCGCCTTGTACCCCACGCGCGACTTGTCCCCGATCGACCACCCCCCGCCGTGGACAAAGATCAGCACGGGCACGGCCCCTTGCGCGTCCTCGGGGATGTACACGTCGAGCGACGTGCGCTCCGTCCCGAACCCCTCACGCGCCGCGTACACCACGTCCGCGTGCTTGACATACCCGTCCCCATCGCGCTGCGGCGGCACCCCCGCGCCCAGACACCCGATCCCCACCCCGAGCAGCACGAATCCGGAAATCAGTCGGCCCATGAAACCCTCCAATCACACCCAGCATAACGCGCCCGCGCCCCCACCATTGCCCTCCCCGTGATACCCTGACCCCATGAAGGGCTGGGCGACATTCTCGGGCTGCGAGACCTACCGATACACCCTCGGGCGCGAATGGGACCCGTCCCTCGGGCGCGTCTGCTTCTGCCTGCTCAACCCGTCCACGGCCGACGAGCACGTCCTCGATCCGACCCTGACCCGTTGCCTGGGATACGCCAAGCGCTGGGGGTTCGGACGCATGGACGTCGTGAACGTGTTCGCGCTCCGCTCGACCGACCCGAAAGGGCTCCGCGCCGTCGACGACCCGATCGGCCCGGACAACGATGACGCGATCGTCGAGATCGCTTCGGGCGCGGACCTGGTCGTCGCGGGGTGGGGCACGCACGCGTCGCTCATGGACCGCCACGACGCCGCCCTCGAGCTCCTCGCGCCCTTCGACCCCTGCTGCTGGGGGCTGACCAAGCACGGGTACCCCAAACACCCGCTCTACCTCCGCGCGGACCTCGATCCCATCGCGCTCGAAGTCGCGAGCGCGAGCTGAATCACTCCGCCCCGCATCACTCCGGAAGCATCATGGCACCCGCCCACGCGTCCGCGGCCTGGATCGCGGCGTGCGCCGGATCGCGCAGCTGGCGCACGTCGATGACGACGTGCGGCGCTCCGCTCATGCTCGCCGAAGCCGCGTACGCGCCGAGCTCGAGCCGCGACCCCGAACCACCGACCGCGCATCGTCCGTCATCGCTCGCGTCGCTCAAGCGCAGCGCCCCCGCGCGGGTGGCGCGCTTCGCGGGGGATCCCCCGCTCATGAGCACGCTCGCGGGGTCCACCCCGATCACGAACGCGTCGGATCGCGCCTCGGCGCTCGGGTGATGATCCGCGAGGATCGCGCCCGCGCGCTCCGCGCCCGCGCCCAGGTCCTGCGCGACCGAGCCGTCCAGATCCCCGGGGAGATGCACGCTCACGAGCGCTCTCGACGACCCGCCCACGAGCGGCGCGAGCTCGCCCGCGAGTCCGAGCGTCTGCCCGATGACCTCGATCGCGCGAGGCGCCCACGCGGGGTCCGCGAAGTGCGCCTGGGGGATGAACAGGTCGAGCCCCGCGAGATCGAGCTCGCGCCGGCGCAGGGTCGCCGCGAGATCCCGCCGATCGGATCGGGAGAGATCACGCGCCCGCAGACCCGGGGTCGTGACGTCGATTGCGATCGCGCGGATCGTGGGCGCTTTGGAGCGCAACAAAGACACCCACTCGATCGCGGCGCGGGGGTCCTGGATCGGGACCCCGAGCGTCGAGCAGGCGCATTGGACGTGCGTGAACTTCACGCGTCATTCTAGAGTCCCGTGCGTGAGACCCTGAGAAAGAAAATGAGGTCCCCCGCCCCTCTCGCGAGGGACCACCATTTCCTGCACTCCCAGTGTCGGGCATCGGCGCGCCGAATGCAAGCGCCGGGATCCCAACACGCCCCTTCCCTAGAATCCTTCTCACATGAACACCCCCGCCCCCCCCGATCCGACCCCCTCATCCACGAAACACACCCTCTGCCGGGTCGCGCAGAGCGTGCATCTCGCCGCGCTCGGGGTGTGGTGCGGCGCCGTCGCGACCTCGGGGATCGCGGCCGCGATCATCTTCCCGACCTTCCGCGAGCTCGACCCGACCCTCGGCCAATACCCCGATTACGCGGGGGACCACGCGCTCCTGGGCGCGGGGCGCGTCGCGGGGTCGATCTTCTTCGCCGTCGATCTCGTGCAGTTCGTCTGCGGGATGCTCGTGCTGATGACCCTGATCACGATGCTCCTCACCGGGTACGCGCTCCGGACCCTGCTGCGCGTGGTCCGCTCCGTGCTCACCCTCGCGACGCTCGGGCTCCTGAGCTACCACCTCGTCATCCTCATGCCCGAGATGTCGCAGCACCTCAGCGCGTATTGGTCCAACGCGACCCAGGGCAACACCGAGCACGCGGACGTCGCGCGCGACGCGTTCCTCGCGATGCACTCCACCGCGAGCAACGTCCTCAAGGGGCTCACCCTCATGACCCTCGTGTGCGTGCTGCTCGCGGGGTTCACGACGATCGACGAGCGCGACCACCGGGTGGCGACATGACCCCGCCCCACCCCAAGGGCAAGGACAACCCGCGCGGGCTCAGGGACATCCCCTTCGCGCTCCCCGAGGTCTCGACCAAGGACCGCGCCCGCGCCAGGCGCATCGCGGACGCGCTCGACGAGCACTACCCCGACGCGCACTGCGAGCTGACGTACTCCACCCCCCACGAGCTCCTCATCGCGACGATCCTCAGCGCGCAGAGCACCGACGCGGGGGTCAACAAAGCGACCCCCGGGCTCTTCAAGGCCTTCCCCACCCCCCGCGACTACGCCAACGCGACCCCCAAACAGATCGAGCCCTACATCAGCACCATCGGGCTCTTCCGCAATAAAGCCAAGTCCGTCCACGAAGCCATGACCCGGATCGTCGAGCACTATGACGGCCACGTCCCCGACACGATGGACGACCTGCTCACCCTCCGCGGCGTCGCGCGCAAGACCGCCAACGTCGTCCTCGGGAACGCGTTCGACAAGCAAGAAGGGATCACCGTCGACACCCACGTCCAGCGCCTGTCGTGGAGACTCGGGCTCATCGCCAACCCCGACGGCTCACCCGTCAAGGACGTCGGCAAGATCGAGAAACATCTGATGGCCCTCTTCCCGCGCCCGCGCTGGACGCGCCTGGGCCACGCGCTCGTGCTCCACGGGCGCTACAACTGCACGGCGCGTCCGAACTGCGCGCACGACCACCCGATCTGCAAGGGGTTCGGGGTCAACTGCGACAAGCCGTACAAAAAATAGAAACTGAAACGAGGATCAGTCGTCGCTCGGATCTTCGGGGTTCGGGAACAGCATCCAGTCGCCGTCGATGGAGTCCGGGTCCGATGCATCGATCTCAGCCGCTTCTGCACTGCTCAAGTAGCTCGGGGGCATGTTCCTCGGATTCCCCGAGCGATTGGTGTCGATCCGCTGGACCCCGCCGTCGTCGTCCCGGTCGTCTCCGACGCTGTAGAGCACGAACGACTCGCCCTCGACCCGGTACCGGAGCGGCTCATTGGCGATCACATCGAGCGGATCGACCGAAACCAAGTCCTCGTCGATCTGTTCGAGCGACCCGGGGAGCGAGCCGTGCCGGAGCCGGTGCCGCTCGATCGAAATCGCCGTCCTGACCCCGATCTCCGTTTGCTGGATCCGGAGCGCGTTCCGTGGGATGTTCTCGAAGGACGGGAGAAGCATGTCCATGACAAAGGTCCCCGCATAGTTCGATCGCTCGAACTCGCGCTCGATCTCGGGGGTCCGGACCTGTGTCTCTTCGATCCAGGGTAGCGCGGACAGTTGCCGGACCCGCTCGGACATCTTCCCGACCAGCCACAAGGGGCGCTGGAGCGAATCATCGATCGCTGAGTCCTCCAGATCGGATGGATCATCGAGCGAGCCGTATGCGTTGAGCCCCCCTGTGAGAATCCCGGCTGAGGCCGCGAGTTCCCCGTCCTCGTTCGCGACGCGCCGGAGTGTGTCGTGGAGCACAAGCCGCTCGCCCAGCGTGTTGAGTGTCCCGAACCGGTGCCGCTCGAGCTCTGAATCGAGTTCCAGAAGCTGCTCATCGGACAGCACCCCCGGGTGTTCGCTGACAGCCCATACGACGCGATGATGGACCACGCTCAGGATCCCCATCCGGACCAGCTCCGAGATGAGCACCGGATACTCCACGGCGAGATCGGACGCGCGGAGCATCAACCCGATGTCCTCGATGAATCGACCCGTATCACCATCCCGGAGCTCGATCGCGCTCGCCAGATCCAGCACACGCACCGCGTTCCGGGTCGGGCCGAGCGATGCATACCGCACATTCAGCAACGCCGGATCGAGCTCGGGGTTCGGATCCCAGTGCTGATCCGGGAGGTTGTGCCTCATCATCGCGTCGTGCTCGGTCGGATCCGTCGAGGTCAGGAGCAGTGCGCCGACATGCTCCCGCGCGAGGGCTTGACGAAACGCCGAGAGTTGTTCCTGATTCACGGGATCTCGGAGCAGTTCGCGCAACGTATCCCATTCCGCAGCCGTCGCCGGGGGTGTTCGGACGAATGGATTCTCGGCAAGCGAATCCGGGCGGTGCTCAAGCTCCACCAGGATCCCCCACGCCTTCTCCTGATCGGGAATCGATCCGACCCACGTGTTGAACGACAACCCCGGGGCCCAGACCCGATCTCCGTTCGGATCGGTCACCCAGGGCCCCCACGCCCCGTCGCTCAGCGCGTCCCAATCGGGGGTGATCTCTCCGACCTGATTCGCCGTCATCGACGGCGAGTACAGGAAACGCACATAGACCACCGCGCCGACCACGACAGCGATCATGAGCACCGAGAGCGACACCAGAGCGAGGATCCGTTTCATGGCTTCAGTGTACGGGAAATTTCCCCCGGATCTGTCAGCGATCCCGGTTCTTCACGGTCTCCATCAAACCGCGCCCTGCGAGACGAAAGGACGACCCCATGGCACCCCCCACAACGACAGACCATCCCGACCTCACGCGCGAGCTCCGGTTCTGGCGCTTCGCCACGATCGCCGTGCTCCTCGTGAGCGTCGGCGTCATCACCCTCGGCGCGGGGACCTCGCGCGCCGCGCCCGATCCCGTCATCGTCCAGGGCGAGATCATCGTCTGGCGCGACGACGGGCACACCTACATCGCCGGCCCGGAGGGCACCATCATCGCGCGACAGATCGGGATCGGGATCACACGCGTCGGGACGCTCGACTGAACACCACGACCGGGCTTCCCCCTCCCCCCCTCCCCTTGAGGCACGCCGTACGCGCAGAACGATCCCGCTGCGATTCGAACGCAGAACCTTTGGCTTCGGAGGCCAACGCTCTATCCAATTGAGCTACGGGACCCTCAGAGCCGGACGGTGAACACACACCCGGCGGGTCAGGAACAGGGATCAGTCTACGATCGACCCGATCCCATGACAACGCCCGACGCGCACAATCCGTCAAACCCCGCCCCCCTCCCCGTCGTCCTCCTGATCACCTTCCTGGGGTCCTCGGGGACCGCGATCGTCACCACGGGGATCGCGTTCATCGCGGAGCAGGGGCTCGGGTACGGCGCGAGGATGAATCTCCTGCTCGCGCTGGGGATGGGGCTCGTCTACACCCCGGCCGCCTTCCTCTCGGGCGCGACCCTCCGCAAGCTCATCAAACGCTCCGGCCGGGTCACCTCGCGCGGGTTCCTCCTCACGCTCCTCCTGGCCGAGGTCGTGGTGTGCCAGCTCCCGATCCTGGCGCAGCGACTCGCGCCGGACCTGGTCGAGCCCGCGCTGTGGGTCATGGCGCTCGTGTTCATGGTCGCGACCGGGCTCCAGTGGCCGATCGTCGAGTCCTACTTCTCCGGGGGTCGGCGCGAGAAGGCGCTGCGCAAGGCCGTCGGGCACTTCAACATCTGCTGGTCGGGCGCGATGGTCCTGTCATACTGGTTCATGGCGCCCCTCCTCGAGCACCACCCGTTCGTGATCATCTCGGCGCTCGGGGCGCTCCACGTCCTGATCGCGGGGATCGCGTGGAAACTCCCCCGCGAGCCCGCCAAGCACCTCGACACGGGCGCGTCCCCCCACCCCCCGATCTACGAGACCCTCCTGCGCGAGTTCCGGGTCCTGATCGTCGCGTCCTACGTCGTCATCGCGACGATGTCGCCCATGCTCCCGAGCATCCAGGGGCAGCTCGGGATCGCGACCCTCTGGCTCACCCCCATCGCGAGCGTGTGGCTCGTCGTGCGCGTCGTCATGTTCGGGATCTTCCAGCGCTACCACTTCTGGCACGGCAAGCGATCCACCCCCTGGATCGGGCTCGTCTCGATGATCCTCGGGTTCACCCTGACCATGCTCTCCCCCGCCGTCGGGTCGATTCTCTTTCTTGTCGTCGGGCTGACCTTCGTCGGGATCGGGATCGCGATCATCTACCTCGGGTCGCTCTACTACGCCCTGAGCGTGGGGTCCTCGGACGTGGATTCGGGGGGGACCCACGAGGGGCTCATCGGGCTCGGGTACACCCTGGGACCCCTGTGCGGGCTCGGCGCGGGGTTCATGACCCGGTGGGAACCCGGCGCTCGCGAACAGACGGCGATCCTGATCACCGTCATCCTCGTCGCCCTGATGCTCGGGATCGGGCTCCGGATGGGGCGACCCAGGGGCTGAGCGAACTCCCCAATTCCTCCAGAGTCGGGAATCTTTTTCCGGACTTGTTCGTACACCCAATGAAGGGTCTGCCGGGTCTGCTCCGGCGATCCGAGGACCGATACGACGAGCAGGGCAGAGTTTGCGCCTTTCTTCCACTCGCGGGCGCATCGCGTGTCGATCCCATTGGAACACTCACACCCGAAACGTCGCCCCGGCACCGCCTGGGCACGAACACGTTGGAGCATGCATGTCGATCCTTGAACACACGCGTCTGACCGATCCGCGTCCCCTCTCCTCACGCCTGCTCTCGATCCTCCTCGGGTCGGCCCTCGGGCTCGGGATGCTCCTGTCCCCCGCGTACGCCCAGAACCCGGAGAGCACGCTCGTCGCGTCCCCGAGCAGCGTCTGGGAGCTCGCCGAGGACGGGTCGGACACCCTCCTGGCGCCCCGGTACTGGGAATCGACCCCCGTCGACCCATCGCTGATCGACTCGATGGCGCTGCTCCAGACCAACATCGCCAAGCGCGAGGTCCAGCGCGCCGAGACCATCGAGGAATCCAACGAGCAGCTCGCCGAGCACCTCGCCAAGTACGAGGAGGGCGGCTCGCCCGTCGCGCTCGCCGACGCGCTCCGCTCCGCCGTCTCGCTCCAGCTGCTCTACACGAACGAAGACGACTTCTTCAGCAACACGCAGGCCAAGCGGGTCATCGACCTCGCGATCGATTACGCTCAGAACGCGGAAGCCCGGGGCGATTGGCTCATGGCGTCCGAGCTCTACTTCCGACTCGACACCCTCCACGACACCTCGCGTATCTTCAAGGACGACGTCGATCGTCTCACGCGCCGACTGAGCATGATCCGCCTGTACGCGCCCCAGCGCCTCTGGGAGCTCCGCAACGAACGCCGGATCCTCGACGGCGAGGAACCCCTCCCCCCCTACAACCCCTACGGCGACCTCTACACCGACAAGCTCGCGGGGATCGAGTCCGTGGCGGTCCGCACCGCGATCCAGCGCGCCGCCGCCCAGCACGTCGCGCGTCGCTCGGGGCTCAAGCCCGACGGGGTGGAGCTCGACGCGCTCATCCAGGGCGGGCTCGACGCGATCCGCACCATGGCGACCACCACCGATCTCGAAGCCGCGTTCGAGGGGCTCGGGAACACCAAGAAGCGCCAGCGGTTCATCGACGCGATCGACGAGCTCAAGGAACGCTTCGGCCCCGGTTCCCGAAGCGCCAGCGCCTACGACCTCCGGCGCGCCATCGACGGCGTCCTCAGCGCCTCGCGCGACACCGTGGAGATCATGCCCGAAGCGATCCTCCACGAGTTCGGCAACGGCGCCATGGCCCAGCTCGACGACTACACCGCGATCATCTGGCCCGACGAGGTCGCGCGGTTCCAACGCTCCACCCAGGGCGAGTTCATCGGGATCGGGGTCCGGATCCAGCACGACGAGCTCATGAACGTCGAGGTCGTCACCCCCCTCGAAGGGACCCCCGCCCAGCGCGCCGGGCTCCGCGCGGGCGATGTCATCAAGAAGGTCGACGGGATCAGCGCCATCGGGCTCGGGCTCGACCAGGCCGTCGAAGTCATCACCGGCCCCCCGAACACGGACGTGAACATCACCATCGAACGCGAGGACGACGAGGGCAACAAGTCCGAGCACACCTACACGATCACCCGCGCCAAGATCGACCTCCCGAGCGTCAAGGGGTGGTCCAAGACCGGACCCCGCGACGACGACTGGAACTACTTCATCGACCCCGACGAGGGTGTCGGGTACGTGCGCCTCACGGGCTTCACGGAGACCACCACGCGCGAGTTCGACGCCGCGGTCCGCGATATGAAGTCCAAGGGCCTGTCCTCGCTCATCCTCGATCTGCGCTACAACCCGGGCGGGCTGCTCGACCAGGCCGTCAAGATGGCGTCGCGCTTCGTCCCCGACGGGCTGATCGTCAAGACCGTCGACGCGAGCGGCGCGATCCAGGACGCCCAGGACGCACGGGCCGTCAACCCCGAGGTCTCGCTCCGCGACATCCCCGTCGTGGTGCTGATCAACGAGGGGAGCGCCAGCGCCTCGGAGATCCTCTCCGGATCGATCCAAGCCGCCGCCCACCGCGACAAGATCCAGGCGCTCGTCATCGGGTCGCGTTCCTTCGGGAAGGGCTCGGTCCAGAACGTCTTCGTCCTCCCCGGCGGGACCAGCGCCATGAAGCTCACCACCCAGTACTACCAGATCGACGCGCCGCGCCTGATCCACAAGCTCCCCGGCGCCTCAGAATGGGGCATCGAGCCCGACCTCCGCGTCGAGATGCTCCCCGAGCAGAACGCCCAGGCGCTCCTCCTCCGGCGCGACGCGGACGTCTACCTCTCCGGTGAGGACAACTCGACTCGACCCGACCCCGAATCCCTCATCACCGAGGGCACCGACCTCCAGGTCCAGACGGCCCTCGTGCTCCTGAGGACCCAGAGCAAGAAGGACTCGCGCGCCGTGCTCAACGAGTGACGAGCCCGGATCCATCCCGACCCCACGAGCCGCCCCTGACCCCTCAGGGGCGGCTCTCATTCCGCCCCGGAGCACCCCGATCCGCCGCGACGCGCCCCGCGATCCCTCCCTACAATCGCCCCCGGCACCACAAGGATCCGAAACAGTTTCTCGGACCCGACGAAATACCAGTCCGGATCGGGTCGATTGGACCCGTGCGGACGATCGCAAACCACGATCCACGCGAGACTTCGCATGACGCAAGCGCCAGCCCAGAAGCATTCGAGCACGGACAGCACCATGACGAGCGAGCCGACGACCGAACTCAAGCTCAAATGGCTGCGCGACATGCAGCTCATCCGCGAGTTCGAGAACCGCACCGCCCAGGCCTACCAGCAAGCCAAGATCGGGGGGTTCTGCCACGTCTACACCGGGCAGGAAGCGTGCGCCGTCGGGACCATCGCGGCCGTCAACGACGACGACCCCGTCGTCACCGCCTACCGCGACCACGGGCACGCCCTGGCGCGCGGGATGACCCCCGAAGCGTGCATGGCCGAGATGTACGGCAAGATCACCGGGTGCGCCAAGGGCAAGGGCGGATCCATGCACATGTTCGACCGACGCAACTGGCTCTTCGGCGGGCACGGGATCGTCGGCGCCCAGACCCCCCTGGGCGCGGGGCTCGCGTTCGCGACCAAGTACGAGCACGACGTGATGAAAAAGCGCGTCGACGGCTCGCAGGCCAAGAAGAAGGTCACCCTCTGCTACCTCGGGGACGGCGCCATCGACCAGGGCGCGTTCCACGAAGCCCTCAACTACGTCAGCGTCCACAACATCCCCGTCATCTACATCATCGAGAACAACGGGTACTCGATGGGCACCGCGATCCACCGCCACACCGCGAACGCGGACAACCTCGTCTCGCGGGGCGAGTCCTACGGGATCGACTCCCTCGAGATCGACGGGCTCGACATCGTGGACCTCTACAAGGGCTTCAAGCCCTACGCGGACACGTGCCGCGAGACCTCGCGCCCCGGGTTCGTGGACCTCAAAACCTACCGGTACCAGGGGCACTCGATGTCCGACCCCCAGAAGTACCGCACCAAGGACGAGGTCGACGAGTACAAGGCGAAGGACTCGATCGCGCGTCTTGCGTCGCAGCTCATGGAGTCGGGGGACCTGAGCGAGGACGATTGGAAGTCCATGCAGAAGGAGATCCGCGACGAGGTCATGAGCGCGATGAAAGCCGCGGAGGACGCCCCGGACCCGGACCCGAGCGAACTGACGACGGACGTCTACGCGAACCCCGAGAAGAACCTGTCGCCGCAGACGACCTACACCCACGGCGCGCGGAACCCGCTGCTGTGAAAGGCAAACGCAAGACTCAATCCACTCGAGTCGATAAGCGCAAATTGATGCTTCAAGCACTGACGAAGATCGCTCAGTCTGAAACTGAAGATGCTGACGAACTCAGAAAACTAGCCTCCGATACAGTTGCCAAAGTCTATGGCCGGCTGAGAACGACGAAGGAACGCAAACAAGCTAGCAGTCTTCGGGTAGATAAAAAATCAAAGCACACGAAGAAGAATCCAGCTACCACGAAAGATATCAAAGCACGAGAACGCAAACTCAAGCAACTCGAAGCAAACGAAGCATCGCCAAAATCGAAACTCACAGCACCTGCTCCGACAAGCTCCCCAAGCAAGATGATCAATAAGTCGCGCAAGAAATCTGTCTCAGGCCCGCGTGTCCTACCAGCAATAGGACAAACAAAAAAAATGGGTTCGCATAGGAACCAAGCGTGATCGAGCAAACCATGACCACCCTCCCCGACACCATGTCCATGATCGAGTCCGACATCCACCCCGCGCTCTCAGGCGTCGAGATTCCGGACTTCCTGTCCGAGTCGGATCTCCCCTCGCGCGAGGGGGACCGGATCATCCAGTTCCGCGAGGCGCTCCGCGAAGCGATGTCCGAGGAGATGCGCCGCGACGAACGCGTGTTCCTGCTGGGCGAGGAGGTCGCGGAGTACAACGGCGCGTACAAGGTCTCCCAGGGGATGCTCGACGAGTTCGGGCCCGAGCGGATCATCGACACCCCGATCTCCGAGAACGGGTTCGCGGGGATGGCCATCGGCGCGGCGATGTCGGGGCTGCGCCCGATCGTCGAGTTCATGTCGTGGTCCTTCTCGCTCGTGGCCGCGGACCCGATCCTGAACAACGCGCCCAAGATGCTCTACATGTCCGGGGGTCAGTTCGGGTGCCCGATCGTCTTCCGCGGCAACGACGGCGCGGGGGGGCAGCTCGGCTCCACTCACTCGTGGTGCGTCGAGGGGCTCTTCTCCAACGTCCCGGGTCTGAAGATGGCGATCCCGTCCAACCCCTACGACGCGAAGGGATTGCTCGCGACCTCGATCCGCGACCCGGACCCCGTCTTCTTCCTCGAGTCCGAGCGCATGCTCGGCGACAAGGCCCACGTCCCCGAGGAGCACTACTTCATCCCATTCGGGCGCGCCCGCCTGGCGCGCGAGGGCGACGCGGTGACGCTCGTGTCATTCGGGCGTCCGGTGAACTTCTGTCTCGACGCCGCCGAGGTCCTGGCGGATGACGGGATCGAGTGCGACGTGCTCGACATGCGCACGATCCGCCCCTTGGACATCGATTCGATCGTGGACTCGGTCAAAAAGACGAACAAGCTCGTCGTCGTCGACCAGTGCTGGCCCTTCGGGTCCGTCGCGTCCGAGGTCATCGCGCAGATCTGCGAGCACGGGTTCGATTGGCTCGATGCGCCCCCCGTGCGTGTCAACACGATCGACGTCCCGACCCCCTACGCGAAGGACCTCGAATACGCGTACCTCCCCAACCCCGAGCGGATCGCCAAGGCCGTCCGCGAGCTCGTGGGCGCGACCACGTGAAGGTGCACGCGGATCCGATGTCAGCGCCGAACGGCGTGCTGATCGCGATCGATGGGCGGGGGCATGATCTCGCGGACCCCTACGCACGCGACCACGATGGCGCATGGACCTGGATCCACCTTTCTCAGCGTTCCGAGGTCGCGCGCCGATGGATCCTGAAGGAATCCGGGATCCCCCCGCACGAAGCGCGGGCGCTCATCGCGGAGCACACCCGTCCGCGCTGCACGCTGCACGAGCACGGGATCCTCTTCATTGGTCGCGGGGTCAACCTGGACCCGGAGAGCACGCCCGAGGACATGGTCTCGATCCGCGCATGGCTCGACGAGAAACGGATCGTGAGCGTGGTCCTGCGCCGTCTGCGCAGCGCCGAAGCCGTCGCCGACGAGTTCGGGTCTGAGCACCCACCGACCTCCCCCGAAGCGGTCCTCTCGCGCCTGATGCACCAGATGGTCGATCGGATCGGCCCCGTCGTGGAGGACATCGGGGAGCAACTCGAGGACATCCAAGAGGACGTGGTCGACGAAAGCACCCCGACCCTCCACGCGTCGGCGCTCTCCCCGATCCGGCTCAGCACGATCGGGCTCTACCGCTACCTCGTCCCCATGCACGACGCCGCGAGCGCGCTCATCGGCTCCCCCACCCTCGCCAGATCCGCCGACATCGTGACCGAACTGGTCATGACCCGCGATCGGCTCGCCCGACTCACCGAGGAACTCCACGCGATCGAGACCCGCGCGGGCGTCACCCGCGACGAGATCGTCTCGCGGCGCGCCGAGGAGCTCAACGACCGGGTCTACGCGCTGACCATCCTCGCGGGGGTCTTCCTCCCCCTGAGCGTCATCACCGGGCTCTTCGGGATGAACGTCGGGGGGGTCCCGCTCATGGACAGTCCGTACGGGTTCTGGATCACCACGATCAGTCTGATCGTCTTGCTGTCGCTCTCGCTCGGTATCCTGCGTCTGAAACGCTGGATCTGACCCGTTCAAAGGCCGATATCCGAGGACAAGCCCCCCCGATCCGCACTATGATCGCCCCTGACGATCAAACGTCCCAAGCCACAGGATCAGGCGGCGACCCGCCGGAGTACGAACCATGCCGATCACGATCACCATGCCGCGCCTCTCCGACACGATGGAGCAGGGCACCGTCGTCGCCTGGCACGTGAAGGAAGGCGACACCGTCAGCGCCGGCGACGTCATCGCGGACATCGAGACCGACAAAGCGACCATGGAACTCGAATCCTTCGACGACGGCGTCGTCGCCAAGCTCGGGGTCGACGCGGGGCAGACCGTCAACGTGGGCGAGACCATCGTCGTCCTCGCGGAAGACGGCGAAGACGTCGCGGACGCCGCAAAGGCCGCGGGCTCCTCGTCATCCAGCGTCCCGTCCAAGAAGCTGCAATCCGGGTCCGACGACGACAACAACACCGGCGGCACCGCGACCATGGCGCCCCCGAGCGAGCCGAGCACCCCTGCGAGCGCCCCCCCGAGCTCAAGCACCAGTTCCAACGGGAACGCCAACGGGAACGACCGGGTCTTCGCGTCCCCCCTGGCGCGCAAGATCGCGGACGAGCACAACATCTCGCTGTCGAGCATCAACGGCTCCGGCCCTTCCGGGCGCATCGTCAAGAAGGACGTCGAGCAGGCGCTCAAGTCCGGTGGCGCATCCTCGCCCAGCACCCAAAGCGCCCCCGCCCCCACGCCCATGCTCCCCGCGACGGGCGCGAGCATGGAATCGCGGAACGTCACCCTCTCGAACATGCGCGCCACGATCGCGCGTCGCCTGGTCGAGTCCAAAACCACCATCCCCCACTACCAGGTCACGGTCTCGGCGCGCCTCGATTCGCTCATGGCGCTCCGCGCCGAGCTCAACGGCCAGCTCGAATCCCAGGGCGTCAAACTCAGCGTCAACGACTTCCTCGTCCGCGCCTGCGCCCTGGCGATGCACGAGCACCCCTTCGTCAACTCCTCCTGGAACGACAAGGGCCCCTCGATCGACCTCCACGGGCACGTCAACATCGGGGTCGCCGTCGCGCTCCCCGAAGAACGCGGCGGCGGTTTGGTCGTCGCTTCGATCAACAACGCGGACCAGATCGGGCTCCGCCAGATCAGCGCCGAGACCAAACGCCTCGCGAAGAAAGCCCGCGAGAAGGGGCTGTCACCCGAGGAGCTCTCCGGGTCAACCTTCACGATCTCCAACCTGGGGATGTTCGGGGTGGATCACTTCACCGCGATCATCAACCCCCCCAACGCCGCGATCCTCGCCGTCGGGCGCGCGATCGAGAAGCCCTTCGTCGACTACGACGACGAGGGCAACGCGGAGCTCGTCATCGGGCACGAGATGTCCATGACCATGTCGAGCGACCACCGGATCATCGACGGCGCCATGGCCGCCCAGTACCTCAACTCCGTCAAGTCGATGCTCGAATCCCCCGCCTCCCTCCTCGTCTGATCCGCACGACCGACAGGACAGACACCGAACTCCCGGAACCCCCCGAAACTGCCCATCGATCCCGCCCGAATACACTTGGGTATGGCGGATCGACGCTCCAACACGACGATCACCGGCCCGCTGATCGGCCCGGACTCGCGGTCCTTCCGCGACGAGCAGTCCTCCTACCTCATCGAGGACGCCCGCGAACGGATCCGCGAGCAGGACGATCGGAACAAAGAGGGCGTGAAGCTCGCGCGCCGCCTGATCGTCGCGTTCATCCTGATCCTGATCCTCGGGGTCGTCTTCTACGCCGTCCTCCCCCGGTGGGGGCTGCGCCTCCCGCCGATCGTGCCCGCGCTGAGCTTCGTCGCGATCCTCATCGGCGCGGTCCTCTCCGCGATGGACCAGCACGCCCCCGACGATCGGGAGGACCGGGGCGACACCCGGGTGCTCGACCAGCGCTCGTGCAAGGACGACGGGTGCGCCGTCGGGATGTGTTCCGGCCCGCGACCCCTGCGGATGTTCCGCGACGACCCCAAACGACCGAAGGGCTGACCGACCGGGCGTAGACTCCGCCCATGCCGCGGCGTGTCGAGTTCCTGATCGTGCTCATGGGCGGGCTCTGGCTCGCGCTCGTCGCGGGGTACGTCAACACCCTCATGGTCATCCTCGGCGCGCCCCCCGTGACCCACGTCACCGGGTCCATCACGCGCCTGAGCGCCGATCTCGGTCGCGCGGACTACCGGGACGCGGTCCTGATCGCGACGCTCGTCCTGTCGTTCGTCGCGGGCGCCGTCATCGCGGGGGTCATCGTCGGGGGATCCACCCTCAAGCTCGGGCGTCGCTACGGGATCGCGATCCTCCTCGAATCGGCGCTCCTGGGCGCCGCCGCGGCGGTCCTCCCCCACTCCGTCCAGGGCGCGACGATCATCGCCGCGTGCGCCGCCGGGCTCCAGAACGCGCTCGCCGCATCGTACCGATCACTCATCATCCGCACGACCCACCTGACGGGCGTCTTCACGGACATCGGGTTCTCGCTCGGGAGACTCCTCGCCGGGCATCAACGCCCAGGGTGGACCTTCCTGCTGCTCGGGTCCATCGCCGCCTCGTTCGTCGTGGGAGGCGTCATCGGGGCCCTGGTCGTGACCCGATCGGGGGCCCACGGGCTGTGGTACGCGTCGATCGCGCTGCTCGTCATGGGGCTCGGGTACTTCACGCTCCGCAAGCTCGGACGCATGGGCGTCCTCGACACGCTGGGCGACCCGGAGGAACCCGGATGATCAGTGCTCGCGCTCCGACCGCCGGCGTTTGAGCTCCGCATCGATGAAGGGCTCGAGCTCACCGCGATCCAGGACGTTCACGGGATTCGCTTCCACGCTCGTCCGGTGGTCCTTGACCCGGTTGTCGTAGAGCACGTACGAGCGGATCTGCGCGCCCCACCCCCGATGCTCGAGCTTCCCGCCCGACGCTTCGTCGATCTCCGCCTGGCGCTTCTCCTCCGCGATCTGCTCGAGCTTCGCTTGCAGAATCGCGAGCGCCTGCTTGCGGTTCTGCGGCATCTCCTTGTGCGTGCTCGCGGTGACCTGGATCCCCGTGGGTTTGTGCGTCACGCGCACCGCCGAAGCGACCTTGTTGACGTTCTGCCCGCCGGGACCCGACGAACGCGCGAACACGACGATCTCGAGCTCGTTGTCCGGGATCTGGACGTCGATGTCCTCGAACTCCGGGGTCACGTCCACCGTCGCGAACGACGTCTGGCGTTTCCCCTGCGCGTTGAACGGCGACACCCGCGCCAGGCGGTGCGTCCCCTTCTCGCACTTGAGGTACCCGAACGCGAACGCCCCCTGGATATGGAGCGTCACCGAGTCGAGCCCGACCTCGGAGCCGTGGGATTTCTCGACCTCCTCGATCTTCCACCCCATACGCTCGAAGTAGTAGAGATACATCCGGAAGAGCATCTCGCACCAGTCGTTCGCCTCGGTCCCGCCGTCGCCGGCGTGGATCGTGAAGAAGCAGTCCCGGTGGTCGTGCTTCCCCCCGAGGAGCGACTGGACCTCGATCGTGTCCATCCGTCCGAGCAGATTATGGAGCGACGCGTCCGCTTCCTTGAGCAGGTCCTGATCGCCCTCCTCGCGCGACATCTCGTACGCGAGTTTCGCGTTCTCGAACTCGTCGATCACCTTCCGGAGCGGGTCGGTCTGGGCTTTGACGAGCTTGAGCTTCCCGACGACCTTCTTCGCTTCGTCCGGGTTGTCCCAGAAATCGGTCGCCCCCATCTGGTCTTCGAGGGCTTTCAGTTGTTGGCGTTTGGTGTCGTAGTCAAAGAGAGTCACGGATTGTCAAGATCCGCGCCTCGAGATCACTGATCACATTCGCATGGGCTTCAAGGTGCATGCAGGTCCTTTCGTCGAATCGGACGCAAGTGTAGCATCACCCGAGACGCCCGTGCGTAGAGAACCCCCGATGATCGCCCACGCCCTGCTCATCCAGGACACCCCCCCCGCGACCACCCCGGACAGGGACCTCGCGATGCGCAAGGGGATGTCCATGCTCCTGCTCGTCACGATCCTGACGCTGATCGTCATGCTCTCACTCACCATGATCGTGCTCCAGCGCCGATCGCGCCGCCGGCGATCGATCAAGACCCGCAGCGCCCCCCCGCACCCCGAGGTGGACCCCTGGACGGAATCGGCGCGTCGGCTCGACGATTCGCTCACCACGATCGACGACCTCGACGACGAACCCTGACC
>CBFGUD010000015.1:0-55081 GCA_965652365.1 uncultured Phycisphaerales bacterium
CACTCCCCCGCACTCCCCCATTGCCGGGCTTGTGATGTGCAGCCGCCCCCGGTCCGTTGGATCGGGGGGTTTTTCGTTGTGTGTCAATCTGGGGGGGTGTCTAGGATTGAGACCGAGTCTCAATGAGGGAGACTCGTTCCAGCAACGCCTCTCCACGACGGGGCACGAAGACGGCAGGGCAGACCCATGACGACGGCGGAACCGATCACGAAGCGTTTGAAGGACGACAACTGGGATCTGCACCAGATCGCGGAGCGTGGGGGGACGCCTTCGTCGATGATCAAGGGGACGATCTCGCGGGAGGAGTACGTCTCGACGCTCGAGCAGGGGCTGCTGGTGCACGCGGCGCTGGACGCGGCGGTGCGGGACGCGCGGAAGCGCGAGCCGATGGTGGCGGGGGTGGTGAAGGAGTCGCACGGGTTCGAGCCGTGGTACCGCGACGACCTGGCGTATTTCGGGGGGTCGACGGGGGCGGATCCGAAGCCCGGGACGGCGCGGTTCATCGCGCACATCGAGGACCACGCGGGTGACCCGATGCACATATTGGGGTTGCACTACGTGCGGCTGGGGGCGACGAACGGGAACCGGTTCGTGGGTCGGAAGCTGCGCGAGGTGTTCGGGATCGATCACGAGTCCGTCGGGATGAAGGCGATGGACCCGTTCGGGGAGGCGCAGCGCGGGGAGTGGATGTCGTTCAAGGCGGCGCTCGATGCGCTGCCTCTGGATGATGCTCAGCGCGATGCGTTGTTCGAGGGGACGCGGGCGGCGTACGTGCTGACGATCAACCTGGATCTCGAGGACGAGATGAGCGCGGATGATCTGCTCGCGGCGCACGGGAAGACGCTGGACCGGGACGCGTTCGAGAAGGGCCATTCGGTGCACGCGAACTGAGCGCGGGCGGGGTTGTCAGTCATCCCAGGATTCGAGGACGCGCTCGATCTCGAGGGCGACGTCGGCGAGCGCGGTGCTCGGGAGGAGGGCGAGGGGGTGGTCGATGACGGCGACGCGCGCGGCGTCGATCGCGGGGATGGGGAGGTCGGCGATGGGGCCGAGGGTTTCGAGGGCGCTGTCCCCGATGGTCGGTTCGGGGAGCCCGAAGCGCGCGTCGTCGGGGCGTTGTCTGGGGGAGAAGACGAGGATGGAATCGGGGGCGAGGGCGATGAGGTCCTCGTAGTCGAGCTCGATCCACATGGCGCCGTCGGTGATGGCGGGGGTCATGCCCATGCGGGTGATGAGTTGGTGGTGGAAGGAGCCCGGGCCCATGGCGGCGGGGGGATCGAGGGAGCCGAGGATGAGGACGCGTCCGGCGCGGTCGGCGACGGGGCCTCGGTCGCGCCAGGCGCGGGCGAGTCGTTCGGAGGGTTGGGTGTGGGCGAGGGATTCGGTGGCGTCGAGGATGGCGGGGTCGCGCTCGGGGGGGCCGTCGATGAGGTAGCGGAGGTCGTCGGCGAGGTTGGCGACGTCGTCGAGGGTGTCGAGGGGGCGCGCCATGATGGTCCAGTTGTGTGTTTCGGCGGCGGCGGTGAGGGTGTCGGGGATGGGCGCGGTCTCGGAGCGCTGCATGACGAGGTGGGTGGGGCGGGCGGCGATGAGGGCTTCGAGGTCCCAGCCGAGGGAGGAGCCGGCTTTGGGGATCGAGTCCGAGCAGATGAGGTCGAAATCGTGTCGGGCGACGATGATGTCCTCGTGCCCGAGGTCTCGGAGGGTGACGGCGATCGCGGGGGCGAGGGCGGCGATGCGGAACTCGTCGGTCTGGTCGGGGTCGGTGGTGTTGGATGCGGGGGTGGTGTTTGAGCCGCAGGATGTGAGGAGGAGGGCAAAGAGGAGGATGAGGGTGCGCATGGACGAGGGTATCACGCGAATCGGGACTCGATGGCGCGTTTGAGGTCTCGGAGGCGTTGTGGGTCGTGGAGGGGGTAGGCGAAGGTGCGGTCGGTGGCGATGGCGTGCATGGCGCGGAATCGCTGGGCGTCCTTGGCGCGGGCGCGGAGGTCGGCGAGGTCGCTTTCGTGTTTGTCTCGGGTGTCGGTGAGGAGGGATTGGAGCTCGGAGAAGAGGGGGGCGGGGTCGTCGCCTCGGGATTTGCGGGACTCGATGGCGTGGACGAGCTCGGACTTGCGCCGGGCGGCGGCGTGTTCGTCGAGCATGCCCGGTGCATGCCTGGCGTGGTGGGCTTCCCAGGCGGCGGTGTCGGGGTCGATGTAGGCGTCGGGGAGTTTGAGGTCGAGGGTGAGGGTGGCGCTGGCGGCGGCGATGGGCGCGATGGGGTGGTCGAGCCAGGTGTGGATCCAGCGGGTGGTGATGGCGTCGTATTTGAAGCCCGCGGTGCCGTGGATGAAGAGGTCGCACAGGGCGCGTCGGACGATGGCGGTCATGAGGATCCCGCGCGGGACGAGGTTGGCGGGGTCGAGCGGTTGGGCGGGGGTGATGGTGACGATGTCGCGCGCCGTGTCGGTGAGCCGCCAGAGGGGGAGTTCGATGGCGGTGTCGGAGAGCGCGAGGGGGCGGACCCCGGCGCTGGGGGAGGATTCGATGGCGCGGTTGTAGTGCTCGATCGCGGTGCGCGGGTCGGCGGTGAGCTGGTCGAGGGTGGTCCGGGCGGCGGGGACGGCGAGGAGGTCGGACGCGAAGAGGAGGGTGGGGATGGCGAGGCCGAGGAGATCGCACAGGTCGTGGACGACGGCGCTCGCGAACTGTTTGGCGCGGGTGGGTTCGTGCGCGAAGGCGCGGAGATAGTCCGCGAGGCGTGCGAAGGCGTGGGGTGCATGTGCGGGGTCGATCGGGGGGAGGGTGGCGCTGGCGCGGTCGGGGGCGGGGGACCCGGCGAGGTGGAGGGTGGTGTCGGTGAGGTTGTCATCGGTCTGGACGGGGACGCGGATGGACGCGGGGTCGGCGATGTCCTGGTCGGGGACGATCCAGAGGGTCTGGGCGTCGCGGCGTTTGGCGACGGTGTCGAGGGCGATGAGTTTGGCGACGATCCCGGGGTGGAAGACGGTGGGTTGGTGTCCCGACGCGATGACGGGGCGTGAGGGATCGAGCCCGATGGCCGCGCGCGAGGCGCGGGCGAGGTCATTGGACGCGAGGTCGGGCGCGGGGGACCAGTCGGTCGGGTCGGGGATGAGGGTGGTGTTGATGTCCGTGTGGTCGGGGGCGCCCATCGTGTGTCCTGCGCGTGGGTGGGTCGCTCGGTCGTGTCAGCAGCAGCAGCACCCGGAGCCCGAGGGCCCGGCGGCGGCGAGGGCTTCGGGGTGTTTGGCGAGCTCGGTGTCGAGGACGTCTCGGTAGTGGGCGAGTCGGACGGCGGCGTCGTCGAGCCCGCCTCCGAAGGTGCGGTTGGGGTCGTTGTAGATGAGCTCGACGGGGAGTTCGGTGATGCGGAGGTTGTGTGCGGCGGCCTGGACCCAGAGCTGCATGGGGAAGGCGTAGCCGTCGTCGGTGAGGGCGAGTTTGTCCATGGCGCTGACGCGGTGGGCTTTGAAGCCGCAGAAGGTGTCGGTGAGTTTGAGGCCGAGTCGTTCGTTGATTTCGCGGGTGAGTGCTTTGTTGATGGCGCGTCGGTCGGTGGGGGCGACGGAGGTGTCGGTGTCGTCGTTCATGTAGCGTGAGCCGGAGATGATGTCGTGGGTGTCGTGTTCGATGGCGCGGAGGAAGTCGGGGATGCGTTCGGGCTCGTGCTGCTCGTCGCAGTCCATGGTGATGACCCATTCGTAGCGGTCTCGGTGGGCGCGCGCGAAGGATTCTCGGATGGCGCGGCCGTAGCCCTGGTTGGCTTCGTGTCGGATGACGTCGAGGTCGAGCTCGGATCGGAGGGCGTCGAGGATCTGGGCGGTGTGGTCGGTGGAGCCGTCGTCGATGGCGAGGATGGGGCGGTTGTGCTCGGCGATTTTGCGGAGGACGCGCTCGACGGTTTTGGATTCGTTGTAGACGGGGACGGCGATGAGAACGGACATGCTCGCTCCTGGGCGGTGGGGATCGATCGTGGAGTACGGAACGATCGGTCAGAATGGATTATTCGCGGAAGGTGTCGGAGTGGGGTGAAAGGGGCGGGATCCCGCGGTGGGGCGGGCTTTGGATGCGGGTTCAGGACGCGGGTTCGGGGCTTGGGTTCGGATTCGGGGGATCGGATTGATCGGATTCGGCTCTGGCGAGGGCGGTGAAGGCGGCGAAGCCGAAGGGGCGGGCGGGTGTGTCTTCGTCCTGGTTCTCGGCGGCCATGGCCTGGTCTTCGAGTTCGCGGAGGAGGTCTCCGGAGATGGTGTGGACGGCGTGGATCTGTGAGACGGGGAGGGTGTAGATCTCGCCTGCGGGGGTGGTGATGCGGAAGACGGTGCACTGGACGTCTTCGGAGCGTTGTCGGGTCTGGGCGTCGCCCAGCGCGGTGCAGGCGAAGACGGGGAAGACATCGGCGATGGGGATGCGTTGCCCGAGTGTGGTGATGACGCCCATGCGCCCGTCGAAGAGGTCGTGGACGGGGTCGACGGAGTGGGCGGCGGCGACGGGTCCCTCGTTGACGCGTCCCGCGGAATGGGCGGCGGCGGTGGCGAGGGCCATGAGGATGTCGCGGACGACGTTGGTCCAGAAAAGGTCTCGTCGGGCGGTGACGAGGGGCGCGGTGTGGGGCGGGGCGTTGATCGCGGGGGCTGGGGTCGTCGTGGGATCCATGGTCCGGACTTTATACAGGGCGCGGGTGGGGGATATCCGGAGGTTGATGGGCGTGATCGGTACAACCGGCACAGAGTCCGGGATCCGTTGGTGGAAGGCGTGATCAGGGGTCGAGTCGGGGGGAGGAAACGCCGAGTTGGAGTTCTCGGAGGTCTATCACCATGAGCGATGAATCGAAGGCGTTCAACGAGGTCCGTCAGCTGCTCGGGAAGCTCGATCGGTCGATCGACGAGGCGCGGACGCGTCGGCTCGGTCCTCCGGTGGGGTCGAACCCCAAACCCTCGCGCACAGAGCGTGAGTCGAGCGTGGATCTCGATCAGGAGGTCGGGGGCACGACGCAGCCCGGTCCCAAGACCGAGCTCCAGCGGAAGACGGCGACGTTCGGTCGGGCCAAGCCGCTGAACCGCGACGGGTCTCCGTCGTGGAAGGGGAGCGACGATCAGACGATCGGGTGAGTTCTCGGACGGAAGAAGAATGAACGGCGGCGGTCCTTATGGGCCGCTGTTTTGTTGGGCTTCGATCCATCGGTCGATCTTGGCGCTGAGGACGGGGAGGGGGAGGGGGCCGTCGGTGAGGACGGCGTCGTGGAAGGCGCGGATGTCGAAGCGATCGGCGAGGGCGGACTGGGCGCGGGCGCGCATGTCGAGGATGGCTTGTTGTCCGATCATGTAGGCGGTGGCTTGTCCGGGCCAGCCGATGTAGCGGTCGACCTCGGCGGCGATGTTGTGGGGCGCGAGGGCGGTGTTGTCGAGCATGAAGTCGATGGCGCGCTCACGTGACCAGCCGAAGGCGTGGATCCCGGTGTCGACGACGAGCCGGCAGGCGCGCCACATCTCCATGTTGAGTCGTCCGAAGTCGTCGTAGGGGTTGTCGTAGAGCCCGTACTGGCCCGAGCCCATCTCGAGCCCGAGTCGTTCGGCGTAGAGGGCCCAGCCCTCGCCGTAGGCGGTGTAGTTGAGGGTTTTGCGGATGGGGTGCTGGTTCTCGATTTCCTGGGCGAGGGCGTACTGGAGGTGGTGGCCGGGGACGGCTTCGTGGATGGTGAGGGCGAGCATCTCGTAGCGCGGGCGTTGGTCGAGTTTGGAGGCGTTGGCCATGAAGTATCCGGGGACGGCGGAGTCGAGGTCCCCGGGGTAGTAGAAGGCGGTGGGCGCGCTGGGTTCCTGGAATCGCGGGAGGCGGCGGACGCCGTAGGGGAGGCGGGGGAGTTTGCCGAAGAGGTTGACGAGTTCGGGGTCGATGGCTTTGGAGAGAGCGCGGTATTCGTCGATGAGGGCGTCGGGGTCGGTGTGGTAGAAGCGCGGGTCGGTGCGGAGGTACTCGGTGAAGGCGCTGAATCGGTCGTCGTCGGCGAGGATGGCGTTGCCCGTGGAGTCGTGCCAGTCGGTGCGGGCGATGACGTCCATCATCCGTGCCTTGATCTCGCGGACGCGCTGGAGCCCGGTGTCGTGGATGTGCTGTGCGGTGAGGTCGGGGCGTGTGGTGTGGGAGGCGAGGGCCTGGTTGTAGCCCTTGAGGCCGTCGACGGAATCGGAGGCGGCGACGGAGTCGCGGCAGGCGGGGAGGTATTCGTTCTGGAGGAAGAGCGCGAGTTCGAGGTACACGGGGGCGATGCTATCGGCGATGATCTGTCGGGCTTCGATCGCGAGGGGGTCATCCGGGTCGAGCGATCGGAGGGGGGCGAAGAAGGGGGAGCGGGACGCGTCCTCGCGGATCTCGGGGGTGCACTGGGCGAGGGTCTGGGCGATGGTGGGTTCGATGACGATGCGGGGCATGACGCGGTTGGACTGGATCCCGTCGCGCATGTTGTCCATGTGGTCGGCGATGTGGATGTCGACCTGCTTGAGGCGCTGGACGTAGGTGGCTTTGTCTTCGCGGGTGCGGGTGGGGAGCCATGAGGACATCTGGGGGAGCCAGATCTGGGGTCCGGAGACGGAGGAGACGGGGGTTTGCCAGGGTTTGAAGCGTGCGGCGTCGAGGGACTGCTCGAGGGTGTAGCGCATCAGGTCGTGGTCGAGCTGATCCGCTTGGTTGTAGTCCGAGGTGTCGAGGGAGTTGAGGAGGTTGAGGAGTTCCTGCTGGGTGTCGATCCAGTTCTGCTGCGCGGGTGCGGAGACGTTGACGATCTCGTCCAAGCGGGAGGTGTCTTCGACGACCTGGTAGTAGGAGGCGGGGTCGTTGTTCCAGAGGATGATGAGGTAGCCGTCCATGAACTGCCAGAGATCGGGGTTTCGGTCGTCGGGGCAGGGGGGGAGTTCGGGGACGGCGCTGGCGTCGGGCGCGAGGAGGAGGAGGAGGAGGGCGAGGGCGGCGATGAGGGCGCGGATGGTGGTCATGGGGTCCGTGTCTCGTGGGATGTCCGGTTGTCAGGCGTGCTTTGGGTGATACGATTGGGGGTCCGGCGTGATCTGGTCGATGGATCTCGGGGACGACATAGGGGATTGGTGTAACGGTAGCACGGAGGTTTCTGGTACCTTTAGTCAGAGTTCGAATCTCTGATCCCCTGCTTTGCGATGAAGGCCGCTGACTGGTGTCGGCGGCCTTTTTCGTTGTGTGGTGTGGTTGGCGCGTGGGGGTCAGACGCGGTCGTATTCGTCGGTGTCGGGGGTGAGCTGCATCTGGAGGAGCTGGGCGTATCGGCCGTCGGGTTTGGCGGCGAGTTGGTCGTGGGTGCCGATTTCCTGGACGGTGCCGTGCTCGATGACGACGATGCGTGATGCGTGTCGGATGGTGGAGAGTCGGTGGGCGATGACGAAGGAGGTGCGGCCCTTCATGAGGGTGGTGAGTGCGTGCTGGATGAGTCGTTCGGACTCGGTGTCGAGGGAGGAGGTGGCTTCGTCGAGGATGAGGATGCGCGGGTCGGCGAGGACGGCGCGGGCGATGGCGATGCGTTGCTTCTGGCCTCCGGAGAGTCGGACGCCTCGTTCGCCGATGACGGTGTCGTATCCGTGCTCGAGTTCGGTGATGAAGGAGTGTGCGTTGGCGACCTTGGCGGCGTGGGTGATGTCGCGTTCGGTGGCGCGTCTTTTGGCGTAGCCGATGTTGTCGCGGACGGAGCCGTCGAAGAGGAAGACGTCCTGTTCGACGATGCCCAGGAGTGCGCGGTACTGCTCGATGGGGATGTCGCGGAGGTCGGTGCCGTCGAGGAGGATGCGTCCTTGGGTGGGGTCGTCGAATCGCGCGATGAGGTTGCAGAGTGTGGTTTTGCCCGCGCCCGAGGCGCCGACGAGGGCGATGGTTTCTCCGGGTTTGACGTCGAGGGTGATGTCGTGGAGGACGGGCTGGCCTCGGGGGATGGCGTCCTTGTCGTCGATCCCGGTCGGGGCGGATTTGGAGCGGACGGGGTAGGCGTAGGCGAGGTTGTCGATGGAGATGGCGCCGCGGACGTGGGCGGGGTTGATGTCGGTGGTGGGTGTGGTGTGCTCGAACTCGCGGTCTTCGCTGAGGAGGTCGAGGACGCGGTCGAGTGCGGCGAGGTTGGTCTGGACGTTGGTGGCGCTGGCGACGAGTGATTCGAGGGGTCCGAGGAGGGCGAGGAGGTAGGCGGAGAAGGCCATGAGGTCGCCGATGGTGAGGGTGGCGTCGATGACGGCGATCCCGCCGTAGAGGAGGACGGCGGTGCTCGCGATGGGGATGAGGATCTGCCAGGCGATCTCGAGGGTTCGCGCCCACCACCAGGTGTGGAGTTCCTGTCGCGCGAGGAGGTGTCCCTCGGTGGTGAAGCGTGCGGCTTCGGCGTGGCGTCTGTTGAAGGCGCGGACGACGCGGATCCCGGCGAAGGCCTCGGCGCTCATGGCGTCGATGCCTTCGCGGCGGTGTCGGATGTCGCGGTACATGGGGCGGATGCGCTGGATCCATGTGCGGTGGGAGATCCAGATGACGGGCGCGAGGGCGACGGCGCCGACGACGAGTCGCCAGTCGATCCAGATGAGGACGACGAGGGTGCCGATGAGCTGGGTGATGGCGCGCCAGGGGTTGTAGAGGAGGGAGAAGATGAGGTCGCCGACGCCTCCGGCGTCTTCGCGGAGGACGCTTGCGATCCCGCCGGACTTGAGGTGCTGGATCCGGTGGAGGGGGAGTCGGGAGGCGTGGTCGAAGACTCGTTTGCGGAGGGCGACCTGGACGCGTTTGGTGATGCGGGTGCATTGCCAGCGTCCCCAGATCCCGAAGGCGATGGAGAGGGAGGTGACGACGAGCATCCCGATCCCGAGTTTCCAGATGAGGTCGATGCGGTCGGGTCGGGTGTTGGTGAAGGCGCCGAGTGCTTCAGGGAGCCCGGCGGGCCCGGGGTTGTCGGTGATGATGTAGTCGATGGCGATTTTGGTGCTCAGGGGCATGAGGAGCCCGAGGGCGACGGAGATGGAGAGGGTGAGGAGGGAGAGGGCGATGGTGGCGCGGTAGCCGGCGAGGAGGGCGAAGAGGGAGGAGATGAGCCCGCGGATCCCGCGTTTGGCTTTGGCGGCGCGTTTGGTCTCGACGGCGTCGTCGATGGATTCGTGGATTCGCGCGGTGTGATCGCGCTCGCGGCGACGCGCGAGGTAGTCACGGAATCTGGCTCGGCTTGAGCGCGCTCGGCGCGGGGGCATAGGTCGATTCTAGAGCCCCGCGCGGGTGCCGTCTCAGCGTCGGCGTCGGCGGATGAGTGCGACGGAGCTCATGGCGAGGAGCCCCATCGCGCCGGGCGCGGGGATGGCGCTCTGGGAGAAGCGGACGCGGAACATGGCGTCGTTGAAGTCGGCGTCTCCGGCGGGGAGGCGGATGTCCTCGACCCCGACGACGACGGCGAGGGGATCGGAGGCGTCGATGCTGAACTGCGCCCAGTCGGCCTGGTTCGTGGTGGCGAAGAAGTCGTCCTTCCCGCGGATGATGTCGTAGGAGAAGTCGACGCGTTCGCCCTGGGCGTAGAGACGAGGGACGGTGTAGGACTGTCCCTGGGCGGCCTGTTTGTTGTTGAAGAGGGTGGTGGAGACGGTGGGGATGTCGGGGTTGATCCAGGCGAGCTCCCCGGTGTATCCCGCGTGGGAACCGATCCATTCGACGGAGACCTCGGTGAACTCGAAGGGCGCGAGGATGGAGGGGTCGGAGGCGATGACGTCGGCGCTGGTCGCGGCGGCGCAGGACGAGAGGATGATCGCGGCGGCGGGGAGGTCGGTGCGGCGCATGGTGGCTCCTTGGGTTGGTGTGCACGGATGAGGTGCAAAGCGGGGCGGGGGGAGACCAGCGTGGACGGGGGGCGCTCGGCGGGGGAAGCGTTCCAGACGGCGCAGGCGGCGCGTGCGGGCGCGCGCACGGTCCGATAGACTCGGGGATCACTCGAACGAAAGGGGCGCGATGGGCGCATGGACACGGTTGGCGCTGCACTGGAAGATCATCGTCGGGCTCGTGCTCGGGATCGTGGTGGGGCTCGCGATCAACGCGATGTGGACCCAGGAGACCTGGGCGTCGATGGGGGTGAACGACCCGGCGGCGTTCGTCGCGGGGGCCGAGGTCGCGGAGGGATCGCCCAACGGGGGCGCGACGTTCGTCGCGCACGCGGCGCGGTTCGCGGGGAACCTCAACGCGTTCGTGGGGGACCTGTTCATCCGCGGGCTCATGCTGATCGCGGTGCCGATCGTGGTGTTCTCGCTGATCGTGGGCGCGTCGAGTCTGAACGACCTGGCGAAGCTGTCGCGGATCGGTGGGAAGACGATCGGGATCTATCTGGTGACGACGGCGGTGGCGATCACGGTGGGCTTGGTGCTCGCGAACATCGCGAAGCCCGGGTCGTTCGTGACCGAGGAGACGCGGGACGGGTTCGTCGCGTCGTTCGGCGCCGAGGCGGACGAGAAGGTGGCGGCGGCGATGAGGCCCGACGGGTGGCGGATCCTGCTCGATATCGTGCCGGCGAATCCGTTCGCGGCGATCGCGGAGGGGAGCATGCTGCAGATCGTGTTCGCGTCGCTTTTGGTGGGGATCGCGTTGACGCTGATCGAGCGTGAGAAGGCGAGGCCGGTGATCGCGTTCTTCGACGCGATGACGGACGTGGTGATCAAGGTGGTGCACGTGGTGCTGATGCTGGCGCCGTACGCGGTGTTCGCGCTGATCTGCGAGCAGATCGCGGAGCTGGGGCTGGACATCCTGGGGTCGCTGGCGGTGTATTCGCTGGTGGTGGTTGCGGGGCTGGGGATCATGATGTTCGTGGTGTATCCGTTGGTGCTGCGGGTGTTCACCCCGGTGGGGTACGGTCGGTTCTTCCGGGCGATGTCGCCGGCGCAGCTGCTGGCGTTCTCGAGCGCGTCGTCGAGCGCGACGCTCCCGGTGACGATGGAGTGCGCGGAGGAGCGATTGGGGGTGAAGGAGGAGGTGTCGTCGTTCGTGCTGCCGATCGGGGCGACGATCAACATGGACGGGACGGCGCTGTACCAGGGGGTGGCGGCGGTGTTCATCGCGCAGCTGTACGCGATGGATCTGACGATCGGTCAGCAGCTGCAGATCGTGCTGACGGCGACGCTCGCGTCGATCGGGACGGCGGGGGTGCCGGGCGTCGGGATGATCATGCTGGTGATTGTCTTGCAGAGCGTGGGGATCCCGCTCGAGGGGATCGCGGTGATTCTGGGTGTGGATCGGATTCTGGATATGTGCCGGACGAGCTGCAACGTGACGGGGGACGCGATGGTGTGCGCGGTGGTCGCGAGCAGCGAGGGGGCGCTGCGGACCCCGGAGGAGGTGGATCGTCGGTTGGCGCACGGGCTCGATGAGGACCCGGTGGAGGATGGGCCGCTGGTGCGGGACTGATTGTGGTGGGCGTGGGATCTATGATCCGCTTGCATGACGATTGACACGATCCAAGACCCGAAATCCGTGCTCGAAACCCGGTTTGTCGATGCGATCCGCGCGGCGCTGCCCGATCTTGAGGGGGAGGTGGACCCGCTGATCGGTCCTTCGCGTCAGCCGGAGCTCGGGGATTTCCAGAGCAACGCGGCGATGCCTCTGTCCAAGCGGGTGGGGATGAAGCCACGCGATGTCGCGCAGGCGATCGTGGAGAAGCTGGACGTGTCGGGGATCGCGAGCCCGGTGACGTCGGAGTCGATCGCGGGGCCTGGGTTCATCAATGTGTCGCTGCTGCCCGAGGCGATCGGGTCGGCGTTGTCGGCGATGGATGACGGGGACCTGGGGCTCCCGAAGGCCGCGGATCCGGAGACGATCGTGGTGGATCTGTGCGGGGTGAATCTGGCGAAGCAGATGCACGTGGGGCATCTTCGTTCGAGCGTGATCGGGGACGCGATCGCGCGTTTGAAGGAGCGTCTGGGGCACACGGTGATCCGTCAGTCGCACGTGGGGGACTGGGGGCTGCCGATCGCGATGGTGGTGCAGCGTTTGATCGAGCTGGAGGACGCGGGGGTTGTCGATACGGAGACGATCTCGCTCGACGAGCTGAACACGATCTACCGCGCGGCGCAGGCGCGGTGCAAGGCGGAGAAGAAGGCGCTGGCGCTGATCGAGCGTGTGGGGGGGCACGCGAAGGCGGAGGCGGAGCTCGGGGCGCGGATCGAGGACGCGGAGCGGGCGTTCAAGCTCGCGCAGGAGCGTTTGGTGCTGCTCCAGTCGGGGGACGCGCGGTCGGTGGCGATGTGGAACCGGGTGTACGAGATCACGATGGGCGCGTGTCTGGCGACGTGCGCGGCCTTGATGACGAACATCACGGACGAGCACAGCGCGGGGGAGAGCACGTACCGCGATGAGCTGGGCGGGATCATCGAGGATCTGGAGTCGAGGGGGGTCGCGGAGATCGACGACGGGGCGCTTGTGGTGAAGGTGGACGGGATCAAGGAGCCCACGCTCGTCCGAAAGCGGAACGGGGGGTATCTGTACGCGACGACGGACTTGGCGGCGATCCGGCGGCGGGTGCAGAAGCTGGGCGCGGACCAGGTGATCTACTGCGTCGATGCGCGCCAGGCGTTGCACTTCAAGCAGGTGTTCGGGGCGGCGGTCAAGGCGGGGTACGCGACCAAGCCCGACGGGACGACGGCGCACCTGGAGCACGCGGCGTTCGGGAACGTGCTCGGGGAGGACAACAAGCCCCTCAAGACGCGATCGGGGGAGAACGTGAAGCTCCAGGACCTGCTGGACGAAGCGGTGGTGCGCGCGAAGCGGGAGGTGGATGCGCGGAGCGCGGAGCTGCCCGAGGAGGAGCGCGCGACGATCGCGAACAGCATCGCGATCGCGGCGATCAAGTACGCGGACCTGTCGACGGAGCGGGTGAAGGACTACGTGTTCTCGTTCGACCGGATGCTCGCGTTCGAGGGGGATACGGGGCCGTATATTTTGTACGCCGTGGCGCGGATCAACAACCTGGAGCGTCGGGCGCGGGACAACGGGGTCGATGTGGAGTCGGCGCTGGGCGCGGAGATGTCGCTCGACGATCCGGCGGAGCGGGCGCTGGCGCTCCTGGTGCTGCGGTATCCGACGATGGTGCGCGCTGCGGCGGAGAACGACGAGCCGAACCGGTTGTGCGGGTATCTGTACGACCTGGCGTCGATGTTCGCGAAGTTCTACGAGAAGTGCCCGATCCTCAAGGAGGGGGTCGGCGGGCGCTCGCGCGACACGCGGCTGCGCCTGGCGGTGCTGACCAGGCGCGTGCTCGAGGACGGGTGCGGGGCGCTGGGGATCCCGGTCGTCGATCGGATGTGACGAGCCAGGAAAGCCGGGGGGCACGCCTGCCCCCCACTGCTTCGAAGCATGCCGGCCGTGTGGATTAGAAGAGGATCTGCATCTGCGCGGTGATCGCGAGCTGCCCGGAGTCCATGTCGGGGAGGTTGTTGAACGAGGCGCTCGTGCGGACGATGCTGGTGCTGGTGGCGTCGAGGGTGGTGGTGACGTCGAGGGTGAACTTGGCGGCGTGGGACTCGGGGATGATGTAGTGGTTCCATCCGAAGGTGAGGGCGCCGAAGTCCTTGTCGAGCGGGGCGCGGTCGGAATCGGGCATGACGGCGCTGTAGCGGGCGAAGAGCTCGTCCTGATCGGAGACGAAGACGCCGCCCTGGAGGAGGGCGGTGAAGTCGTCGAGGTCGGGGGTGCCCGCGGATTCGGTTCGGCGCCAGACGATGGCGGCGGCGGCGTTCCACCCGTCGGCGACGAGGGAGAGGTCCGCGGTGGCGATGGTCATGTCGGTGGTGGGCGAGGCGGCGGGGTTGGTGTCGCCCATGGTCTGGTGGAGGATGGCGGCGCCCGCGAGGAGCCCGGTGGGGGATCCGCGCCAGGAGGTGTACTGCTTGTAGGCGGACCAGGCGGCGTCGCCGAAGCGTGCTTCGAGTCGGGCGCTGAGGGCGAGGTCGGCTTCGCTGGCGCTGTTGTAGAAGGTGTTCTGTGCGCTGATGCCGTCGGAGAAGGCGAAGAAGGCGCGCCAGCGGTCTTCGGTGATGGTGACCTGGATGGCCTGCGTGAAGTCTTGGTTGATGGTTTCGTTGCCCGCGGAGCGCTCGGTGGCGAGTTGTCGCGAGGCGCTGGTGTTCTCTTCGCGGATGAGGTTGATGCGGAACTGTCCGAAGTCGATTTTGACGGTGTCGGAGGCGTTCCATGTGGCGTAGACGCGCTCGAGGACCATCTCGCCCCTGTTGGTTCGTGTGGCGGTTTGGAGGGACGCGGAGAGCGTGTCGGTGATGGTGGCCTTCATGGCGATGTTGACGCGTCGCCACTGGAATCCGAGGGTGGTCGGGTCGGCGCCGGGCGCGGGGACGGGCATCTGTCGTCGGTTGTAGGCGTAGCGGAACTGGAGCCGGGCGCTGATGTCGATAGCGGGGTCGTCGGCGGTTTCGCTCAGGGAGGCGAGGCGGGCGCTGGTGAGCGCGAGCGAGAGGGCGGGGGGGGCGTGATCGCGTGCGGCGGCGGGCGTGGCGGCGATCGCGGCAGCGAGGAGCGCGGCGATGGTTCGCGCGCCGGCTCTGATGGTGTGTGTGTGCTTCATGGTGGGTGGTCTTATCGAGATCTGAGCATACCGCCATGATTCGGTTCATGCGCGCGGTGGGCGCGCGGATGCGGATGGGGTCATTGCATTGCGGGGGTTTGCCTCATCGGGCGTGATCGCGGATGCGGGGGCAAAAAGAACGCGGGGGACCGTTTGGTCCCCCGCGGTTCAGATCAGAGATTGATCGGTGTCAGATGGTGCGTCTCAGAAGAGGAGCGACATCTGGGCACGGATCATGAGCTCGTCGTCGGTCGAGCTGAACGGGCCGGCGGTGGTGGTGCCGCCGCCGAGGATGCCGGTGCGGGTGGAGCCGGCACCGCCCCAGAAGTCGAGGCCGGTCGAATCGTCGAGCGCGAAGGACACGTCGACGGAGAAGCGGGCCGCGAAGGATTCGGGGACGAGGTAGTAGTTCATACCGACGGTGAAGGTCGAGTACTGATCTTCGGCCGTGGCGGGGAAGCCGACCGCGGCGTCGTCCTCGAAGAGGAGGGCGTCGTAGCGGGCGAAGGCTTCGAACTGGGAGGAGAGGAAGACGTTACCCTGGAGCACGATGGCGTTGAAGGTCGCGTCGAGGCTTCCGCCCGCGGTCAGGTCGGCATCGATGTTGACGCTCGAGTACGAGGCGAAGAGGCCCCAGCCGTCGGAGACGTACTGGCCGTCGATGGTCCAGGCGAGGACTTCTTCGGAGAGCGACGCACCGAGGGGGGAGGCGACGGCGGCGGGGTTGGTGTCACCACGGCTGGACCAGTGGAGACCGGCACCGACGCGGACGCCGTCGTTGGAGCCCTGCCAGGAGGCGAACTGGTTGAACTGATCCCAGGTGCCCGAGAAGAGCCAGTCGAGGCGACCGGTGAGGGAGAGGTCGGACTCGGAGGCGGAGGTGTAGAAGGTGTTGGCGGCGGTGGTGCCACCGAGCGTACCGGGGTGGAACGCCGGGCCGTCGGAGAGGAGGCCGGTGAACTTCATTTCGTCGTTGGCGTACTGGAGGGCGATGCCTTCGGTGTAGCCGACGTCGAGGAAGGTGGCGCTGGTGGACATTTCGACGCCCTGGCTGTGCTCGGGGGCGATGGAGTCCTCGAAGAAGAGGGGGTTGTCCATCAGACCGAACATCATGGTCCAGTTGTCATCGAGGGCCCAGGCGCCGTACGCCTCGCGGAGCGACGCGTCGCCGGTGGCGCCCGAGGCGGTATCGGAGATACCGCGGTCGAACGCGCCGCCGAAGTCGAACGAGAGGTGCCCGGTGATGTCGGTGCCTTCGACGCCGCCGGAGAGGCGGACCTGCGTGCGGGGCAGGTTGAAGCCGGTGGTGGTGTCGTTGTCACCAAAGTCGCCGGTCATCGCGCTGCGATCGTTGTAGGTATACCGGAACTGGGTGAACACGTCGACCGAGATGCCCGCGGCGTTGTTGGTGCCGAGGAGCGACGAGCGGGTGTTCGCGTCCGCACGCAGCTCGGCTGCGTACGCACGATCGATGTCAAGGCCGGACTGCGCGAGGGCGGTGCCGGACGTGGCAACGATCGCAAGGGTCGTCAGAGTCTTCTGCATTTCAATGCCTCCTTCTCGATTGGCAGTGAGTGGAATGCGTTTCGTCGGTTGGACCTCGAGCACATTGCTCAAGGGTCCTGATGATAGGCCAGACTAACCGTCCGGCGACCGGTAAGTCGTCAATTTGTTTGTGTCAACTATCCTTTTTCATCCTGTCTCGATCAGTTTTTCCGCTCATGCGTTGAATTCGGGCCCTGGGGGCGTTCAAACGCGCATTTCTGGCCGATCTCGGGCGGGAAGAAATCCACACCGCAACCCGTACGAAATACGAATATTTTCGGGCATTCCCCCAGACGATTCCCGACATTCGATTCGACTTGTGTTGCGCGAAGTTGGGAATTACCAACTTCCCGTGCAAGGGTGCGGGCTGGGGGTGATGGGGGCGCGTTGACGGGGTCGTCGGGCTCTGCTTGGGCGTTCAGATTCGATGAACTCTGTCGGCGCGATCGGGCGCGTCGGGATGACCGTTCTATCCTTCTGAACAGGGTTGATCATGCGGCTTTTTGGGCGTCCGGCGCGCGCGGCGCGTGTGATGGAGCACGACACGATGGCTCATGAAGATCAGCAGGACGGTTCGTCGGTCGCGACGCGTTCCGATTCGCTTCAGATCTTGGTCGTGGATGACGAGCCCGACCTGCGCGAGCTCATCGAGTACAACCTTCGTCAGGGGGGGCACGAGGTGTTCTCGGCGGGGGACGGGCAGGGGGCGCTGGAGATCGCGAAGTCGCGGCTCCCGGACGTGATCGTGCTGGATGTGATGATGCCGGGGATGAGCGGGATCGAGGTGGCGCAGCGTCTGCGGTCGCAGACGGAGACGAGCCGGATCCCGATTTTGATGCTGACGGCCAAGGCGGAGGAGTCGCACGAGCTCGAGGGGTTCGAGAGCGGCGCGGACGACTATGTGACCAAGCCCTTCTCGATGTCGGTGCTGGTGGCGCGGATCAAGTCATTGGCCAAACGCACGCGACCTGCGGCGGGCAAGGGCGAGGGGATGTCGCTGGGTCCGGTGCGGATCGATCTGGACGAGCACCAGGTGCTGGTGGAGGGCAAGCCCGTGTCGTTCACGATCACGGAGTTCCGTCTTCTGGCGACGCTGGTGGGGTCGAAGGGGAAGGTGTTGTCGAGGCCGGCGCTGATCAGCCGGGCGATCGGGCCTGGGGTGACGGTGACGGAGCGGACGATCGACGTGCATGTGACGGCGATCCGGAAGAAGCTGGGGGATTCGGCGTCGCTCATCTCGACGGTGCGGGGCGTGGGGTATCGGGCCGACGATCCGAAGTGAGGGGGCGCGGCTCGGATCGGGGCGCGTGGTATGCTCGTCCTCCACGCTCGGGTGCGTGAGCGGAGCGATCGATGGGCGCAGCGGGATCGGAGACAACGAGCGGGACCCCTGTTCTGGGGAGCCCGGGGGCGTGGACGCTCCCGGCGTCGATCCTCGCGGGGTCGGTGATCGTGTCGGTGTTCATGCCGGTGTTCGCGCTGGTGTCATTGGGGGCGCTGGTGTGGCTCATCGCGATCCACCGGAGGCGGCGGCGGGAGCTGATCGCGGCGCTCGAGCTCGGGGATGATCTGCGGGAGGAGCTGTCGTCGGTGCGCGAGCTGGTGCGGCTCCTGGGGTCGGTGATCGACGCGGCGGACGTCCCGATCGTGTCGACGGACGAGGACGGGGTGATCGTGCAGGCGAACCGCGCGGCGCAGTCGATCCTGGGGTCGGGGCGGACGCTCATCGGGGATCATTTCGACGGGCTCATCACCCAGCGGGAGGTGCAGGAGCTCGAGCGCCTTGGGCGGGCGGGGGAGTCGGGGCACGCGCGGCTGGATCTTCCGGTGAAGGGGTCGATGCGGGTGTTCGATGTGGCGGTGGATCCGATCGTGACGACGGGGGGGGCGGCGTGCACGTTCACGGACATCACGGAGCTGATGCAGAGTGTGGAGCTCAAGGCGGACTTCGCGGCCAACGCGTCGCACGAGCTGCGGACCCCGATCGCGTCGATCCGGGGCGCGATCGAGACGCTCGGGGGAGCGGCGAAGGACGACCCGGCGATGCGCGACAAGCTCATCGCGATGATCGGGTCCAACGCGACGCGTCTGGACCTGATGGTCAAGGACCTGCTGGACCTGTCGAAGCTCGAGTCGGACCGGGTGCCGACGGCGCTGAGCGTGATCGATGCGCACGAGTTCGTGAACCGGGTGTGCGTGCCCTTCGCGCCGGTGTGCGCTCGGCGGGGGCTCGAGATCCGGACGGAGATCGACGAGCGTGCGGGGCGGATCGAGACGGACCCGGTGCTGCTCGAGCTTGTCCTGCGGAACCTGGTGGAGAACGCGACGAAGTTCGCGCGCGACGGGACGGTGGTGCGTGTGGTGATCGAGCGTCAGCGGGTGGGGATCGATCCGGAGGCGCCGCCGCCGAGCGGGCTGGCGCACAAGGAGGGGATCTCGCTGCGTGTGAAGGACAAGGGGGTGGGGATCCCCCTGTCGCATCAGTCGCGGATCTTCGAGCGGTTTTATCAGGTGGACGAGGCGCGTTCGGGGTCGTCGGCGAAGCGTGGGACGGGCTTGGGATTGGCGATCGTGAAGCACGCGGCGCGGACGCTGGGGGGGAGCGTGAGCGTGGAGAGCGTGCACGGTCAGGGGACGACGATGGTGGTGAATCTCCCGCGCTGCGTGGTGGACGGGGGCGCGGGATCGGGCGGAACGGGCGGGGGGACGGGCGATCGGGCGGGGGGCGCGGGGTGAAGCGCCGGTCCGCTCCGTGCGCGGGGGGTGGCGCGTAGAATCCACCCGCGCCCCGGGATATCCGGAGGGCGCGTGAGGACACACTTGGACGCGACGATCCACATCAAGGACGATCACACCCAGCTCGGGGTGGTCGGTCACGAGCAGCGCAACCTGAAGATGATCCGCGAGACGCTCGGGATCGCGGTGACGGCGCGCGACGGGGTGGTGCACCTGACGGGCAAGGAGCCCGAGCTGACGATCGCGAAGCGGGCGCTCGAGACGGCGGCCAAGCAGGCGGGGCGCGGGGCGCCGCTGACGCGCGAGCAGTTCCTGTCGCTCATCAGCGAGGAGTCGTCGCGGGCGCGGACGACCAGCCCGGTGCGGACGGACCTGCGGGTGTACAGCGCGGGGCAGCCCATCCGGGCCAAGACGGAGGCGCAGGCGCACTATCTCGAGTGCGTGCGGGCGATGGACCTGACGTTCGCGGTGGGGCCTGCCGGGACGGGGAAGACGTATCTGGCGGTGGCGTGCGCGGTGCACGCGCTGCGTCAGGGGGAGGTGTCGCGGGTGATCCTGTGCCGACCGGCGGTGGAGGCGGGGGAGAAGCTGGGGTTTTTGCCGGGGGACCTGGAGGCGAAGGTGAACCCGTATCTTCGCCCGCTCCTGGATGCGCTGCACGACATGATGGAGTACCGGGATATCCGGCGATTCATCGAGACGGACGTGATCGAGGTGATCCCGCTGGCGTTCATGCGTGGTCGGACGCTCAACGGGGCGTTCATTATTCTGGACGAGGCGCAGAACACGACGAGGGGGCAGATGCAGATGTTCCTGACGCGTCTGGGGCACGGGTCTCGGATGGTGGTGACGGGGGACACGACGCAGATCGACCTCCCGGATCCGCGGGAATCGGGGCTGATCGACGCGGCGAGGCGTCTGGGGCGGATGAAGGGTGTGGGGTTCTGCGCGCTGGATCGGCGGGACGTGGTGCGTCACCCGCTGGTGCAGCGGATCATCGACGCGTACGGGGACGGGGAGAAGGGGAACGGATCGTCGGTTGGTCCGGATATGGGGGGCAAGACGGGATCGGGGATGGCCGATACCGGATCGATGGAGGACTCGGTCGGGGGTTCGTAGGACCCCGTGATTATGGGCAAGGACACGAAGACATCCTCGGGCAAGAGCGGGCCCAAGACGGGCGCGAAGGGCGGATCGTCCAAGCGGAACGTGGTGCGCGTGTCGGCGCGTCCGTGGTCGCAGCGGGCGGCGGACCTGATCGCGTCGCCGAACCTGTTCTGGGGCGCGGTGGCGGTGCTGGCGTTCGTGCTGGTGATCGGGACGGTGACGGCGTGGACGCGCGGGCAGCTGCTGGCGAGCGTGGGCCAGGTGATGCGCGAGACGCGCACGGCGCGGGTGGAGTTCAACACGGAGGACGCGCAGCAGACGCAGATGCTGCGCGAGGCGGCGCGCCAGAACGTGGCGCGGATCTACAACGCGGACCTCCCGGTGCTCGAGAGTCTGCGGGTGTCGCTCTTGAATCTGCCCAGGACGCTCGCGGGGGTGTCGACGCTCGACGAGGTGGACCGGGCGATCCGGGTGCGGTTCGGGCTCGAGGATGTGTCGTTCGCGGCGCTGCGCTCGATCGCGAGCGACGAGGCGGCGCTGGCGCGGTGGAACGAGCGGGTGGAGACGCTCGATTCGATCCTTCGTCGGCGTCCGATGCTGGATCGTCAGACGTGGCAGCGCGCGACGAATGAGGGATTGAGCACCCAGATCGAGCTGCGGTACGGGCCCGACGAGGAGCAGATCGCGCCCCCGGCGCGGATCGGGCGGGTCGAGGCGATCAACATCGACAACCCGGAGCAGCTGGGGGGGGAGATCGGGCGCGTGGTGCGGGTCGCGGGGTTCGAGCCGCCGGTGGACGCGGCGGTGATCCGGCGGTTGACGCTCGAGGCGCGTCCGACGTTCACGTTCGACGAGAGCGCGACGGCGGCGGCGCAGAACGACGCGGCGGGGCGGGTCCAGCCGGTGCGGCGCGCGATCACGATCGGTCAGCGGATCTATTCGAGGGGTGACGTGCTCGAGCAGGGCGCGTACGAGCTGGCGGTGAGCGAGATCGACCAGTTCTCGGCGCAGGGGTCTGTGACGAGGCGGGTGCTGCGGATCGCGAGCGTGTACGGGCTCGTGGGGCTGATGGCGGTGGTGCTCGCGGGGTACGTGACGCTGTACTGCCCGCGGATCGCGAACCGCCCGGCGCGGATCGGGTGGCTGACGGGCTTGGTGGCGCTGTGCGTGGCGAGCGCGTGCCTGATGAGCGTGTTCGATCCGCGATTGATCTGGCTGGCGTCGATCACGCCGGTGATGCTGGTGGCGATCCTGGTGTGCATCGCGTACGAACAGCGGACGGCGCTGGCGGTGTGCGGGGTGACGGCGGTGCTGATCGCGCTGGCGCTGAAGATGCATATCGGGCTCTTCGCGCTGATGCTGATCGGGTCCGCGGGGGCGATCGCGCAGCTGAGCGAGATCCGCGAGCGGCGGACGCTCATCCGGATGTCGCTGGCGATCGCGGTGGTGCTCGCGTTCGCGGCGGCGCTCGACACGCTGATCATGCACCCGGTGGTGGGCGTGGGCGGGCAGATGCTCGGTCGCGCGCTCATCGGGGCGAGCGGGCAGGCGGGGCTCGCGGGCTTGCTCGCGGGGGGGATCGCGTTGTTTATTTTGCCGTTCGTGGAGAAGGCGTTCGACATCACGACGGGGATGACGCTCATCGAGCTGCGCGATCCGAAGCAGCCGCTCTTGCGGGAGCTCCAGCAGCGGGCGCCCGGGACGTACAACCACTCGCTCAACGTGGCGTCGATCGCGGAGAGCGCGGCGGAGGCGATCGGGGCGGACGCGTTGCTGACGTATGTCGGGTGCCTGTACCACGACATCGGGAAGATGAACAAGCCCGATTACTTCGTGGAGAACCAGTCGGGCGGGCCCAACAAGCACGACAAGCTGAGCCCGGCGATGTCGCTCCTGGTGATCATCGGTCACGTGAAGGACGGGGTGGAGATGGCGCGGGAGCACGGGCTCCCCAAGTCGATCCACCACTTCATCGACGCGCACCACGGGACGACGCTCGTGGAGTATTTCTACCGGCGCGCGCGGGAGCAGGCGCTGGAGGGGGACGAGGCGCGGAGCGCCGAGCAGATCCTCCAGGAGAGCGTGGAGTCGCTGCCCGAGGAGATGGACTACCGGTACCCGGGCCCCAAGCCCCGGACGAAGGAAGTGGCGATCGTGATGCTGTCGGACGCGGTGGAGAGCGCGACGCGGACGCTCGCCGAGCCCACCCCGTCGCGGATCGACGCCCTGGTGCGGTCGCTGGCGAACAAGCGCCTCATGGACGGGCAGTTCGATGAGTGCGACATGACCTTCAAGGAGCTCAAGCTCATCTGCGATTCGATCTCCAAGAGCGTGGCGAGCATCTACCACGGGCGGATCCGCTACGCGAGCACGGACGAGGAGAAGCCCAAGAAGTCCAAGCCCAAGAGCGAGGCCAAATCGGAAACCAAGGGCGGGGGCGAGGCGCCGAGCGAGAAGTCGGCGTGAGCGGGGCGATCAGCGCTTCTTGCGGGTCTTGGACTTGGCGCGTGATCCGCCCTTCATGGTGCCGCTGGTTCTCTTTGTGCCCATCTCGGTGAACATGGCGACGAAGAGGACGATCGCGCCCACGACGGCGAGGGCGAGGACGGCGATGAGGAGGATGGTGGTGACGCTCATGGTGGGGTGAGTGTACCAAATCGCGGGGGCTGGGTGAACGCTACACTCGCGCCATGCCGCGATGGATGATGACGGTCTTGCTGCTGATCGGGTCGAACGTGTTCATGACGTGGGCGTGGTACGGGCACCTGAAGAAGCCGGGGTGGGCGTTGTGGGCGGTGATCCTGGTGTCGTGGTTGATCGCGTTCCCGGAGTACCTGCTGCAGGTGCCGGCGAACCGGATCGGGCATTTCAGCCAGGGCGGGCCTTTCACGGCGGCGCAGCTCAAGATCATCCAGGAGGCGATCACGCTGTGCGTGTTCATCGTGTTCAGCGTGGTGGTGCTCAAGGAGAAGCCGCGGTGGAACGAGGGGTTGGCGATGGCGCTGATCTTTGCGGCGGTGCTGATCGCGATGCTGGGTCGCGGGCCGATCGTGAAGACGGGGGACGCGCCGTCGGCGGAGGTGGAGGCGGGGTCAGGGGAGGGGTGAGGTTTCGGGCGCTCGGGTGTGGCCGCACTCGGGGCAGGTGGGGAGGGGGCCGAGGTCGTAGCCGCAGGAGGGGCAGCGGGCGCGGCGGGTTCTTCGCCAGCGGATGGTTCCGATGATACGGGCTCGGAGGAGGAACCAGCAGGCCCAAGCAACAGCACCCCAGATGATCGTGTTGATGAGGATGCCCGGGAAGATGGGTTTGAGGGGGAGTGGGATCTTGAACCAGTAGAAGGGTGTAGATCCGAGATTCGTCGAAGGTTTGTACGGCACGGCGTACCAGTACGATTCGGTCCCATCCTCTGCGATACGCCATTCGCCGTGCGCTGCTGCGAACGGGAAGCCCGCGATGACTTCGTAGATCACGCTTTCTTTGAGATCGTCTGTGACCGGCTTGCGAGCACGGCTCCGCTTTGGGATCGAGTCTGGGCCGAGGCGTTCGTTATCGAGCGAGGGGAAGTGGTATCCGCCCTCGTGGGCCCAGACCATTCTCGAAAGCGTGACCCCAAGGGCGTAACGGTGAATATCCGTGCTCCACGCGCGTGTATCAAATTCTGGTCCGAGCGCATAGACGACTTCGTCGGAGGATGTGGGACCCTTGGCAATTGCGCTGTAGCTCGACTCGATGACGAGGATCGAGCTGAGCGATGTGATGAGCGTGGTAAGTACGAAGCCAATAGCGGCAAACACTATGATCGTAGTTTTCACCGGATCGTTCGCCCCATTATGGGCACGGAGGAGGCGGCGGCGACCATCCTGTGTATGAGGCATCTCCGAGTGTATACCCAGCACAACCACCGCTCGGTGGCGCTTGGCAGTTGCTAGAGGAGGATGCGAATGTAATCGTTATCTCGGTTCTTGTCTCGATACGAGTTTGCGTATACGAGAGTCTTGCACAACTCCAACATGTCTTGATACACGTTCTCGTTTGTTGTCGCCAAGTGTCTCGTTCATATCCGCACTGTCCGCCTTGTGTAGGACTAAATCCAGTGAACCTCCAAGCATTGCAAATCCAGCTGCCGCTCTGAATTCCTTGACAGACGACTCTTGGCCAACAACAGGCATTCGTCTGCTGCAAGAATGCCTCCATTGCATCGTCGATATCCTGAAGTGTTCCGCCAGCGTTCGCAACATCCACACCCGCTGCAATCATGACTTGGATACAGAGCTGATCACAGCAATCACCTACGACGGTCGGACGGCCAGCATCCGACCCACCCCCGCCCGGTTGACCGAAAGATCCACCCGATGCGTTGACCGATGAGCCCGCGGCGGCGAAGCCCGAGTCTTCGGCGCCGTCGGCCAGGGGTTGGGGGTCGTCCATCTGCTGGGCGAGGTTGTAGAGGGGGTCGGTGACGAAGAAGCCCTTCCCGAAGGGCTGGCGGGGGACGATGTCGTCGATGAAGTCCTCGGGGTCTACGTCGATGAGCCAGCCGTCGCCGCTGGAAGGGTCGGGGAGTGAGAACTCGGTGGAGAGGTCCCCGAGCGCGTCGGCTTAGGTCATCTGGGGGTCGTAGGCCTCGGCGGACCATGAGCCGTCGGTTTCGAGGGTGTAGAGCACGGTGTCGATGTCGGTGGTGCGCTCTGCATCATCGATGCGCGCAACGATGAGGTGGGTGATCCCGTCCACATCGGCGAGTGGCTGGATGTCCCAACCCTCGATTTCAACCCCGAGATTGACGAGATCCTGCGCGTGGGCACACAGAGTTATTGCACCAAGGCACGCGAGCACACCAAACTTGGTTCGTTTCTTCATCGGTATCACCCCGATTCGCTGGGATGATGGTACATGCATGGTAGGAATCGCGCCAAGTCTCGAACGTTGTTATTTTCAGATTGTGTAGTGCTCATCCAGCACGGCGCGCCAGTCGTCGAAGCTGCGGGACATCACGAATCGGCGCTTCACGGCGTCGGACTCGGGGTGGTGGGCGGCGAACTTGATGCCGAACTTGCGCATGGTTTTGGCGGTGTGGAGCTCGGGGTCGCGCATGGACTGGTTGACGGCGAGCGCGAGCTGGAAGTGTTGTTCGAGGACGGCGCGCTGCTCGGGGATGGCGGGGTTTCGGGGGTCGCGTCCTTCGAGGAGGTCGCGGGCTTGTCGGAAGATCCAGGGGTTGCCGATGCATCCGCGCGCGACGGAGACGCCGGCGACCCCGGTGTAGCGAATCATGCGGAAGATCTGGTTGACGTCCCAGACGTCGCCTGAGCCGAAGATGATGCGCTCGGGGTTTCGGTCGACGAGGTGTTTGAGGGGGTCCCAGCGGGAGGGGCCGACGTATTTTTGCTCGACGGTGCGCCCGTGGACGGTGACCCAGGCGCACCCGAGGTCGTAGGCGGCGTCGAAGATGCGGAGGAAGTTGCGTTGCATCTCCTCGGTGTCGTCGTAGGCGCGGCGCATCTTGACGGTGACGGGGATGGACGTCGGGAGGGTGTCGCGGACGGCTTGCAATATTGCGATCGCGCCGCCCGGATCGCGGAGCCAGTGACCGCCTCGGGATTTCTTGGAGATCTTCTTGACTGGGCAGGCGAGGTTCACATCGATCGCGGCAAAGCCGCGATCAGGAGGGACTAGGGACTGGCCACTCGCCACTAGGGGTTTGCTCTTTGAGACTCTTCCGTGTTCCAGCGAGCGTCCGCCTCGCGGCTTGCTCTCCGCCTTTTCTTCCCCTAGTCCCCAGTGGCGAGTCGCGAGTGGCTCTTGCTCGGCGAGCTTCCGGTATTCCTTGTTGCTCCGCATCTTGCCCTGCTCGACCATTTTGATGGCGGCGGCGGCCATCTCCTGGGGGTCGGAGCCCATGATCTGCCCGATGAGGGGGTGGTCTTCTTCGCCACCCGGGACGTTGTCGTGGATGTCCCCGAGGTCGGCTTTGGCGAATCCTCGGCCTCCGGCCAGCAAGGTGCGGTCGAGGAGGGCTTCGGTGACGCAGATGGGGCACCCGTGTCTGCGGGCGATGATGCGCATGGCGGCATCGGAGTATCCGGCGAGCCCGGCCTGGAAAAAGGGGGCGTCGAAACCGGGGATGAGGGCCCGGACGCGGGGGTCCATGCCGCCCGGGCCGTGGGTCTGGACGAGGGTGGCGGCGACCTGGCGCGGGTCGATGTCCTGGGCTCCGTCGGCGACGGCGAAGCCGGGGGCGGTGGCGTTCTGGCTGGTGGAGTTGCTTTGGCAGCCCATCGGGGGGAGGATAGGTCGTGAGACGCACCCCCCTGATGCCGACGATTGTGCTGATGATCCTCCTGACGATGCTGATGGTGTCGTGCTCGGCGCTCGAGGAGCAGACGCGCGCGACGCCCGGGCCGGCGTATCCGATGACGATGCCCATGGGGGAGGTGTACGACATCCAGGTGTTCCGGGACGTGGGGACGATGCGGTTCACGAACACGAGCCCTCGGACGTTCGAACCCACGCGGATCTGGATCAATCAGCGGTTCTCGCGGTTGTTCGGGGGGATGGCGCCCGGGGAGACGGTGGAGCTCCCGCTGATCGAGTTCGTGGACGAGTACGGGGACACGTTCCGCGCGGGGGGGTTCTTCGCGAACCGGACTCCGGAGGCGTTGGTGCTGGTGCAGATCGAGTCGGGGGAGGGGGAGAGCGCGGTGCTCGACGGGTTCGTGGTGGTCGAGAACCGGTACGAGTGATCGGGAGGGCGTGAACGATGGCGCGTGTGCTCGTGGTGGGCCCCCACCCGGACGATCAGGAGCTGGGGATGGGGGGGACGATCATGCGCCTCGCGCAGGAGGGGCACGATGTGCTGCTGCTGGATGTGACGGACGGGGAGCCGACGCCGCATGGGGATCACGAGACGCGCAAGAAGGAGGCGGCGGCGGCGCTCGAGATCCTGCGCGCGGGCGCGACGGGGACGGTGGATCGGTGGCTGCTGGGACTCCCGAATCGTGAGGTGGAGCACACGATCGAGAACCGGCACAAGATCGCGGGGGTGATCCGGGCGTGGCGGGCGCAGGTCGTGTTCACGACGTACCCGGTCGATGCGCACCCGGACCACCGCGCGGTGACGCGCTGTGTCGAGGACGCGCGGTTCGATGCGAAGCTGACGAAGGTGGACATGCCCGCGCCGACGGACCTGTGGACGGGGCGCACGTTCGAGCTGGGGGATCCGATCTACCCGAAGTGGATGATGTACTACTACGCGACGCACCTGCGCTGGGTCGCGGATCCGTCGTTCGTGTTCGATATCTCGGAGACGGTCGATCGGAAGATCGATTCGATCAACGCGTACCGCACGCAGTTCGTGCTCCCGGAGAAGAACCGGAAAGTCGTCGAGTGGGTGCTCGCGAGCGCGACGTACTTCGGGTCGCGGATCGGGGTGGATGCGGGGGAAGCGTTCCACACGCGGGAGCCCGTGGGGCTCGGCGGGTTGGATTCGCTGGTGATGTGATCACTCGTCCACGTTCATGAGGACCTTGATGCCCTCGCCCGACATCATGGTGCGGAAGGCCTCTTGGTACTGCGACATCGGGAACTCGTGGGTGATGATGTCGTCGAGCTCGAGGCGTTTGGAGAGCAGGAGTTTCTCCATCTGGTACCAGGTTTCCCACATGCGCCGGCCGTTGATCCCGAGGACGGTGCAGCCCTTGAAGATGATGTGGGCGTTGAAGTCGAAGTCGACGGTGCGCGCGGGGAGCCCGAGCAGGGCGGCGGTCCCGCCGTTGCGCAGCGCGCGGAAGCCCTGGTCCATGGCGGCGGGGGCGCCCGACATCTCGAGGAGGACGTCGACCCCCTCGTAGGTCTCGTTGCGGACGTGCTTGATCCAGTGCTCGTCGCGTGCGTCGAAGGCCTCGTGGGCGCCGAGCTTTTTGGCGAGCTCGAGTCTGGGCGGGTTGACGTCGGTGCAGTAGATCCGGGCGGCGCCCGCGGCTCGCGCGACGGTGACGGCCATGAGCCCGATGATCCCCACGCCCGAGATGAGCACGTTCTTGGCGCTGACGTTGGCGGCCATGACGGTGTGGACGGCGTTGCCCAGCGGGTCGAAGATCGCGGCGTGCTTGTCGGGGATGTCGTCGTGGATGGGCCAGCCGTTGTCTTCGGGGACGACGATGTACTGGGCGAAGCACCCGTCGCAGTCGATGCCGAAGATGCGGGTGTCGGACGCGATGTGCGCGTTGCCGGTGCGTGAGTTGTAGTCGAGGGCTTTGGTCATATGCCCCTCGGCGCTGACGCGTCGCCCGGGGCTGAACTTGGTGACGGCGTCGCCGACCTTGTCGACGACCCCGGCGAACTCGTGGCCGGTGATGATCCCGGGGGGGATGCGCCCGGCGGCCCAGTCGTCCCATTCCCAGATGTGGCGGTCTGTGCCGCAGATCCCGACTTTGTTGACCTTGATGCGGATCTCTCGGGGCCCGGGTTCGGGGATGGGTCGATCGTGGACGAGCTCGAGCCCCGCGCCGGCGTGGTGCTTGATGAGGGCGCGCATGGTCCCGGGGGTGTCGGTTGAGGCGCTGCTCGGGGTGGACATCGTGGCGGCTCGGGTCATGGGGGCGGATTTCCTCGACGGATCGGTGCATGATCCGCGGGTCTGGGGCGTTTGGCGCGGGCCAAACGATCGGATCGCGGGTGAGAATCGTATACAGTCTGCGGGCCGGATCGTCGATGAGATCCGGACCCGATCAGAGACCTTCCCGCGTTTCCGGACCCGGACGCGGCGCGTGTGGACCCCATGTCGAGAGCGAGCGCCAACTCATCCTTCTTCTATCTCGCGAACAAGCCCGGGGGGGGCAAGGCGATGGGTGTGAAGGCGGCGCGTTCGGAGCGGGCGCTGGCGGCGACGCTGCGCCGGGACAAGCAGGTGCTCTCGCGCGCGTGGAAGCTCCCGGGGTGGATGAGCACGGAGAAGGAGATGTCGCTCAAGGACCACGCGGAGTTCGATGCGCAGCTGGCGCAGCTGCTGGACCGGGGGGTGCCGCTGACCGAGGCGCTGGAGGTCGCGGCGAGCGTGGTGGGGAGCGAGAACGAGGGTCGGATCGATCGGCTCCGTTCTTTGGTCGCGCAGGGGACGAGCTTCGCGGATGCGTGCAGGCAGGTGGGGAGCTTCGACGACGTAACAATCGCCGTCTACAGAGCGGCGGAGAAGACCGGGGACCTCGCCGGCGCGTGCGCGCAGCTCGCGACATCCGCGCGTCGGCGTCTCGAAGTTGCCGGAAAGGTGGTCACGCTCCTGATCTACCCGGCGATCGTGCTCACGATCGCGCTCATCGCCGGGACGATCATGCTTGTGTTCGTGCTCCCGATGATCGGTAACTCACTCCTCAAAGCTGGGCTCGATCTCCCGTGGTTCACACAGGTGCTGCTGAGCGCGGGGATGTTTGTCCGATCAAACGGGATCGTGGTCGGCGCGCTCGTGGTCGCTGGTTTGATCGGCGCGTTCCTGTGGCGTGCGAACCTGGCCCATGCGATCATCGGGTTCACTCGCCATGCGCCGCTCGTTCGCGATGTCGTGATGGAACAAGAGCTCACGAGGTTCTTCGCCGTCATGGGCTCGATGACTCGATCAGGGATCCCCTTAGGCGATGCGATCAGTGTCTCAAGCCGGGTAATCGGACACCCGAAACTCCGCCGGGACCTGTCGCGACTCCAACAGCGCCTGGTCGAGGGCGGGATCTTTAGGTCGCTCATCGATAAAGTTGAAGCGCTTCCACTCGCGACGCGGAAGCTGCTTATCGCCGCGGATGCTTCGGGGGACTTGGAGAGCGCGTTCGATTCGCTCGCGCGTGATCACGCGCAGAGCGTGGACAAGAAGACCCAGCGATTGATGGCCGTGCTCGAACCAATCCTGATCGTGATCCTGTTTTTCATCATCGGGTCCATGATCTTGGGGATCATGCTACCCATGCTGAAAATGACGAGCGGTGTGCTCTAGAATCGTTCAACCCACGAACACCCTCAATACACATGCAACATACGCGGCGCCCGGACGTTGGGCGCTTGATGAGATTAACGGAGCAACCCATGACGACAACGATTCAATCCACCAACCGATCGCGATCACAGCGCGCGGGTTTCTCGCTCGTCGAGCTCACAGTTGTGCTCGTGATCCTCGGATTGCTGGCCGCTGGTGCTGCGATTGCAATCCCAGGGCAAATGAAGCGTGCCTCGATCCGGGCGACGAAGACATCGATGACAACCGTGAAGTCGCAGATCGAGTCGTACCGCGCGGAGAACGCGGGAGAAGCGCCCGCGACGCTTCAGGTGCTGATCCCCTCTTACATGCAAGCGGGCTCGGACCTCGACGCATGGGACGAGCCCTACTACTACCTCCCAACCCCCGGGCAGGCGTATGCGTACACGCTGATCTCCAAGGGACCCGACAAGGAACAGGGGACCGAGGACGACATCAACGTCTGGACGATGGACGTAAAGACAGGGGAGTGACAAATCCATGGCGCGGTGTGCGATCCAATCCGCCCGCCCCCGCACCCGTGCGCACTCCACGCGCAGGGGCGCGACCATGATTGAAGCGATCCTCGCGACGGTGCTCCTCGGGATGATCGGCGCGACGCTGGCGGCCGCGGCGTCATTCATGACGATGTCCCAGCGCCGATCCGAGCAGCGCCTGGCGGCGGCGGAGCTCGCGAACCGCCTGATGCTCCAGTACATCGACAACCAGGACGCGATGCCGAGCGGTTCGCTCCCTGTGGAGTACAACGCGGACCTGTTCCGCTGGACGATGGACGTCCAGCCCGTTCGGATCGAGATGGTGAACCCGACCGAGACGCAGAACGCGCAGGATGTCGGGGGTCTGAACTTCGACCGGGTCAAGCTCGTCGCGATCCGGGTGTGGCTCGGGGAGGACTCCGGGGGGTCGCGCGGGTACACGACCCAGGTCCCCAACGCGTTCGTGTCGCGATTGATCGACCCGCTCGCGTTCAACAACCCGGATTCGCTCCAGACGATGCTCGAGGAGCCCGGGGGCTTGGAGCGCTTGTTCCAGCGATTGATGGAGCTCGAGAACGGGGGGTCGCAGTGACGGGGCGCGCGGGGCATCGTGGTCGGCGCGGGTTCACGCTCGTGGAGATGACGCTCACGCTCGTGGTCGCGGGGCTCGTGCTGGCGGGGGTGATCGGTCTTTTCGCCGCGGCGCGGTCGGTCGAGCGGGTGTTCGGGTCGCGTTTCGAGCACGCGACGGAGCTCAACATCACGCAGCGGACGATCCGTCGCGCGATGCTCTCGCTGCAGATCCGCGAGGACCGGCGGGAGAGCGAGGACGAGCGGGACGCGGCGCAGGGCGAGCTCGGGCGGTCGCGGATGATCCTCGAACCCGACCCGGTGTTCGCGGGGATCGATCTCGCGGGGGGGTTCGCGCCCCAGCGTTTCGAGCTGGTGCTGTTCGCGCCGCCGATCGCGCCCGACTTCATGTCGAGCGCGGCGACGTGGGCGCGGCTCTCGGAGCGCGACGAGGAATCGCTCGATTTCTCGAGCGTGGAATCCAACGACGGGCTCGTGCGCTGCGTGTTCGAGCTGCGCCCCGACGGGGAGCGCGAGGCGATCATGAGCGCGCTGGGGATCATCCCCGAGGACCCGGTGCTCGCGGCGCGCCGGGAGAAGGAGGCGCAGGGGCTCGTCGACGCGGACACGCTCTCGCGGAAGGGGTGGACGCTGTGGTACCGCCCGATCCTGACGGCCGAGGCGCAGTACCTGACCGACGGCGGGGCCCCGCTGGCGGACAACGCGGGGACGGAGGACGAGATCCGGATGCGTCTGGGGGGCGCGATCCGACTGGTGCGGAACGTCGAGGTGTGCGAGTGGCGCATCTTCAAGGGCGACGTGAAGGTCACGGAGTACACGGGGCTGTCGGTATCGGATATCCCGGCGTACATCGAGTTCGAGATGGCGCTGACGAACGGGCAGTACGCGACGTGGATGTTCGAGATCGACTGGGCGATGGGGGACGACCCGCTCGAACTGGCCGGGGGCGCTGACGGCGCGGAGGGCGAGGGCGAAGGCGACGGGACCGGCGGCGAGAACGGCGGGCAGAACGGCGGCGGCAACGGGGGGGGCGCGGGCGGATCGGGGAGCGGCGGGAGCGGGGGGATCCGCGGCGGCGGGCAGAACTCCGGGACGCGCAACAACCTGGGGAACGACCAATGACCCGCGCCCGTCGGACATCGCGCGCCGGGTTCGTGATGCCCATGGTGATCCTGCTGATGGTCGTCGTGGGGCTGACGCTCGGGATGGTGCTGAGCAGGCACAGCGCCGAGCAGCTGCTCGTGTCGCGCCAGGTGAACGCGTACGCCGAGCACCACGCGGGGCGCGGGCTCCAGGAGGCGATCGGCGCGTGGCTGCGGATGCAGAACGGGCGCGAGATCACCGAGGTGCTCGATCCGGACACGGGTCACGCGATGGACATCCTGCTGCGGGACGGGTCGGTGGTGTCGGTGTCGCTTATCGATGCGCAGGGGACGCTGCTGTCGGACCTGACGAACCAGGGGGAGGCGCAGATCGCGATCGGGGAGCCCGCGCTGAAGGTGCTGCGCGAGACGGTGAACGTGGCGGCGTACCAGAAGCTGACGCGCCCGTACGGTCCGATCGGGGTGAGCGCGAAGACGGCGCCGATCGAGGTGCTCCGGGCGGCGGGGCTCGCGGTGAGCGCGGACCGGGGGGTCCGGCTCGCCGACGAGATCGCGCTGCTCCAGCGCAGCGACGAGGAGATCAACCGGACCAAGCTCGTCGAGGTCGCGACGCGCGCGGGGCTCACGAGCGAGCAGCGCGGGTCGATGCTGCGGCTCATCACCACGGATATCCAGATCTGGGGCGTGGTCGTGGAGGTGCGCGGTGGATCGGGGCTGAGCAAGGGGCGTCTGCTCAAGCGCTACGGGGGCATCACCCGGATCCGCACGAGCACCGGACGCGCCAGCGCGAGCAATGTCATGGAGATCGGGTCGTTCTACACATGGAAAGATCTCGGGATCGACAGTGAAATGGTCGATCCGACCGATCTGTACTAAACGTACGCACGGCGCGAGGGCGCTACGCTCCGAGCGAAGGGTCGCTCAGGGCACGGAGACGGCATGACGAGCACGATCGCACGAACGAAAGCCAAACAAATCGCGATACTGTGCCAAGCGGGCGCGGTGGTGGCGCTCGCGGGGGCGGCGGCGATCGTGGTCTTCGGGGTCCCGGGCGCGAGCGCCGAATCCCGGATCAGCACCGTGGCGCAGCGCCACGCGGAGCCCGCGCCGCGTGCGGGCGCGGGCGAGGGCGGGAGCGAGGACGAGACGGTCGGCTCGATCGACGAGCCGGCGCTGGTCGATTCGTCGTCGATCGCGGCGCGTCTGGCGCTCGTGGACAACGCGCCGATCCCGCCGGAGACGACGCCGGACCTGAACACCGAGGACGACGAGAACCCGGTCGCGATCAGCGAGCCCGCGACGGACGACGGGGCGCTCGCGAAGCGTGTGCGGTATCTGGGGTATATCAGCGACCCGGAGTCGCCGCTGGCGTTCATCCGGATCGACGGGGCGCAGCGGATCGTGCGTGAGGGCGCGACGGCCCGCGCGGGGGACGACACCTTCGAGGACCTGGAGATCCGCGAGGTGCACCCCACGTCGATCGTGGTCGGGCTGGGCGATCAGGAGGACCGGATCCGTCTGGCGAGCAAGTCGGGCGCGTCGATCGCGATGACGGGCGGCGGGGAGGTCGAGGTGAGCTCGGTCGCGACGCGCGAGGAGGACGTGGTGCTGACGGCGGAGGAGCTCGAGTCGATCGCGCACCTCCCGCCGCGACAGCGGGCGCTCCAGGAGCGGATCCTGAAGCGTCAGAAGATGGGCAAGCCCTTGCGCGGGATGGACACGGAGCCGCTGGTCCGGAGCCGGGCGAATATTTCGGACGGGAACGTCACGATCCGCAACGATCGTCGGCGCGAGGGTCAGGAACGCGAGCCGAACCCCGATGAGTGATCGGCGCGTGGGGCGTCGGCGTGTTGAGATACGGAGATCCGCTTGAGCGATCGTGTTTGCTATCTCGGATGCACCGATCGGGGTGTGACGCTCGCGGGGCTGCGCCTCGTGGGCGCGAACACGGACGATCGGTGGAGCGCCCCGTCGAGCGCGGACCCCGAGACGGCGCTGGGCACGATCGACGAGGCGGGGGACTGGATCCGGGCGCGACTCAAGGCGTCGCCCGGTTCGTCCAGGCAGCTCGGGACGCTGTGCCTGGACGCGGACGGGTCGGTGTGCGCGTGGGCGCGTCCCGAGGACGCCAGCGCGGAGCTGATCCGCTCGTCGATCGAGCAGCTCGAGGACCCTGGGGAGGAGGACTCGCTCGAGGCGCCCGCGGCGTCGGCGCTCGGGGAGCGCTTCCCGAATCTCCCGCTGGAGGTCGATTTCACGGCGCTCGACGCGGCGCACGCGTCGGACGGCGCACGGGCCGCGGTGCTCGCGACCCCGGATGTCCCGGCGCGCCTGCTCCTGGACAAGCTCGACGCGCTGGGGATCCGGGTGGGGCGCGTGGAGAGCGTGTGGCACCGGATCGCGGTCGCGTGGGACCCGAACGCGCCGCACCGGTCGTCGTCGCGTGATTCGTCGCGGATCGTGTCGAGCGAGGACCCGATCTGCGCGAGCGTGATCGTCGATCCGGACCGGTCGCGGGCGCTGTGGGTCTGGTCGCGCGCGGGGGCGCTCATCACGTGCGGTTCGATGCGCCTGGCGCACGACGAGCACGGGGACCCGGTCCTGACGGGCAGCGCGCTGGCGCGTCTGACGACGGATTGGCTCGGGTGGGCGTCGCAGCTGGGGGTGGCGCCGCGCCGGGTGGTGATCGTGATGCCTCGTGACGAGGACGGGGTGACGAGCTCGGAGGTGGGTTCGGCGGTGGGGCGGCACTGGCCCGGCGCGACGACGGACCTGATCCACGACGCGGACCCGGTGCTGACGACGTTGCGTGCCGCGATCGGGGTGGAGTCCGGGGAGGACATCGGGCCGCTGACGAACCGCCCGGGTCGCACGCACCGATCGATGTACCGCTGGGGTGGCGCGGCTTTGGCGCTGACGGCGATCGCGGTGGGGATCGGGGCGTACCGGATGTATTCGCGTGCGGGGGTGATCGACGCCGAGGCGCGTTCGATCCGGAGCGAGACGAGCGCGACGATCTCGTCGATGAATCCCCCGCTCCGGACCCCCGGATACCCGATCCCGGAGCTCGAGCAGCGTCGTGTCGAACTGCAGAACCGCGCGGGCCCGGTGCGTGTGACGCCCAACAAGCCCGTGATGCGCGAGCTCGAGACGATGTCGTTCGTGATCGGGATGCCCGGGATCGAGATCGAGCAGATCGCGTTGACGAGCACGTCGGTGAAGCTGACGATCCGGTGCGATGATCTGTCGCTCGCGGAGCGTGTGAACGAGGCGCTCGGCTCGATCGACGGGTCGTCGCTGGAGTGGAGGCCTTCGCCCGACCTGTCGAACCGGGGCGGGAAGATCCAGGCGGACTACACGGCGCTGTGGAGCACGGGGGCGGGGACATGAGCACGCTCGACGCGCCGGGTCGGCTCAGCGCCGACGACCGATACGAGCTCGCGTCGCGCGCTTCGGCGCACGAGCGCCGGGCGCGCCCGTCGCACCTGGTGGCGCTGGGCGCGATCGCGTTGATGGTGTCGCTGATCGTGCTCGGGCTCGGGTGGCGTGCCGAGAAGAACGCGACGCGGGCGCTGGAGCGCGCGGGGTCGACGTCGGCGCAGGTCGATCGGCTCGTGGCGCAGATCCGGACGCTCGAGCAGGCGGCCGCGGCGCCCAGGGGGGACGACCCGTTCGTCCCCGTCCCGGACCTGCTCTCGCGGCTGACGCAGTTGGGGGTGCAGGCGGGGCTCCAGAACGAGGTCCCGCTCCCGCGGAGCACCGCCCCTCGGACGGAGGGGTCGGCGCGTCTGCTGACCTACCCGTACACGGTGCGCGACGTCTCGCTCGAGCGGGTGCTCGCGTGGATCGAGATGGCGACCGAGCGGATCCCGGGGCTGTCGGTGCGCGAGCTGACGCTCAACCCCGCGCCGACGAGCTGGGTCGTGAAGGTGACGTTCACCCGCTACGAGCGGATCGAATAAGGACTGATGATGACCACGACACGGACCATGTGCACGATCTCGATCGCTTGTCTGCTCTCCCTGGCGGGGTGCGGTTCCTCGGGCTCCTCGGCGCGCGACCCGGTCCCGGCGATGGAGCGGACCAACGACCGCGCGCTCGCGATCGAGCGCTTCAACGAGGCGTCGCGCGCGCACGAGAAGGGCGACCACGAGAAGGCGCTCGAGCTCTACCGCGCGTCGATCGAGGCGGACAACACCTTCTTCGCGGCGTGGAACAACCTGGGTCAGCTGCTGATGGACCAGAAGAACTACGCGGACGCGGTCAGCGCGTTCAAGGTCGCGTCGGACCTCCAGCCCAGCGACCCGCGCCCGGAGTACAACATCGGGCTCGCGTACCAGACGATCGGGTGGGGGGAGGAGTCCTACAAGCACTTCGAGCTGGCGCTGGAGCGCGACCAGAAGTACCTGCCCGCGCTGCGCGGGGTGGTGCGGAGCGCGGAGATGCTCGGGCGGGGCGACGAGATCGTGAGCGAATACATCCACTCCGCGATGCTGCGCGAGACCGACCCGCAGTGGCGCGCGTACTTCGAACGCCAGCGCTTCCGGGTCGAGAAGTCGATGGCCGACGAGGACTGATCCGCTCGGGCGGGCCTGGATCTCCAGACGCGAATCAGAGACGGGCGGCGGCGAGGGACGCGAGCTCGGAGCGCTCGCTGCGCGCGAGCGTCACGTGCCCGACGAGCCCGAGCCCGCGCATGCGTTCGACGGAGTACGCGAGCCCGTTGCTCGAGCGATCGAGGTAGGGGTTGTCGATCTGCCCGATGTCCCCCGTGAGGATGAGCTTGGTGCCCTCGCCGACGCGCGAGACGATGGTCTTGACCTCGTGCGGGGTCAGGTTCTGCGCCTCGTCGACGATCATGAACTGGTGGGGGATCGAGCGCCCGCGGATGTAGGTCAGCGGCTCGAGGACGAGTCGCCCGTCGGCGACGAGCTTGTCGATGCGCTGCTCGGTCGTGCGCGAGTCGGGTGACTGGTTGGGGGAGCCGCGGGTGGAGAGGAGGTAGGTGAGGTTGTCGAAGATGGGCTGCATCCACGCGCCGAGCTTCTCGTCCTTGTCCCCGGGGAGGTACCCGATGTCGCGTCCCATGGGCATGATGGGGCGCGCGACGAGGAGCTTGTCGTAGCGCTCCTCCTGGAAGACCTTGGACATGCCCGCGGCGATCGCCAGGAGCGTCTTGCCCGTGCCCGCGCCCCCCAGGAGGGTGACGAGCTTGACCTCGTCGTCGAGGAGCAGGTCGAGCGCCATGGTCTGCTGGACGTTGCGCGCCATGATCCCGAAGGTGGGTTTCTTCTGCGAGGACACGGGGATGACGTGCTCGGTGTCCGCGAGGCGGCGCGCGAGCCCGGAATGCCCCTCGTCGGTCGCGTCGTGGAGGATGAGGTACTCGTTGGGGGAGACCTCGCGGATAAAGGGGTCGCCGACCTCGGGCTCGTAGCGGAGGGCGTCCTCGAGGTCCGACAGCGGGAGCATGCGGTCGGCGTAGAGCGTGTCGATGACCGATCGCTCGACGGTGAGCTCGATGTACCCCTCGTAGAGGCGCTCCGCGTCGACCTGCTGGTTGCGGAAGTCCTCGGACTTGATCCCCAGCGCGTCGGACTTGATGCGGGCGGCGAGGTCTTTGGAGACGAAGATCGCTTTCTGGTCGTTGTTGTGCAGCGCCCAGGCGGCCGCGATGATGCGGTTGTCCGGGGTGTCGTCGGCGATGACGGGGGGGCGCTCGTGGGCGCTCGTGTCGATGCGGAGCCGCCCCGTCGCGCCCCCGGAGCGGGCGCCGAGCTCGGAGAGGGGGACGCCGTCGGTGAGCTGCCCGTACCGTCGGAGCGCGTCGAGGTGTCGGATGGCGCTGCGCGCGTTGCGACCGATGTCGTCCTCGCGCCGCTTCATCTTGTCGAGTTCTTCGATGACGGGGTAGGGGATGACGATGTCGTTCTCTTGGAACACGAACAGCGCGTTCGGGTTGTGGAGGAGGACGTTCGTGTCGAGCACGTAGTGCTTGATGCCCTTGGTCGAGGTCGGGGGAGTCGTTGGAGCGGTGGTTGTGGTGGTGTCGCTCAAAGGTGTTGTCGTGGTTGACGCGCCGGGGGATATGGGGCGCGAAGGGTTCGGATCTCTCGCTCGGAGCCCCGCTCGGGCTCTGTCACAGGATACACCCGGTGCTCCGCTCATGCTCGGGGCGGGGCGGGCGGCGGGTTCAGAGGGTCGAGAGCGCCTGGACGGCGACGACGCTCACGAGGGTGGCGGCCGCGGCTCCGGCGAGCATGAGCTTGATGACCATGGAGATGAGGCGACCGACGGCGGCGCCCTGACCCGATCGGGCGGAATCACGCCATGTGCGCTGCGAGACGGTGCGCTCCGCGAAGAACGCGCCCGCGCCCGCGCCGACGACCCCGCCGATGATGGACCCGACGATGGGGAGCGGGATCACGAACGCGCCCCCGATCGCGCCCACGAGGGTCCCGATGACGGACCCCCACGCGCCGGCGCGCGAGCCCCCCGCGCGCTTGACCCCCAGCGCGGACGCGAGGAAGTCCACGAGCTCGCCCAGGAGCCCGAGGATCGCGAGCGCGCCCAGCGTCCACGGGCCGAGCGCCTCGGGGACGACGAACCACGTCACGATCGCGCACGCGAGCATGAACCAGATCCCGGGGAGGGTGATCGCGCTCATCGCGATCCCGAGCATCGCGACGATCAGGACCACGCCCAGCGCGACCCAGATCATGGGCGCTGTTCCGGGGACGTCATGGAATCGATCGCGCGGCGGGTCATCGGGGGCTTATTGGGAAGCGCCCGACCCGGATTCCGACGCGCGCTCCATCTCCAGGACCCAGTCCTCGACGAGCGCGTGCTGGTAGGTGTCGACCTTGATCTCCTGACCCCCGTGGGTGGGGTGCGCGTCCTTGAGCTTCAGGAAGACGATGAACTTGTCCCACTTGCGCTTGTCGAACTCGTCGACCTGGGACGCGGAGACCGAGATCGGGCCGGGGAGGGTGATGGTCTTGCTCGGCGCGTCCCACGCGATGCGCTGCGCCATGACGCGGAGCATGTGCAGGAGCATCCACCCCCCGATGAACCAGCAGACGACCATGATGACCCACTGGCTCGGGATGTCGTAGCTCTTGAGCGGCGACGGGTTCGAGGTCGCGGAGGTCCACTCGGCGCGGAGCCGGTCGAGCTCGTCCTGGGGGAACTCGATGGTCGTGCGTTCGGGGTCGAGCTGCCCGATGGTCTTGAGCCCGTTGAGCCATTCGTAGCGGGTGTCGAGCATGGTGCCGCGGAGCTGCGAGGAGGACCCGAGCCCGCTCGAGCGGCGTTCCTTGAGGGCGGCGAGCTCCTCCACGGGGTTGCGGACGCTCGATTCGCGCTCGAAGACCCCGAAGTCCTCCGCGTTGGCGGCTTTGGCGGCTTCGAGGTACTGCCACTTCGCCCACTCGGCGAAGCGCTCGCCGCGCGCGGGGTAGGCGACGACGGCGTCGTAGAGCCCGTAGGCGCCGAAGCCGACGAAGAAGATCGCGATGATCAGGAGCTTGTAGAACCACTTCTTGTTGATCGGCGCCTTGGCGCAGCTCTCGTCGACGTGCGCGGGGCGCTCGGCGGCCTGGGGCTCGCTCGGGGTCTGGGGGGTCGTGGTCGGCTCGTGGGTCTCGCTCGTCTCGCTCATGGGTTCCCCTGTCGATTGCTCGTCCACGTCCGTACCTGGTTCTCGAGCGTGTGGTTCGTGTTCAACATCGGATGATCGGGGCGGTCCGCTTCATCCGGCGCGTCTGGAAGGGCGCGGATCGTTCGCGGGTTCCGGGGTTTCGAGTTCGTCGAGGCGCATCATCGCCAGCGACCACCACTGGGCGGCGTGCCTTTCCCCGGACTCGAGCTTGAGGAGCCCGGAGTACCCCCCCTGGTCGGCCCGTTTGCGCGGGATCCGGGGGATCTTGCGGGTGGTCCGGAGCGCGAAGGTCAGGAACGCGGAGTGCTGAGCGCGGTAGCGCTCCCCGGCGTCGATGATCTTCTTGCGCTTGAACCCGTTCCAGAGCATGGGGGATTCTAAGCAGGGGGATGGGGATTGGTCTTGAGGAGCGTGGTTGATCGGGACGGATGGGCGCTAGAATCCCTGCTCAGACCCGCTCTGGTCGGCGCCCGGGCCCGATGCACGGGCGTCCCGTGAACCTGGTCAGGGCTTGACCGCAGCAGCCATAAGCGAGCGTCGTCCGGTGCCGTCGGTGTCCTGGGCGTCGACCAAGGCGGGTCGTTCTATTGGGCAGACGGCTTGGTTCATATCCTTTCGGGTGCATGCTCTCGCATGATGCGCTCGATCTCTTCCCTGTTCGCTCTAAGATGGCGGATCGCACTCAGTTGCCTCGGGTTCACGACTCCGATCGGTGTCTGGATCTGCCAGTCCGAGATCTGGCCGAAGCCGTACCGACCCCTATCGCCCTGATCGAGCGATGCGATGTTGTATGGCTGGTTCACACAGGTTGCATCGATCCCGTTCATATCCGCGTTGTGGATCTCGAACCAGATGTGCTCGTGCCCTTCGCCCGAATCGACTGGGCAGGCGACTTTCGCGAGCGCGGGCAGCTGCAATGACTCGAACTCCTTGAGCGTCTCGACCAAGATGGGGTACGTTTCTGATGCGCGCCGTGCGGTGAGATCGCTGGCACGCTGCGACATCGCGACGATCATGTTGTCGCTGCTACCCGACATCACGAATCGACTCGGGACTATTCGCGACTTGCCCAGCCCGAAGAGGCCTTTCTTCGCGTTCGGCTCGCACATCACAGCACGTTCTGAGCGATGATTTTCATCCGTATCTCTGATGCTTACGTACCTTGTGTCCGCGTGTGCATCGAACTCGTCTACGGGAATCATCCGGATATCGCCGCCGGGATGGGCGATCGAGAACACCGGCGTCTCCATTGTCAAATCCTTGTCGATGATCGCGAATGCGAGTGCTCTGATCAGGGTCATGCACATATCGAGCATGCCATCCGAGGGATTGAGGATGTCGATATCGAAGCCGCCGGCGGCTGAGAGTCCGTGGGTGTGCACCCAGCGGGATCCGTCCTCGTTGGCGACGGCATGGATCACGTACAACGATTCAATATCCAGTGCTGCGTCCGTTTTGAGTTCGTCTGCGAGCATCTGGATCGACCAGACCCTCAGCGAATCGTTCATGTAAAGCCCTGATCCGGCTTTGATGGTCTTCAGGATCTTGCCCAGCGCGATGAGACTCTCTTTGCGTGCTTTATAGATCAACCCGGGCCCGGCATCGATGAGGACGCTCCAAGCGGAGCCGCACTTCGCGATCGAGGCTTTCTCCTTGTCCGACAGACCGGGCGACATCTGAATTTCGTTGCTGAGGTCGATTGATGGGTCCGCTTGCTGCACAATCGAGACCATGCAGCCTTTGATGTCCCGGAAGTCCGCAGTCCAACCCCCGTCCTCATGGCGTTGGATCGAGGTGGGTTTGAGTGGATCGAGGGACTCCATCGGCGGTATCTTGTTGTCCTTGAAGAGGATCATGTACTCGGGCGCCCCCGACCATTCCAGCTGTGCGGCCATCTCGAAGCTCCTGTTCCGGCAATCGGGGTGAAACGAGCCCCCTGCCCTATCATGACATCATGGCCTATACCGCGCTCGCTCGCAAGCACCGATCTCGCTCGTTCGACACCGTCATTGGTCAGGAACCCATCGCGCGGACCCTGGGGGCCGCGATCGATTCGGACCGGGTCCATCACGCGTACCTGTTCACGGGGACGCGCGGGGTGGGGAAGACCTCGATGGCGAGGATCTTCGCGAACGAGCTGAACAACCCCGAGCACAGAGAGGACATCGCGGACGCGATCTTCTCGGGTCAGGACACGGACGTCATCGAGATCGACGGCGCGTCGAACCGGGGTGTCGAGGAGGCGCGGGAGATCATCGCGAACGCGGTGTACAAGCCCATGCGCGGGCGCTTCAAGATCTACATCATCGACGAGGTCCACATGCTCACGAAGGAGGCGTTCAACGCGCTCCTCAAGACCATGGAGGAGCCCCCCGAGCACGTGAAGTTCATCCTGTGCACGACCGAGCCCCACAAGATCCCCCCCACCATCCAGTCGCGGTGTCAGCGGTTCGATTTCCGGAACATCTCGGTGACGCGGATCGCGGATCACCTGCGCGACGTGCTGGGGCGCGAGGAGTTCAAGGCCGACGACGATCTGGTGTTCATGGTCGCGCGCCTCGGGAACGGGTCGATGCGCGATGCGCTGTCGCTGATGGATCGGCTCATGGCGTCGGGGGAGACGACGCTCACGGTCAAGCTGCTCGAGGAGCTCATCGGGCTCCCGGATCGGGAGACGATGGGAGCGCTCGTCGACGCGATCGCGCAGGGGGACCACGCGAAGGTGCTCGGGTGTCTTGGGGCGCTGCTGGACAAGGGCGACGCGCCCGAGCAGGTGCTCGCGGCGCTCATCGAGCGTCTGCGCGACCTGATGGTCCTCAGCGCCTGCGGCCCGAAAACCGAACTCGTCGAACTCCCCGAAGAGACAAAGAAACAGGAGTACGCGCGTGCGTCGAGTTTCGATGCGCCGGGGATCGTCCACATGATCGCGCTGTGCGAGAGCGTGCAGCGCTCGATCAAGTCGTCCCCCGCGCCGCGGGCGCTGCTCGAAGCGTGCATGGTGCGCCTGGCGATGACGGAGAAAATCGCGGACGTGGCGGCGATCGTCGCGTCGGGCGGGTCGCTCCCCAGACAGACCGCCGGAGCCGCCGCCCCAAAAGGATGACGGCGGCGAGCGCGGGGACGACACCCGCGCCGTCGCCGGCGATTCAGAACGCTTCTCCGACCCCCCCACCGCCCGCGCGCCCGCGCAGTGCCGATCGCGAGCCCCGGCGCGATGCGCCCGCGGAGCGCCGACCGAGACCCGAGCCCGCCAAGCCCGCGGACGCGTCCGAGCAGCCCGGCGCGTCGGTGCCGCCGCCGGTGCGGACGGATCTGCCCTCGTCGGACCAGGCCTCGGATCATCCGTTGGTCCGAGCGGTCATCGATGTGTTCGACGGCGAGGTGACGCGGGTGTATCCGCGTCCGCAGGAATCCTGACCCCCTCATCCACACACCCCCCACCACCCATTTCTCTCCCAAACCGACCCCCAGTTCACGGACGGACCCATGTTCGACAAGCTCAAGACCATGCAGGCGCTCGGGGCGCTGATGAAGAACCGCGACCAGATCGCCCAGGCGAGCGAGCGGGTGAAGCTGCGTCTCGAGGCGCTGCGTGTCGAGGGTCAGAGCGGGTCGGGCGCGTGCCGGGCGACGGTGTCGGGGACGATGAAGGTCCTGGACATCACGCTCGATCCGGCGCTGCTCGCGGGGATGAGCGTGGACGAGACGACGCGCGACCTGGCGCAGGGGCTGATCGCCGACGCGGTGAACGACGCGATGAAGAACGCGCAGGCGCGCGCCAAGGAGATCATCGCCAAGGAGATGGAGGATCTCGGGCTCGGGGACCTCGACCTGGGGTCCGGCGAGCTCTCGGGTCTGCTGGGTTGACGCCGGACGTGACGATCTCGGATCTGGGCGCGACGGCGCGGGTGGTGATCGGGCCGCGCCCCGAGCGCGGGGCGCTCGACACGGAGGCGATCGACCGCGCGTGGGACGAGCTGTGCGCGTCGAACCCGAGATACCACAACGGTGCGATCCTCGCGTACGACGCGCGCGAGGGCGACACGATCCACGCGCACGTGGACGAGTACAAGCGCCACGCGACACGCGACGCGGCGAACACCTGGGTGGACATCCTGAGCGTGACGTGCCTGCTCACGTACGGACAGGGGGACGCGATGCGCGCGTTGCTCGGGCTCCGCGCGCCCAACACCCATCGGTACGGGAACCTGTGGGAGTTCGGGCCGGCGGGGGGCGTGGACGCGCCGGAATCGAAACGCGAGCTCAACGCGCAGGACCTGATCGACGAGGCACGACGCGAGGCGCGCGAGGAGACCGGGCTCGACCTGACCACGGTCCACGGCCAGGTCGCGGCGCTGCTCATCGACCACAAGGTCGGGTCGGCGGACATCATCGTCCGGATGAACCTCCCCGAGATGCCCGCGCCGAGCACGAACTGGGAGTACAAGGCCGTCCGGTGGTGCACCGGTCCCGAGCTGCGCGAGTGGGCGGCCCGGCGCCCGCACACGCTCATCCCCCCCGCGCTCGCGATCATCGAGTGGCTCGACGCCGGGCGCGGATAAGCGCGCCGCCTACGCTTGGTGGTGCCCGACCCTTCGAGCCCATCCGGAGCGCCGATCGCGGATCTGACGATCCGCTCGCTGCTCGATGCGCTCGGATCCAAGGCCCCCACCCCCGGGGGCGGCGCGTCCGCGGGGCTTTGCGCCGCGATCGCGGCGGCCCAGGCGCGGATGGTGCTGAACTTCACGCTCGGGAAACCCCAATACGCGGAGCATGAGCCCGACAACACGGATCGGCTCGAGCGACTGGCGCGCCTCGAAACGGAGGCGCTCGACGCGTGCGACCGGGACGCGCGGGCGTACGGGTCGCTCAACGCGCTGTGGGGGCTGGGCAAGGACGACCCGGAGCGCGTCGCGAAATGGGACGACGCGGTGCGGGGCGCGATCGACGCGCCGATGGCGCTGCTCGGGACCTGCGAGGGGATCGCGGGGGTCCTCGAGCAATGCTGCGGCACGACCAACCGGATGCTCCGCTCCGATCTGGGGGTCAGCGCGGCGCTCGTCCGGGGCGCGGCCCAGAGTGCGGCGTGGAATATCCGCATCAATCTCCCGCTTCTGAGCGAAGAGGACCGTGCGGAGGTGGAATCCGGTGCGAGCGCCACGCTCGATCGGATCGAGCGGGCGTGCGCGCTCGTCGAGGAGCGATGCGGATGAGCGAGACCACGACCACGTCCTCCACCACGAGCTTCCCGATCGCGTGCACCCCCGTGGATCTGACACGGAACCCGAACATCCCCGAGCTCTCGCGGATGCTGCGCGAGGCGAGCTCGATGACGGACCCGGCGCGGATGATGCGCCACTTCGGGCCGTGGATCTCGAAGCGATCCCCGCGGAGCGCGCTCGTGTCCGTGTCTCGCCGGGACCTCCCGGAGGGGTCGTACAAGTTCACGCGCGTGGTGCTGGGGGATCCGAGCACGTTCACCGGCGAGGACGAGCGCCGGATCCAGGACCCCTGGGCGAACTGGCACGACCTCGACACGTTCAGCGGCGGGCTCGTGTGGGAGCTCATCCGGACCCCCGAGCCCAAGCTCATCAACCACGCGCGCTTCGATCAGGACGAGGCGCTCCGCGCGGTCATGGGGGAGAACGCGTCGAAGCTCGGGTCCGTCGCGGTGATCCCCGCGTACGACAACGGTGAAGCGATCAACTGGGCGCTGATCTTCCAGAAGGAGCCGGACTGGGGGGACCTCGATATGTTCGAGGCGGGGTTCCTCGACCTGAACATGCTCGGGACCGCGACGCGGAACCTGGTCTCGCGGCGCACGGTCGAGCGCCTCAACGCGCAGCTCGAGGACCAGTTCAAACAGGTCGGGCGGATCCAGCGGGCGCTGATCCCCGATTCGAACCCCGTCCTGGAGGGGTATTCGCTCGCGAGCAGCTACGAGCCCAGCACCCAGGCAGGGGGGGATTTCTACGACTACTTCCAGTTCCCCGACGGGCGTTTGGGGCTGATGATCGCGGACGTATCCGGGCACGGCGCGGGCGCGGCGACGGTGATGGCGATGATCGCCGCGGCGCTGCGCTCCTACGCGCTCCACCACGGGAACTCGGACCGGGCGGCGGACCCCGCGGGGGCCGCGAGGTTCGTCAACGAGATCCTCGTGACCTCGGCGCTGCCCCAGATGTTCGTGACGGCTTTCATCTGCGTGCTCGATCCGCGGACGGGGACGATCGACTGGGTGCGCTGCGGGCACAACCCCCCGAGGATCCGCGGCGTCGACGGGTCGATCCGCTCGCTGCGCCCCCCGGGGACGCTCCCCCTGGGGATCGACGCGGACCTGACCGTCCCCGCGTCCACGAGCATGCTCGCGCCCGGTGAGACGCTCGTGCTCTACACGGACGGGATCACGGAAGCCAAGCGCGCCGGATCTACACACGACCTGTTCGGGGACGAGCGCCTCGACGAGGCGCTCTCGCGCTGCTCGGGCGAGCCCGAGTGCGTCATCGAGACCATCACGAGCGCGGTGCGCGAGTTCTCGGGCTCGGGCGCACGCGACGACGACCAGACCATCGTCGTCGTCCGGAACAACCCCTGAACGATCCGCGATGAGCAATCCACACGAGCGAGCATGGTTCGACGCGCCCGACCCCACGGGGGAGACCAAGACGGGGGAGCGCGGGCTGCGCTTCGAGTGCACCCAGTGCGGCAGCTGCTGCACGGGACCCACGGGGTTCGTGCTCTTCACGACGGACGAAGCGGACGCGATGGCGCGGGAGCTGGGGATCACGACCGAGGACTTCATGGAGACCTACACGCGCGACACGATGGTGGGGCGCTCGCTCAAGGAGAACCGCACGAGCTTCGGGTACGACTGCGTGTTCCTCGATCGCGACGAGCACGGCAAGGCGCTGTGCACGGTGTACGGGTCGCGCCCGGAGCAGTGCAGGACGTGGCCGTTCTGGAGATCGAACCTGCGATCCAAGCGCGACTGGGAGTGGGCGAGTTCCAAGTGCCCGGGCATGAACAAGGGCCCCTTGCGGGACCCCGGTTTCATTCGGTTGACGCGCGACCGCGTCGATGTCTGAATCGATTTAGTCCTCGGGGACGTTGTCCGAGGTGACGATCTCGCGGAACTTCGTGCGCAGCGCCTTGGTGATGGGGCCCTCGCCGTCGGAGATGGTGTGGGTGCCCGTGATCTCGAGGTTGTCGTGGGTGATGACCTCGCGGACGGCGATGATCTCGGCCGCCGACCCTGTGAGGAAGACCTCGTCGGCGTCGTAGACGTCCTCGATCGTGAAGAGCTTCTCCTCGATCGAGTACCCGAGCATGGGGCACAGCTCGTTCTTGACGAACCGGCGCGTGATCCCTTCAAGGATCCCGACCTCGCTCGGGGGGGTGAAGAGCTTCCCGTCCTTGACGATGAAGATGTTGTCGCCGGAGCCCTCCGAGACGTGCCCGTCGGTCGAGAGCATGATGACCTCGAGGAGCTTGTCCTTGGGGTCCGTGATCCCGAGCTTCTGGCTCAGGTGGATCGCTTCGACCTTGGCCATGATGTTGTTGAGGTAGTTGAGGGTCTTGATGCGCGGGTCGAGGCACGCGATGGGGGTCTTGGGTCGGTTCGCGAGGACGACGCGCATCCCCGCTTCGTACATCTCGGGCGCGAACAGGGAGATCGTGTCGGCGATGCAGATGACCCCCGCCTTGGGGCACTGGTAGGGGTTGAGCCCGAGCGACCCGACCCCGCGGGTGACGACGAGACGGATGTACCCGTTCGTGATCCCGTTCGCTTCGACGCACCGGCGCTGGATGTCGATCATCTCTTCGCGCGAGACGCCGATGTCGAGGAAGATCTTCTCGGCGCACGAGTACAGGCGGTCCATGTGCTGACCGAGCTTGAAGATCTTGCCGTTGTAGACGCGGATCCCCTCGAAGATCCCGTCGCCGTAGAGGAGCCCGTGGTCGAAGACCGAGACGGACGCGTCCGCTTTGGGGCGCATCTCGCCGTTGACCCAGACGTAGGGACGGCCCGCGGGATCGAGATCGCGGGATGCGCCCCGCTTCACGCTCGGTTCGCTCGTCAACTGGGTCATCGGGTCCTCCATGTCTGGTCGTGCTTCCGTGTTGTCCCCGGCGGTGTTTGCCGGGTTTTCATTCTAGGTCAAACCACGCCCCGGGATGCAAGGGATCGTCTGATTCTGAACACATCCCGAAGAGCGAAACTGTTCCGAAGATCGCTTATCTGTGCCGATCTCTCGCGATCATGGGCCGTTCGTTGGTGATCGCGGAGTGGAGTTCAGACCCGGATTTCGGCGCCCAGGCGCGACTTGGCGCTCGCCGCGAGCTGGGCCATCTGGGGGTCCACTTCCTCGTGGGTCAAGGTCCGAGAATCATCGCGGAACTGGACCCGGAGGGTGAGGGATTTTTTGCCCGCCCCGATCTGCTCGCCGCGGAAGGTCGAGACGAACTCGCGTCCGACGCATTTGTCGAGGGTCAGGTGCTCGACGAGCTCGTCGACCTGCCTCCAGGTCGTCGATTCGTCCACGATGAGCGACAGATCCCGCTCGATCCCGGGGAACTGGGGGAGCAGGGCCGCCGACCCGAGGGGGGGGTAGGGCGCGACGAGGTCGTCGATCCACAGCTCCGCGCCCACGAGATCCTCGTCGAGCCCCTCGGCTTTCCTCGCCGATTCGGAGATCAGCCCGAAGGACCCGAGCTCGATCCGGGCGTCGCCCTTGCACGCGGCGATCGTCGCGTGCGCGCCGCGCTCGTAGCCCTGATGCACGGGATCGCACGGCGTGACCTCGACCCGCGCGCTCACCCCGAAGGTGGTCTGGACGAGCTGGTCGATGACGCCGCGCATGATCCGGATCGCGCGCTGCTTGTCCTCATCGGAAGCTTTCTTCTTCGTGCGCTCGACGTCCATGAGGATCGCGAGCTGTCGGCGCTCGAGCGAGTCCCGGGTCCCGGTCTTCTGCGCGAAGGACGACGCGATCTCGAACAAGCGGATCCCCCCCTCGGCGCGGGTCCGCGCGTCCTGGTTGGCGCGGCGCGTCGCGAGCAGTCCCAGGAGCACGCTCGGGCGCAGGGTGGGCTCGAGCTTGCGACGGTCGTCGTCGACGCTGACGGTCTCGGACCCCTCGCGCAGGACGAGTTTCGCGTTGTCCTCGCTCGTGAACGAGTAGGTGATCGTCTCGAAGAACCCCATCCCCGTCAGGACGTCCCCGATCGCGTTGATGCCCTTCTCGCTGGGCTGGGGCTCGCGGATCGTGACGTCGATGGTCTTCCGCGCGGGGACGACCCCGAGGGAGCGCGCCCGCGCGACCTCCTCGATCAGGTCGATCTCGCGCGTCAGGTCGTGGCTCCGGTGCGCCGGGATCGAGCAGCGCAGCACACCCGACCCGGCGTCTTCGACACCGATCGAGAGCGCTTCGAGGAGTGCGGTGGTCTCGTTGGGGTCGGTCGGGACACCCAAGATCCTGTCGCAGCGCGATTGGCGCAGCTCGACGACTTTGTTCTGGGGGAGGGGGGTGCCCTCGCGGAGCACGCCCTCGGCGGGCCGGGCGCCCGAGACCTCGCAGATGAGCTGGACGGCGCGGCGCGCCGCGTCCTCGATCGTGCGCGGGTCGATCCCACGCTCGAAACGGAACGCGGCGTCCGTGCGGATCCCCAGCCGCCGACCCGTGTTGCGGACGTGGCTCGGGTCCCAGGTCGCCATCTCGAAAGCCACGGTCGTGGTCTCATTGTCGACCTGAGAGTCGTACCCCCCGATGACCCCGGCCAGCGATTGGGGGCGCTCGGTGTCCGCGACGACAAGGTCGGTGGCTCGCAGTTCGTGCTCGCCGGCGTAGAGGGTCTTGACCTTCTCCCCGGGCTGGGCGAAGCGCACGATGAGCGCGCCCCCCGCGAGTTTCTTGTGGTCGAAGACGTGGCACGGGTTCCCGAGCTCGTAGGTGATATAGTTGGTGACATCGACGACGTTGTTGATCGATCGCGCGCCCATGGATTCGAGCGCATCGACGAGCCATGTGGGGGACGGGCCGATTTTGACATCGCGGAGGAGCCGGGCCGTGAAGAGGGGGCACTGGGCCGGGACCCGGTTCTCGAGGGTCAGCTCGTCGCCGATCGGGGCGCCCGGGGCGGGGTCCGTGATCTCGGGCATGACGAGCTCGAACCGCTGATCCGTGTACCTCGCGGCGGCGATCTCTCGCGCGATCCCTACGTGGGACAGGCAATCCGAGCGGTTCGAGGTGACCTCGACGTCGATGACGGTGTCGCCGTTCTCGACGGGCTTGTGCTCTTCGATCGGAAGTCCCGCCTCGGTCAAGATATGCTCAGCAAGCTCCGGCGAGCAGTCGGAGGGCGCGAGGTACCTGTTGAGCCACTGCATCGAGATATCCATGGGAGCAAAGGGTAGGACCCGGGATCGGGGTGTGCGCCTGGCGCTCGCGTGCCTGACGCTCCTGCTCGGGTCGTGCGCCCGGGTCCCGGAGGTCCGGCGCGACGCTCGCCCGGGGGATTTCACGCTCGGGGTCGTGGTGACGGGTGAGCGCGAGGGGCTCGGGGCGGCGCGGTACATCGTGGACGCGGACCAGAGCTTGCGGGCCTCGTTCGGGGACGGGTCGACGCTCCGCACGGACCCGCGGTTCACCAGGACCCTGGACCACGATCAGCTCGATGTGCTCTGGCAAGCCGCCGAGCCCATCCTGCGCTCCGAAGGGGAGGACATGCTCCACCCGGGTCAGCCCCAGGAGCAGGCGACGTATGCGCCCGGGTCGGTCTTGGTCGAGGTCCGGATCCGAGGCGAGCAGCGCGTGCTCGTGCTCCCCCCCGCCGATCAGCGCGGCGCGGCGCTGGTGGATGTGCTCGAAACGCTCGCGTGGGCCGACCGCTGACGCGTACCCTCCCGTATGAGCGCTGATGCGACAACCGGACCCATCGTCGGGATCGACCTGGGGACCACCAACTCCCTGGTCGCGATCATGGACGGCCCACAGCCCCGGGAGCTTGGGGGGGATGGAAGGGAGGGGGGCGAGGACGCGATCGTCCCCTCGGTGGTGCGCTATGAAGCGGATGGATCCGTGGTCGTGGGCGCGGAGGCGCTCGACCGCGCGCCCGAGTACCCCAAGACGACCCTGTCGTCGATCAAGCGCCTGATGGGGCGGTCGCTCGCCGATGCGCGGGATGAGCTGCGGTACCTGTCGTATGACGTGGTGGAGGGGGCGCACGACACGGCGCGGGTGAGACTCCCCGATGGGACGACCGTCACGCCCCAGGAGGTCAGCGCCGCGATCCTGCGCGAGCTCAAGAAGCGCGCTGAGCGCGAGCTGGGGGTCGAGGTGTCCCGAGCGGTCGTGACGGTCCCGGCGTATTTCGACGACGCGCAGCGCCACGCGACGCGCGACGCGGGGCGGATCGCGGGGCTGGACATCGTGCGGATCGTCAACGAGCCGACGGCGGCGGCGCTGGCGTACGGGCTCGGGACGACCAGGCCCAAGGACGCGCGCACGATCGGGGTCTTCGACCTCGGGGGCGGGACGTTCGACATCTCGATCCTGCGCCTGATCCCGAGCGATTCGGAGAACCCGACGGATTTCTTCCAGGTCGTCGCGACCTCGGGGGACACGCGCCTGGGTGGGGACGACGTGGACCACATGCTCATGGCGCTCTTCGCGCGGGAGATTTCCGAACAGTTCGGCGTGAACCTGGACCTGGACTCGGGGTCGGTGGATCCGTCGACGCGCCGGGCGCTGTCGATGTTCGCGCGCGGGGTCAAGCACGCGCTCTCGAGCGCCGAGCAAGCGCCGGTGCGGATCGACCTGGGGTCGGGGCGCGTGTACGAGCGCGTGATGACGCGCGTGGAGTTCGAGTCGATGATCGGGGCGTGGGTCGAGCGGGCGCTCGAGTCGTGCGCCCGGGCTCGGCGGGACGCGAAGCGATCACTCGGGTCCGAGGATCTGGACGCGCTGGTGATGGTCGGGGGGTCGACGCGGATCCCGCTCGTCCGCGAGCGCGCGGGCGCGTTCTTCGGGGTCGAGCCCTACACGGGGCTCGATCCGGACAAGGTCGTCGCGATGGGGGCGGCGGTCCAGGCGTCGATCCTGTCGGGGGAGACGAAGGGGTCGCTGCTCGTGGACGTGATCCCGTTGTCGCTCGGGCTCGAGACGGCCGGGGGCGCGGTCGCGAAGCTGGTGATGCGCAACACGAGCGTCCCGACGCGGGCCGTCGAGCGGTTCTCGACGCAGGTCGACGGTCAGGTGAACGTCAAGCTCCACGTCGTGCAGGGCGAGCGGGAGATGGTGGAGGATTGCCGATCGCTCGGGACGTTCGAGCTGCGCGGGATCCCCCCGATGCCGGCGGGGGTGCCCAAGCTCGTCGTGGAGTTCCTGGTCGACGCGAACGGGGTTCTCGACGTGAGCGCGGTCGAGGAGCGATCCGGGAAGCGCGCGCGGATCCAGATCGTCCCGAACCACGGGCTCTCGCGCGAGGAGGTCGATCGGCTCGAGCTCGAATCCGTCGAGCACGCGAAGGAGGACATGGCGCGCCACCGGATCGCGGACCTGGTGACCAACTCGTCGCTCGATCTCAAGTGGATCAACGACCGGTTCGCCAGGCACGGGGGGGACCTCGACGACGAGACCCGCGCCGAGCTCGTGGCCCGGATCTCGGCGCTCGCGGCCCTGGTCGAGCGCGCCAAGGCGGACTGGTCGAGCGTGGACCCCAACGCGCTCCACGAGGCGAAGGAAGCGCTGGACCGGGCGAGCGTGCGGCTTCAGGAGGTCTCGATCGCGGCGTCGCTCCGCGCCGAGGACCGAGAATCCAAGGGATAGCACGCATCGGCGCGGGGGGTCCGGGATCGGAGTGATGACGCGGCCCGGGCGGTTCGATCTGGGATCCGAGGCGCTCGCGTGGCGCCGCGGGAGATCGGCATGCTTCGGACCATCCTGACTGCTTTCGTGTGTTTCGTCGTCGCCCCGGTCGCGGCGCTGGGCGCGGACTTCGGCGGCGACCCGGGGGACTACGCCGTCTACGCGGGGGGCAACGGCTCGCTCGGGGACCGCGCCGACGTGACGGGGCGCGTGGGGATCGGGGGCAACATCTCGCTCGGGGTCGGGGCGCACGTGCGGGGCGATCTGCTCTCGGGTGGTCACGTCTGGTCGAGCGATCGCGTGATCGTCGACGGGTGGGTGCTCGGGGGCGCGGACACCTACATCCGGACGGACAACACGGTCGGCGGGACGGTGCAGTCCGCGAACCGCCTGTATCTCTCGGATCGTGCGCACGTGACGGGCGATCTGATCGCGGGGAACCTGATCTCCGTGAGCGCGAGCGCGGTCGTCGGCGGGGTGTCGGACGATTACGCCGCGATGGCGCACACGTGGACGGAGCCCACGCTCGCGTTCCCGGCGTTCTCGCCCGGCCGGCGCAACAACTGGCCCGGCGCGGGGAAGACGCTCGAGCTCGCGCCCGGTGACTACCGCGACATGAGCGCCGCGAACGGATGCACGATCCGGCTGCGCTCGGGGACGTACCAGTTCAACAACCTGTGGGTGAACCAGAACGTGGACTTCGAGATCGACGACAGCGCCGGGCCCGTGGAGGTGCGCGTGGCGCGTTCCATGAGCATCGGCAACGGCACCGAGTTCACGGTCTCGTCGGGAGCGATCGACGGGTTCGCGCTGTGGGTCAACGGGGCGCTCTCGTGCGGCGAGGGCGTGACGATGACGGGTCGTCTCCACGCGACGGGCGATATCTCCGTCGGGAATCGGTTCACGCTCTCGGGATCGATCTACACGGAGCGGAACTTCTGGTCCCAGACGGACCTGACGATCACCGCCGAATCGGCGCCCCCGGTGTACTACGTCTCGACGCGCGGGTCCGACGCGAACGCGGGGACGAGCGCCGACGCGCCGCTGCGGACCATCCAGCACGCGGTCTCGATGTGCACGGTCCCGGGTTCGACCATCCACGTCGCGCCGGGGACGTACACCGAGACCGTGACGATCGGCGCCGGCGCCGGCGCGGACGCCGTCAGCGGCGAGCGCGCCGACCCGACCCGGATCATCGGGGACGTGAACGCGGACCTTTTCGACGCGAACCCGGGGGATGTCGTCATCGACGGGCGCAACGCGAACGCGGACGGGATCGTCATCGACGGGGTCTCGCACTGGAGCATCGAGCACGTCGACATCCGCAACACCAGGGACTACGGGGTCCGGTTGACCTCGGGGGGGGTGTCGATCTCGGATGCGCGGATCGAGGTGCCCTCGGAGTTCGCGGTGTTCCTCGAATCGACGGGCGATGTCGCGATCGAGGACTGCGTGTTCACGCGCGCGGAGGGGACGGGGCACGGGATCTGGGTCTGGGCGGGCGCGGGTGACGAGGACGTCGGGATCAGCGTGCAGCGCAACCGGCTCCACACGGACGGGGACCGGTGCCTGGACTCGTGGTACCGGCTCGGTCCCGCGGCGGAGGAGCGCTACGACGCCTCGAGCACCCAGCACGCCATCGTCGTCGCGGCGATGAGCGCGGACGTCGCCCGCGTGACCATCGCGAACAACATCATCACGGATTCATCGCTCGCGATCCGGTACCAGTCCGACCGGGGCAACGCGGAGGTGACGATCGCGAACAACACGATTCTCGCGTCGCAGTACTCGATCTACACCCTCGACACGCGCAAGCCGGTCACCATCGTGAACAACATGATCGTGGATTGCTATTACGGGCTGATCGCGGCGAACAACGCGGTTGTCCGATCGCACCTCGAATCAGAGATCACCATGGACATGAGCGGGATCAAGCGGCCCTACCTCGCGGACGGCGCGATGGTCACGGAGTCCCCGAGATTCCTCGACCCGAGCGCGGGCGATTTCTCGCTCGCGTGGGGGTCCCCCGGGCTCGATCAGGGACAACGCGTGGATGTGGCGGCGACGGATATCGCGGGGACGGCGCGCCCCCTCGACGGCGACGACGACGAGGAGTTCCTCTACGACCTGGGCGCGTACGAGTCCGACCCGGAGCGGGATCGGGTCCGGTATGTCCGGTGGCGCGAGGTCTCGGGGGACCGATCCATCGTCGAGCCCTGATCGTCGACCCGTGAGCGGGATGGGGCGGCGTGCTACGCTCAGCGCGTGAACGAGGACACCCGCCACATCGTCCCACACAAGATCACGTGGTCGCTCGTCGGGCTCGGGGTCGGGCCCGTGCTGGCGCTGGGGGTCTACTTCGCCCTCGATGGCG
>CBFGUD010000016.1:0-54347 GCA_965652365.1 uncultured Phycisphaerales bacterium
GGGGCGGTGTCAGCGCAGGCGTGCGATGAGGTCGTCGATGGATGCCTGCCAGGATTGGAAATCGTCGGTGTCTTTCCAGAGTCGGCGGAGTTCGGATTGCTCGTCGTTGCGGGCTTTGAGCAGGGCCTGCTCGGCGCGGGCGAGCATGTCGGGATCGGGGCGGGTGCCGGCGAGTGAGGCGAGCCACTTGGTCAGATCTTCAGGCGGGCTTTGAGGGGGGCGGGCGTTGGCGGCGGCGAGACATTCGGCGGCGATGGGTTCTTCGCTTTCCGAGGCGTCGATGTACAGATCCGACTTGAGCAGTCTGTCGATGGCGGACATCGGGTAGTCGAAGGGGGCTTTGAGCTTGCCGAGGAGCGATTTCTTCGCGTGTTTGAGGCCCCAGATCCAATCGCTCGCGGTGTCGTTTTCGAAGCTGTTGTGTCCCCATGCGCCCATGATGAATCTTCTTATGCGTGTTGGGAACGAGTGAATAAGAAAGCCGCCCGTGGTGGGCGGCTTTGGTGTGTTGATGGATGAGGCGGTGATTAGACCTTGGGGCCGCCGGAGGCGATGTCGGGGGGGAGGTTGTATTTGGCGTCGTTCTCGCGGAACTTCTGGGCGAGTTCGGTGCACTTGGCGTCGTAGGCGTCTTTGTCGGCCCAGGTGTTGCGTGGGTCGAGGACCTCGTCGGGGACGTTCGGGATGGCGGTGGGCATGTGGAGCCCAAGGATGGGGTGTTCTTTGGTGGGGACGGATTTGAGGGCGCCGCTGAGGATGGCGGTGACCATGGCGCGGGTGTAGGGGAGGGAGAAGCGTTCGCCGACGCCGTAGGGGCCTCCGGACCAACCGGTGTTGAGGAGCCAGACGTCGGCGTTGTGCTGCTTGGTGCGCTGGGCGAGCATCTGTGCGTAGACGGCGGGGGGGCGGGGCATGAAGGGGCCGCCGAAGCAGGGGGAGAAGTTGGGGACGGGGTCGGTGACGCCTGCTTCGGTGCCGGCGAGTTTGGAGGTGTACCCGTTGATGAAGTAGTACATCGCTTGTTCGAGGGTGAGTTTGGCGATGGGGGGCATGACGCCGAAGGCGTCGGCGGTGAGGAAGATGACGTTTTTGGGGTGTGTGCAGATGGAGGGGATGATGGCGTCGGGGATGTAGTCGACGGGGTAGGTGACGCGTGTGTTCTGGGTGATGGAGGTGTTGTTGTAGTCGGGGTCTCGGTTTTCGTCGAGGATGGTGTTCTCGAGGATGGAGCCGAAGCGGATGGCGTCCCAGATCTGCGGTTCTTTTTCGCGTGTGAGCCCGATGACCTTGGCGTAGCACCCGCCTTCGAAGTTGAAGACGCCGGAGGGTCCCCAGCCGTGCTCGTCGTCTCCGATGAGGGCGCGGTCGGGGTCTGCGGAGAGGGTGGTCTTGCCTGTGCCCGAGAGCCCGAAGAAGAGGGCGACGTTGGTGGGGTCTTTCTTGTCGACGTTGCACGAGCAGTGCATGGGGAAGACGCCCTGGTCGGGCATGTCGTAGTTCATGGCGTAGAAGATGCCCTTCTTCATTTCGCCGGCGTATTCGGTGCCGATGATGACGACGGTTTTCTTCTCGAGGGACTGGGCGATGATGATGGGGGTGTTGTGATTGAGGGCGGTTTGTTCTTCGGGGGTGAGTTTGTGGGCTCCGGCGTTGATGACGGTCCAGTCGTGGTTCCAGGAGCCGTCGCCGGCGTCGGACTTGGATCCGGGTTTGATGAAGAGTGTTTCGGCGAAGAGCGCGTGCCAGGCCTTGGTGGTGATGACGCGGACGCCGAGGCGGTGCTTGATGTCCGCGCCGGCGAAGCCCTCGAAGAGGAAGAGGTCGTCCTGGGCGTTGAGGAAGCGTGTCGCGATCTCGAGCGCGGTGTCGAACTGCTCGGGGGTCATGGGCTGGTTGACCTTGCCCCAGTCGATGTGGTCGTGGATCGCGGGGGTGTCCTCGAGGAACTTGTCGGTGGGGGATCGTCCGGTGCGGTTGCCTGTGCGGACGTTCATAGCGCCGTTGGAGGCGAGCTGCCCTTCGTGGCGTTTGAAGACCTGCTCGACGAGTCGTGCGGTGGGGAGGTTGCGGTGGACGGTTTTGGAGGATAGGTCGAGGCCGTGCATGCTGAGCGTGCTCATGTTCACTCCTGCGCTTCGGGCGCCGATGCGGTGGAGGGGCGCCCAGTCGTTCGGTCGCCCGGGCGTGGTGCGCTCGGGCGTGATTTTCCGGGTGGATATGGTAGACCGTCGGGGCGGGTCCGCGCTGAAAACTCCTGCCTTGGGGCGTGACTTTGGAGGGTGATTTCGGCTATTGTTTCCGTGCTCGGCGTGGAACTGTTTCGCGCCGTGATGGTGGACGTAGCTCAGTCGGTAGAGCACCTGGTTGTGGTCCAGGATGTCGCGGGTTCGAGCCCCGTCGTTCACCCTTCCCCCCCTGCCCCCCCTGCCCCCCTTTGCATCGGATCTCGAGGACCGGCGTGCGCGTTGTGTCACGCGGCGTGCTTGCGCGCGACGGCGGTGCAGGCGCGGGCGAGCTCGGCGATCTCGGCGGCGAGTTGATCGGGGTCGGGGTCGGCCAGGCGTCGGGCGATGGACGCGGCGGTGCGCCGGATGGGCTCGATGTTCAGGGTGCGTGCGAGCTGTTCGATGGCGAGGCAGTCGGCGCGGGTGGCGTCGGTCTCGTGGTTGCGAGTGTGCTGGTCGAGGGCGACGCCTCGGGTCGCGAGGGCTTCGGTGAGGATGCGCCGGGTCTCGGGGCTGATGCACGAGCGGAGGAGCGCGAGGGATTCGTGGGTCCAGTCGTTGAGGACGTACTCGGCGATGGCGCAGATGAGGGTGTTGTCGTCGCAGGGCCAGGGGAGGAAGGTGTCGGCGCCGCAGGCGCCCAGGAGGTGCGCTTGTGCGTCGCTCTCGGGGTGGGCGGCGACGATGATGGGGTCCTCGAAGCCCGAGGCGCGGATCCGCGCGACGAGTTCGGGGGCGTCGAGTTCGTTGGCGTGGTGGATGAGGACGATGTCGGTGTCGTCGAGTGCGGGGAGGATCCGCTCGGGGTTGTTTTTGAAGGTGTATTTGAGGTTGGTGGGGAGGAGCCACTGGCGGACGAGTGGGGAGAAGTCGTCGTCCCTGGACGCGAAGAGGACGCGTTTGTCGAGCGTCTCGGGCTCGATGCGTTCGTGCGCGTGGAGGAGGAGGTCGGGGGAGCCGTGGAGGTATTCGCGGAGGTTGATGTCGTGGTCGAACTTGATCCCGACCTCGTGGATGATGCCGCCGCGGTGTTCGCAGCGTGCGACGGTGCCCCGGATGCGTCGGGTGTCGTGCGTGTTGGTGATGAGGTCGAGGGTGACGTCGGTGCCCGGGTACATGTAGGAGGCGTGGAGGATGCTGATGCCGCGCTGTGAGAGGTTTCATGTCGCGACGAGGATCTCCCGCGCGGCGTCGCGTGCGGATTCGATGCGGAGGAGGAGGCGCGGGTGTGCGTATTCGAGTCGTCGGTAGACGCGGGCGGTGCTGGGGGGGAGGGTTCCGTTGTGGTCGTCGAGTTTGTAGAGGAGGGCCGCGTATGCCTGCCCGTCGATGCTCAGGGTGTTCTTGGTGATCGGTTCGATGCGGACGTTGGGGGTGCAGGATGTGCGGGGGGGTGTCATGGTGTCGGATCTGGTGTGTCAGGCGGCGCGTTTCTGGGCGGCCTTGACGCGTCGGCACGCGATGATGAGCTGTCGGACGTCGGAGGCGGCGTCGCGGAGCCCGTTGCCGGTGGTCAGGGCGCGGTCCGCCCTGAGCGCCAGGGCGCTGATGGAGGGGAAGCCGAGGGGCTCGGCGGTCCCGGCGAGGGAGCGGACGATGTCGTGGCAGGCGCGTTGTTCGTTGTCGTGGAGTGATTTTTCGAGGGTGAGGATGGTGCGTGGGAGGTCGGAGAGGAACTTGGTGAGGAGTTCGTAGGCGGGGTCGTCGTTCTCGAGGGTGGAGTAGATGGGGCCGCCGTCGGCGTCGCCGAGGAGGAACTCTCCGAGGGCCTGGACGAGGCGGGTGCGGACGATGGGTTTGGAGATGAAGCCCGAGGCGCCGGCCATGCGCATCTCGTCGCGGACGTCCTCGGTGTTGATGGAGGTCAGGACGAGGATGGGGCAGTCGATGCCCTCGGAGCGGAGGGCGGTGACGAGGTCGGTCCCGGAGTCGTCCCCGAGCTGGTAGTCGGTGAGGACGAGCTCGCAGCCCTTCCTGGCTCTCTCGGTGGCTTTGTCGATCGAGTCGGCGAAGACGATGTTGAGCCCGGTGTCCTCGAGGAGTTTGAAGATGAGCTGCTGGTCGAGCTTGGCGTCGGAGACGACGACGACGGTGCCCATGAGTCGCGACGGGTCGATGTGCTCGAGGGAGTAGGCCTCGTGCATGGGGTCGAGCCCGAGGAGGGCTTTGGTGGAGACCTGCTCGTTGAAGCTGATCCCGAGTTCGTGGACCTTGCCGACGAGGTGCTGGCATCGGACGATCCTGCCCTGCGCCTGGAGGGTGTTGTCGCCCTCGAGGTGGAGCAGGATGCTGCAGTTGGATCCCGGGTAGGCGAAGGCGCTGTGGAGGACGGAGATCCCGCCTCGGGAGATGTTGCGGGTCGCGACGGGGAAGGTGACGCTCGACCCGCCCTGGTGTTCGATGGTGAGGTCGGCGCGGACGATCCGGAAGGACCATCGGACGAAGTCCCTGTCGGCGGACTTGGGGTCGGGGGTGCGCTGCTCGATCCGGTCGAGGAGCGCGTTGAGTTCGCGGATCCCGAGTCTCAGGGTGTTGGTGTGGTCGGGGTGGTCTTTCATGACGGGGATATCCGCGATGCAGGATGCCCGCTCGACGGGCGGATCGGTCGGGTGGTGGTATCGGGGGATGTCCCCCTCGGATCAAGCGGGGGGCGTGAAGTGCGCGCACGGGGGGCGCGATGCGGGGGGATCGGCGCGCCCCTGGGTCCGAGAACGGGTGGGGGCGGGAGGCGAGTTCCGGGGCGGGACGCCTGGGATCAGACGTCGAGGTTCTTGACCTCGAGCGCGTGGTCCTCGATGTATTTGCGTCGGGGTTCGACCTGCTCGCCCATGAGGAGGGAGAAGAGGGAGGAGGCGGCGCCCGAGGCGTGCTCCCACTGGACGCGGAAGAGGGTGCGTTTGCTCGGGTCCATGGTGGTTTCCCAGAGCTGCTCGGCGTCCATCTCGCCAAGACCCTTGAAGCGTTTGATCTCCATCCCTCGGCGTCCGATCTGGTGGAGGGACGCGAGGATGGAGGGGATGTTGGGGGCTTCGACGATCTTGGCGCCGGCGGGGACGTGCGTGTCGCCTGAGCCATCCTCATCGGGGCTCGCGGTTTGCTTCTGCGCCGTGTTGGTCGTGGCCCATGCGAAGCGCGCGGGGAGGGATTCGCCCGTGACGGATTCCTCCTGGACGAGCCCGTAGTCGTCGGGGTCGATGCCCATGGTCCGGAGCTCGTTGAAGATGGCGGTGATCTCGCGGTTCTCGTGGAGCTCGCGGAGGGTCGCGACGGGCTCGGTGCTCAGGCGCTTGGACTCGGCGTATTCGGGGGAGTCGATGTCCGGGGAGGGCGCGTCGTCGTCGGTGCTTTCGTCGTGGGTGGTTTCGTCGTCCTCGGCTGCGGCTTCCTCCGCGAGGCGCCATCCGCGTTCGGTGAGGGCTTCGAGGGCTTCGGACTCGGACCAGGCGTAGATGGTCTCGGTCTGGGTCGCGAGTTTGTGGGTGGGGAGCTCGCCGTCCTTGCGGGTGGCGAGGAGGTCGAGGAATCGGACGCCGCGTCGCTCGGCGATCTCGACGAGGTCGCCCAGGCGTGTGAGCGCGAGGATGAGTCGGCGCGCGTCGGCGCCCTCGATGGTGGTCTCGACCTTGGGCGTTTCTCCGGGCTCGGCGTGCGCGATGTCGCGGACGAGGAGCTGGGCGCCGTCGAGCCCGAGGTCGGTGAGCGCTTGGGCGAGGGTGCGTTCGTTGAGGACGTATCGGGAGGACTTGCCCTTGGCGATCTGGTAGAGGGGGGGCTGGGCGATGTAGACGTGGCCGCGCCGGATGAGCTCGGGCATCTGTCGGAAGAAGAAGGTGAGGAGGAGGGTGCGGATGTGTGAGCCGTCGACGTCGGCGTCGGTCATGATGATGACTTTGCCGTAGCGGAGTTTGGAGATGTCGAAGTCGGCGCCGATGCCGCATTTGAGGGCGGCGATGAGTGTGCGGATTTCCTCGAAGCCGAGGACCTTGTCGATTCGTGCGCGTTCGACGTTGAGGAGCTTTCCGCGGAGGGGGAGGATGGCCTGGGTGTCGACGTCGCGTCCCTGGGTGGCGGAGCCGCCCGCGGAGTCGCCTTCGACGATGAAGAGTTCGGCTTCATCGAGGTCCTTGGTCTTGCAGTCGCGGAGTTTGTGGGGCATGGAGCCCGAGTCGAGGGCGGTTTTGCGGCGGGTGAGTTCGCGGGCCTTGCGTGCGGCTTCGCGTGCCTGGGCGGCGACGATGCCCTTGAGGCAGAGTTTTTTGGCGTCCTGCGGGTTTTCCTCGAGCCAGTTGTTGAGTGCTTCGCCGAAGGCGCCGGAGACGAAGGATTCGATCTCGGGGTTGAGGAGTTTTTCCTTGGGCTGGTTGTTGAACTGCGGGTCCGGGAGTTTGACGGAGATGACGGCGATGAGCCCTTCTCGGAGGTCGTCTCCGGTGGGGCTGGGGTCCTTGTCCTTGAGGATCCCGGTGCGTTTGGCGTAGTTGTTGAGGGTTCGCGTGAGTGCGACCTTGAATCCCTGGGCGTGGGTGCCGCCGTCGACGTTGTTGATGTTGTTGGCGAAGGTGAGGAGTGTTTCGTTGTACCCGTCGTGGTACTGCATCGCGATTTCGCAGATGAGGGAGTCTTCCTCGACTTCCTTGCGGAGGTAGACGGGCGTGGAGACGGCGTTCTTGCCCTTCATGAGGTGGGTGACGTATTCGAGGAGCCCGTTCTCGGCTTTGAAGACGTGCTTTTTGAGCTTGCCGTCGGGCCCGACGCGTTCGTCGGTGAGGCGGATGGTGACCCCGGGGTTGAGGTAGGCGAGCTCGCGGAGTCGGTTGGCGAGGGTTTGTTCGGAGAAGTCGGTGACCTCGAAGATCTCGTGGTCGGGTTTGAAGGTGACGGTGGTCCCGGTTTCGCGGTCGGCGCCCTTGGGGATGGGTCCGACGTCGTGGAGTTGTTTGGAGACGACGCCGCGCTCGAAGGCCATGGCTTTGATGACGCCGTCGCGCCAGACTTCGACTTCGAGGAGTGAGGAGAGTGCGTTGACGCACGAGACGCCGACGCCGTGGAGCCCGCCGGAGACTTTGTAGGCGGAGTTTTCCTGCTGGAACTTGCCGCCGGCGTGGAGTTTGGTGAGGACGACCTCGACGGCGGGTTTGCCGTTGAGTGTGGGGTCGTCGTTTTTGACGGGGTCGGTGGGGATGCCTCGCCCGTCGTCGGAGATTTTGACGGAGCCGTCGGGCGAGATGACGACGGAGACGTAGGTGGCGTATCCGGCCATGGCTTCGTCGATGGAGTTGTCGACGACCTCGTAGACCATGTGGTGGAGGGCGCCGATGCCGGTGCCTCCGATGTACATGCCTGGTCTTTTGCGGACGGCTTCGAGACCCTCGAGGACCTTGATCTGGTCGGAGGAGTATTCGGAACGCGCGGGCGCCTTGGGCTCGGTGTTCTGTTCGCTCATGGGGTCTGTGGGTCCGGGGTGTTCGGGGCGTGGAGGGCCCTTGTTTTCTTGGCGAAAACGCCGATCTCCGGCGATGGGAATGGTAGGGATCGTGCGCACGGAAAGCGCGGTTTCGGGGGTGAGAAACCGCGGGATTCCGGGGGTCGGAAGGGGTGTGTTTTCAGGCGGTTGCGCGGGGCGGGATCAGGGCCTGATCTGGACGGTGGAGACCTGTTCGGCGAGGAGTTCGTAGACGATGGCGATGTGCTCGTCTCCGAGTCGGACGCAGCCCATGGATTCGTCGGATCCGATGGAGCCCGGGTCGATGGTGCCGTGGATGCCGTAGCCGGTGAGTTGGGCGTCGGGTCCGATGCCGTCGAGCCCGAGCCAGTATTCGCCGATGGGGTTGTCGGGGTCGTCGGGGGCGTACTGCTCTCGCGCGTTGCGGGGGTTGACCCATCCGGGGTTCTCGAGTTTGTTCGAGGAGATGCGGAAGGACCCGACGGGTGTGCCGTCGTCGAGCCCGAGCCCGACGGGGTAGGAGGTGATGTAGAGCCAGTCCTGGGGTGCGGCGGGGGAGCCGTGGTAGATGTCCATGCGGTGTGCGGATTTGTGGACGATCGCGTGGAATGGGCCTCGGATGAGTTTGAGGGATTGTCCGAGTCGGATGCGCGAGGGGTTGGAGATGCGGTTGACGCGCTGGATGAGTTTCCAGTGGGTGGCGAGTTCGCGGCGTGCGGCGATGCGTGAGAGGGAGTCTCCGGACTGGACGGTGTATTCCTCGGCGATGGGGTCGTCGGGGGCGACGACGGGGCCGAAGACGAGGACGTCGTTGATGGCGGAGAGTTCGTTGCGGAGTGCTTGCTGGTCGGCGCGGGAGGTGGCGGCGCGGAGGGTCTTGGAGAGGAGAACGCGCGCGGCGACGCGGTCGTTGCGTGCGACCATGTCGCGCGCGGTGGAGAGCGCGAGGGCGACGTTGCCCGAGGTGTCGGGGGCGGTGCGGGTGGTGGTGGGGTTGGATGTGTTGTTCGTCGTGGGTCGGGCGTTGGTGGTCCCGGTGTTGGCGCGGTCGATGGTGGATTCGAGGAGGGAGGAGCCGGAGCTGTTCGCCTGGCGTGATTCGGTTTGAGCGGGGGTCTGGGTGCGGGTCTCCGGGGTCGAGGTCTCGGCGTCCTCGCGCGTGGATCCGGGGAGGGTGCGGACGGGGGCGGCGTTGTCGATGACGACGGGCTCCTGGCGCGGGCGCGAGGTTTCGCTCGGGCGGGTGTCGACGCGGTCGTCGGGGGTATTGAGCGCGAGGGTGTCGGATTCGGTCGGGGGTGTGACCCCGTCCTCGGCGATGGTGGGCTCGGGGGTGCGGAGTGAGAACCAGAGGATGAGCGCGAGGGCGGCGACGACGGCGGCGGCGGGGACGAAGCGTTTGAAGGGGTTGCCCCGTGAGCGCCGGTAGGCGACACCCGAGGAGCGTGAGACGCGTGTGGATTGGCTCGGGAGACTCATGCTTCCTCCTTGGTGTGTCCGCGGGTCGGGCGGATCACGCGCGTGGGTGTGACGAGCAGGTCCATCGCTCGGTCGTGCGCGTCCGTCGGGACGCGATCGACGAGCTGTTCGTCGTACGCGATCCCGACGATGGTCGTGTCGGCGCGTGGGTGCGCGCCGATCCAACGATCATAGAACCCGACGCCGCGCCCCAAGCGGCGGGCGTTTTCGTCGAACGCGAGCCCAGGGACGAGGACGAGGTCGAGATCGTGGGGATCGGCGGGCACGCAGCGCGGGCGCGGGGATCGGATGGCGTATCGGCCCGTTTCCACGTCGTCGTCCAGATTCGAGATCAGGACGGCGTGCATGGCGATTCCCGCGGGTTCGACGCGGGGGAGGGCGATGGATTTGGAGTCTGTCAGCGCCGCGCGGATGAAGGGATCGAGGTCGAGCTCGGCGGGGAGGGACGCGTAGGCGAGGATGGTGGTGGCACGCTCGTACTCGGGGAGGGCGCGGAGCGCGTCGCGGACCCTGAGCGCGTCGTCGAGGCGCTGCGCGTCGGGGATGGTCGCGATGGTGCGCTTGAGGCGCTCGCGCATGGTGCGCTTTGGGTCCGTGGTGTTATCCATCGCGTTTGGTGGTCCGCGCGGCGCGTCGTTTGTCGAGGGCTTCGCGCATGGTGGTTTCGTAGCCCACGTCCTTGGGTTCGTAGTAGCGTTTGTCGACGCCGAGGTAGTCCTGGCCGGTCTGCTGGTCGTCGGCGTTGTGGGAGTATTGGTAGTGCTCGGACTCGAGGTCGCGGACGCGTTGTCCTGAGCCGTCGGTGGTGGCGCGGGGGGAGGTGTTGGCGTCGCGGAGGTAGATGGGGACGGGGAGGACGCGGTCGTTTCGGATGTCGTCGAGGGCCGCGTCGATCCCGACGTAGGCGGCGTTGGATTTGGGGGCGCACGCGAGGTAGGTGGCGCACTGGGCGAGGGTGATGCGGGCTTCGGGGAGCCCGATGCGCTCGACGAGGTCCCAGCAGGACTGGGCGATGACGACGCCCTGGGGGTCCGCGTTCCCGATGTCTTCGGACGCGAGGATCGCGAGTCGGCGCGCGATGAAGCGCGGGTCTTCGCCTGCGTCGAGCATGCGCGCGATCCAGTAGAGGGCGGCGTCGGGGTCGGAGCCGCGGACGGATTTGATCATGGCGGAGATGGCGTCGTAGTGCCCGTCGTCGCCGTAGTCGGCGATTTTTTGTTGGATGGAGTCTTCTGCGATCTGTTTGTCGATGTGGAGGGTGGATGGTGGGGAAGAGGATGAGGATGGAGAAGGGGGAGTGACGGGCTGGAAGCCCGTCCCACGAGCACTGGTCGAGGGAGAAGAGGAGAGGACGGCGACTTCCAGCGCGGTGATGGCGCGGCGGGCATCGCCTTCGGATTTGATCGCCCAGACACGCTTGGCGTCGTCGTCGACGGTGATGTGGAGGTTGGGGAAGGCGCGGGGGTGCGCGAGGGTTCGGCCCAAGAGCTCGATGGTTTCGTCTTCACTCAGCTGTTCGAGACGGAAGAGGGTGGAGCGTGAGATGAGCGCGCTGTTGACGGCGAAGAGTGGGTTCTCGGTGGTGGCGCCGATGAGGGTGATGAGCCCGCGTTCGACGTCGGCGAGGAGGACGTCCTGCTGGGACTTGGTGAATCGGTGGATCTCGTCGAGGAAGAGGATGGTGCGTTTCTGGGAGTCTTCGAGGATGCGCTGCGCGTCGTCGATGATCTCGCGGATGCGTTTGACGCCGACGGACGCGGCGTTCTCGCGGACGAATCGGCGTGATGTCGCGTGCGCGATGACCTGGGCGAGGGAGGTTTTGCCCGTGCCGGGCGGGCCGTGGAGGATGACGGAGGTGAGCGCGTCGGCGTCGATCATGCGGCGCAGGAGCTTGCCTTCGGCGAGGAGGTGGCGCTGCCCGACGATGTCGGCGAGGGTGCGTGGTCGGACGCGTGCGGCGAGCGGTTCCACGGCGGTGAGTTTCTGCTCGCGCTTTGCGGCCCAGAGATCGTTCATACGGGGATTGTACGGGGGTTGGGTGGCTCGGGATTGTGGTATGTGGCGGGTGTGGATTGTTTGAGTGTGTCGTGGGTTTGAGCCGATGGGCAGGGATCGTTGCGCGAAGTGCGAAAAATCGCACGATCGGGCGGAACAATCGCTTTGCACTTACTAACATACACTCGGATGTCGACACCCGCGATCCTGATTCTGGTGCTTGTGATCGCGCTGATCGGCGCCGGGTTGTCGAGTGCGGCGGTGGCGCGTCGTCGTCGGGACCGGACGTCGGTTCTGGAGGGGTTCGTCTACCTGGTCGGGATGACGTATGTCCGGCTTGTGCATCGACTTACGGCGGATATCGAGGATGGGGCGTTCGACGAGATCGATGGGCCTTTGCTTGTGGTGGTGAACCATACGGCGGGGGTGGATCCGATCCTGGTGTCGTCGGTGATCCCGAGGCGTGTGCACTGGTTGATGGCCGAGGACATGCGTGTTCCGATGCTGGACTGGTTCTGGGACTGGGTGGGGGTGATCTTCATCGCGCGCAACCGGCACGGGCGTACGGGGTTGCGCCGGGCGCGGAAGCATCTGGCGGATGGGGGGGTGATCGGGATTTTCCCGGAGGGGCACATCGAGCGGCCTCACGGGCGGCTGCTCCCGTTCGCGGTGGGGGTGGGGGTGCTGGTGCAGCGGACGGGGGCGAAGGTGCTCCCGGTGATCGTGGACGGGACCCCGGAGACGTCGAGCGCGTGGGATTCGCTGTGGACGGGTTCGGACGCGCGGGTGCGGGTGATGCGGCCGATCGATTACACGGGTAGTTCGATGACGAGCGCGGAGATCGCGGCGGACCTGCAGGCGCGGTTCGTGGGGTGGACGGGGTGGGAGGTCGGGGAGCGCCCGGGGGGCGCGGAGCGCGAGAGCGCGGGCGATGAGCCCGAGGAGCCCGAGGGGTCGGTTCGCGTGGATGACACGGGGGTGGTGATCGGGGCGCGTTCGTCGCGCCGGATCGCGTAGTTACTGGGTTGCGTCGTTGGGGGTGTCGCTGTGGCCTCGCCACGGGGAGATCTGGGTGCGCCATCCGGACTCGGGGGGCGGGGTGCGCGTGTCGAAGATGGTGGGCGCGAGCTGGGGGTCGAGGGTGACGGCGGAGAGCTCGACGATCTGGAGGTCCCCGGTCCAGTCGGTCTTGATGTAGAGGCGCGGGAGGAGGGTGTCGTTGTCGAACCAGATGCGCACGGATTCCCAGTCGTCCTCGGCGCTGGAGCCCGGCTTGGGTTCGAGGCGCAGGAGGGTGTGCTCGTCGAGGATCTGCGCGAGGTATTTGAGTTCGGGGAAGTCCTCGTTGGATTCGAGGTACGACTTGGGGTCGTCGAGGGCGAGGTCGTAGGTCTCGAGGACCTTCTCGGTGTTGGACCCGATGGAGACCCAGAAGGGGGCTTCGCGCATGAGGTCCATGGGGTCGAGGGTCTCGCCCTCGGGGACGAGCTCGCGTTTGTTGAACTGTCGTTCGTCGTGGAGTCGTTCGACGAACCATCGCCCGTCGAAGATGTAGTGCTCGCGGGTCTCGGATTGTCGGTCCCCGAGGACGAGGGTGTCGAAGGAGACGGCGTATTGGCGGCGGCCTTCCTCGGTGGTGCGGATGTAGAGGTCCCCGAAGCGCTGCTGGAGGTCGGACTCGAGGGCCTTGATGACGGTGTAGCGGACATTGCCCGACATCGATTCGTAGGTTGTGTCCTTGTGCGCGAGCGCGTCGAGGAGCTGGCGCGGGGAGTCGAAGGTCTGGGCCGCGGGGTTAGGAGCGCCGGGGGGGGGCATGGAGCCAGCGGGGGGGATGGAGGCCGACGAGGGTTGCGCGTCGGCGGCGGGCTGGAGCGTGAGGGCGAGCGAGATGAGGAGGGTGTGGATCACGGGTGGTCCTTGGGGTTCATGTCTCGTCGTGTTCAACGGGTGAGCCGTGGTCGTGTTGCGGTTGTTCGGTGGAGCCGTCGGGATTGACGACTTTGACGCGTGATTCGGGGGATTCGAGGGCGAGGGTGGCGATGGCGGCGGCGGCGATGGCGTCGCGTCGTTTCTTTTTCTGTTTGTGGGTCAGACCGGAGCGGGACATCGCGGCGTCGGCGGCGACGGAGGTCCGGCGCTCGTCGACGAGGGTGATGGGTCGGTTGGCGGCCGCGGCGAGTTTGAGGGCGAAGGACTCGACGAGTCTGGCGCGCGGGCCGATGGTGTCGTCCATGTTGATGGGGTAGCCCATGAGGATCTCGGTGTCGCGCGGTTGTTCGCGGAGGACGCGGGCGAGTTCGTCGAGGAGGGCGCGCCCTTCGGATCGGTCGATGGGGGTCTCGATGAGCGCGAGGGGGGAGGCGATGTTGGTGATGGTGTCGGCGAGCGCGAGCCCGGTGCGGGCGTCTCCGAGATCGATCGCGAGGATGCGCATGGCTGAGTTTAGGTGGAGGGAGCGAGGCGAAGGATCAACGCAGGTCGTCGGTGAGGCGTTCGTGGAGCTTCTTGATGTCCTGGGCGCGGTCCTTGGGGATGATGAGGGTCGCGCGCGCGGTGCGGACGACGATGAGGTCGTCGACCCCGACGAGCGCGATGGTGTGCCTGGAATCCTGGGCGCCCTCCCCGATGACGACGTTGTGGTGCGCGTCGAGGGCGGTGAGGTTGATCCCGGCGACGCGGTTGTCGTGCGCGTCGGGGGTGAGGGTCTCGGCGTAGGCGGGCCACGACCCGACGTCGAGCCAGGTGATGGGCATCTTGACGCCGACGATGGTGACGTCGGGCGCGTTGGAGGCGGGTTCCATGACGCCGTAGTCGACGGAGGTCTTTTCGAGCCGGGGGTAGACGTCGCCCAAGACCTGTTGCTGGGCGTCGGTGCCCCAGGCGTCGGCGAGTTGGTCGATGAGGTCGGCGTTGTTCGGGAGGTAGCGTTTGTAGAGCTCGAGGAAGGTCTGCGCGTGGAAGACGAACATGCCGGCGTTCCATTCGAAGCGTCCGGACTCGATGTAGGCCTCCGCGGTTTCGAGCTGGGGTTTTTCGACGAAGCGTTCGACGATGTAGGCGTTGTTGTCGGTGTCGGGGATGGGTTTGCCCCGCTCGATGTAGCCGTAGCCGGTCGCGGGGTGGGTGGGGGTGATGCCGAAGGTGACGAGTCGGGAGTGGTCGGCTTCGACGAGCTCGTACCCGAGCTGCATGGCGGCGTTGAAGATGTCCGCGGGTTCGATGAGCTGGTCGGCGGTGAGGACGGAGAAAACGGCGTCGGGGTCCTGCTTGGCGAAGACGGCGGCGCCGAAGGCGACGGCGTTGACGGTGTCGCGCGGCTCGGGCTCGCCGAGGATGTTGTCGTTGGGGAACGAGGGGAGGGAGGCGTTGAGGTGCGCGCGGTAGCGCTCCCCGGTGCAGATGTACTGGCGCGATGGGTCGCAGATCGCGTTCATGCGCTCGGCGGCGAGTGCGAGGAGGGAAGCGCGGGAGCCGTCGGGTTGGTGGATGAAGTCGATGAGTTGTTTGGGCTGTCCGTCGCGGGACATGGGCCAGAGTCGTGTGCCGGAGCCGCCGGCCATGATCATGGCGTAACGCATGGGTCAATCCTCTTGGGTGCGTCGTGACTGTAGGAAGGATTTGTAGCGTTCCCAGTTCCCGATCTCGCGATTGGGTAGCTCGATGCGGAAATCGTCTTCGTGCGCAAAGAGAAATCGTGTCGCGTATGACGCGGTTCTGGCGTTGATGTTTGCGACATCCTCGGGAGGTGCCACAAGATTCGCAGGTAGGGGTTCGAATGTACCGATGAGGACGTGCTTCGGGGATATGGGGAATGTGGCTGTGGTATTCGATAATCCAAGAGCTGGCGGATATGGGCCGGGTGTTGGTTTCGACCAGGATACAACGAATGGGCAGTCAGAAAGTATGAAGTGATCGTCGGTGTCTGATGTGGCTAAGCACCAGTTTCTGGATTGGATCGCTTGTAGTGCATTCGGGAAACCAATCATTGCTTGCTGGAGAATGAAGTTTCTCTCTAGTGAGATCTCCAATGCGTCGTGTTCCAATAGTTTTTGGAGCGTTGAAGTATCCAGTGAAGGGGCATGGTCCGCCATCTGGCTTGCTCGCCTTGGGTCGTGTGCGTAGTACCAAAGAACTCGACGGAGCAGCCTTGAGTTCAGTTCATTCAATCCATCGATTGTCCTTGGTACTCTTGCCATAGAGGCGGCCATAAGGGTCGCGATTTCTTGCGGGATTTTGTGCTTGGGTATCTTTGATGTCGCGATCAACTGCTGGAGAACTGGTCCGGCTGGGGATTCAATCTCGCTTCCGAAAAGTTTCTCCAGGACAAGAGGATCAAGATCGGGGTCGTGGTCGTTGGTGACCCTGTAGTAGTTTGATTGTGCCGCAGCATCCTTTATGTTTGGGTGGAATCGGGTGAGCTTCGCGATATCGAATGCCCAGATATGTGTGTCTTTGGTCCCTGTGGTGAAATGTTTGAGGAGGACCTTGGGGACATAGTGATGTTTTTTCGGATCAGGCATCACACCCCGGCGAAGACGGCGCTGATGAGGGTGTCGGCGCTGGGCGCGTCGCCCAGCTTGGCCGAGGCGCGTTCGACTTTGCGGATCGCGTCGGTGCGGGTCTCCCCGAGCGCGACCAGGGCGGCGACCGCTTCGGCGATGGGGCCTTGGGTCAGCGTGGGTTCGATGGTCGAGGCCGCGGGGCGCGGGCGGTCGGGGTCGGGGACGAGGTCCGCGGCGAAGCGGTCGATCTTGCCCGAGAGTTCCGCGATGATGGTCTCGGCGAGGCGTTTGCCGATTTCAGGGAGCTTGGTGAGGGCTTTGGCGTCTTTGGCGACGATCAGGGCGGCGATGGTGCCGGGTTCCTCGGCGAGGGCGCGGAGGGCTTTGCGGGTGCCGACGCCTTTGACGCTCGTGAAGGTCTCGAAGAAGGCGCGTTCGTCGGCGGATCCGAAGCCGATGAGGCGGGGGATGAAGCTCGTGCCCTGGCCCTGGGCTTCGAGGATCGTGCGGGTGTGGAGGGTGATGGATTGGCCGATCTGGGGTTCGAGGCGCTGGGCGAGGTAGGTCGGGAGCAGGGCCTCGATGACGAAGGGGGACGCTCCGGGTATGAGGGCGGCGACGGGGATGGGGCCGTGGTCGATGGCGTCGAGGGTGGCGCTGAGGCGCGTGATCATGGGTGTGAGGATACCCGGGCGGGGGTGATTGTGCCCGGCGGGGCGGGGGAATGGGGGGCGCGGTTGGTTCGCGGAAGGGGTTTGGGCCGATAGAGGGGGCATGAGTACACGGACCATCCTCGTCGGCACCCGCGAGTCGGCGGCGCTGCTCGCGCGCCAGCTGCGTGTCATCCCCCAGTCCCCCGAGCTCGTGGGCGCGGTCGTGCTCGACGGCGCGGATCAGTCGTGCGAGGACATCGAGATCCTGGGGGATCTGGACTCGCTCGTCGGGGTGTGCGCGAGCGAGAAGGTGGTGCAGGCGATCGTGACCCTCCCGGCGCACGAGCGGGGCGCGTGGAGGAGGATCAGCGCGGAGCTGCGGCGCGCGGGGATCGTGGAGCGGTTCGTGACCCCTATCGATGAGGTGCTCAACAGCGCGCCGGCCGCTCCTGCTTCGATCGGGGTGGAGCGCCCGGGGGCGCGGATCGACCTGGCGAAGCTCGTGGGTCGGACGGCGCACGAGATCGATCGGGAGCTCGTCGCGGAGACGATCACGGGCAAGACGGTGCTCGTCACGGGCGCGGGCGGGTCGATCGGGTCGGAGCTGGTGCGCCAGTGCGCGAGCTTCCGTCCCAGGCGGATCGTGCTCATGGAGCGCGCGGAGAACGCGCTGTTCGGGGTGGATCGGTTTTTGAATGAGACGTACCCGGAGATCGAACGGGCGGCGATTCTTCATGATGTGGTCGATGCGCCGCGGACGCTGTCGCTTGTGGAGAAGTGGGGGCCGGACGTGGTGTTTCATGCGGCGGCGCACAAGCATGTGCCGCTGATGGAGGATCACCCGGCGCACGCGGTGACGAACAACGTGTTCGGGACCAAGGCGATCGCGGACGCGTGCGTCGCGACGGGGGTGGAGCGGTTCGTGCTGATCTCGTCGGACAAGGCGGTGAACCCGGTGAACGTGATGGGCGCGACCAAGCGGCTCGCGGAGATGTACGTGCAGTCGCTGGCGGCGGGGATCCCGGGGTCGACGAAGCTGAGCATGGTGCGCTTCGGGAATGTCCTGGGCTCGGCGTGCAGCGTGCTCGAGATCTGGAGCGAGCAGGTGGGCGCGGGTCGCCCGATCACGGTGACGGACGAGCGGATGACGCGGTACTTCATGACGATCCCGGAGGCGGCGACGCTGGTGATCCAGGCGGGGGCGATGTCTGGAGACCGGGACGGTCGGTCGGGCGAGGTGTTTGTTTTGGATATGGGGGACCCGATCAATATCTACGGGCTCGCGCAGCGGTTCGTGCGTGCGTGCGGGTGCGAGCCGATTCTCGGTGGCGCACCCGGAGAAGCGCACGGGCCGGACCGGGTGCCCATCATCATCACGGGGTCGCGCCCGGGGGAGAAGCTGTACGAGGAGCTGAGCTACGCCGATGAGGATCTGTCGAGGACGGCGCACCCGGGGATCGCGCGGCTCATCGATCGGGATTCGGTGGTTGTTGATGCGATGGATTCGCTGATCGAGCGGCTGGATTCGGCGCGTCGGTCGTCGTCGCGGCACGAGGTGGTGAACGCGATCGCGGGGGTGATCCCGAGCATGGAAACCCGTGCGGCGGCGGGGGTTGCATAGCGGGACTGTTGACGCGTTCACTGGCGGTATGGCTCAAAAATGGGGGATTTCGTGTTCCCTTCTTATTCCCGAACAGGCGGCTTGACCTGCGTTCGGTTTTTGGTATTCTGTTCGGCATGGTACCCAAGATTCGAAGCGCGATATTGAGCGGGATCGATGCGACGGTCTGTGAGATCGAGGTCGATCTGGACGACACACAGCTCCAGAAGGAGACGGTGGTGGGGCTCCCGGATACGGCCGTCCGCGAGTCGCTCGAGCGGGTGCGGAGCGCGATGGGGAACTCGGGGTATCCGATGCCGCGGGGTCGGACGCTGATCAACCTGGCGCCGGCGGATGTGCGGAAGGAGGGGCCGACGTACGACCTCCCGATCGCGGTGGGTTTGCTGGTCGCGCAGGGGGTGATCGTGGAGCGGCGGGCTCCGGCGATGGCGGGGGCTGGGGCGGCCGGGGATCTGGACGAGGGGCTCATGGAGGGTCTGGGGGGGCTCGATCCGCGCCGGGTGCTCATCGCGGGGGAGCTGGCGCTCGATGGGCGGGTGCGCCCGATCCGCGGGGCGATCGCGATCGCGTCGCTAGCGCGCTCGCTCGGGATGGATGCGGTGGTGGTGCCCGATGTGAATGCGCCCGAGGCGGCGGTGGTCGATGGGGTGCGGGTGTTCGGGGTGTCGTCGCTGGCGCAGGTGGTGGGGCTGTTCAATGGTGGGCTCGATCTTGAGCCGACGCCTCAGGCGGACGTGGCGGGGATGCTCGAGACGGCGGACGCGGCGCTGGACTTCGGGGAGATCAAGGGTCAGGAATCGGTGAAGCGGGCGCTAGTGATCGCGGCGGCCGGGGCGCACAACATCGTGATGCTGGGCCCGGCGGGGACGGGGAAGACGATGATGGCCAAGGCGCTGCCGGGGATTCTGCCGCCGCTCACACCGGACGAGGCGCTGGAGGTGACGCGGATTTATTCGTGCGCGGGTCGGCTCGAATCGGGCGCGGGGCTCGTGACGCGGAGGCCTGTGCGGACGCCGCACCACACGGCGAGCAGCGCCGCGATCGTGGGGGGCGGGGTGGTCCCGCGTCCGGGAGAGATCTCGCTGGCGCATCACGGGGTGCTGTTTCTCGATGAGCTCCCGGAGTTCCCCAGGGGGGTACTCGAGACGATGCGCCAGCCCCTGGAGGACCGGGTGGTGACGATCGCGCGGTCGCACGGGTCGACGAAGTTCCCGGCGTCGTTCATGCTGGTGGCGGCGATGAACCCGACGCCGCGGGGGGACGTCGCGCCCGGGGAGGTGGGGAAGCGGGAGATGGAGCGGTACCTGTCGCGGATCTCCGGGCCGCTGCTGGATCGGATCGATCTGCACGTGGAAGCGCCGGCCGTCCCGTGGAAGGAGCTGAGCGAGAAGGCGACGGGGTCGACGACCGAGATGATGCGCGAACGGGTGCTGTCGGCGCGCGATCGGATGCGCGCGCGTCAGGGCGGGGTGATCAACGCGCGGCTGCGCGGGAAGGACCTCGACGAGATCATGAACCTGAGCGACGCGGCGCGGGGGCTCCTGGAGCAGGCGATGACGCAGCTCGGGCTGAGCGCCCGCGCGTACGACAAGGTGCGCCGGGTGTCGCGGACGATCGCGGACGTGGACGGCGCGGAGGATGTGCGTCCCGAGCATGTCGGGGAGGCGGTGCAGTACCGGCTCCTGGATCGTCGTCTATGACGGGGGTGGAGAGGCGGGCGACACGTCGCGTGGCGCGTGGATCCGGCGGCGGCATGTGTATGGGATCTGGATAATTCTCGTGGGCGCGGAGCGAGCCGGAAGTGGGGCGGGAGCGCGTGTGTCCGGGCGCGGGGATACGTGGAATGCCCCCTGTTTTTGAGGATGGAGGACGATCCGGCGGTGTTGGGTGGTGGCGGTGCGTGCGGTGGGGAGGGGCGATCCCGACAAGGTAATATTTTACGATCTTGGGGGAATGCTCGCTTTGGAGGTGGGGATCTGGTACACAATTGGGACCATGAAGTCCGGGGTGGCGATGTCGGTGGATGAACTCGAGCGGTTGGGCGAGCGGTTGCGTGTGTCGTTGCGCTCGGTGATTGTTCGGATTCCGGGCGCGCCGCACAAGCCGACGCCTTTGGCGTCGAAGCTTGGGATGAGCCGGGTGACGGTGAGCCGGATCCTGCGTGCGATCGAGCACGAGAGCGCGTACGAGGTGCTCGAGGCGCTCCCGGGTCCGGAGTCGCTGCGTGGTGTGGTCAACGGGGCGGAGGGGATGTCGATCGAGCGCGAAGCGCTCGAGGAAGCGGGGGCGGCGATCGACGCGTTCGGGTGGGTGATCCGCGATCAGTTCGGGACGCGCTCGGCGCTCAACGCGGCGATCCGTCCGCTCACGGGGACGCTGCGCGAGCGTGTGGACCACGCGGGTCGTTCGGAGGTGTTCCGGGGGATGAGCCAGATCCTGGGGGTGGAGGCGCAGACGTGGATCACGTCGATGATCTTCGCGCCCAATCCGGATGACGAGGACATGGTGTCGGTGATGACGCTCCACGGGGCGCTGGGTGTGCGTCGGTTGCGTCCGGATACGGCGGTGTATTTCACGTTCGGGCCGCCGCCCGAGGGTCGGGGTCACGAGCGGGAGCTGTCGGGGGTGCGGGTGTCGCTCGAGGACCTGTACCACAACGAGCCCGTGGTGGTCGAGAGCACGATGCTCGGGGAGCGTCTGGTGCATCGGTTGGTGAACGACCGGCTCGGGAAGGACGCGACGGGGGACATGCTCAGCGTGAGCATGGACAAGCGCGGGTCGCGTCGGTACGCGGCGGACGCGACGGCGTGTCTGCGCGGGGCGTCGATCTTCGTGGACTTCCCGGTCCGTCTCTTGCTGTGCGACGCGATCGTGCACAGGGACGTCTTCCCGGGGAGCGATCCGGAGTTGATGGTGTTCAACCCCGGGGCACGCGGGCCGGCGAATCCGAACGATCTGAATCGGCACGCGGACCTGGTCGATTTCGAGAGCGCGATCGAGGAGGTCGAGCCCGGGGCGGGGATGTACGACGTCCACGAGGTCCCGAACTACGGCGCGATGATGCGGCGCGTGTTCGACGCGCACTGGTGCGACCAGGGGGATTTCCGGGTGTACCGGATGACGATCGCGTACCCGGTGACGGCGTTCCAGCACGTGATCGCGTTCGAGGCGCCCGTGAAGGGGTGATCGGTCCGCGCGGATGCTCGGGCGGGGGGTTTCTCTCAACGACGCCGGATCCGGGGGGGGTTGATTCCCATTGCGAAATTGTGCGGACTTGACCCATCGGTGTGTTTCGGATGCGCGATCGAACCGAGGTTTTGGGTTGATGGCCGCGGTCTGGAGCGGTCACGAGGAGTCTGCATGGTCGCTGCGATACGGGCACGGTGGGTGGTTCTTTCGATGGGGGTGTGGGGGTTGGCGTGCGCGGGCGCGTTGGGTGTCCTGTTGACGTATTCGAACACGGCGGGGGACACGGGGGGGCTGCGCGACGGGTGGGTGGTCCCGGCGTCATTCGAGCGCCCGTCGGATCGGGCGATGCTCGTGGTGTTCGCGCACCCGAGGTGCCCGTGCACGCGGGCGACGATGTCCGCGCTCGAGCGCTTGCAGCGCGAGGTGCCCGGCGGGTTCGCGACGCGCGTGGTCTTCTATGAGCCCGAGGGCGCGGACGCGTCGTGGCGCGGGACGGATCTGTGGGCGCGGGCGCAGCGCCTCCTGGACGCGGCGGCGATCCCCGACCCCGGGGGCGTGATCGCGTCGGGCGCGGGGGCGCGGGTGTCGGGGTGCGTGGCGCTGTTCGATCGGGACGGGGGGCTGCGGTTCTGGGGCGGGATCACGCCGGCGCGCGGGCACGAGGGGGAGAGCGTCGGGCTCGCGTCGTTGCGTGCGATCCTCAGGGGGGAAGCGGGGGCCGTGCGCGAGGCGTCGGTGTACGGGTGCGGTCTGATGGGGGAGTCGGATCCGGTGCTCGGGTCCTGCGCCGTGGGGGTGTGCGATGCGGACTGAGCCGGGCGGACACGCGGGCGAGCTTCTGCGCGAAGCGGAATCCAGGGTGTACCGGCGCACGGACGCGATGTTCGGGATCCTGTTCGTCGTGCAGTTCTTCGGTGTGGTGGCGGCGGCGCTGTTCATCTCGCCAAGGACCTGGTCGGGGAGCGAGAGCTCGGTGCATGTCCATGTCTGGGCGGGGCTGGTGCTCGGGGCGTTGCTGTGCTTGATGCCTTTGGCGCTGATCGTGTTTCGTCGCGGCGAAGCGGTGACGCGGTACACGATCTCGGTGTCGCAGATGCTGTTCTCGGGATTGCTGATCCATCTGACGGGGGGGCGGATCGAGGCGCACTTCCATATTTTCGGGTCGCTGGCGTTTCTCGCGTTCTACCGGGATTGGCGGCTGCTGATCCCCGCGACGGCGGTGACGGCGGCGGACCACGTGGTGCGCGGGATGTTCTGGCCCGAGTCCGTGTTCGGGGTGCTCGTCGCGACGCCCTGGCGCGCGTTCGAGCACGCGGGGTGGGTGATCTTCGAGGATATTTTCCTCGCGGCGAGCTGCGTGCAGGCGCGGAGGGAGATGGTCGAGATCGCGGATTCGCGGGCGCGTCTCGAGGGCGCGTACCGCGAGACCGAGCAGCAGGTGCGGGATCGGACGGCGGAGCTCACGGAGCGGACCGAATCGCTCGAGCGGAGCGAGGAGCGGTTCCGGCTCACGGTGCTTGGCTCGCAGCACGGGATCTGGGACTGGGATCTAACGAGCAACACGGTGTACTACGCGCCGCGCTGGAAGCAGCTTTTCGGGTATGCGGACGACGAGATCGGGGACTCGCCCGAGGAGTGGCTCGGTCGGATCGTGTCGGGTCACCTGACGCCGTTCCATGATGCGGTGTCGGAGCTGACGCTGGGCGAGTCGGAGCAGCTGGACCTGGAGCTGGAGATGACGCACGCGGACGGGGGGACGCGGTGGGTGTTGTGCCGGGCGACGGCGCACAAGGACGCCTCGGGGAAGGTGACGCGCCTGGTCGGTTCGCTCGCGGATATCTCGGATCTGAAGGCGGCGCAGGAGCGTCTGCGGGTCTTGGCGCACCACGATCGGTTGACGGGGCTGCCCAACCGCGCGGTGTTCACGGAGCGTGTGAGCCACGCGGTGGCGTGCGCCAAGCGGGATCCGTCGCGGAGCTTCGCGGTGCTCTTCGGCGACTTCGACGGGTTCAAGAACGTGAACGACAGTCTGGGGCACGCGATGGGCGACGCGATGCTGGTGCGCGCGTCGGAGCGGTTCCGCTCGATGCTCGGCGAGCGCGATACGGTCGCGCGGATGGGCGGCGACGAGTTCGCGGTGCTCCTCGATGACGTGGAGAGCCCCGAGGCGGCGCTGGCCAGGGCGGAGGGGCTGATCGATGCGTTCCGCGAGCCGTTCACGCTCAAGGGGAACATCATCGCTTCGACGCTGAGTCTGGGCCTGGTGATGAGCGGGTCGAAGTACGACACCGCGGAAGCGATGCTGCGTGACGCGGACGCGGCGATGTACCAGGCGAAGTCGAACGGGAAGAGCCGGGTGCAGATCTTCGACGAGGCGATGCACCGGGCGGTGATGCGTCGGCTCGACACGGAGCGGGAGCTGCGTCTGGCGACGATGAACGAGACGACGATCGAGGAGTCGTTCCGGCTCCGGTACCAGCCCATCGTGGACCTGGTCGATGCGCGGGTCGTGGGCTTCGAGGCGCTGGTGCGCTGGGAGCACCCGGTCAACGGGATGATCGCGCCCGACAAGTTCATCCCGATCGCGGAGGAGACGGGGACGATCGTCCCGATCGGGGAGTGGACGCTGCGGCGCGCGTTCGAGCAGGCGGTGATCTGGAGGCGGAACATCGGGCCGACGCGGCCATTCAAGGTGAACGTGAACCTGTCGCGTCGTCAGCTGATCCAGCCCGGGCTGATCCCGTCGCTCGAGAAGCTGATCGAGGAGACGGGGGTGCGCCCGTCGGACGTGATGCTCGAGCTCACCGAGACGTTCATGATGGACGCGCGGATCGACGCCGTCGAGATCATGAACCGGATCCGGGCGCTGGGGATCTCGCTGGCGATGGACGATTTCGGGACGGGTCAGTCGTCGCTGAGCTGCCTGCGTCAGTTCCCGATCCAGACGCTCAAGATCGATCGCGCGTTTCTCCTGAACATCACCCGGAAGCGCGAGTTCAGCGCCGTGGTCCAGGCGATCATCTCGCTGGCGAACAACCTGGAGCTCGACGTCGTCGCGGAGGGGGTCGAGGACGACAACCAGCTCGTGCAGCTCCAGGCGATGGAGTGCGCGCACGCGCAGGGGTATTTCTTCAGCAGGCCCGTGGACGCGGCGGAGGCGACGCGGCTGCTTGATGGCGGGCTCTCGCTCCCGGGGCTGCGGGCGGCGTGAGCGTCCGTTGGTGCGCTCGCGCTCGTCGGGTGATTGGTACGGGTGATCGGTCGGGGTGAAACCCGGGCGCGGCTCGACGCTACACTCGTCGGCGTGTACCAGTCGCTGCTGACCAGAAAGTACCTGACGAGCAAGCTCATGCCGATCCTGGCGATGCTCGCGGTGACGCTGTCGGTCGCGACGATCCTGATCACGTGGTCCGTGATGGGCGGGTTCCTCAAAACCCTCGTGAACTCGGGGCGTTCGCTCGTCGGGGACGTGGTCATCACGTGGCCCAACGTGGGGTTCGCGCACTACGACGATCTGATCGAGCGTCTCGAGGCGGACCCGATGGTCGCGGCGGCGACGCCTCTGATCGAGACGTTCGGGCTCGTGCAGCTCCCCGACGACCGGATCGAGCTGATCTCGATCAAGGGGATCGACCCGTCGGGGTATGGGGACGTGACGAACTACAACGAGACGATCTGGTGGAAACCGATCGAGAAACCGACCCCCAAGGACCACGACCGCTCGGACGTGCGCCTCGAGCCCGAGCTGCGCGAGGTGATGGCGATGTTCGAGTCCAACGCGATGACGCTTACCCGGTTCGACCCGGCGAGCGGGGAGACCCAGGACGCGGGGGTGCTGGGGATCGAGGTCACGGGGCTCAATATCCGCACGGCGGACGGGATCTACGACCCTCGGACGACGGCGTTCCGGGCGCTCCCGGACGGGGGGATCGAGCGGGTGCCCGGGTTCATGCCGTCGGGGGGGAGCGTGGGGCTGACGGTCTTGGCGCTCGATTCGAGGGGGAGGCCGGTGGATCCGGTGACGCGGACGGTCCCGATCGCGAACGAGTTCCAGAGCGGGATTTATGAGGTGGATACATCCACGCTGATCGTGCCGCTGGGGGTGATGCAGCGGATGCTGCGTCTCGACGAGGCGCGCCGGGTGGAGGTGGTGGAGAGCGAGAACCCGTTCGAGATGGAGCGCGACCCGGAGACGGGTGAGATGCGACCGAAGCGGCGCGAGGTGGTGGGGGTGGATCCGGCGCGGGTGACGAACGTGCTCGTGAAGGCGGCGCCGGGCGTGGCGCTCGGCGCGGCGCAGGAGCGCTGCAAGGCGATCTACGCGGAGTTTGCTCGGGCGCACTCGGGGGAGGTCCCGGGCCCGATGCAGATGGAGAACCAGATCCGGACGTGGGAGGATCTGAACGCGACGATGATCAACGCCGTCAAGAAGGAGACGGGGCTGGTGCTGTTCGTGTTCGGGATCGTGAGTTTCACGACGGTGTTCCTGGTGCTCGCGATCTTCTGGTCGATGGCGAGCGAGAAGACGAAGGACATCGGGATCCTGCGGGCGCTGGGCGCGTCGACGGGGGGGATCGCGTGGCTGTGGATCCGGTACGGGACGGTGATCGGGCTGATCGGGGCGGTCTTGGGGACGGGGCTGGGGTACGTGATCGTGTCGAACATCAACGCGATCCACGATTGGCTCGGGCGGACGTTCGGGCTGACGATCTGGGATCCGCGCCAGTACTACTTCATCGAGATCCCGAGCGAGGTGGATCTGTCCAAAGCGATCATCGTGTTCATCGTGGGGGTGCTCACGTGCGTGCTCGGGTCGCTGCTCCCGGCGTGGCGGAGCGCGAAGATGGATCCCGTGAAGGCGCTGAGGTTCGAATGAGGGGCGTGGCAATGGGCAATAGGCAATGGGCGATGGGGAGCGCAGGGAGCGCGAAACGTTGAGCGAGAGCACAGGGACCATCCTGAGGGTGACGAACGTGCGCAAGACGTACACGCTCGGTCGGGTCAAGGTCCCGGTGCTCCACGGGGTCGATCTGGACGTGCGCGCGGGGGAATGGATCGCGGTGCTGGGCGCGTCGGGGTCGGGCAAGAGCACGCTGCTGCATTTGATGGGGGGGCTCGATCGTCCCGATCGGGTGAAGGGGGGGAAGGGGGAGCGGGCGTCGATCGTGTACATGGATCGGGAGATCACGACGCTCGGGTCGCACGCGCTGGACCGGTACCGGGCAAGGGATGTTGGGTTCGTGTTCCAGTTCTACCACCTGCTCCCCGAGCTCGATGTGATGTCGAACGTGTGCGTGGGGGGGATGATCCGTCACGGGCGTTTGGGGTACCGTGCGAATAAGAAATCTGTACAGAGTCGCGCGATGGTCCTGCTGCGACGGTTCGGGCTCGGGGATCGTCTGGGGCATCGGCCGGCGGAGCTGTCGGGTGGGGAGCGTCAGCGCGTCGCGATCGCGCGGGCGCTCATCAACGAGCCCCGGGTGCTGCTCGCGGACGAGCCCACGGGGAACCTGGACCAGAAGACGGGGGACTCGATCCTCGACGCGATCGCGGAGCACCGCGCGGGCGTGGGGCTCACGCTCGTGATGGTGACGCACGACGAGCGGATCGCGGCCCGCGCGGACCGGGTGATCCGGCTCGTGGACGGGCGCGTGGAGGAGGGCGCGGGGGTCTGAGGGGGATTCCTCGGGCGATCGGGGTTTGGTTGGTCGGATGTTGGCACTCGCTAGATTCATGCTCTAGGATTCGCGCGAGGGACGCGGGTGCGCCCCGATCTGGAGCACCGAGGTGGGCACGACACACGCACAGGCGAGCGCGTCGGAGCGAACGATCCCCATGACACGCGACACGATCGAACTGACGGGGATGAGCGGGCGCACGATCGTCGGCGATGTCGTCGACTGCGGCGAGGGGACCCCCGTGGTCTTCCTCCACGGGCTCGTCGGGCTCAACGAGCACTGGGAGACCGTGGTCAAGACCATCGCGCCCCGGGCGCGGTGCATCACGCTCGAGCTCCCGCTGCTGAGTCTGCGGATGACGGACTGCTCGCTCCGCTCGGTCGTCGCGATGACGATGCAGTTCCTCGACAAGTACCTCGACGAGCCCGCGGTGCTCGTGGGCAACTCCTTCGGGGGGCACACGGCGCTGCGGGTGACCCACGAGCGTCCGGAGCTGGTCCGGGCGCTCGTGCTCGCGGGCGCGAGCGGGCTCATCGAGCGGACGGTGGTCAAGGGCGCGCCGGTGCGTCCGAGCCGGGAGTGGCTCGTGGAGAAGATCGGGGAGCTGTTCTACGACAAGTCGTTCATGAACCCCGAGGACGTGGACCGGGCGTACAAGCTGCTCAACGAGCGCGGGGGGGCGCGCGCGATGGTGAAGCTCTCCAAGAGCGCGCGGCGTGACAACATGTCGGACGACCTGGCGGACATCCACCAGCCCACGCTGCTCATCTGGGGGCGTGAGGACGTGGTGACCCCCCCGAGCGCGGGGCAGGGGTTCATGGAGCTCATGCCCAACGCGGAGCTGTTCTGGATCGACAGCTGCGGGCACGCGCCGATGATCGAGGCGCCCGGGCCGTTCGGGGAATCGATGCACGCCTTCTTCGACAAGCACGGGATCGCGCCCCGTCGAGATTGAGCGGACCCCGTGAGCACGAACATGGAATCGAAACCGGCGCCGACCCCGAACGCGGGGTATTCGCTCACGAGTCTGGTGGGGCTCGGGCTGCGTGCGCGCGTCGCGGCGCGCCGGCGGAAACTCAACGACCTCGCGATGTGGAAACGCGACACGTGCGCGATCCAGGCGCGCCAGCTCCGCAGCAACCTGATCCGCGCGGCGCGGACCCGGATCGGGCTCCGCTCGGACTTCCCGCGGATCGCGGCGATCAGCGACGACGCGGCCATGATCGAGGCGTACCGTTCCGCGATGCCCGTGCGGGACTGGTACGCGTTCCGTGATGACATCGCGGATATGCGGGAGGGGGGGGAGCCCGACGTGCTGTGGGCGGGGCGCGTGGACCGGTTCGCGCAGACGTCGGGGACGACGGCCGGGGACAAGTACATCCCCGTGAGCGACGAGATGATGCGCTCGAACTACCTCGCGTCGCTCGATATCTTCGCGCACCTGATCAACCGGGGGGTGCACCCGGAGCGGATCATGGGGGGTCGGTGCTTGTTTTTGGGGGGGTCGACGGACCTGGAGCACAACGAGCACGGGATCGCGACGGGGGATCTGTCGGGGCTGGTGACGCCGCTGATCAAGTGGCCGCTGTCGGCGATCTATTCGCCGGGTCCCGGGATCGCGCTCTTGAGCGAGTGGACGGAGAAGATCGAGGCGATGGCGCGGCTGACGATCGACCAGGACATCCGGTTCATCTCGGGGATGCCCTCGTGGGCGCTGGTGCTGATCGATCGGGTGCTCGGGCTTGCGCGGGAGCGCGGGGTGGACGCGCGGTGCGCGCGGGACGTGTGGCCGAACCTGGAGGTGTTCGTGCACGGGGGGGTGAAGTACACGCCGTTCATCCCGAGGATGAACAGCGCGTTCTCGGGGGATGCGACGATCGATTTCCCGTGCCGCCACGAGCTGTACCCCGCTTCGGAGGGGTTCATCGCGCAGCAGGATGTCTCGGGGGATCCGGGGATGCGTCTGATGAGCGACACGGGGATTTTCTACGAGTTCGTGCCGCGCGAGGAGATCGAGGACGAGAACCCGCGGGCGCTGTCGTGCTGGGAGGTCGAGAAGGGTCAGCAGTACGTGGTCGTGATGTCGACGAACGCGGGGCTGTGGCGCTACGTCATCGGGGACGTGGTGGAGTTCGATTCGATCCCGGACGGGTTCGTTGGCGGCGGGGGGGACGGGGCGTGTCGTTTGCGGATCGTGGGTCGGCACACGCATTTCATCAACGCGTTCGGGGAGAACCTGATCGGGGAGCACATCGAGCTGGGTGTGAGCGCCGCGGCGAATGAGACGGGGCTCGAGATCGGGGAGTTCACGGCCGCCCCGGTCTACCCGAGCGAGACGACGCGGTCGGGGCTGGAGCTCGCGATCGAGTTCGCGCGCGAGCCGAGCCCCGAGGAGTCGGCGCGGGTGTCGGACGCGTTCGACCGCGCGGTACGTGCGGTGAACGTGGACTACAACACGAAGCGGACGGGCTCGCTGGGGATGTCGCCGCCCGTGGTGACGGCGCTCCCGATGGGGACGTTCCATCGGTGGCTCGAGTCGCGCGGGAAGCTGGGGGGGCAGAGCAAATGCCCGCGCTGCGCGAATCATCGGGAGATCATCGAGGCGATCAAGGACTGCGCGTCGGACGCGTTGGTTTGATCGGCGCGGGGATCTTCTCTATAGTGATTCCAAAGTCGCCGGGACTTGTCTGTTCGCTTTTGGAGTGACGCGCACGTGATCGTGTGCGCAACGACCCGGCATGGAGGTCCTCATGTCGGCGGTTGTCTGCGCATCAGACGCGATCCTTGCCCAACTCGACGAACTCGTCGGTTCGATCGGGGACGGGGCGTACACGCACGAGTCGAAGGTCGTCAAGGGGGGGACGATCGGGAAGCACCTGCGTCACACGCTCGATCACTTCAAGGGCGCGATCCTGACCCCGGGCGACGAGAAGATCGACTACGACCACCGGACGCGGGGGACGAACGTGGAGTCCGATCGGGGCGAGGCGCGGCGCGAGATCGCGATGATCCGCTCGGCGCTGGGGGACAAGGATTCCCAGGCGTTGGGCGAGCCCGTCACGGCGCGCGTCATGTGCACGGGCGACGGGGTCTGCGAGGACCTGGGCTCGACCCGGGGGCGCGAGATCTTCTTCGCGATGCACCACGCGATCCACCACAACGCGATCATCAGCGCGATCGCGCTGGAGCTGGAGATCGACCTTCCCGAGGGGTTCGGGAAGGCGCCGAGCACGGTGAACTTCGAGACCTCCTCGACCAGCGCTTCCTGATGTGCACGCTCACGATCATCGAGACCCCGAGGGGGGGGTACCGGGTCGTCCACGCGCGCGACGAGCAGCGCGACCGGAGCGACGCGATCCCCCCGAGCACGCGGACCCTCGGGAGCGGGTTGGCCGTCGAGTGCCCGACGGACCCCGACGCGGGGGGGACGTGGATCGCGACGACGAAGGGCGGGGTGTGCACGGGGGTGCTCAACGTGAACATCCCGGACAACGGCCGCGCGGCCCCGACGAAGTCGCGCGGGGAGATCCCGCTGGCGATCATCGACGCGCCGGATCTGGGGTCTCGGCTCAAGATCCTTGAGGGCATGGATTTAACGGCGTACGCGCCCCACACCGCCTTCGCGGTCGAGATCACGGGCGACGGGGTGCGGGTGCTCCTGACGCGCTGGGACGGGCTCGAGCTGCGGGTGCTTCGGGATCCGGGCGAGTTTTTCACCCCCGTGGTGATCGCGTCGTCGGGGCTCGGGGACGGGGTGGTCCAGGACCGGTTGCCCCTGTTCGAGGAGATGGTCCGGCACGAGCCGACGCCGTCGAACCAGGACGAATACCACAGGCACCGGTGGGACGATCGCCCCGAGGAGAGCGTGCTCATGTCGCGCGAGGATGCGCGGACGGTGTCGATCACGACGGTCGAGTTTTCGGAGGGGGATGACGGGCCGACGATGCGCTACGAGGCGCTCGCGGCGGGCGATCCGGACGTCGACCCTGTGGGGGCTGGGCTGCTACAGTAGCCGTCATGAGCGATTTCCTTGCGGATCTGATCACAGGGCAGTTTCTGGTCTCGGCGTTGGTGCTCGCGATCGGCGCGCACGTCGTCCTGGTGATGGCCGGTCTGTGCGTGTATTTCGAGCGCAAGGTGTCGGCGTACATCCAGGATCGGCTGGGTCCGAACCGGACGGGTCTGGACCTGGGTCTGCCGTTTCTGTGGTTCCTCAAGGGGATGGCCGGGCTCGGTCAGGGGGCGGCGGACGGGCTCAAGTTCTTCCTCAAGGAGGACTACACCCCGACGAACGTGGACAAGGTGTTGTTCACCTTGGCGCCCGTGTTCGCGGTGGTCCCCGCGCTGCTCGGGTTCGTGATTCTGCCCTGGGGCGGGTACTGGTCGATGCCGGAGATGACGCTCCCGCTGGTGGGGTGGACGATCGGGGGCGAGGTGGTGTCGGTCGCGGGGGCGGAGGTCTCGGTGGGGATCGTCTACCTGCTCGCGGTGGCGTCGGTGGGGGTGTACGGGGTGACGCTCGGGGGGTGGGCGTCGAACAACAAGTACTCGATGCTCGGGGGTCTGCGCTGCACGGCCCAGATGATCTCCTACGAGATCCCGATGGGCGTGGCGCTGCTGTGCGTGCTGCTGATCGCGGGGTCGTTCGTGCCCAACGACATCATCGCGCACCAGCGCGAGCACGGGTGGCTCATCCTTGCGATGCCCGCGCCGGCGATCCTGTTCTACATCTGCACCCTGGCCGAGGCGAACCGCGCCCCGTTCGACAACGCGGAGGCGGAGCAGGAGCTGGTCGGGGGGTTCCACACGGAATACTCGTCGATGCGCTTCGCGCTGTATCCCCTGGCGGAGTACTCGCACTTCTTCGTGGGCAGCGCGTTCTTCGTGCTCCTGTTCCTCGGGGGCTACGACCTGCCGTTCGTCGAGTGGACGAGCGTGGGTGCGACGGGCGCGCTGGCGGTGGCGCTCAAGATCGGGGTGTTCCTCGTCAAGACGCTGCTGATCGTGTTCCTGGGGATGCTGGTGCGCTGGACGATCCCGCGCGTGCGCTACGACCAGGTGATGATGCTCGGGTGGGGCGCGATGATCCCCGCGTCGCTGCTGATGATCGTGGTGACGTCGGTGATGGTGTACATGGGGTGGACGTCGACGCTCGAGCTGCTGCTCGCGAACGTGGTCATGCTCGCGGTGATCTTCGTGGGGCGTTCGGTGCTCGCGTCGATGTTCGGGCGCTCGATCGTGAACCACAAGATCCCGCTCTACGGGTCGCGGTTCTCCCCGGTCCCGGGTGTCGCGGTCAGCGCGTCCCCGACGCACCCGATGGCGCTCGAGGACCGTCCCGTCCAGGGCACGGAGCAGCACACGCGGAACGTGTGATCGCCCTCGGTTGACCTGTCAAACCATCCTTTGTTTATTGCCAGGGCTCGATCTCGCCCGGGCGCGTCCGCTGATAGAACGTCGGGAGGATGTAGGCACGCCCGTGGTGGATGGTGATGCGCCCCGAGATCGTGAAGCGGGTTTCCGGGCCCAGCGCGATGGCGGCGTTCTCCATCCGCTCGCTCAGGAGCGAGGGGAGGAGGGTGAGCTCGATCGCGTCGGGGCTGGCGGGGTCGTCGTTGTCGAAGACGGCGCTCCAGGCGCCGTCGGTGGCGCGGACGAGGCGTGCGGCGCGCCGGATGAGGATCGCGCCCTCGCGGATCCCGGGCGCGAGCGCGGGGGGCGCGGTCTCGAGCGCGTCGGAGCCCCGGCGCGGGTCGTTGAGCCGCTCGATGGAGCGTGGGTCCTGGGTCGCGACGACGTCCGAGCGGAGCTCGTCGAGGAGCGCTTGGACCTCGGGGTCGTCCTCGAGGGTCGCGGCGGGGGTCTCGGCGGCGGGCTGTTCGTCGGCCGATTCGGGATCGGGCGTTTCGCTCGGCGCGGGTTGATCGGGGACGTCGAAGGCGCCGATCGTGGAGTCCGAGACGAGCAGGTGGGGGCGGCCCCGGTACTGGAAGACCTCCCCCGAGACGACGACGGGCTGGTTCGCCCAGACCTGCTCGAGGCGCTCGAGCGAGGCGCTCGGGAGCAGGAGCATGGGGCCCTCTCCGGGGAGCCGGTGCTCGTGGTCGGGGACGAAGATGACCCGGTCGTTGGGGGCGGGGACGAGGCGTCCGGGGCGCGCGATGATGAAGGTCCCCTCGGGGAGGGTCGCGGGGGCGGCGTCCGTCGCGAGCGAGTCGCTCAGGGCGCGCATCCAGTCCTCGCCCGTGGTGAGCCCGGGGTGGTGGGGTTCGGAGCGCTCCGCGCTCGAGGGTTCGATCGGGGTCTCGTTGGTCCCCATGCGCGGGAGCTCGTCCTTGGGATCGGATTGCTCGGCGTCGGAGCCGCCGGGGGGGACGGGGGTGACGGTCTGGGATTCCTGCGCGAACGCGGCGCCCGCGATCAGGGCGATCAGGAGCGAAGCGGAGATGGTGCTGGCGCGTGGATTCATGCGGATCTCGGGGTCGTCGTCGCGTTTCGGAGTCGTGTCCGTGCGTATCGTATCGTGCAAATGGAGGCGCCGGGTTGACCTTTGGGTGGAGCCCATGTAGCGTCCGGGCCCTCGTGAGCGAGGGGAAATGGCCGTGTGCCCGAGTGGACGAAGGGAACGGATTGCAAATCCGTTGAGCGCAAGCCCATCGTGGGTTCGAATCCCACCGCGGCCTTTGGATGAGCCGGTCCCGAGCGGATCGGCTTGTTCGTTTTTGGCGCGATAGGATCGGTCCATGAGCGATCAGACCCCCGATGTGGAAGCGACCCAGCGAGCGGCGGACGCGTTCCGCGCGGATTTCGAGCGTGTGCGTGAGCAGGTGGGGCGTGTGGTGGTCGGGCAGCGGGACGCGGTCGAGGATGCGCTGACGTGCTTGTTCGCGGGGGGGCACACCCTGCTCGAGGGGGTGCCGGGGATCGGGAAGACGCTTCTGGTGCGTTCGATCTCGGAAGCGGTGGATCTGGAGTTCGGGCGGATCCAGTTCACCCCGGACCTGATGCCGGCGGATATCACGGGGACGACGGTGGTGGACGAGCAGGTGGACGAGTCGGGTCGGGCGCACCGGACGTTCCGGTTCCAGCGTGGGCCGATCTTCGCGAACATCGTGCTCGCCGACGAGATCAACCGCGCGACACCCAAGACGCAGAGCGCGCTGCTCGAAGCGATGCAGGAGCGTTCGGTGACGGTGGGGGGGACGACGCACGCGCTCCCCAGGCCGTTCTTCGTGCTCGCGACGCAGAACCCGGTGGAGCAGGAGGGGACGTACCCGCTGCCCGAGGCGCAGCTGGACCGGTTTTTCTTCAAGCTCCGGGTGGGGTATTCGACGCGTGAGGAGATGGGGGAGATCCTGGCGCGGACGACGGGCGCGTCGGCGCCGACGATCGAGAAGGTGCTCGACGCGCGGGGTCTGATCGCGCACCAGGAGCTGGTGCGCCGGGTCCCGGTCCCCGATCACGTGGAGGATTATGCGATCCGCTGCGTGCTCGCGACGCACCCGAGGTCGGAGCTTTCCGACGGGGCGTTCGCGACGCCGATGGTGAACCGGTTCGTGTCGCTGGGCGCGTCCCCGCGCGCGGCGCAGGCGCTGATCCTGGGCGCGAAGGTGCGGGCGCTCCTGGATGGTCGGCCGAGCGTCGCGATCGAGGACGTGCGTCGCGTGGCGCTCCCGGCGCTGCGCCACCGGGTGATGCTGAACTTCGAGGCGAGCGCCGAGCTGGTGGATACGGACCACGTGGTCCGCAACATCATCGAGACGCTCCCGCGTGATCCGGCGCTGTCGGCGGGTTGAGCGTGACGGTCAGAACGAGAACGGGTCGTTGACGAGCGGTCGGCGGCGGATGATGGTCGGCGCGGGCTGGGTCATCGCGTCCTTGCACGCGTCCGCGAGGCGCATGAGCAGCTTCTCGTGCTCGGGGCACGCGTCGAGCCGGTCGAGGAGGTCGTCGACGAACCATGCGCGCGGGTCGGCGGGCTCGCAGGCGTTGATCGCGTCGGTGATCGCCTGGTCCCCGAGCTTCTCGTGCGCGAGCGCGAACCAGGCGGGGTCGTAGCGGGTGGGGTCCTCGGGGGGCTCGACGCGGACACGGACGACGCGCTGGGCGACGCCGACGATGGGGATGAGCCCCTGAGAGGTCGTGGGCTCGCGCGTGAGGACGAAGGGCGCGATCCCCGTCTGGTTGGACGCGATCCGGAACTGGAGCGCGTCGGCGCCGACGAGCATGGGCGCGAAGAGGTAGCACCGGTTCTCGGGGATGCTCGGCGCGTCGGACGCGCTCGCGATGATGTGCGCGTCGCCGCGCGCCAGCGCTTCCTGGCGCAGGTAGCGCTGGGACTCGAGCAGGGGCATGACGATCCGGGCCATGCGCTCGAAATCACCCGCGGCCCGCGCCTTGAGCAGTGCGTCCTTGGCGATCGTGGCGCACTCGAGATAGCGGCGCTCCGCGAGGGCGCGCGAGGCGTGCTCCATCTGCGCATCGATCTGGTTGGTGCGCTCGAGCGACGGCATGAACGACCTCGGGTTCTCGGGGCGCGGCCCCCTGGTGGCGCTCTCAGACGCGCTGGGTCTGCTCGATCATCGAGTCGAGGAGGGCGGACCAGCGCGTCGCGTGCGTCTTGAGATCATACTCGACGACGTCCCCAAGTGTAGCCCAGTCTTGGGTTTGCAGCGATTCTCGGACCTCGGAGAGCGCCTCGGAGAGCCCCTGGGTCAGCGCCGCGCCGGTCTGGTCCTCGACCTGGAGGGTCGCGATCTCGATGTCGGCGAGTTGGGCGACCTGGTCGACGATGTCGCGGACACCTTGCCAGGTGTCCATGATCGCGCCCAGGGACTGCATCGCGTGCTCGAGTTCGCCCTTGCGGAGATGGTCGGCGCAGGCGCTCTGGTCGTCCTTGAGGAGCTTGATGGAGTCCTGGGCGGTGCGCGCGGTCTCGGTGAGGAAGGCGCTGGTCTCGGTCGTGGCGAAGCGGAGCTCGCTGATGACGGCTCCCGGGTTCTCGAGGTGGTCCTGGGTCGCGGGCTCGCCGTCGGCGAGGACGTCGATGATCAGGCGCGGTTGTCCCTGGATGTGCGCGCGCGCCAGGTCGATGGCGTGCTCGACGTTGTCGGCGTTCTCGAGTTGTGTGCCGTCGATGTAGACGCGCATGGGCGGTCCTTTCGTGCGTGGGTCAGGCCGGGGCGCCCTCGGGTTCGGGGCGGGGCGCGGGGGTCTGGGCTTGGCGTTGTTTGCTGATGAGTCGCAGGTTCCGTGCGTAGATGACGATCCCGGTGGATTGTCCCATGACACCCACGATATCGGTGCGCCAGACGAAGTAGATGAAAAGGCAGACCCCGCCGATGAAGGACATCCACCAGAAGGCGACGGGGACGGTGGAGATCCGGGATCGCTCGGAGACGATCCATTGGACGAGCATGCGTCCGAAGAACGCGGTCTGTCCGACGAGCCCGACGACGACGAACCCGAAGGTCGCCCAGCTGGTGATGTTGAAGAACCCGAGGAGCTGGCGTTCGAAGGCGGGGCGTGCGTTCCATTCGTCGATCCGGGTCGCGACGAACTCGTCGATGTCCTGGGCGTGGATGGTCTGGCCTCGCATGGGGGCGGGGGAGAGGACGCGGTAGGTCGCGCCGCTGGGGCTGAGATCGGAGTACTCGATGCGCTCGAGGGCGATCTCCATCGCGCCGACGCGGAGGGTGAGGTCCGAGTGTCCTCGCATGAGGGTGGGCTGGAGGACGAGCCAGACGCCGAGGAAGACGAGCAGGACCATCAGGATGATGGGGGATGCTTTCATGCGCCGATGCGTTCCTCGATCGTGTCGGAGGACGCGGCGCGGGTCGGCGCGTGCTCCTCGCTCGTGGTGGGTCGGCGGCGTGTGCTCATCCATCGGATCGCGAAGCAGTCGACGAGCCCGGGGAGGGCGCGTTTGGTGATCCCCATCCCGTACTTGGGTTCGCCGGCGTGTCTGGGTCGGTGCGCGACGTCGATCTCGACGACCGTGTACCCCATGTGGCGCGCGCTGACGGGGATGAACCGGTGGACCCCGCGGAACTCGAGGGGGAGGCGCATCGCGATCTCGCGCTTCATGACCCGCAGCGAGCACCCCGTGTCCGTGATCGTGTCCCCCAGGAGGAGCCGGCGGAAGGCGCGTCCGACCCGGGACCCGAACCGGCGGATCCACGCGTCGCCCTGGGCGCGTGCCTTGGAGCGGTCGCCCTGGACGAAGTCCGCGCCGGTCTCGTCGAGGTGCGCGAGCATGCGGGCGAGGTCCCTGGGGTCGTTCTGGAGGTCGGCGTCCATCGTGGCGATGAGGGCGCCCCGGGCCGCGGCGAACCCGGCGGCGAAGGCGGCGGACTGCCCGTGCCCCCGCCCCTGGGGGGTGTTGGTCATCGCGACGCAGCGGACCCAGTCGTGCTCGTGGGCGCGGGCGAGGATCCGGTCGCGGGTAGCGTCGGTGGACCCGTCGTCGACGATGATGAACTCGTAGCGGATCCCGATCGGATCGAGGGCGGCGAAGACCTCGTCGATGAGACGATCGATGTTTTCTTCCTCGTTGTGGGCGGGTGCGACGAGGGTGAGGCGGGGCTCGGCGCGGTCGCTTGGGTGTGTCATGCGTGAGTCCGGAGCCCGTTGCGGAGGGGATCGTCCTGTTTGGAATCGCTCGAAATTGCGTCCTGTGCGTGTCTATGGTAGAGCATTGTCCACGAGCAGGGCGCGTTGACGGAGTTTGTGCATGCACTATCACGAAGACGAGAATCTTGGGCCTCAGGTCGTGCCTGTGCGGATCATTCTGGAGAACCCGGAGGATCTGAACGAGGACGGATCGGACAAGGCGGAGCACGAGCTGATGGCGGCCAAGGGGGAGCATCTGCTCAATCTCGCGATGCGCCACCACATCAACATCGAGCACGCGTGCGGGGGGGTGTGCGCGTGCTCGACGTGCCACGTGTACATCGAGGAGGGGATGGATTCGCTGAGCGAGGCGGAGGAGGAGGAGGAGGACCGGGTGGAGGAAGCGCCGGGTCTCCAGATCAACTCGCGTCTCGCGTGCCAGTGCGAGGTCGAGGGGGACGGGCCGATCGTGATGCGGGTCCCGGCGTGGAACCGCAACGCGGTGAAGGAAGTCCCGCACTAAGTCTCGGTTCGTGCGGGGGTCGGGCGGGACGCGTCCTGCGTCCCCATGGATCGGCTGAAATCCTGATCGAGGGTGACCTCAGCGCCGGCGGCGGCGGAGGGTGGTCAGCGCGCCGAGCCCGAGGAAGGCGCTGGCGGAGGGCGCGGGGACCTGGCCGACGCCGACGAGTCGGATCGTCGCGTCGGTCTCGCGGGTGAACTCGAAGGAGAAGGCCTGACCCGAGGTCCAGGTGCCCGTGAGGACGCCCGACGCGTCCTGGATGTCCCCGAATCCGTGGTTGAAGTCGGAGCCCTCGATGACGATGAGCGACTCGTCCCGCGCGACGACGCGCGAGAGGTCCGTGACGTCCGCGACGAGGGTCACGACGGACTGCTCGAACGCGAGGATCTGCCCGGTGATCGAGGTGTTTCGGATCGCGGCGTGGCTCGAATCGTGGACGTGGAGCCCGCCGCCGACGCGGGAATCGTGGAGGCGGTAGGAGGATGAGCCGTAGCTGAACGCCCAGGACTGGATCTCCGAGTCGGTGAAGACGGCGCGGGATCGGTCTCGGGTGAAGAGGTTCTTGTAGATGGTGACGTCGGTCGCGTTGATGGCGGAGCGCCCGTTGAGCTCGAGGTTGTTGGAGATATCCGCGTCCTGGAGATCGGCGCTGGTCATCGCCCCGGCGAGGTCGTCGAGCATGAGCGAGCCCTCGACGGCGAGGTTGCTGAGGGTTTCGTGGTGCCCGGTCTGGAGGGTCATGTCCGCCAGGGCGAGGGGGGAGGAGGCGGCGAGGACGGCGAGGAGGGCGGGGGCGTTCATGCGTGGGTCTCTCGTCTTGGATGGGTGCGGCCGCACGGGGCGGCGTGTGTACAGGAATGTGCCTCGGATCGTGGGGCTTGGCCAGCACCCTCTGGACGGGGCGCTGCGCGGGCGATGCTCTGTGCGGCGCGTGCGGGGGGGCTCGTCCGAGAACGGCGCGTTCGGGGGTTATGGGTGGATGCTCGCGGATAGGATCGGTGCATGGCGCAGCAGCGCAAACTCCACGACAAGTACTTCAAGCTCGCGAAGCGCGAGGGGTATCTGGCGCGCAGCGCGTACAAGCTCCTGGAGATCCAGAAGCGACGGAAGCTGATCTCGAGAGGGGACCGGGTTCTGGATCTGGGGTGCGCCCCGGGGTCGTGGCTCCAGGTCGCGGAGAAACAGGTGGGGGCGGACGGCGTGGTCGTGGGGATCGATCTGCAGCGCGTGGATCACGACTTCGGGGACAACGTGTTCGTGACGAAGGGGGACTTCACGACGACGGACGCGCGCGCGCTGCTCGCGCCGATCGTCGGGGAGGGTTCGGGTCCGAGGTTCGACGTGGTGATCTCGGACATGGCGCCGTCGACGACGGGGCACGGGGACCACTTCATGTCCGAGCAGCTGTGCCAGAAGATCGTGGACGCGCTCCCGGAGCTGCTCAGGTCGGGGGGGAACTGCACGATGAAGGTGCTCGAGGGTGAGTCGTTCCCGGATCTGCTCAAGCGGGTGAAGCACGTGTTCCGCAGCGCGGGCGCGATCAAGCCCGACGCGTGCCGGGACGTGTCGCGCGAGACGTATATCTACGGGCTCGGGTTCCGCCCGACGCGGGTGCGTGAGCAGGAGGCGCGGAGCGACACGGCGCCGGCGATGCCCGCGCCCAAGCGGGGCTGGGGGTCGTGACGTTCCTGGCGCCGATCGCGGGGGTGGTCGCGGGGGCGATCGGCGGCGCGGTGGTGCTGCTCGTGTGGATGCTCAAGCTGCGTCGGCGGCCGGTGCGGGTGTCGACGACGATGCTGTGGGTGCGCGTGGTGCGGGACATGGAGGGCAACGTGCCCTGGCAGATGGCGCGTCCGAGCGTGCTGCTGTTTCTGCATCTGCTCATCGTGGCGCTGCTGGCGCTGGCGCTGGCGCGGCCCATCGCGGACAATGCGCCGGGGGTCTCGGGGCACGCGGTGATGGTGATCGATTCGGGCGCGTCGATGGGCGCGTCGGGCGCGGGCGGGGAGACGAGACTGGGTCGCGCGATCGATCGCGCGTCGGCGCTGGCGCAGCGCGGGTCGGGATCGGCGCGGTTCACGGTGATCGACGCGGGGACCTCGGCGCGGATGACGCTCTCGGGGTCCGGGTCGTGGCGCGAGGCGCGGGAAGCGATCCGCTCGATCGACCAGTCCGACGCGCCGAGCGATCTTGAGGGCGCGATCGAGCTGGCGCGGAGCGTGGATCTCCGAGCGGGGGAGGGCGAGGACGCGGAGTCGGCGGCGCGTGCGAGCGTGTATGTCCTGACGGATCGGGACCCTGGGGAGGTCCTGGCGCAGGGGGTGACCCCGATCGGGGTCGGGGAAGCGGAGAACGCGGGGAATCTGGGGATCGTGCGTCTCGGGGCGCAGCGGGATCGGGCGCGCCCGGCGCTGGTGCGGGTGTTCGTCTCGATCGGGGGGGTGCTGGGGGAGGCGCGGGCGGTCATCGTGCGCGCGGAGGTCGACGGGGAGACGCTCGGGTCGCGCGCGATCGAGCTGGAGGGGGGTGTGGTGGAGGAGCCGGTCTCGATGGAGTTCGTGCTCGATCGCGCGGCGATCGTGCGGGTCTCGGTCTCGGGGGGCGATGCGCTCGGCGCGGACGACGCGGCGTACGTCGAGGTCCCGAGCCCGGACCCGGCGCGGGTGGCGGTGATCGCGCCCGGGGGGCGCGCGGACCCGCTGCTGCTCGATGCGATCCGGGCGGTGACCTCGCGCGAGGCGCGTGTGGTGGGGGACGCGGGCGCGGTCGGGGACGCGGACCTGATCGTGTTCGATCGGGTCGGGCCGATCGAGAACATCGCGATCCCGACGCTCTCGTTCGTGGGGGGCGAGGAGGGGGGCGACGGGATCGAGCGGGTGCTCACCTGGGAGCGTGACGACCCGGTGATGCGCGACGTGGACCTGGGGCGCGTGGTGTTCACGGACGGCGCGGCCCTGGAAACCGACGGCTCGGACAAAGTGCTCGCGCGCTGGCGCGGGGGGGCGCTCATCGTCGAGCGCGCGGCGCGCGGGGTGCGCCATGTGCGCGTCGGGTTCGCGCTCGAGGACTCGAACATGGGGGTGCAGATCGCGCTCCCCGCGCTGGTGAGCAACGCGATCGAGCGCCTGCTCCCGGGATCGAGCGGGTCGGGGGTGGTGCGGCGCGCGGGGGAGATCCAGCGGGTGCGGGCGACGGGGGGGCGGGTGACGATCACGGATCCCGAGGGGGCGACGCGGACGATCGAGCCGATCGACGGGGTCGCGGAGCTCGGGGCGCTGGGGCGCGCGGGGGTGTACGGGCTTGCGGGCGCGGCGACGGATCGGATCGGGGTCTCGGTGCTGAGCAAGGACGACACGCGCCGGGCCGGTCGGTCACCGGGTGGGGACGCGGACATGGAGCTCGCGATCGGGGGGGCTTCGATGGGGGGGCGCGTGGAGCTGTGGCGCTGGTTCGCGCTCGGGGCGCTGGTGCTGCTGGCGATGGAGTGGACGCTCGAGGTGCTGCGAAGGCGGGTGTGAGTCAGTCGGCGCGTCCGACCCAGCCGCCGAGGTCGATCGCGAACCGTCCGGGCTCGGTGCCCCAGGGCATCATGCGGCGGGGCCAGGCGGTGCGGACGCCTTGGGCTTCGCGCTCGATCCCGAGGAGGAGGAGCTCGTTGTCGCGGAGGATCCCTTCGGGGAGGTCGATCTCGACGGTCCATCGGGAGGGCGCGAGCGCGTCGCGCACGGCGGGCTCGTTCTCGATGTCGGTGTCCATGCGTGATTCGACGAGCCCGCGGGTGCTCGAGACGGTCCAGACGGCGCGGGGCGCGGAGTACGGGCCGACCCAGACGCGGAGGAGGATCTCGCCGCTCGGGTCGGGTCGGTCGGTCTCGAGGACGAGTCTCCAGGTCCCGGGCTCTGCGGGCGGGCCGTCGCGGGTGAGAAGCCCGGAGGTCCGGTGCCCGGGCAACGGGATCGCGCCCTGGGCGGATCGCGCGTCGCTCAGGGCGCGGAGGGTCCAGTCGCGCAGGAGCGGTCCCACGACGACCCCGGGGGGCGCGGCGATGGGGACCGAGCGCTGGGTGAGGAGGGTGAAGGACTCGCTCGCGACGCGGATGTCGATGCGCCGGGGGGAGGGGATCGCTTCGTGCTCGTAGAGGCGCTGGGAGGGGGCGAGGAGGGTGTGGGTCCCGAGGACGCCTTGCTCGGCGCTCTCCATGGACTGGCGGATGGATTCGGAATCGAAGCGCGCCAGGGCCGCGCCCTGAGATTCGTCGAGCGCGACGAACGCGATGGTGGGGGCCAGGAGCGCGGGGTCGCGCTGGGCGAAGCCCGCGTCGTCGACGACCCAGCAGACGGCGTGGCGGCGCGAGTCGAGCCACCCCCGGGCGCGTTCGACGCGGAGGTCGTCGTCGACGAACGGGGAGAGGAGGTCGTGCGCCAGGGCGCCGAGCTCGGCGGTGTCGTCGTCCCACATGGGGACGATCGCGGATCCGATGCGCGCGGTGCGGGTGAGCTGGTGCTTCATGGCGCGCGCGACGTCGGGGTCGATGAGCCAGAGGCGACCGAGGATGAGCTGCCAGCGGGCGCGGGTGTGGTCCGCGACCTCGTCGAGGACCGAGTGCGCGTCGGCGTGCTCGAGGGAGGCGAAGATCGCGTCGAGGTCGCGCTGGGAGTCGGCGCGGGCGCTGTCGTCGCGCTTGGGCGAGAAGCCCTCGGCCATCAGCTCGGCGCGCCAGCGCGAGAAGGGGTCGGCGCGGACGGCGCTGAGCGCGCGCTCGATGAGCGGGCTCGATCGCTCGGTCTCGGTGAGCGCGGGGTCCCAGAACCCGTCGTCGGCGCGGCCTTGGGTCTCGAGCATCACGCGCTGGGGCGCGGGGAGCCAGTTGGGCTCGTAGCGCTCCGACTCGATCCAGATCCCCTGGCCGACGGCGTCGATCGGGAGGTCGATGATCGCGATCCAGACCCCGGGCAGAGTCAGGTCCGCGTCGCGCGGGTCCGCGGCGCTCCAGATGGCGCTGGGCGCGGTCCACGCGCCGGGGTCCGGGACGGGGGCGGCGATGAGGCGCACGAGGCGCGATTCGACCGAGCGCCCGTCGTCGAGACGGACATCGAGCCGTGAACGCGCGGACGCGGGGTCCTCGACGCGGACGGGGAGGACGAGGGCGCGGTCCACGATGGCGTCCACCCGGTCGAGCGCGGGGGTGACGTTCTGGGCCGACGTGGGTGAGCAGCAGAGCCACAGGACGGCGAGGAGGGGTCCGATCATCACGCGCGGGGGGGGGAGCATGGTGAAAAGGTACGCGCTGGAGTCGGAAAAGAGTTGCAACCGGAGCCCGGATCGTGGAGTATATTAGTGGTTGCCAACTTTTGATGGAATATCTGCGGGTTGGTGTCAGTTGGGCTCGATGAGCGCGGTGTGTCTGATGGACAGGCCGCGAAAAAGGAGGTCCGGATGCGCAAGGCACGATCAGTTACACGCAAGACCGCGATGATGGGGGCGCTCGCGCTCTCGGCGTTCACCCTGACCGGGTGCAACAGCGCCGGGGAGGGCTTGTTCAGCGGGGCGCTGGTGGGCGCGGCGGCCGGGACGGCGCTGGGTTCGCTCGACGGCAACGCGGGTGAGGGGGCGCTCTACGGCGCGATCATCGGCGGGCTCGGGGGCGCGATCCTCGGGGACCAGAACGAGCGCAACGCGAACGGCGGGTACACCCGTCGGCAGATCCGGACGAACCATTACGGGCACGACCACCACTCGAACAGGCACCGCGGGCACCACGGGGGGTACAACGATCCCTGGTGGGACGACGACTGCGACGACTGGTAAAGCACGGTCCGAGCGGGAACTTCCGCGAATGACACGGTGATCTGCATATGATCCCCGAACACCTTCCTGTTCGGGGATTTTTTACGCCGTGCATATCCGCAACTTCTCCATCATCGCGCACATCGACCACGGCAAGTCCACGCTCGCCGATCGTTTGCTCCAGGCGACCCACGCCGTCTCGGACCGGGAGGCCAAGGAGCAGCACCTGGACTCCATGGATCTGGAGCGGGAGCGCGGGATCACGATCAAGGCGTCCGCGGTCACCGTGATGCACGTGCACAACGGCGAGCAGTACATGCTCAACTTCATCGACACCCCGGGCCACGTGGATTTCGGGTACGAGGTGTCGCGGGCGCTCAAGGCGTGCGAGGGGGCGCTGCTGATCGTGGACGCGTCGCAGGGGGTCGAGGCGCAGACGGTGGTGAACTGCTACCTCGCGGTCGAGCAGGACGTGGAGATCGTCCCGGTGCTCAACAAGATCGACCTCCCGGGGGCGCGCCCCGACGAGATCGCGGAGGAGATCGAGCAGGTGCTCGGGCTTGATGCGCTCGACTGCATCCCCGTGAGCGCGAAGACGGGGGAGGGGATCCCGGCGCTCTTGGACGCGATCTGCGACCGGTTCCCCGGGCCGCGGGCCGCGACGACGGACAAGACCCGGGCGCTGATCTTCGACGCGGTGTACGACGACTACCGGGGGGTCATCGTCTACGCGCGTGTGTTCGACGGGAAACTCAAGGTCGGCGACAAGATCCGGATGATGGGGCTGGGGCGCACGTTCACGATCACGGAGCTCGGCAAGTACACGCCCAAGCCCACGAAGGTCACGCAGGTGGGGGTGGGGGAGGCGTGCTACCTCGTCGCGGCGATCAAGACCCTCGGGGACGTGCGCGTGGGCGACACGATCACGATCGACCACGACCCGGCGGACAAGCCCCTCGAGGGCTACGCGCCCCCGGTCCAGATGGTGTTCTGCGACTTCTACCCGGCGACGACGGACGCGAAGGGCAACGACTTCGAGGAACTTCGCGAAGCGATGGAGAAGCTCCAGCTCAACGATTCGTCGTTCACGTTCCAGCCCGTGCACTCCGAGGCGCTCGGGTTCGGGTTCCGGTGCGGGTTCCTCGGGCTCTTGCACATGGACATCATCCAGGAGCGTCTGGAGCGTGAGGGCGGGGTCGAGGTCGTGCAGACGGCGCCGACGGTGTCGTACAAGATCAAAAAGCGCGGCAAGGGCGGGGAGATCACCGAGCACGAGGTCCACAACCCGGCGGACCTGCCCGATGCTGGATTGATCACCGAGTTCTCCGAACCGATCTGCAAGGTCGAGATCATGACCCCCGAGAAGTACATCGGGGAGATCATGAAGCTGTGCCTGGAGCGGCGCGGGGTGTTCAAGAACCAGACGTTTGTGTCTCATGGCAGAGACATGCTGACCTTCGAGGTCCCGCTCGCGGAGATCATCTTCGACTTCTACGACAAGCTCAAGGGGATCAGCCAGGGCTACGCGACGATGGACTACGAGGTCGTGCGCTTCGAGGCCAACGACCTGGTCAAGGTCACGATCCTGATCAACGGCGACCCCGTCGAGGCGCTGTCGCTGATCTGCCACCGCGACCGCGCGATCGCGCGCGGGAAGACGCTGCTGCTCAAGCTCAAGAAGCAGATCGATCGGCACCAGTTCGAGATCCCGCTCCAGGCGGCGATCGGCGGCAAGATCATCGCCCGCGAGACCATCAAGGGCTTCCGCAAGGACGTGACGGCCAAGTGCTACGGCGGCGACGTGTCCAGAAAGCGGAAGCTGCTCGAAGCCCAGAAGAAGGGCAAGCAGAAGATGAAGTCGATCGGGTCGGTGAACATCCCGCAGAAGGCGTTCATGGCGGTGCTGGATACGGGGGAGTGAGCAGTAAAGCAGGGGAGGAATGAGCTATGTCAAGCTCAAGTGTTGAATCAGCATTCCAGTTCTGTGAGAAGTTGGTTTCAGATTTCTCTTGGAAGCGATTGTTGTTTTTATTGTTCGTCGTGGCAATGGTTGTTGGTTCATTCTTGTATTATCAGCAAATCAGTAAGTCTATTGCGATTAGCCGACTTGGAAATGAAATTGGACTGCTTGAGCAGCTGTCAAGACTTTCGGATGATCCGGTCATAGAAGCCGATGAAACTCTAGGGGCTAGCCTTGAATCGCTGAAGCTGCGATTGTCACGTCTTTCTGGCTCCGGACCCGCCGAGACGGCGGAGGCTGGGTATCTCTTTAAATTTGCGATGTATGCTGTGCCATGGATAGTCTTGACCGTAATCATGTTCCTTGCTTCGGATACTCGAGACGATTTTGGAAAAGTTATAGGCGGCGTTTGTGCTCTTGCTATTCCAGTGGCATTGCTTGGGCCTCTCTTGCCGGCATTTGAACCTAAGTGGGTTAGTTATTATGCCTTACCTATTGTAATTTGTCTACTATTGGTCGTATTGATAACATTGTTGTTCCGGAAAAAATAGAATCAAACTCTATGCCGGGTGCCCTGCTTTGACCCGAAGGGCAAAGCAGGTTGGCGGTTGGGGGCGATGGGATGGCACGCTTTGAAGGACCGAACCACGCCCGCTTTCTGACCTACTCGTGTTTCAATCGGCTCCCGCTCTTCGCGGATCCCGGGGTGCGTGATCTCTACGTCTCCGAGATCGCGGCTCAGTCCGAGCGGCTCGGGTTCGACGTGATCGCGTACGTCGTGATGCCCGAGCATGTTCACCTCATCGTGGTCCCGGCCGACGGCGCGATCGATCGTGTGATGCGCGGGCTGAAACAAGGATTCGCGCGCCGGATGCTTGCGGCGATGACGGCGCGTGAGGATCCGATGCTCTACGAACTCATCGGGTCGACGGGGAAGGCGGTGTTCTGGCAGCGCGGGGGCGGGTATGAACGGACGATCCGGAGCGAGGATGATCTGCGGGAGAAGATCGGGTACATCCATGCGAACCCGGTGAAGCGGGGGTTGGTGGGGAAGCCCGAGGATTGGGTGTGGTCGTCGGCTCGGGATTATTCGGGTGGGACTGGGGTGGTTCGGTTGAGGAGGGGGTGGTAGAGGGAGAGAGGGGAGGTGGGGGAGGCCTGCTTTACCCTATCGGGGTAAAACAGGGCACCCAGCATTCGTAAGGCACCCAACCTGTTACTCGATCAGATTCGGTGTTGGTCCGAGGTTCATGACTTTGGTCGTGCCGATGGTGCTGGTTGCGCCCCAGGAGGCGTGGATGTGGCCGCTGAGGGCGAGGCGGGGTTGGGCGCGCTGGATCCATTCGAGGATGGCCGTGGATCCGAAGGATCGTCCTTCGGAGTCGGTGTCGCAGTGACCCTTGGGGGGCGAATGCGTGATGAGGATGTCGGCGCGGTCGAAGGGGTCGAGCCAGGCGCGGGCGTCGTCTTCGGGGTGATCGACGCTCCAGTCGCCGAAGGGGGTTTCGGGGATGGCGCCGCCGACGCCGACGATGGTGTGGCCGTTGATCTCGATGGACTCGGCGTGGAGGCAGTGGACGTGGGGGGAGGAGGCGGCGGCCGATTTGAGCTCGTCGGGTGACTCGGCGTTGCCGTGGACGAGGACGGTGGGGAGGTTGATGTCCGCGATGGCATCGATGACGGGCCCGAGCCCTTCGCGGCAGGTGGCGTAGTCGCCCGCGCCGATGAGGAGGGTGGCGCGCTGGTCGCGGGCGGCGCGGGCGATGCGTTCGACGGCGGCCAGGTCGCGGTGGATGTCGGAGAACGCGAGGATGGACATGCCCGACGATATGGGTGCGTCAGCGGCGTGGGAGGCGGGGGGATCGCACTCCCTTGTTCGGGTGTGTGCAACTGGGGTAAAAACCTTGGTATTTGGATGGTGGGGGGGAAGATTCCCTATTCTGGCGCGGGTTGGTGGGTACAGTTTTCGCTGGCGGCTGTCCTTCCTCGTTCTGTCAGGTGCTTTCCGATGACCGACTCGCATGAGACCCCGATGACGCTCCAGACCACGATGTCGCCGTTCTCGGTGGCGCCGTTCCTTGAGGATCCGGGGGTGTGTGCGCTGGCGCGGGATCTGGACTTGCGTTTGATCTGGTGCAACGAGACGTACGCGAGGTGCGTGGGATCGACACCCGAGGCGCTCGAGGGGACGCTGCTCAATGATGTGATGACGGACGAGCAGGCGGAGGAGCGGATGGCGATGATGCTCCGTGGTCTGGAGCGTGGGTCGATGCATGCTCACCAGCAGGTGTGGCTCGGGGCGAGGTGGCTCACGCGGGCGTGGGCGCTGGATCCGTCGTATTTCGGGGTGGAGGGGTACTTCATTCTGATCACGCGGATGGGCGCGTCGCAGCACCCGGACCTGGGGGAGGTGGTGTTCCTCAAGACGAACGACCTGGGGAAGTTCGACGTGCTGTCGCCGAGGGAGCTGGAGGTGATGTACTACATCGCGGGTGGGTTGTCGGTGTCGGACGTGGCGAAGGCGATCTACCGATCGGAGAAGACGGTGGGGCACCACGTGGAGAGCATCTACAAGAAGATGGGGTATTCGAATCGTGCGGCGCTCGTGCACGACGCGGTGGAGAGCGGGTTGGTGAGCTTCACGGACGATCAGTGGACGCGGATCGTGGACCCGAACGATCCGAACCGGGACTGACCCGGGCGTGCGTGGGGTTCATGCGAGCGTATTCATGGCGCTGAGCAGCGGCGCGAATCGTTCGTTGATCCGGTTCTCGATGTCGGGAGCGAGTGCGTCGAGGGGATCGGAGCTATTGGGTTTGGAAACGAATGAATGACCGCGGAGCATGTTCACGATCCCTCCGGTGAGGACGGCGTCGCCTTTGGGGCGGCGGAGGAGTTTCTGCTTCCATTCGAAGCGGCGCATCCGGGCTTTGGTGCACTGCTCGGCGGCCGCCTCGGCGCGCTGGGGATCAGCGTCGAGCCCGGCGAACTCGGCCATCCGTAGGAGCTGCCTGGCGGGTGCTTGGGCGAGATCCTCATAGCGGACATGGAGGACGGGGTATTGGGTTTGGTTCGTCCATGACTCGAAGTGTTCTGTGATGGTGCCGTGTGTCCAGTTGGGGTCGCCACCGGTGTGGATAAACGCATCCGCGTATGCGGCGGGGTTGGGGTAGGTGTCGTGGGAGATATTTTTGTGCCAGCGCCAATGGCTTCGGAGGACATCGGCGGGGTGTCTGGTGATCAGGATCGCGGCACGAGTGCGGTGGATGTCTTTGTGGGTCGGGGAATAGGGCTCGTGGGTCTTGATGAACATCGGATCCGCGGCGTCGGGGTCATAGGGGTCGATGTAGATGTCGGGGATGGTGCGTCGCAGTTGTCTGGACCACGAGGGGAACCCGCGCATGTAGGTATAGAGGAGGAATCGCACCCAGGTATTCCCGGATTTGGGATATGAGGCTAACCAGACGATGTTCATGGCGACATGGTACGTCGTCTTGCTCAATGCCTGTCATCGGATCGGAGTGGCCCTCTTGAGGGGGGTGCGGTCATTTGATCGAGTTGGTGTCGATTCAACAGTTTTGGGTGCGTGGATCGGGTTGATGGGGTATCTTCCCCATATGGAGTTCGTGGGTCTGACGTATACCGAGGACGAGCAGGGCGGGGCGGCCGAGGGCGAGGATCGCTCGTCTCGGGTCCGGCTCAGGGAGACGATGTCTCCGGCGCGGTTCGCGCCGCTCGACGGGACGCCGGGGGTGGCGGCGCTCGCGCGGGACGCGGAGTTCAAGTTGATCTGGTGCAACGCGCTGTACGCGAAGCTGTGCGGGCGTGAGAGTCCGGAGCAGATGGTGGGGACGACGATGGACGACTTCATGCCCACGGAGATGGCCGAGGAGCGGAAGGCGCTGATGAAGCCCGCGCTCCTGGAGCACAAGGTGGTCGCGTACGAGCAGTTGTGGGTCGGGTCGCGTCAGCTCACGCGTGTGTGGGCGCTGGATCCCGAGGCGTTCGGGTGCGACGGGTATTTCGTGGTGATCAACAAGCTGACAGACCCGCTCGACGAGCACGAGCTGATGACGGCGCCGGTCCGGTTCGTGCAGACGGGGGACATGGGGGAGCTGAGCACGCTCTCGGATCGGGAGCTGGAGGTGTACTACTACCTCGCGGTGGGGATGACGATGGGGGACATCGCGAACCTGCTGTTCCGGTCCGAGAAGACGATCGGTCGGCACATCGAGAACATCTACAAGAAGCTCGGGTACAACTCCAGATCCGAGCTCGTCGCGGACGCGGTGAAGCGCGGGCTCGTGGAGTTCACGAGCGAGCAGTGGATGGAGTTGATCAACTCGAGGGTCAAGGAGTGACGTTCATCCGAGCGATGCGCCCTTGCTCCTGAAGTATGCCGCGATCTCCTCGCGCGTGCGGAGCGCGAGTTTGGAGGTGATCGCGTCGGACCAGCGGGCGGGTGGGGCGCCGCGGTTCTGGAGATACTGCGCGTAGAGCGCGTCGTACGCGTCGATGGCGCTCAGGACCTCGTCGTCGCTCGCGTAGGTGTCCGTGTGGAGGACGGATCCGAGGGGGAGCCGGGGGCGCGCGATGGGGTCCTGGGCCTTGGTCCCGGCGCAGAGCCCGTAGAGGGGGTAGACCCCGTCGGGGAGCGCGAGGACCCGGTCGACGCGCGGGAGGTCGTTGCGCAGACCCCCGATGTAGCAGGTGCCGTAGCCCATGGATTCGAGGGCGAGGGTCATGTTCTGGGCGAAGAGGGTGGCGTCGATGACGCCGACGAGGAATCGTTCGAGGGTGGATTGGTAGGGGCTCTTGGCGCGTTCGCACAGGAGCCGGTGTCGGCGGGTGTCGGCGCAGACGACGAAGAACGCCCCGGACTGCTCGACTTTCTCCTGGGGCCCGGCGAGGTCCGCGAGCTCGCGGCGTTTGTCGGGGTCGGTGACGTGGATGACGCAGTAGGCCTGGACGGCCGACGATGTCGCGGCGGATTGCCCGGCGCGGACGGCGGTTTCGATGTCGGCGAGGGGGATCGGGTCGGGCTCGTACTGGCGGATCGAGCGGTGCGCGAGCATGGTGCGGATCGTGTCGTTCATGGTGAGAGGGTACGCGCGTTCAGGAATTCGCGATTCTCTGACTGCTCGGGTCGGGACGCGCATCGTGGTGGGTGGGTCATCAGCACAGGAGCCCGGATATGCGAACACAGTCTCAGGCGCGCTCGGGGAGCGCGGATCCGAAACTCATCGTGGCCGTCGTGTTTGCGGCGGTGGGGGTGGCGCTCGGCGCGTACACGATCGTGGGATCGGCGAAGCCCGAGCAGACGAGCGGTCCCGTCGAGCGGGTGGTCGGGTCGAGCGTGGACGAGGACGGGAACCTTGTGGAGCCGGACTACGCCAAGACGGGCTCGGCGTCGCGACTCCAGGCGGCGACGCGGACCATCGAGGACGAGGTCGGGTCGCAGGCGCAGCGGGCGCTGGGGGCGATGGATCTGGGTTCGCTCGGGATCGACGGCGCGAGCGCGGCCCAGATCGCGAGCGGGGTGGCGTCGACGATCGGGACCATCGTCGGGGGGGACCAGAACGCGTTCTACGACGCGATCCGCGCGATGGGCGGGAAGCTCCCGGGGGACGTGGACGCGGAGAACCCGGTGTTCAAGCACCTCGCGGGGCTGTTCAAGGACGCGGCGATCGATCTTTCTCGGATCACGGTGCGCCGGTACGTGCCCGAGACGCGTGGGGCGCGGATGGAGATGACCAACGACGAGGACGTGCGCGCCGAAGAGGGCGGGCGGCGGACGAACCAGAGCGTGATGGAGATGCAGCCCAAATCGCTGTTTCCCGATGCGCCCGAGCCCGTCGCGGCTCCGGCGGTGGACGTGCGCATCCCGATGAAGCCCAAGGGTGAAGAGCACGAGTCCGTGTTCTCGCTCATCCTGACGTGGAACAGCGAGCAGCGTCTGTGGCAGCCCGCGTCGTACCGGGTGATCCGGACGATCGTGACCGAGGAGGTGGAGCCGTGAATCGGGATGGGTGCATGAACGGGCGCGGGGGCTTCTCGCTGATCGAGCTGCTCGTGGTGATCGGGGTGATCGGTGTGCTGATCGCGATCATCCTCCCGGCGCTGGGCAAGGCGCGCTCGAGCGCGTATCAGACGGTGGCGCTGAGCAACGTGCGGAGCGTGGGGACGCAGTTCGTGGGGTACGAGGCGGAGCGTGGGGCGTATCCGCAGCAGGATCTGGGTGAGGTGCCGGCGGGTCTGGATCTCGGTCCGGGCTACGAGCCCAGGGGGGACGAGCTGATCATCCCGTGGTATCCCAGGGGGATCGTGATCGCGACGACGGACTATTTCGAGCACGCGTGGATGTGGCCTGCGATGGTGACGCCGCTGGACGATTGGCCCGAGCACTGGGAGACGTGGATCTCTCCTCGCAAGGACGAGCCGCTCCCGGAGCTCGAGGATTTCGGGTTCGATGACGATCGGGAGCTCCGGGATTACATCTCGGTGGTGTACTCGAACAGTTTCGTGGTGGACCCGCGGTACTTCGACGGGACGGACCGGAGCGGGGACGACACGCTCCTGCGCGGGGTGCGCTCGCACGACGTGCGGTATCCGGGCGACAAGGTGATGCTGTGGGACGACGATCTGTCGTACCTGGTGGGGCGGAACGCGCCCCAGCGCGTGGAGGGGCTCCTCGACGCGGCGACCCCGATGTTCTTTGCGGACGGGCACGGGGAGGCGCTCAACCCGCTCGACGCGGGGGACGCGGTCGAGAACCCGCGCGCCGACCACGATCAGGCGACGCGCCTGCACTCGACGAAGGACGGCGTGCACGGGCGGGATTACTGAGCCGTCGCGGCGCTCGGGGGGATGGGCGCGAAGCGTGTCTTCCCGGTGCGGATGCAGCGCTTGACGTAGGGCTCGCAGAGCCCGCACCCGGTCGAGCAGCGCGTGTTGGTGCGGAGCCACTGGAAGATCGCGTCGTCGTCGTGCCCCTGGGCGCGGAGCTCGAGGATGAACGGGCGCATGGCGGCGAAGGTCGTGTTGTGGCAGACGCAGCGGTCGACGTTCATAATCCGCCGGGGGCGCTTTCACGCCGTCGGCGGGTCGGTGCTCCTCCAGCGGGGATGGTTATGCGCGTCGGCGGCGGGTCGCGCCGAGTGTGGTCAGGGCGAGCAGCGCCGGCGCCCCGGGCGCGGGGACGACGGCGACGGCGTCGATCTCGAACGCGGTGTCGGATTCGTTGAGGAACCGGACGTAGTTGACGGCTTCGAGCCCGGTGGCGTCGATGTCGATCCCGATCCCGCCTCCGGATGAGCCGTAGATGGCGCGGAGCTCCGCGAAGGTGAGGTCCGCGAGGTCCCCGAGGGTGATGGAGGGGTCGATCGCTTGGGTGAAGTCGGTTTCGATCGTTCCGGGGGCGCCGGGGGTCGCGGCGGCGTAGTCCTGGTACCCGAGTGTGGGGAAGAGGTCGAGGGTGGTGGTGGTGACGGTGACCCAGCTGGTCGCGTCGACGGAGACCTGGATGGTCGCGGCGCCGCCCGCGCCGAAGAGGAAGGGGCTCGCGCCCGTGAGCCCGTCGCCGTCGTTGGAATCGTCGTCGTCGGTGTAGGACGCGTCGAGGAAGCCGGAGTTGGAGAAGACGATCAGGTCGATCCCGAAGGCGTGGGATGCGTCGTTGGTGATGGCGCGGTCGAAGCCGAGCGCGAGATGCCCGCCCGAGCCGACGGAGACGAGCTCGTCGAGCCCGAACGCGGGGTTGAAGGGGGTGACGCCGGAGGGGAACTGCCCTTCGCCGGTGAATCGTTCGGGGGACCCGAGCGCGGTGGTGTCGTCCGTGAACATGGAGGTCGGGTTGGACCCCTGGTCGTAGGAGACGACGCTCGTCGCGTAGGGCGACGCGAGGGCGAGCCCCGAGGTGGCGGCGATGGCGCCGAGGGTGGTGATGGGTGTCATGGAACGATCTCCCTGGGCGGTTGGTGCGCCCGTTGGGTGTGTTTGCCCCGTGTCGCGCGGGACACTCCCCCGGGTGGGTTGGGATCGTCGCTTCTCGCGGGATGTGGGCGGGGCGCGGGACGAGGGGAGCGCGCCCGCGCGGGTCCGCCGTCCCTGTTGCGCGAGGGGCGACACACAAGCGTCGAGGCAGGTCTTCCGGCTTGGGGCTCGGGGTCGCTCGCGCCTTCCCGGATCGGGGCTATCTCTCGAGGAGCAGCGATCCAGTGGCGTGCGCTCGGGGGTGTGCCCGAGTGCAGTGAGCGTCCGTCGTCACCCTTCACGGCGGCGCGTCCGCGGTGGTCTTTCACCACACTTCCCATTTTCACCCGGGGATTGGCCCCGGGCACCTTGACGGGTGGACTGTACCCGCTCGGGGGGAGGATCGCAACGGGTGGATCGGACCGGTTTCAGGCGAGTTTGGCGATGAGGCGTGCCAGGGCTTCGGGGCTGCGCTGGTTGAGGACCGATTCGTAGCGTGCGGGGTCGATTTTGGTCTTGCGGAGGGCTTGCTCGGCGCGGGTCCAGAGTTTGTTGAGTTTCTTCTGGTCGCCTTGGGCGAGGGCCATGTCGGTGACGATCTCCCCGAGGCGCGTGGCGACGATGGTGTCGAGGTGGTCGTAGTAGCGGTTGATGATCTTGCGTTGGTGGGCGGAGTATTCGCGGCCGGCTGCCATGGGTTGGTTCCT
>CBFGUD010000017.1:0-52956 GCA_965652365.1 uncultured Phycisphaerales bacterium
GTACCGAGCCACGTAATCAATGATCGAGTCCGTCATCGGGATGTCCGGGTTGCTCGTCGATCCGTGGGGCTCGAACCGCATCCCCTTGAACCGCTTCACCGCTTCATCCACCGGCAGCCCGTACTGCAGCGCGATCGAAAACGCCCGGCAGAACGCCTGACACATCCCCGAGATCGCCGACCCCTCCTTCGCGATCTTGATGAAAATCTCCCCCGGCGTTCCATCCGGATACAACCCGATCGTCAGATACCCCTCGTGCCGATCGATCGTGAACTTATGGGTGATCGAATCGCGGGTGGGAGTCAGCGCCTGGCGCGTCGCGAGCATGGATCCGTCCTTCCGTTCTGCCTTCTCGGGGGTCTGCGACATCTCGTGCACCCCGCAACCGGGGCTCCATGCATATCGGACGCGCCAGCGCCCTTCCCTTGAGAATCCGGGAATCCGCGCCCCGGACCCCCAACACGCACACAGAACCCGGTTTCATTCGCACCCGAGCCCGTCCGCGTCGATACTATCCAACAGACCATGCGGCCCAGAAGCGCCCCAACCCCGACCCACCACCCCGACACGACGAGCCCCGTCGCCGTCTGGGTCGTCGCCGCGCTCGGGGTCCACCTCTTCGTCTCCTCCCTCGCCCTCGCCTCCTCCGCGTGCTCGGGCACCATCGAACGCACCCGCGTCGCCCGCATCTCCGCGCCCGTCCTCCAGGCCTTCCGCGACCTCGTCGAATCGAGCGAGCACCACACCCGGCGCGAAACCCCCATCGTCCACGACGAGATCGACGTCCCCCGAGTGATCCCCGCGCCCCGCGCGGCCATCACGACCCGGCCCGTCCCCCTCGACGCGCGGCTGATCGACCTCCCGCCCCCCGCCGTCGCCTGATCTCCCCCCCGCGCGCCCTCGACACCCGAGCACGCGCCCGCGACGTCCACACCACACCAACCGAACACCACCGCGTGCGCCCCGACCCGCGCGTCCGGGCGCGCACCCATTGGCGATCCAACCAACGCCAAGGACACCACCAGACATGGCCAGCTCCGAAATCCCCGTCATCGGCCCCGTCCTCTCCAAGATCTTCGGATCACGGAACGAACGCGTCGTCAAACGCTACACCACCCGCGTCGAGCAGATCGGCGCCCTTGAGCCCCGGATGCGAGCCCTCACCGACCACGAGCTCCGCGCCAAGACCGAGGAGTTCCGCGCCCGATACGACAACGGCGAGAAACCCGTCGACCTCCTCATCGAGGTCTTCGCCGCCGCACGCGAAGCCATGGACCGCGCCGTCGGGATCCGCAACATCTTCAACCCCGACGCCAACTTCGACCCCTCCAGACTCCCCGCCCCCGTCCGCGCCACCTACGACAAGATCCGCGCCCAGGCCGACGCGATGCAGCCCGCCGAGCCCACCGGCGAGTTCCTCGGCTGCGCCGAGCCCGTCCCCGGGTGGGTCCACATCGACATCCCCAACGAGATCTACGACGCCGTCCGCGAGCTCTACCCCGAGTCCAAACCCCCCTTCCGAGCCCGCCCCTTCGACGTCCAGCTCATCGGCGGCATGGTCCTCGGCCAGGGCAAGATCGCCGAAATGAAGACCGGCGAAGGCAAAACCATCGTCGCACCCCTCGCCGCCTACATGGCCTCCATCACACGCCAGCAGGTCCACGTCGTCACCGTCAACGACTACCTCGTCCAGCGCGACCGCGACTGGACCTTCCCCTTCTTCCACCACCTCGGGCTCACCGCCGGCGCCATCCACCCTATGCACATGCAACCCGAAGCCACCAAACGCGACATGTACCGCTGCGACATCGTCTACGGCACAACCTCCGAGTTCGGCTTCGACTACCTCCGCGACAACATGAAGCGCTCCGTCGACGAGCAGGTCCAGCGCAAACGACAGTTCGCCATCGTCGACGAAGTCGACTCCACCCTCATCGACGAAGCACGCACCCCCCTCATCATCTCGGGGCCCGCCCACGACGACGCGCCCCGCTACACCCTCGCCGATGGGCTCGCCCGACAACTCGTCGACCTCCAGAAACCCTGGCAACAACTCGAGGATGAGGTCCAACGCTGCAAGGAGAACATCAAGGGCCTCGAAGGCGACATCCGCCAGACCCGCGACTCCGCCATCGTCCCCGAACTCAACAAACGACTCGAAGCCGAGAAGTCCAAGCTCCCCGAACTCGAAAACCGACGCGACCAGCACACCCAGTACTACGAGCTCGAACCCGAACGAAAGACCGCACACCTCACCCACCAGGGCATCGCCGAAGCCCAGAAACTCGCCGGCGTCGGCTCCTTCTACGTCGACGAGAACATGGACATCCCGCACCTCCTCGAGCAGTCCCTCCGCGCCCACGCCGTCTACACGCGCGACAAGGACTACATCGTCATGGACGTCCCCGACCGCATGTCCGGGCAAAACGAAGCGAGCATCGTCATCGTCGACACCAACACCGGACGCCCCATGATCGGGCGCCAGTGGTCCGACGGGCTCCACCAGGCCGTCGAGTGCAAGGAAGGCGTCAAGATCAAGCCCGAGACCCAGACCGTCGCCTCGGTCACGGTCCAGAACTTCTTCAAGATGTACAAGCAGCTCTCGGGCATGACCGGCACCGCCGACACCGAGGCGCAGGAGTTCCACGACATCTACGCGCTGGAAGTCGTCTCCATCCCCACCAACAAGCCCATCGCGCGACGCGACTTCGACGACCTCATGTTCCTCCGCGCCAAGGACAAATGGGACGCCATCGTCGACGAGATCAAGGTCTTCCACGACATGGGACGCCCCATCCTCGTCGGGACCACCAGCGTCGAAGCCAGCGAGATGCTCTCGCGCATGCTCTCCGCCAAGCACCAGATCAAGCACGAGGTCCTCAACGCCAAGCAGCACGAACGAGAAGCCCACATCGTCGCCGACGCCGGCGCCCTCGGCGCCGTCACCATCGCCACCAACATGGCCGGCCGAGGCACCGACATCAAGATGTACGCCCTCCCGCGACAGGAATACATCGATCACCTCCTCAAACGCTCCATGGCATCCAAGGGCCTCACCCCCGACATGACCGACGAGCAGCTCCGCGAGAACGTCTACCGAAAGATCGCGCCCCAGGAACTCAAGGACGAGGGCATCAAGAAGCGCGACGCCGACGACATGCCCTTCGACGAGCTCGAACTCAAGCTCCTCCGGCGCTGGGCCCACGAAGCCACCTGGATGAGCCCCAAGGCCATCGAGAACGCCTCCGCCGACGAACTCCGCGCCGAACTCGACAAGAACGGACGCACCATGATGCACCGCATCCGCTGGTGCGACACCGTCGAGCAGCTCGGAGGGCTCCACGTCATCGGCACCGAACGCCACGAATCCCGACGCATCGACAACCAGCTCCGAGGACGCTCGGGCCGCCAGGGCGACAACGGATCCTCCCGCTTCTTCGTCTCCCTCGAAGACGACCTCATGAAGATGTTCGCCGGCGAAACCACCATGAAACTCCTCTCCCGACTCGGGATGAAGGAAGGCGACGCCATCGAGCACCCCTGGCTCTCCAAAAACGTCCAGCGCGCCCAGAAAAAGGTCGAGGAACGAAACTTCCAGATCCGCAAGAACATCCTCGAATACGACGAGGTCATGGAGCACCAACGCCAGCGCTTCTACGGGCTCCGCCAGCGCGTCCTCGAAGGACGCCAGGTCAAGGACCTCATCTTCGAATACATCGAGGACGTCGTCGACGACGCCATCGACGAGTACATGGACGAGGACTACCGCGCCCTGTGCGCCGCCGACTACGCGCGCCAGCAGCTCGACTGTTCCATCCTCCCCGACCGACTCAAGGGCAAAGACGCCGACGAGATGGACGTCACCATCCGCAAGCTCGCCAAGGAGGACGTCGTCGCCAACATCGGGGTCACCCTGGGCGAGTACATGCCCGTCGAGGGCTCCGAGGTCGCCATCGACTTCGACAGCGCCGGGCTCCACCGCTGGGCCAAGAACCGCTTCGGCGTCGAGCTCGACACCGGCGCCCTCCGCGAAGGCGGCGCCTCCGAACGACGCGCCGTCCAGCAGATGCTCGAGGACGCCGCCTTCGCCAAAATCGACGCCGAACCCCTCGACCGCATCCCCGTCTTCGCAGACCCCCGCTACGGCCCAGAGCGCCTCGCCGAATGGGTCAAGACCAAGTTCACCTTCGAGATCGCCGTCGACGACATCATCAAGGCCCACAAGGACGACGAGCTCCAGGTCCGCGACCTCATCATCGAGAAAGCCCGCGAGCAGTACGCCACCCGCGAAGCCAACTTCCCCGCCGACTTCGTCATGCAACGCACCATGATGATCGCGCGCCAGGACCCCAACGCCGCCTTCGGGTACCTCGGCGACTGGGCCAAGCGCCGCGCCGGGCTCGAACTCACCCCCGACGAGATCAAGACCACACCCCCCGCCAGGATGCGAGAGCGCCTCGTCGAAGCCCTCAAGGGCTCCGACCACGCCAACGACCTCGAGGACATGGTCCAGAAAGCCCTCGCCACCACCAGCGACGACGAGCTCGACGAGCTCCTCAAGGACCGCTACGGCGAAGGCATCACCGAACGGATGCGCTACCTCGACGAATCCGAACGCGAGGACGCCATCCGCGCCCGCGTCGAGACCCTCGCGCGACCCGAGCTCATCCAGTTCGAGCAGATGGTCCTCATCGAGACACTCGACACCTCGTGGAAGGACCACCTCTACTCCATGGACCAGATCCGCGACACCATCGGCTTCCGCGCCATCGCGCAGACCGACCCCAAGATCGCATACAAGCGAGAAGGGCAGTCCCAGTTCCAATCCATGATGCGCGACATCCGCGAACGCGTCACCGGGTACATCTTCAAGGCCCGACTCGCCGCCCCCCAGGGCGCCCCCCCCCAGCGCCGACCCGCGCCATCCCAGCGCCCCCCGCAAGCCCCGCCCCAACCCGCCGGCGCACCGCGCCAGAGCGGCGCACAGGGCTCGGGCGCCTTCATGGGCTCCACCATCTCCGGCCCGGGCTTCAACCTCGCCCCCCAGGCCCGACCCAAACCCGCCCAGGACACCCCCAAACCCGCACCATCACCCGACACGACGGACCCCGAATCCGGATCCAACCCCGCCTGACAACCGTATCGACCCCCGGCCTATCCTCGCAAGCGCCCCCGGCGCACCGGATATCGACCCTCCACACCACGCTCGCCGAACGGAGACGCGACATGCGCACCCACACACACCGACGCGCGTTCACACTCGTCGAACTCCTCGTCGTCATCGCCCTCGTCGCCGTCCTCGCCGGGATCAGCATCGCCATCGGCGCCTCCATGGCCGACGCAGGACGCACCCGCGCCACCGAAGGCGTCATCCAGGCCCTCGACCAGACCCTCGAACGCTACATCAACCAGACCAACGCCGTCCCCACCGCGCTCGTCCCCATCACCCTCTCCCAGTCCTTCAGCGAGAACGGCTCGACGAGCTTCAACGCAGGGGACGTCATCTACCTCCCCGCCATCGACGGCTCCGCCCTCCTCGACGCCGACGAAGAAGAAACCTACCCCGTCAACTCCATCGGCCTCTTCCTCGCCTCCATCTCCGACGTCATCGACGTCGACTCCGAACTCTCACAGATCGACTCCAAGTTCCTCCGCCGATACAACAACCCCGACGACCGCCAGCCCGAACTCCTCACCGTCTTCGACGCATGGGGCAACCCCATCCGGTACGTCCACCCCAAGTTCGACGGCATCATCGAAGACTCCACCGGCCCCGGAGACCGACGCATGCTCGGCGAACCCGGTGACCCCATCGACATCTCCGACGTCAACACCGGATACTTCACCTTCGCCGCCCTCCCCCAGGACCTCACCGACATCACCATCCCCATCGTCCGCCGAAACAAAATCACCAACGTCGACAAGGAAGAAGCCCGCGCCAACAGCGCCGGGTCCGAACCCAACCGATTCGACCAGTTCGTCTGGATCGACTCCGACGGCGGCACCTGCCCGGGACAACGCCCGTACTTCTACTCCGCCGGACCCGACGGCGACCCCTCCACCACCGACGACAACATCTACACCGCCCAGCCCATCTTCACCGACCCCAACTGACCCCCCGAGCCGACCCCGGGGCGAGCCCCTCCAACCGCCCCCCTCAGCACGATCCAAACCTCCCGCCGCTTGGATCCCCTCCCCTCGGGTGCTAGACTCACGCCCGCGGTCCAAGGACCGATGAACACGACACCACACGGGGTGTAGCGCAGCTTGGTAGCGCGTCTCGTTCGGGACGAGAAGGTCGGAGGTTCGAATCCTCTCACCCCGATTGGATCACTCGGGTGGCCTCGGCAAATGCCGGGGCCATCGGTGTTTACGGACGAGTTCAATCTTGTCCTGTCATCCTTGGCTTCCCGTAGATCCTCTGAACTACCTGTGACAAACCCAAGTGCCAAGGACCTGACCGCAGGTCGTTGAAGCCAGAGGAAAGAAAGGCGACATCTGTACTGCTCCCGAACCCGAGAAGCCCGATCATCTTGCTACGGTGATTGTCGATGCTGCGAGACCGTCCTGAAGTGCCCCAATCGTTTACAATGGCGTCATGCCAGACGACGCCCCCTCTACCAAGATTGGTTCGATGCGAGTCTTCATCAGTTGGAGCGGGGATCGAAGCAAGGGGCTTGCCCAAGCGCTGAACGATTGGCTTCCACTGGTGCTCCACTATGTCGAGCCGTGGATGTCCGAAGCCAGTATCGACGCGGGCCAGAGGTGGGGCATTGCTGTTGCAAAGGAACTTGAGGCTTCCAACTACGGTGTAATCTGCGTGACTCGTGAGAACCTCAATGCCCCATGGGTTCTCTTTGAGGCGGGCGCACTGGCGAAGTCTCTTGAAGACAGCCAAGTAATCCCACTCCTCTTGGACTTGGACTTCAAGGATATCTCTGGACCTCTTGCGCAGTTTCAAGCAAAGAAGGCGGAGAAGGACGGTATCGAGGAGGTGGTTCATTCGATCAACAAGGCGGCAAACCATGCCGTGCCGGAGGCAAGGGCGAAGAGTCTCTTCGATGCCTTGTGGCCTCAGTTGGAGCAGAAACTCGCCGCGATTCCTGAGCCTACGAAGACCACCAAAGCCAAGCGTCCAACGGATGAGGTAATGGAGGAACTTGTCTCCGGAATCCGATCGGTCGAACTCCGCATTCGTGAAATGTCCGAATTTCCTCGCCCGAGTAGGCATCGACGGATGATGAAGTTCCATCCGTACATGATGCATGAGTTTGGCGAAATGCTCGGCGAGAAGCCCGGTGATCCGATCGGGTTGCTTGTTATGGCGAGTTCTTTCCGCGAAGAACTGCCGTGGTTGTACGAACTCGCAATGGACGCATATCGAGCATATCGCGAAGGAAACTCGAAGGCGGCTGCGGAAGCGATGCGACGATTCCACCGAGCCGCGAGCCTCATTGACCGTGGACCTTTCCCGAGTGAAGAGTTCGGGATTGATTCGCGCGCGCTCCACATGATGCTGCGAGAGTGGGACCACTTGTTCGAGCGAAGCCGCGAAGAGTCACCCGAGCCGATAACTACACGCCGTCCGCCCCCGAAGTCGAAGAAGCCGAAGCCCGACAAGCGGCAGGAGTGAATTCGTATCCGATTCTGCGTGATTGCATAGGCAGTTTCACCGCAAAACCAGAATCCGCGTTTCCAAGCCCCAGAGCCCGATTTGGGCAGCAAAAAGTTCAACTGGAGTTCTGTCACCCCGATTCACACACAAAGACGGCCCCGGAACCCCCGGAGCCGCCTTCAACTTCCCACAGTCAAAGAGAAAACTCCCAGATCACAACGAGGGCGACCGCAACACCCCTTCGAGCCCGCGGCCGCCCCCGCGTTGGTCAACGCCGACGACGCGCCACCACAACCCCGCCCATCCCCAGCAGCGCAAGCGCCCCCGGAGCCGGGATCGGCGCGGAGAACTCGAAGCTCTGCACGTCCGTCTGGAACAGCTCCACCGTCCCGTCCGCTCGCTCGTACGTCCAATCCAGCGTCTCGTTCAACCCAAACGCACCGTACTGAACCTCGGGACCCACGCTCCCCAGATTCGTCAACGCCAGAGGGCTCGACGACAGATCCCAGATCAGGTGCACGCTGATCCCGCCCGCACCGATCCACAGACTCAAGTTCGTCAGCTCGATCTCCGCATCACCCACCAACCCGCTGAAATCGGCGCTCACCATCCGCGAATCGACGACCCCCCCGTCGATCAAATCGCCGTCCGGGGTGGTCATCATGAAGTCCATCGGGATCCCCGAACCCATGTCCATGAACGAATAGTGGTTCGTCGGCCCGAAATCGCTCGCCGTGTTGAAAATCAACCACGCACCCCACGAACTCCCCGTGATGTGGAAACTCACGTCCGCCAGCGCCGGCGCGCTCGTCACGCCCACCAAAAGCGATGCGATGGTCAAGGTCTTGTTCAGCATGTCAATCTCCTTTTCCCGTTTGTGCCGAGCCAAACCCGCCCCAACGCGGAATTCCGGGCGGCTCTATGGAGATTGCGGCCCATCCATTAGAATCTTGCGCAGCGCAGGGAGAAATTCTTCTGAAAGCGACCGACCCCACCCCGATCACCACCACCCTCCTCCTCGAGCGCCTCCGCGACCGCGCCGACCAGGACGCCTGGTCCGAGTTCGACGACCGCTTCCGCCGCGTCATCCTCGCCGCCGCCCTCCGACTCGGGCTCCCCAGACCCGACGCCGACGAAGCCGCCCAGGAAACCATGCTCCAGGCCTTCCGAGACTACCAGCAGGGCAAGTACGACCGATCCAAGGGACGACTCTCCTCCTGGCTCATCGCCATCGCCCACCACCGCATCATCGACATCCAGCGCAAACGAGGACGCGACCGCCGCAACGCCCCCGACGATCAGATCGACACCATCCCCCACACCGACGTCGAGCACGCCTTCGACGCCGCCCTCGAGCGCATCGTCTTCGAATCCGCCTGGTCCTGGCTCCTCCAGAACACCAACGCCCGCGACGACGCCCTCCGCGCCTTCGAACTCACCACCATGCGAGGCGTCCCCATCCCCGAAGCCGCCTCCCAATGCGCCATGACCGTCGACCAGGTCTACGTCGCGCGCTCCCGCGTCGCCGCACGCCTGTGCCAAGCCGTCGAACGATTCGAAACCGCGTACCGGGATGGACTCTGAACACAGCAGTGGGGGACCCGTGACCAACCAACCCAGCCCATGCCCGCCCCCCGAAACCCTCGAAGCCATCGCCCAGGGCGCCACCCCCGACCCCGCCATCGCCGCCCACATCTCGCGCTGCGATGACTGCGCAAAGCGCCTCGCCGACGCGCGCTTCGCCCACCGCTTCGCCCGCGTCATGACCACCGACGACGACACCAACCCCGCCAACACCCACGCCCACCCCGAAGTCTTCGGCTACGACATCCAACGCGAACTCGACCGCGGCGGCCAAGGCGTCATCTACCTCGCCACCCAGAACACCACCGGACAGACCGTCGCCATCAAGGTCCTCAGCCCCGAACTCTCCGCCGCCTCCCGCCAGGCACGCGAACGCATGGCACGCGAGATCCAGATCGCCGGCTCCCTCAACCACCCGGGCATCGTCCGCATCTTCGACTCCATCAAACTCCCCGACGCCCGCGACGCCCTCATCATGGAACACATCGAAGGCGACCCCCTCGGCACCTGGATGACCAACAACCCAGGCGCCGACGAACGCACCCGCCTCCAGCTCCTCGCGAAAATCGCCGACGCCACCCACCACGCCCACCAGCACGGCGTCATCCACCGAGACCTCAAACCCTCCAACATCCTCATCGACCACACCGGCGCCCCACACCTCCTCGATTTCGGCGTCGCCAAACGCACCGGGCTCACCCACACCGACCCCCGCATCACCCGCACCGGAGAGTTCTCCGGCACCCTCGCCTACGCCGCCCCCGAACAGGTCTCCCAAAAAGCCGGCCCCCCCGACATCCGCACCGACATCTACGCCCTGGGCATCATCGGTTTCGAACTTCTCACCGGTCATCCACCCTTCGACACCCAGGGCTCCCTCCAGGCCCTCGTCGACCAGATCCTCACCCACGACCCCCCGGCCCGCGCCGACACCGGGATCTCCCAAGACGCCTGGACCGTCCTCGCCAAAGCCACCAGCAAGGACAAATCACGCCGATACCAGTCCGCCGCCGAGATGGCACGCGACCTCCTCGCCGCCGCCCGCGGCGACGCCGTCCTCGCCCGCGCCGACTCCCACTGGTACACCCTCCGCAAAGCCGCCAAACGCCACCGCGCCGGGCTCGCCATCGCGACCCTCGCCCTCGCCGCCCTCGCCTCGGTCCTCGTCAGTCTCGCGATCGGCAACGCCCGCCTCTCCAGCGCCCTCCGCGAAAGCCGACTCCTCCAGATCCGCGCCCAACTCGCCGTCGGCAGCAGAGAACAAGCCGAGCGAGTCCTCTGGGACGAAATCAACCGCGACCTCCGCGCGGACATCGACGCCCCCCGCGCCCTCTGGACCGGATCACCACGCGAAAAAGAACTCCTCTGGTCCTTCATCGAGATGCAAGCACCCGCCACGTGCCTCGACGCCGTCCCCAACGCCCTCAGCCCCACCCTCGGGCTCTGGCCCCTCGCCGACAACACCGTCCTCGCCGCCCGACACGACCGCACCCTCGTCCGCATCGACCCCGACAACCCCCACGCCCTCACCCCCCTCGGCGCACGTGTCCCCGAAGACACCCTCACCATCAAGGCCGTCCCCTCCGCACGCTTCGTCGTCTGCATCGCCCGCGATCACATCCGCACCCTCGACACCACCACCGCCCGCACCATCGCCACCACACCCTTCGACGCGCAAGATTTCAACTCCATCGGCATCGCCGTCACCGAATGGGGCATCGTCACCAACGACGCCTCACGAAACCTCACCGTCTCCACCCTCCCCGACCTCGAACCGATCAACACCATCAAGGGCATGCCCACCCCCCAAACCCCCTGGCTCGACCCCCACCAACGCATCCTCGCCTACATCACCCCCCAAGGCACCATGCGCGTCCTCGACCTCGACTCCAACACCGACATCCCACCCAGCAACCTCCGCATCCTCGGACGAGAACGACTCGGACCAAACCCACAACTCATCCTCTCCCCCGACCGCACACGCTACGCCGTCGCCTACGGCGGAGGCATGCTCGTCCGCGCCGTCACGCAAAACACCGACACAGAACCCCTCCTCGCCCACCCGGGCTACCGAGTCTGGGTCAACCACGACCCCGAATGGACCATGATCTCCGCCGCCGCCAACGGCGACCCCACCCTCCACCTCTGGGATACCAAAACCTGGAAACCACTCCCAGGCCTCTCCGGACACCACGGCTCCGTCCTCTCACACGCCTTCCTCCCCGACGCCTCCAAAATCCTCACCCTCGACCTCCAAGGCACCCTCCGCGTCTGGACCGCACCGGGCCACGGCTGGAGAACCCCCATCGGCCAGGACACCGCGCTCGCCCACCAGATCGCCGCACACCCCCAAACCACCACCATCTACGCCACCGACAACGAAGGCACCCCCTTCCGCTACGACACCGCCCACGACCCAATCCGCATCCCCACCAACCTCACCGCCGTCCGCGCCGCCATCGACGACACCCACACCGCCCTCGCCATCGCCGACATGCACCAACGCATCGAACTCCACGACCCCGACCAACCGGGCGACCCCGCCACCACCCGCGCCCTCACCCTCGAGAACGTCCAGTCCATCACCGCCCTCCGCTTCCGCCCCGGTTCCACCACCCTCGCCGTCATCACCAACCCCAGCGCCCTCGTCCTCATCGACACCGCCACCGCCCAGATCACCCGCACCATCCCCATCCCCGCCGCGTCCCCCGTCTCCGACCTCGCCTGGTCCCCCGACGGACACCACGCCGCCCTCGCCCTCCGCGACGGCTCCATCGTCTACCTCAACGATCCAGACCACCCCGACCCCCGCATCATCGACATCGGCGCCAAGCAGATCCGATCGCTCGTCTTCACCCCAGGCGCCGCATCCATCGCCGCCGTCGGAGACACCGGCGTCCTCCACCTCCTCGACCCACGCACCGGACGCACCCGCACCACCGGGCGACTCAGCGAGCACAGCCTCTTCTGCGTCGCCGTCCACCCCCTCGGCCGCGTCGCCCTCGTCGGAGACCGCGCCGGGATCATCAAAGCCATCGACCTCGCCGACATGTCCGAACTCGCCTCCCTGAGCGCCGGGGGCTCCGTCATGTCCATGGCCTTCACCGACCACGGACGATCGCTCGCCGTCTCCGCGCTCGACCGCCCCGTCACACTCTGGCGATTCAACGAACTCGCCGCAACACTCAATCGCATCCGACCCTGACCACCCCCGAGAATCCCGCCCGTACACTACAAAGAACTCACACACCGAAAGACCCCACGTGCTCGAAGACCTCGCCCACACACTCCAAGCCATCCACGACCGCGAGCGCGTCCGATCCGACGGCCAGGTCGCCACCTACATCCCCGAACTCGCCAAAGCAAACCCCGACACCTTCTGCATCGCCATCACACTCGTCGACGCAACCACCCACGTCGTCGGAGACGATTCCGCCGCCTTCACCCTCCAGAGCGTCGCCAAACCACTCGTCTTCGGACAAGCACTCCAGATCGTCGGACGCAAACTCACCGTCTCCCTCACCGGCGTCGAACCCACCGGCTCCTCCTTCTCCTCCATGGTCGGGCTCGACGAAATCGGACGCCCCCTCAACCCCATGGTCAACGCCGGCGCCATCGTCACCGCCTCACTCATGCCCGGCCCCACACCCGAAGACCGCTTCGAACACGTCCGCGCCGCCGTCGCCGCCTACACCAACGAAGACACCACCGTCGACGAAGCCGTCTACCGATCCGAAAAACGAACCGGGGACCGAAACCGCGCCCTCGGATACCTCCTCAAGGACAAAGGCACCATCGAGGGAGACGTCGAGGAAACACTCGACCTCTACTTCCGATCCTGCGCCCTCCGCGCCACCACCCTCGGCCTCGCAAACGCCGCCGCCACCCTCGCCAACTACGGCGTCAACCCACACACCAACGACCGCGTCCTCGACGAAACCTACATCAAGGACATCCTCGTCGTCATGCTCATGAACGGCATGTACAACTACGCCGGACGATGGGCCTACGAGGTCGGGCTCCCCGCAAAGTCCGGAGTCTCCGGCGCCATCATGGCCGTCGTCCCCGGCGTCATGGGCATCGGCGTCTACTCCCCCCGACTCGACACCTACGGCAACTCCACCCGAGGGCTCGCCGTCTGCCGAGAACTCGTCCAGCGCTACGACCTCCACATGTTCGGCCCCGCCATGCGCCCCCGCGTCTGACCGGTCACCCCGTCGCGCGAGCATCCGCAACGCCCGACGCCCCCGCGCGCCGCGCCTCGAACAAATAGTGCGACACGATCCACTCCGACCCGCCCCGGTACCCCCACAGCTCCGCGCACGCCATGAAGAACACCCGCCAACGATGGAACCACGCGCGCGCCTCCTCCCCGTACGCCTCCCGCAGCACACCCATCACCCGATCACGGTTCGCGTCCATCTTCGCCAGCCACGCGTTCGCCGTCTTCTCGTAGTGCCTCCCGTCTACGCGCCAGTGATCCGTCAAGGCCACGTCGTCCTGGAAGTGACACAACAGATCATCCGAAGGCATCGTCCCCCCCGTGAAGAAATACCGACCGATCCAGTCGTTCCCGGGCTCGTAGTGATACGCGATCCGCGTGTGCGTGAAAATGTGCACGAACAGCTTCCCCCTCGGATTCAGCATCGACGACAACCGCCCCAGCAGCATCTTGTAGTTCTTCATGTGCTCGAACATCTCCACCGACACGATCCGATCGAACGTCCGGTCCAGCGAAAGCGTGTTCGCGTCCGCCGTCATGACCTCGATCCCCGTCAGCCCACGCGCCTCGATCTTCTCCGTGATCGCCCCGCGCTGCAGCGCCGAGTTCGACACCCCCAGCACCCGACAGCTCGGGAACCTCTCCTTGATGTACAGCGACAACGACCCCCACCCGCACCCCAGGTCCAGCACCTCCATCCCGTCCTCGATCCCCGCGCGCTCGCACGTCAGCGCCAGCATCGCCTCCTCCGCCCCGTCCAGATCCGTCACCCCCTCGTCCCACAAGCACCCAGAATACTTCAGCCGAGACCCAAGGCACAACTCGAAAAACGCCGGCGGCAGCTCGTAATGCTGCTCGTTCGCCTTCTCCGTCTCGATCGCGATCGGGCTCTCCCGCAACCCCCGCACGAACTCCCGGTACCGCTCCGTATACTCATCCTGCGACCCCGCGAGCTCCCGATCGATCCGCTCCCCCAAACGCTTCCGGATCCCCGCGCGCAAGAGCCCATCCGGGATCAACCCACGATCAAGCAGCGGCTCATACCACATCAGCGTCCCTCCCCAAACGCCTCATCCGGACGCGTCAACGGCGCACCCTTCCCCGCGAACGGCGCCATCCCCACCGGCCAAGGCACGAACGCACTCGTCGTCTTCTGGTACGCCCGGTAATCCGACCGGCTCCGCACCGACCGCGCCTCCGTCGGCGGGATCCCCGTCACCTTCAGCACCAACACCAGAATCAACACCGGCGCCGCGAACGCGAGCCACCCATGCGGCGCCCCCAGCGCGATCGTCGCGTACCCCACCCACATCACCCACTCGAAGAAATAGTTCGGATGCCGCGAGTACCGCCACAACCCCTCCCGGCACGTCCTCCCCCCCGTGTCCCCGCGCCTCTTGAACCGCGCCAACTGACGATCCGCCACCGACTCACCCACCAGCGCCACCACCCACAACACGATCCCCGCCACCGCGAACACCCCCAGCGAATCCCGCGGATTGCTCGCCGCCAAAACAAACGCCCCCGCAAGCACCGCCACCGACACCCCCTGCGCCACATAGAACCAGAACAGCACGCGCTGAAACTTCGCCCCCGCCTTCTCCCGGAACATCTGATACCGCCCGTCCTCCTTCCCCGGCAGCACCCGATCCACCAAGAGATGCGTCCCCAGCCGGATCCCCCAAAGCCCCGCCATCGCCCCGATCGCCACCCTCGGCCACACCTCGCCCTCGCCCGTCACCGCCGCGAAAACCCCCGAGAACCCGAGCAAGTACGACCACCCCACATCCACCACCCCCGCGTCCCCGATCGCCCGCTGCACGAACCACAGCACCACCATCACCAAGACGCTCACGCCAAGGATGACCACGAGCTGGGTCAGCGGATCGAGTGTCATGAATCCTGCATCGGGAAAGTGGGGGCGCTCCGAACTCGTCCCTGATTCGAGCCCGCACCCCAACCCGATTCGCCCCCTCCCCGTTTCCCATCCCCACATGAAGGATCCCTCATGCCCGCGCCCCAAACCCAACCACGTTCACCCGCCGTCACCATTGTCCTCGCGCTCACCGCCCTCGCGAACCTCGCCATGCTCGCCCTCTTCGTCTGGTCCTCCCTCGAGATGAACCTCGCCGCAGGCCTCTCCGAACTCGTCTCCACCCGCTGGGGCATCACCACCCTCGCCGACCTCGGCGCCGGGCTCGCCTTCGTCGCCCTCTGGATCGCCCTCCTCGAAACCCGCCCGTGGCGCACCGCCTGCTGGTGGATCGCCCTCGCCTGTCTGGGCAACTTCACCACCCTCGTCTTCATCCTCGTCCGCGCCCTCAAGGCCCCGACTCTCCGCCAGCTCGTCCTCGGCTCCGCTCCATCACCCCCGAGATAACCAGCACCACCGGGAACACCACCGCCCACTCCACCCCCAGCGCCACCATCGCAAGCACCCGATCCTCGTTCAGCGCCAACGCCCCCAGAAGCTCCCCCGCGTAATACGTCCCCGGCGCCGACACCGCCCCGACCACCGCCGCGATCACCAGATGATCCCGGAACCACCACAGCGCGACCAAAAGCGTCGCCGCGAAGTTCACCCAGAACGCCCCGATCCACACCACGAACACCGCGCTGATCTCGCTCGCCCCCCGGAACGACAGCACCCCCGCCCAAAGCATCCCCGTATCCACGATCGTCCCCAGCACCCCGACCACCGCGATCGTCCGAAGCAGCGCCCCGCGCTCCGCGCGTTCGTGCAGCATCACCTGCGCCCCGACGATCAACCCCACGACCACCGGCGCCATCAGCGCCGCACCCCACCGCGACGACAACACGCACCCGAGCCACCCGACATTGAACAGCATCGCGTTGAGAACGATCCGCCCCGCCCGGTTCACGCGATCCCCCGGTCCGGGATCGCCCCCCGCCGCGCCAGCGACCGGTCCATCAGCACCTGCACCACCGAGCAGTGCCGCGCCTCGAACGCCCCCTCGCAGTACTCCAGGTAATACCGCCACATCCGGCAGAACCGCTCATCGAACCCCATCGCCCGCACCGCGTCGAGCTCCCCCATGAACGCCCCGCGCCACCGCCGCAGCGTCTCGGTGTAATGCACCCCCAGATCCTCCACATCCACCACCCGCAGATCCCCCGTCCGCGCCATCGACGCGCTCATCGACCCCATGCTCAGCAGACACGACCCCGGGAAAATGTACTTCTTCAGAAAGTCCCGCGTCCGCGCCGCCTCCGCCCACCGGTGCTCCCGGATCGTGATCGCCTGCACCAACGCCAGCCCCTCGGGCCTGAGCCGCTCGGTGATCGTCCGGAAGTACGAATCCAGGTACTGATGACCCACCGCCTCGATCATCTCGATCGACAGCACCTTGTCGTACACCCCCTCCAGATCCCGGTAGTCCTTCTTGAGCAGCGTCACCCGATCGGACAACCCCGCCGCCTCGATCCGCTCGCGTGCCATCTCGTGCTGCCGATCCGAGATCGTCGTTGTCGTCACCCGACACCCGTAGTGCGTCGCCGCGTGAATCGCCGCGCTCCCCCACCCCGTCCCGATCTCCAGCAGATGATCCCCCGCCTTCAGATCCAGCTTCCGGCACGCCCGATCGAGCTTCTCCGCCTGCGCCTCTTCCAGCGTGTCCCGATCCGACCCGAAGATCCCGCACGAATACGTCATCGACGGATCGAGCCACAACGCGAAAAACCCGTTCGACAGGTCGTAGTGCGCCGCGATGTTCCGCCGCGACCCCGTCCGAGAGTTCCACTGCAGCGCATACCCCAGCCGCGACACCGGGCGCACCACCCGCGCGAGCCGCGAATCGATCGACCCCAGCGCCGCCCGGTTCTCCAGCAGCACCCGGAACAACCCCGCCAGATCATCGCACTCCCAGTCCCCCTCCATGAACGACTCCGCCGCCCCGAGCGACCCCCCCAGCGCGACACTCGCGTAGAACCGCGGATCACGCACGCGCACCGCCACCCGATCCGCGCTCCCCTCATCCCCCCACACCGTCCGCTCCGAACCATCCACCAGCTCGATCCGCCCGCGCACCAGCCGACCCAGCGCCCCGTGCACCACCGAGCGCCCGACCCGCGCCACCACCCCCGGAGCCCGCGCCCCGCCCACCGACCGCGCCGACGTGCTCATCGAACTCACGACCCGCCCCCGATCGACCCCGGATGCGCCCGCACCGGCACCCCCTTCACCCACAGCTTGAGCGCCTCCACATGAATCCGCGCGATCACCCGCGCCGTCATCAGCGGATACCGCACCACCACCCGGCGCATCGCCTCCGCCGTCATCGCCGTCCGCCTGAGCTTGAGCGTCGCGTCGAACACACGCCTCCCTTCCCGTTCCAGGTTCATGTGGATCCCGACCGAACCGCCGCCCATCCCCGAAAAGACCCAGTCGTACTCCAGATCCATCGGCAAGAACGGCGACACATGGAACGCCTTCGCAAACCGCGCCCGCGCCGATGCATCACCCGCCCCGGATCGCCGCGCATCGAGCACATACGCGTGCCGCTCCCCCCAGGGCGTGTTCGTGATCTCCGCCACGATCGCCACCAGATCCGCTCCCCGCTCGCCCCTCCCGTCCCCATCCCCCTTATCAAAGCACGAATAGAACGTCACCGGATTGAACAAATACCCGAACTGCCGCAGGTGCGTCAGCATCCGCACCGCGCCCCCCGGACGCACCCCGATCGCCCCCTCCACCCGGTCCCGCACCGCCGTGTCCAGCGCCCCCGCGCCCGGATCCAGATAATCCCCCCGATCGAACCGCACCGGCGCCGTCTCCCGCGACCACCACCGCGACAACGAGAACACGCCGTCGATCTCCGACAGATCCAGGACCACCATCCACACCGGCATCGTGAACCCGTGCGCCCTGGGCGTATACCGACGATGGCGCACCCACCCCTCGCAGATCGACGACCGCAGCCCCAGCTCGCCCGCGCCCGCGCTCACATCGACACCCCCAGGTCCGCGCACACCCGCGCCGCCGACCGCACCCCGTCCTCGTGGAACCCGTTGAACCAGTACGCCCCGCAGTAGTGCGTCCGCATCGCCGCGCCCCCGATCTCGGCGTACCGCCCCTTCGCCCGCTCGCTCTCGATCGTGAACACGGGATGATGATACGTGAACCGCGCCAGCACCGACCCCGGATCGATGTCCCCCGTCTGGTTCAACGATACCAGCAGGTGCTTCTCCGTCCCGAGCGACTGCAGGATCGTCAGGTCGTACGTCACCACCACGTGCGCCCGCTCGTCCGCCGTCACCCGCGCGATCCACGAGCTCCACGCCCGCCGCGCCCGGGGCATCAGCGACTGATCCGTGTGCAGCACCGTGTCGTTGGGCTGATACCGGATCGCCCCCAGGATCTCCCGCTCCGCCGCGCTCGGATCCGCCAGCACCCCCAGCGCCTGATCCGAATGGCACGCCAGCACCACCTGGTCGAACGACTCCTCCCCGCGCTCGCTCACGATCACCACCCCGTCCCGTTCACGCCGGATCGACACGATCGACGCCCCCAGCCGCACCCGATCCCCCAGGATCTCCCCGCACCGATCCACATACCGCCGTGACCCGCCGGGCACCGTCCTCCACTGAGGCCGGCCCTTGAGCGACAACATCCCGTGGTTCTCGAAGAACCGCACGAAAAACTTCACCGGAAAGTCCCGCATCTGCCCCGCCGACGACGACCAGATCGCGCCACCCATCGGGATCAAAAACCGATCCACCACGTCCCCTCTGAACCCGTGCGCATCAAGAAAGTCCCCCAGCGTCGTCCGCTCCTCCGCGATCTCCGCCAGCGCCGGCGCTTCCCGGAAGAACCGCAGGATCTCGCGCGTCATCCGCCAGAACCGAGGCCGCACCAGGTTCCGCCGCTGCGCGAACAGCGCGTTCAGGTTCTCCCCCCCGTACTCGAGCCCCGACCGGTCGTCCCGCACCCCGAACGTCATCGGCGCGTCCTTCCCCTCGATCCCCAGCCGATCGAAGAACCGCGTCAGCAGCGGATAGTTCCGGTCGTTGAACACGATGAACCCCGTGTCCACATCGATCTCGCGCCCCTCATGCGACACCCGCACCGTGTTCGCGTGCCCCCCCAGCCGATCCGCCTTCTCAAACAACGCCACCTCGTGATGGTCCGCCAGCGTCACCGCGCACGAAAGACCCGAGATCCCCGCGCCGACCACCGCGACCCTCATCCCGCGCCGTCCCGCTCACCCGCCCCCGCGTCCTCACCATGGACCATCGCCCGATGCTTCTCCGCCGCCGCGTACACCTTCGCCGGCACCGGATTCAGATCCCACACCAACCCCACCTTCGACATCAACCACAACACCCCGTAACAGATGTCGATCTCGTACCAATAAAACCCCTGCCGCGCCGACCCCGGATAGTAATGGTGGTTGTTGTGCCACCCCTCCCCCAGCGTCAAGAGCGCCAGCCAGAAGTTGTTCCGCGAATCATCCTTCGTCGCGAACCGACGCGTCCCCACCACGTGCGCGATCGAGTTGATCGTGAACGTCCCGTGATACAGCAGCGTCGTCGACAGCGCGAACCCCCAGAAAAACATCGACCACCCATCCGCCCCCAGCCCCGGCGCCCACCGCTCCAGCGCCCACCCGAGCCCGAACATCGCCGCCCCCAAAAACACCGGCCCCACCATATGCAGCCGCTCGAGCCACACCAGCTCCGGCACCCGCTTCCAATCCGGAACCGCCTCCCAATCGATCCGCAACCCCTGATCCGAGTTGAACCACCCCATGTGGCTCCACAGCACCCCGTGCCGGTGCGGCGAATGCAGATCCCCCTCCTCGTCCGAGTGCCGATGATGCGCCGCCCACCAGATCGGCCCCCGCTGCGCGCACGTCGTCCCGAAAAACGCGAACACGAACCGCGTCACCCGATAAACCCGGAACGCCCGGTGCGAAAAATACCGGTGATAAAACGCCGTGATCACGAACATCCGCGCAAAGAACAACCCAACGCACACCGCCAGCGCCACCCACGAAAACGACACGAAAAACACCCCCAGCGCCAGCACATGAATCAACGCGTACGGCAGCACGCTCGTCAACCGCAGCACGCTCGGAAACCGTGGGGGAGCAGCAACCACCCAACGCGGGCGACCCGACATCGAAGACATGGAACCAACCTTCCCGACACCCGCAGCGTCGAAATCCTCAGCAAGCTTCCTGCCACGGGAGCGTGTCAGCCCGGTCGTCCGTGTCCGTCTCCCCCGATCCTACCACACCCGACACCGCCCGGCGATCACGACCCGATGAGCCCCTCGATCCGCTCCACAAGCTCCGCATCCTGGGGCGACGTCGACGAGTCGTACCGCGCCACCACGTTCCCCTCACGATCCACCAGGTACTTGTTGAAGTTCCAACTCGGCGCACCCACCGCCTCCGTCAACGCTTTGAAAAGCGGATGCGCGTCGCCCCCCTTCACGCTGATCTTCTCGAACATCGGGAACGTCACCCCGAACTCCGACGAGCAGAACTGCGCGATCTGCTTGTTCGACCCGGGCTCCTGCCCCAAAAAGTTGTTCGCCGGGAACCCCAGCACCACAAACCCATCCTCCCGCTTCGACTCGTACAACGCCTGCAGCCCCTCGTACTGACGCGTGTACCCGCACTTGCTCGCCGTGTTCACGATCAGCACCACCTTCCCCTCATAATCCTTGAGCGAGACCTCCGTCCCGTCGATCAGCGCCATCTCGTGATCCAGCACGTTCACCGCCCCCTCCGCCTCCTGCGGCGGCTTCGCCTGCAGCGCCAGCGCCCCAAGCCCGATCAAACCCGCACACGCCGCGATAATCCCTGCCATCTTCATGATCCGCTCCTTTGTGCACCACCCGTCACCCCGGGCACCACAGGCGCCCGCGCCGTACCCGCACTTCGACCATCTCCCCCATCCGGATGCCCCATTCCCGATTCCCCAGCCCCATCAACCTCGATCCGCCCGAAACCCGCCCCGAACGCCCCGACCTTCACCCCCCGCACCTCCACCGCCCGCACCCACACCACCGCACCCGCCGCGTCCCGGTCCCCCATCAGCAGCACCGACACCCGACCAAACCCCCTCGGCGCCACATGCACCAGCCGCAACTCCACCTCCGCACCCAACCGCTCCACCCCCGCGTGCTCCCGCCGATCCACCCGCCCCGCCGCATCATCGACCGCATCCGTGAACACCCGCAGCCCCGTCTCCGTCCGCACCCGAACCCGCACCAACGCATACCGATCATCACCGACCACCCACCCCGGATACGCCACCCGGATCACCGGCGAACTCGTCTCCCCCACCTCAAGCACATACCGCGCCCCCCGCCCCCCCCGCCCAACGCGCCGCGCATACCGACCGCCGCTCCGGAACCCCAGTTCCCGCCCCGACACACGCCCCAGACGTTCCGCCCCGCGCCACAGCGACGCCCCGAACGCCTCATCCCCCCGCACCACCTCCACCGGCGGCTCCGCCGCGCGCGCCCGTTCCACCAGCACCGGGTGCGCCATCGCCCCAACCGCCTCCCCGAGCCGCACCCCCAGCCGCGCCGCCGTCCGCGCCCGGATCTCACGCACACCCCCCGCTTCCCCCGCACCATCATCCACCACCGTCGCCCGCTGCCGCGCCGACAACCACGCCCACCGCGGATGATCCACCACCGCCCCGTCATGTGGATGCGCACCCCCCGCCGCCACCCCGCGCCCATCCCCCCGCGCCCGGATCCGCACCGTTTCCACCTCACTCGAATGCGCATGCGGCGGCGTCGACACCACCACCCGATCACCCTCCACCCGCGCCCGCGCCCCCGTCGTCCGATCCACCCACCGCGCCGCCCGCGCCCCCGTCTCCGCATCCGCGCACAACGCCACCACCGTCCGCTGCTCCGCCTTCCACCACCACGGATGCACCAGCACCATGTGCCGACCCCGCGACAGATCCGCACCCCGCGGATCCCCCGACCGCGCCCACGACCCCCCCGAATCCGTCCAGTACCGATCCCGCGCCAGCACCGCCCCCTCGTACCGGATCCCGTAATCCCGCATCCGCATCGACCACAACGCCAGCCGACGCCCCCCGTGCTCCACAACATGCCCCTCCGGATACGCAACCCGCCACGCCGGATCATCGATCGTCGCCCCCTCCGCCGAACGGTTGTGCAGCGCCCCCTTCGGATCCGCCGGGCGCAGCTCCTTCCACACCCAATCGTTCGCACACCCAATCGAGTAGCACCGCTTGTCCCCGTGCGCCACCACCCCCGTCACCCGCGCCCCGAACCCGCGCAGCCGCGCCAGCGCCCACCCGATCTCCCCCGCCGGGTCCCGCCCCTCCGCCCACACCCCAACCGGGTTCGTGTGCAGCGCCACCTCGTGCCCGTACGCCAGCAGCTGCCGCACCTGAACCCCCAGATCCTCCCCCCGGAAGTACCCCGCCGTGTGCAGCAGCGCATACGTCGCCCGCATCCCGCGCTCGTGCTCGAGCGCCGCCATCTCCAGCGCCAGCCCCATGTCGTGATCGATGTCGTGACGAAGCATCACCACATCCCGCAGTCCCTCCTTCCGCCGCGCACGCCCGAGCGTCACCGTCGACCCGAGATGATCCAGCAGCCCCAGGATCTCGTCACGCAGCATCATGACCGCGCCGGCGCTCCCCCACGCGCATCATCCCCGACCACGACACCCGCACCCTCCCCCCCGATCTCCACCTCCGGGACCCCGAAATCAAACCCCTCGAGCAGCCCCTTCATCACCGTCCGGTACCGATGCTCCTCGTGCTCCCAGTTCAGCTCACGCGCCGCCCGCAGACAGTTCGCCCGCATCGCCCGCATCCCCGCCGCGTCCGCCAGCATCCCGTTCACGCACCCCGCGATCGACGCCGGGTCCGTCTCATCAAACAAGGCCCCGACACCCAGCCGCCGCGCCAAAATCCCCTTCTCCGGATGGTCCGACATCGACAGAGGCACACCCACCATCAAACAATGGAACATCTTGTTCGACGCCTCGAACCGGTAACTCAAACACACCCCCTGCGTCGGCACCACCCCCAGATCCGCGCTCGCCACCCACCGCGTCACCTCATCCATCGCCACCGCGTCCTTGAAAAACACCGTCCGATCCAGCGACCCGTTCGCCCGAGCCCGCTCCCGCAGCCCCTCCAGATACCCCTCGCTGTTCGCGTACCCCATCACCACGTACACCGCCCCCTCGAGCATCGGCGCCGAATCGATCATCTGCTCCAAACCACGATTGATCGTGATCGCCCCCGGATAGATCACCACCCTCGTCGCTTCATCCAACCCATACATCGCATGAAACAACTTCTCGTTCGGGAGGGGCGCCTCATACGGCTGCACGTTCCGCAGCAGATGCACCTCCCCGATCCCGTACGCCTTCTCCAGATGCCGCGCGATCCCCTCCGCCACCGTGAACACCGCATCCGCCCGCCGCACCGTCAACCGTTCCACCGGCCACCACACCAACCAATCCACCCACCGCCGCTTCTCACCGATATTCCGGTGCAGATACAGCTCGTGCGAGTCGTACACCAACCGCGCACCCGTCGCACGCTTCACCAGCGCCCCCGCAACCATCGTGTTCGCGTCATGCGCCAGCACCAGGTCGGGCTCCAGCGCCACCGCCGCCCGCGCCAGCTCGTCGTTGAACCCCACCAACCGAACCGACGGCGGCAACCTCCGCAGCACCGGCCCACACAACCGCATCAACCACGACGCCCTCGCCGCCGCCACCGGCGCAAGCGACCCCAGCGACGCGCGATACGCCGCCTCCAGTTCCTCCGACCTCCGGTTCGCCTCCCGCACCGCCTCCAGATGCGCCGCGTGCTCCGTGAGCGCCCCCCGCTCGAGCTCCCGCGCCTCAACACCCGCCAAATGCCGCTCCATCCGGATCGCGTGCAGCTTGAGCGCCCGCTGATACGCGCGCTCGATCTGCGCATCGCGGATCACCGTCCGGCGCGCCGCGTCCCGCCGCGCATGGATCAGCGCCACCGCCCGCTCCCGCTCCAGCGCCCGCTTCCTCCGGATCAGCTTCCCCCGCGCCCGTGAATCAAACCGCGCCGCGCGCTTCGCCACCGGCCGCACCACGAACCGATGCCCCCAGTTCATCCCCTTGAACCGAACCTTCTTCACCACCAGCGCCACCCCCCGCGCCCCGCCCTCCAGGATCTCCCGCTCCGCCGCGTTGATCCGCCGCGCCGACACCGCAGGCCACCCCGCGAGCCAACCCCACATCCTCCCCCACACCCCCATCTCCACACGCACCGGCGCGGGGGGCTCCGCCTCGATCGGCCCCAGCACCGGAGGCGGCGCCGGCGCCTCAGGCGCCCCCGGAACCTCGATCCCCCCCAGCACATCAACATCCACCCCGCGCTCCACCCGCGCCACCGCGCCCCCGCGCACCCCCGACACCCCCGCCCGCGACAACTCCCGCAACAGCCGCCCCCGCGACCACGCCCCCAGCACCAGCGTCCGCACCAGCTTCGCCACCGAGTTCCGATGCACCAACACCCGGTGCACCTCCCCGAACTCCATCACCTCATGATCCGCCAGCCCCGCCTTCGCGATGCACACCACATGCACCTCGCACCCCGACTCCGCGAGCGTGCGCACCTGCTTGGACACCCGGGTATCGTGGGTGAACGGATTCGCCAGCAGCATCACCACCCGCGCCCGACGCGCCCCCCCATCCTCGATGCTGTGCTCCGTTTCACCCATGAACCAACCATCGTACCAGCAAACCGCCCCAGACCCCACCCCGTGAAACGCCTCCTCCTCGTATCCCCTTTCTTCCCTCCCCAGGGCGGCGCCGCCTCCGTCCGCATCGCCGCCCTCGCGCGCGCCGCCGCGAGCGCCGACTGGGACGTCGACATCCTCACCACCACCAAACACCCCGACCAGCACGCCCTCCCTACCTTCACCCACCCCGCCGTCACCGTCCACGAAATCCCATTCCACACCCCGCGCCCCCTCCGCGCCGCCCGCGCCGCCGACCCCGCACGCACCCCATCCACCGCCCGCGCCCCCCTCCACACCCGCCTCGCCGCCGCCCTCCGCGCCCGCACAGGCATCTACGCCGCCGTCCGAATGCCCGACCTCACCGACCACTGGGTCCGCCCCGCATCCGACCACGCCATCGCCCACGCACGACACACCCGACCCTGGGACGTCGTCCTCTCCTCCTGCGGCCCATACACCGCCCACCGCGTCGCCCTCACCCTCCGCGCCACCAACACCGCCCGCGCCTGGGTCGCCGACTACCGAGACCTCTGGACCGCCAACCACGCCTACCCCGGGCTCCTCCCCTTCTCCATCCGCGAACGCATGATCGAACGAGACGTCCTCGCCCGCGCCGACGCCCTCACCACCGTCTCCGAGCCCCTCGCCCACTGGCTCCGCGCCCGATCCCGCGCCCCCGTCACCATCGCCACCAACGGCTACGACGCCGCCCCCCAAACACCCAACCCCCGCTCCCTCGCCTCCACCAGCCCCACACACCTCGCCTACACCGGCCAACTCTACCAGCGATTCCAGGACCCCACCCCCATCCTCCGCGCCCTCGCCATCCTCCGCAACCAAAACCGCGACATCCGCCTCACCGTCGCCGGCGACAACCAATCCGCCTGGATGAGCGCCGCCCGCCTCGCACACCTCGACCCCGCCGCCCTCGACCTCCGCGGCGTCGTCCCCCACGCCGAATCCATCCAGATCCAGCGCCAAGCCCACGCCCTCCTCGGCATCGAATGGCGAGACCCACGCGCCGGCGTCGTCACCAACAAAATCTACGAATACATCGCCGCCGGACCAACCGTCCTCGTCACCGGACCCCGAGGACCCATGACCGACGTCGTCGAACGCACCGGACGAGGACTCTGGATCGGCACCTCCCCCGCAGACATCGTCAACATCATAGCATGCCTCATCGACACACGCATCGAACCACCCGCCCCCTACCCACCCGCCCTCGCCGCCATGAGCCGCCAACACCAATCCGAAATCCTCCTCGACCAATGCGAACAGTTCACCTCCCCCGGAACCTCCAAAATCCAACGGGAACCCATACCCCAGGGGCTATGATCCCGCCGGCGTCTCCCCGGGGCGCGACGCCCAAAACGACGGAGCACACATGCCGCATCAGTCTGAGCAGGATCCGAACACCGCATCCCCCAGAATCGCCGTCCTCGGCTGCGGCGGATGGGGCAAGAACATCACCAAAACACTCGCACGCGTCCACCACGTCGCCGCCGTCGCCGACCCCTCCGAGTCCGCCCGCGCCCTCGCCGCCGAGATCGCCCCCGACGCCCGCGTCCACGAAAACCCCATGGACCCGATCAACGACCCGTCCATCGACGCCGTCATGATCGCCACACCCGCCGAAACACACTCCGACCTCGCACGCGCCGCCATGCACGCCGGCAAGGACGTCTTCGTCGAAAAACCCATCACCATCGACACCGAAGACGCCGAGCGCCTCCGAGACCTCGCCGAAACCCTCGATCGCGTCCTCATGGTCGGGCACCTCCTCGAATACCACCCCGCCATCCTCAAACTCCGCCAGCTCATCGACACCGGAGACCTCGGAGACATCTGGTACGCCGTCTCCAACCGAACCAACCTCGGCAAGTTCCGCACCTACGAAAACGCCCTCTGGTCCTTCGCACCCCACGACATCTCCGTCCTCCTCCGACTCATCGGAGAAGACCCCGAGCTCATCGTCTGCACCGGAGGCGACTACCTCTCCAAGGACGTCGCCGATGTCACCGTCACCCAGATGAAGTTCCCCGGGGGCGCCCGCGCCCACGTCTTCGTCTCCTGGCTCCACCCCTTCAAAGAACAAAAACTCGTCGTCGTCGGATCCAAAAAAATGGCCACCTTCGACGACGTCGCGCGAGAACTCGTCCTCCACGACACAGGCGTCGACTGGCACGAAGGACAACCCGTCCCCGTCAAATCCGACGGCGTCCAAGTCCCCTACGACACCACCGCGCCCCTCGACCTCGAAGTCCTCCACTTCGTCGACGCCGTCCGAAACCACACCCAGCCACTCACCAGCGCCGAAGAAGGCGTCCGCGTCCTCCGCATCCTCCACAAAGCGCAGGAATCACTCTCCCGAAACGGCGCACCCGTCACCATGACACCCACCATCAAAATCAACACCAAAGCCCGCGTGGGGGTCTGATGAGCACCGACGACCGCTTCCCCGACGTCCGAATCCACGAAACCGCCTGCATCGACGACGACTGCACCATCGGCGCGGGCTCCTCCATCTGGCACTTCTCCCACATCATGCCACGAGCCCGCATCGGCCAGCGCGTCAACATCGGACAGAACGTCGTCGTCTCTCCGGGCGTCACCATCGGAACCGGCTGCAAAATCCAGAACAACGTCTCCCTCTACACAGGCGTCCACCTCGACGACTACGTCTTCTGCGGCCCATCCATGGTCTTCACAAACATCCTCACACCACGCTGCGAAATCAACCGCCGATCCGAATACGTCGAAACACGCGTCGGCTACGGCACCTCCCTCGGCGCGAACTCCACCATCGTCTGCGGCCACACCATCGGACGATTCGCCCTCGTCGGCGCGGGAGCCGTCGTCACCTCCGACGTCCCCGACTACGCCCTCATGCTCGGCGTCCCCGCCAAACGCAAGGGCTGGGCATGCCGCTGCGGCCTCGTCCTCCCTCAGCCCGACGCCCAGGGCGACACCACCTGCACCACCTGCGGCAACCAATACCACCAGGAAGGCACGCACCAATCCGCGCGCCTCACCCCCGTCAAAGAAAACAACCCCCTCGCCGCCCTCGCACACTGATCCAAAAACCCTGAACCATCATCCGGAGTCTCGTGCCATGTCCGCCATGAACGTCCCCCTCCTCGACCTCAAACTCCAGTACGCCCAACTCAAGGACGAGATCGAACCCGTCATGCGCAAGGTCGCCCAGGACCAGTGGTTCATCATGGGCCCCGAGGTCAAAGCCCTCGAAGACGAGATCGCCCACTACACCGGAGCCAAGTTCGCCATCGGATGCGCGAGCGGGTCCGACGCCCTCCTCCTCGCCCTCATGGCCCTGAACATCGACGCCATCCGCTCCGGAACACGCCCCAAGATCGTCTGCCCAAGCTACACCTTCTTCGCCACCGCCGGCTCCGCCTGGCGCCTCGGCATCGACCCCGTCTTCGCCGACATCGACCCCGTCACCTACAACATGGACATCGAACACACCAAGCAACTCCTCGACCAGCACCCCGACATCAAGGCCATCATGCCCGTCCACCTCTTCGGGCAGTCCATCGACATGGACCAGTGGACCAAACTCGCCGAGGACCGCGACCTCCCCCTCGTCGAAGACGCCGCCCAGTCCCTGGGCACCAAGGACGACCAGGGCATCACCGTCGGATCACGCTCCACCATCGGCTGCTTCTCCTTCTTCCCCTCCAAAAACCTCGGCGCCTTCGGCGACGCCGGAGCCGTCACCACCAGCGACCCCGAACTCGCCGAGAAACTCTCCATCCTCCGCGTCCACGGCGGCAAACCCAAGTACTACCACCGCGTCGTCGGCATCAACTCCCGACTCGACGCCCTCCAGGCCGCCATCCTCCGCGTCAAACTCAACCACCTCGAGTCCTGGCACGACCAGCGCATCGAGAACGCCGCCAACTACGACAACATGTTCCAGTCTCAGGGCGCGCTCACCAGCGAAACCCCCATCGCCCAGGACGCCGACCTCCAGATCCGCACACCCAAGGGCGTCACGGGCAAAGCACGACACATCTACAACCAGTACGTCATCCGCGTCCCCGCCGAGATCCGCGACGACCTCCGCAAGCACCTCACCGAGCACAACATCGGAAACGAGGTCTACTACCCCGTCCCCCTCCACATGCAAGAGTGCTTCGCCGACCTCGGAGGCAAGCAAGGCGACCTCCCCCATTCCGAACTCGCCGCCAGGGAAACCATCGCCCTCCCCATCTACCCGGGCCTCACCCCCGACCAGCAGCAGTACGTCGCCGACACCGTCGTGAGCTTCGTCCGCGCCCACACCCCCGCGCGCGTCTGATCCGCGCCCATGCGCGTCCTCCTCGTCAACGACTACGCCCACGCCGGAGGCGCCGAACACGTCCTCCACCGCACGCGCCACCTCCTCGACGCGCAAGGACACGACACACGCTGTTTCTTCGCCGACCAGCACAGCGTGCGCCGCTCCTGGCGCACCTATATCGCGTGCGCCCAGGCCCGCACACTTCTGCGCCGCGAACTCGAATCCTTCAAACCCGACATCATCCACCTCCACAACATCTACCACCTCTGCTCCCCCGCCATCCTCGCCGACTGCGCCACCTACACCAACGCCACCACCGCGCGCACCATCATGAGCGCCCACGACCACCACCTCCTCTGCCCAAACCCAGCAGGGATGCGCTTCGCCTCAAATCTGTGGATCCCCGCCCCCATGCCCGTCACCGGCGCACAAACATGGTCACACCGATGGGACCCCAGCACCGCCCGCTCCTGCGCGCGCGCCGCCCAGCACTCCTGGAACTACGCCCTCCACCACCGACACCGCGCCATCCACGACATCATCACCCCGAGCGCGCGCATCGCGTCACTCCTCATGCAATTGTTCCACGTGGAACAAATCCACCACATCCCCAACCCACCCCCCGAACTCCCCGACATCAAACCCGAACCACGAATCGGAGCCATCGTCGCCGCCCGACTCACCGACACCAAGGGCACCGCCCAGCTCCTCGACATCTTCCCCGCCCACATCCCCATCACCATCGTCGGCGACGGCCCCCAGCGCGCGCGATGCGAATCCATCGCCCGATCCCGGAACCTCCGCGCCACCTTCGTCGGCCAGCTCGACCACCCGGCAACCCTCGCCCACATCGCGCGCGCCGAAACACTCATCCTCCCATCCCGGGTCCTCGAAACCGCGCCGCTCGTCATCGACGAGGCGCACGCGCTGGGCGCGCGCGTCATCGTCTCGGACCGATCCGGGATCGAGTCCGAGACCACCTACGCCGCCGACGATCCCGACTCGCTCGCGCGCGCGCTCGGATCGCCACCACCCGAGCGCGACCGATCCGGCTGGTCCGACGAGCGGTACATCCGCGCGATCGAATCCGTCTACGCCGGGGACCGGAGCCCGCGATGACATCGCCGTTCACCAAACGCATCATCATCGGAGGCCCGCCCCGCTCGGGCACCACCCTGGTGCGATGGGTGCTCGATGCGTCCGACACCATCATCGCCGGCCCGGAGCTCGGGCTCTTCGTCAAACCATGGACCCCCGATCGGCGCCTGGCGCAGAAGCTCGACGAGAAAGTCCACCGAGCGCTGGGGCTGGACATCGACGTCATCCGCGCCGACATCGAGGACCACGACGACCCGGTCCGGTGCTGCGACGCGCTCATGGCGCGCTACATGGAGCGCGCGGGGGTCGCCAAGCACGCGTGGGCGGAGAAGACCCCCGGCAACTGTCTCCGCTACCGCGAGCTCGCCGAGGCGCGCGGGGATCTGTATTTCCTGAGCGTCGTGCGCGACCCGCGCGACGTGGTGACCTCGCGCCTCGATCCCGATCCGGGCTACTACTGCGAGCCCGAGCGCGCGGTGCGTGCCCTGCGCGCGGTGAGCGCGTTCGAGCATCCGCGCCACACGGTGGTGCGCTACGAGGACATCGTCGCGGACCCGGCGCGCGCGTTCGCGCGGGTGTTCGATGCCCTGGGCGAGCCCTTCGATCCGGTGTTCCTGGAGCGCTCGCGGCGCACGGGGGTGACGCGCGATCCGGCGCGGGTGCGTCAGCCCAAGGTGACGCGCCCCATCAGCGCGGACTGGTCGGGGCGCTGGCGCGACCCGGCGCACGCGGCGCGGATCGAGCGGTTCATGCGCGAGCCCGGCGCGCCGGAGGTCCTCGACGCGTTCGGGTATCCGCGTTGAGCGGGTGAGCGGCGGGCGGGGGGGTGGGGGGCGGATCCGGATGGGGCGCGCACCTATCATGGACGCATGGGTTCGCTCGTCACAGGTGAGGGGTTGCTGCGCGTGCATTCGCCGGACTGGGCGACCATCGGTCGCCCGAAGAACGAGGGCGGCGGGGACGCGGTGTGCTACCGGGGCGCGTACGACTGGACGGCCTACTCGGGCGGATCGCTCGCGCGGATGGAATCGTACTGGGACAGCGTGGTCGCGCTCTTCGCGGGGCTGCTCCCCGAGCGGATCACGCGCGACCCGGGCGCGGCGCGGGGGATCAACCTGGGGACGAACAACGGCGCGTTCCAGAAGGCGTGGATGCGGCGCGGTCATCCGATGTACGGCGTCGAGCTCTACGACACGATCGGGCAGCTCCATGCTTACGGGTGCGAGGGCGAGCGCGCGAGCGTGTTCGGGATGCCGGGCATCGAGTCCGGGTCGTTCGACTTCGCGGTGCTCGACCGGGTGCTCGGGGGGGATTCGTTCTACGAGAAGATCGGGGGCGCGGACGCGAAGGGCGGGCACCGGTGGGTGGACCCCTTGGGCAACGAGGTCCGTTCGCCCGTCTATTTCGACGAGGCGTTCCGGATCCTGAAGGACGGCGGGGTGTTTTTCGCGCTGCTCTACGACCACTGGGAGACGACGCAGGTCGAGGACCTCGCGCGGCGCGGCGCGGCGACGCTCGTCCCGTTCGAGGCGAACCACGCGTGGCTCGGGGTGGTGGTCGATACCTCGGGTGAGCCGGCGGCGTTCCGCGATGCGCGGGCGTGCGTCGGCGCGGCGGTCGGCGCGAAGGACGCGCACGCGATGGCGGCGCGCCTTGTGGAGCTCGAAGAGGTCTACCCGTCGGTGGCGGTGCTCGGGGACCGGGTGCGCTTCCTGCACCTCCCGACGAACTTCATGGTCGAGGCGACGGTGGGCGGCGAGATCACGCACAACGCGTGGTGGAAGGACACCCCGTGGCGCGCGATGGTCAAGACGGGGGTGATCGGGATGCGGCGCGAGACGTGCCTGAAGACGGACTCGAAGCGCCCGGGGACGCTGCTGCTGCTCGACGAGGGGTTTTCGGGGAAGGACAAGGGCGTGATCTGCCCGCGCCTGGTGAAGTCGGTCGTCAAGGGGTGCGCGGGCCTGGGTCCGGTGCATGTGCCGGAGCGGGTGGTCAAGAACACGGACGAGGCGGCGCAGGTGATCGAGCAGCTCGTCGATGCGGGGGAGTCGCTTGCGGGGCGCGTGGTGGTGCTCGGGCTCGGTCGGTGGGGGTCGAGGGGGCGCGCGCGGGTGGACCGCCCGAAGGTGGCGCGGTACGAGTTCCGGATCAAGCTCGAGGCGCTCGTGGACCGGATCGAGTCGCTGGGCGCGAAGGCGGCGGTGTGCACGGTGGCGCCGATCGGCGCGTTCGAGATCGACGGGGCGCGGATCGACGGGGCGCGGGGGGAGCTGCTCGCGCGGCACCGCGCGATGATCGATTCGTACCACGAGCGGATCGCGCAGCTCGCGCAGCGGCGTGGGCTGGGGTTCGCGGATCTGACGGCGGCGATGTCGGGGGTCGAGGGCGCGTACCGGGCGAACCCGGAGCGGCTGAGCAGCACGGGGATCGATGCGGCCGCGGCGTCGATCGTCGGCGCGGCGTGCAGCGCGGACAACCCGGGGATCCGCGAGCTGGCGCGGGCGCGCGGGGAGTCGGTGGTCGAGACGGTGGCGCGGTTCCGCAAGGATGTCGTCCGGCGGAAGATCCCGGGACGGTTCCCCGAGTACGTGACGAGCGTGATCGGCGCGGACATTGTTGATGCGGGGACGAGCGGCGACGGGACGGTGTGGGTGAAGACGGGCAACGGGCGCGTGCTGCACGGATGGGAAGCGACGAAGGGTCACGCGCGGAAGTTCGGGTATCTCGCGGACCTGGCGCCGGGGTGTCTGACGGCGGCGCACGCGACGCTCGCGATGGACGTCGCGACGCGGTACACGTCGGGGTGGGCGTGGTACGACGAGTCGATCCTCCCGGGCGAGGGCGGGGTGATCGTGGAGGTCGGCGCGTACTGCGGGTACAAGACGGTCCGGTTCGCGGACCTGGTGGGGGAGTCGGGGCTGGTGATGGGTGTGGAGATGATGCACGAGAACGCGGCGATGATGCGGCGCAACATCGAGGCGAACGGGCTCGGGGACCGCGTGGTGTGCGTGGAGAAGGGGGTGTGGAACGAGACGGGGGAGACGGAGGTGTACTCCGAGTCAACGGTGCGGAACTCGATCGTGGACATCGGGGGGCAGGGGATGGCGCGGCGCGGGGAGGTGCGGCCGGTGGACACGCTCGAGAATATTCTGAAGGGCTTCGCGCCGGGTCGGATGATTGATTTTCTGGATATCCGGGTGAACGGCGCGGAGTACGAGGCGCTCGAGGGGATCGGGGATCAGCTGCCCAGGGTCAGGGTGTTGTTCGTCCCGGTGGTGTACGAGGTGGGGGGTCGGGATCGGCGCGCGGAGATCGTGGAGTGGCTCGAGCGGCGGGGGTGTTCGATCCTGCCGTGCTCGACGGGCCGGTCGATTTATGCGTCGGCGGCGGGCGCGGTGTGCGGCGCGGGGGCGGAGGAGATGACGCGATGAGCAGCGGGATCGTGGACGCGGTGCACGCGAAACGGGCGATCGCCAAGGAGCTCGGGCCCAAGCGCGGGGAGCGGCTGATCTCGATGCGCGGGGCGCTCGAGGCGTGCGCCTATCCGGAGGCGGCGGTGGCGATCATCGAAGAGAGCGAGTTCACGACGCACAACAAGGTGGGGCTGCACCGGCATCTGCGGTGCGCGAGTATTCTCAACGACATGTTCGAGCGGGCGCACTTCGCGGGCAAGCGTGTGCTCGAGCTGGGTCCCGGGCACTATTCGTTCGCGATGATCGCGCGGGCGCTGGGGGCGGAGGTGTCGTGCGTGGAGCGGTATGAGCCGCACGCGCGGCTGGGTCGGGCGCTGGGGTTCGGGGTGTACGACGAGGATTTTCTGAGCGCGGATCCCGAGGTGTTCGGGGGAGCGTACGACGGGGTGTGGATGAAGGGGGCGTTCAACGCGTGCATCGCCCAGAGTGTGGAGGCGCTGGACGCGAGCGTGTGTCGGATCGATGCGCTGGTGAAGGACGGGGGATGGGGTTGGGTGGTGACGGTGAACAAGGTGGGGGAGACGGCGCGGGCGCAGGGGAAGGATGATGCGTGGGTCGATGCGCGGATCGAGGCGCAGCGGGCGTCGTTCGAGCAGCGCGGGTGGAGGGCGCACAGGGTCGATGAGGGGGACCGGACGCGGTACGCGTTGTCGTACAAGGGGGCGCGGTACATCTTTACGAAGGGGCTGGATCCGGTTGTGTCTGATGAGGGTGAACGCGCCTCGTCGGTGGAGGTGAAGAAGGGGTTGCTGGATCGGCTTCGGGGGGTTGGGGGGATCGGCGCGAAGAAGGAAGGGGTGGGGCTTCCGATGCGGGACAAGGATGCGCGGGCGATCGTGGATGTGGATGAGGGGACGAAGTCGATCGCGATGGAGACGACGAATCGGTTTTCGGTGGAGCGCGGGCCTCGGACGGCGCGGCTCATGGGAGCGCTGCTGACGGAGGAGATGCTGCGGGGCAAGCGGGTGCTGGAGATCGGGCCGGGGCAGTACGCGTTTGCGCTTTTGGCGCGGGCGCTGGGGGCGCGGGTGACGGGGCTGGATTCGAACGAGCCGATCGTGCGGCTGGGGCGGACGCTGGGGTTCGAGGTGTTCGAGGGGGATCTGAAGCGGATGGGGGCGGAGGATGTGGGGGGTGCGTTTGATGGGTTGTGGCTCAAGGGGGCGTTCAATCCGACGACGATGGACGATCACGGGGTGATCCGGGAGGTGGCGGGGCGGCTCGATGCGATGGTGGTGGACGGGGGGTGGGGGATCGTGGCGCCCAACGGGCGCGCCGATGCGCTCGAGAAGCTTGCGGGGGCGCGGGCGAACGTGGGGGCGCAGCGGGAGGCGTTCGAGGCGCTGGGGTGGCGGGCGATCCGGGTCGGGGAGTCGGCGCGGGCGAAGTGCGCGATGCGGGAGGCGTATTACGGGGCGGTGCCGTGGGTGTTCGTGAAGGGTGATGCGGGGCGCGGGGTTGGGGTGCTCGAGGTGTCATGAGCGTGGTCGCGGCGCCATCGCGGGGTGTGGACGAGGGTGCGCGGCAGCTGGCGCTGCAGCGCGGGTTCAGGCCGGACGCGGGGGCGGGGTTCAATCCGGTGCAGCGGTTGTGGCAGCCGACGGCGGAGTATTTCCTGAGCCCGTGGTTGTGCTACGTGGCGTTCGTGGAGACGCTGATCGCGCGGGGGGCGGTGTTCCGGACGATGTCGGACGTGCTGAGGAACGGGCACGACGGCTCGAAGATCACGGTGCTGCTGGATCATCACGTGGATCACTACCCGCTCGAGACGCAGGTGATGACGGCGTGGGAGCTTGAGCGGGGGGTGGTGTCGAGCGTGTATTTGTTCAACCGGGTGGAGGTGCCGTTCACGAGGCAGGCGCGGTTGTGGGGGGTTGAGGATCTGGATATCGGGCATTATCAGCGGCTCGAGCGTGCGGGGTTCGAGATCGGGTATCACCAGAACGCGGTCGGACGGGTGCGGAATCTGGATTCGGTGCCCAACTACGACGCGAAGCTTGACAAGCGGACGATCGAGGACGCGAAGAAGCTGTACGCGGCGGACGTGGACAATCTGCGGAAGTACTTCAACATCCGGACGATGATCCCGCACGGTGGGGGGGAGTCGAACGCGCAGCTGGTGGATCTGCCCGAGGGGTACGGGGATATCGCGTGGGTGTACAACAACAACACGCGCGGGGGGCGGGTGAAGGCGCCGATTGTTTGGGAGAACTACCGGGATTCGTCGGGGATGTCGCCGCAGGTGCTGGGGGGTTCGAAGCATCGGTGGGTGGTGAACCAGGACAACCTGATGATGCAGGCGGAGCTGATGGAGCCGGGGCTGCATCATGTGCTGGTGCATCCGGGTCGGTTCGGGAAGGGGATGCCGTACGAGGCGTACCTGGGGTTCGCGCCTGAGATGGAGCGGGCGTCGGTGGAGTACACGTTCGATGCGTGTTACGACGCGGATGCGCTGCCTGAGCTGTGGGATGAGAAGGTGGCGCGGTGGGGCGCGGGGGAGACGGCGCGGGAGGATGTGATCGCGCCCGAGGATGGGGTGTACCGGGTGCTGAGCGATGATGTGGGGGTGCTTCGGGCGCACGCGTCGGCGCGGGGGCTGGTGGTGCCGTGTCTGGTGAAGCACGAGAAGATGTCGGGGGCGGTGCGGAACGCGATCCGGGGTCGGTCGAAGGGGGAGTCGGGTCGTCGGATCAGCGAGCCGATCGTGCTTGGTGCGGAGGAGGCGCGGGATGCGGATCGGGTGGACGCGTTGTTCGGGGTGGATTTCGAGGGGGCGATGAACACGGTGTATTCGCCGGAGGTTTTGGAGCATCTGGGGGGCGGGAAGGGGGCGTCGCCGTGGTTCGATGTGATCGTGCTGCGGGATGTGGTGGTGCGGAAGCGGAGGGGTGTGAAGGCGCTGGTGGGGGTGCTCGAGCGGATGCTCGACGGGTATCACCTGGAGATCGAGGCGGTGCTGGAGGTGGGGGCGAAGGCGCTCAAGGCGGCGATCAAGGGGAGCGGGGTGCGTGAGCGGATCGAGTCGGTGTATTCGATCGAGTTCGTGGAGGGGGGGAAGCGGGGTTTGCTGGGGTCGCCCGCGCGGGTGCGGATCGTGCGGCGCGAGCCGGGGGCGGGGAAGCAAGGTCGTGCGTGGATCTCGATGGATGCGGTGCGCGCAGCGCGCAGGGATGGGCACGGGGAGTCGGGGATCCGGTGGTTGCTGCGGCTCGGTGCGCCGAAGGTGAACGCGACGGTGGTGCAGCGGAGCGCGTACGCGATGCGGAAGGTGGCGCTGGATCGGCTCACGGTGGGGGAGTTGGAGGTGCTGCGTTCGGAGGGTTTGCCCGGGGATCTGTCGGCGCGGCTCGGGGCGTGCGCGGTGGGTGATGCGGAGGCGATGGGGGACGGGCGGCGCGATGCGCTGGCGCGGTCGCTCGTGTGCGGGGCGACGATGGCGGACGTGATCCACGCGGCGTGCGAGCGGCGGATGCACGAGATCCGGGTGCGGTCGGAGCGGAACCCGGAGCACGCGGCGACGGACTTCGCGTGGCCTTGGGCGTACGCGGCGCGGGCGGCGATGCTGGGGTATCGGGCGACGGGGGAGGCGCGGTTCGCGGGGCTTGTCTTTGATGCGTTCGATCGGATCGCGGCGATGCGGGATTCGGAGACGGGGCGCGTGGACACGGTGCGGGCTCGGGTGGTGCCCGCGTGGGGGTCGAGTTTTTATGCGGAGTACGCGCGGGAGAAGGGGTACGAGCACGACACGCACGAGGATCAGTGGAACACGACGGTGACGGCGGCGGGTCGGATCTGCAGCCCGGTGCTGGATCTGATCGGGGCGGTGCGGACGATCGGGGGGGATGCGGGGCTCGCGGCGCGAGCGGAGTCGGCGCTGGGGGTGTGTGAAGAGTCGCTGGCGGCGTTTGATGATGAGTTCGTGGAGGCGCCGAACGGTGTGGGCGGGGTCTATTGGCGGGTGGAGCGCGGGGAGCCGGAGCCCTTGAATCATCAGAACAGCGCGGGGCACGCGTTGGTGCGGATGGGTGAGCTGACGGGGGACGGTCGGTGGACGGAGAAGGCGGGGCGGCTGGCGGCGTATTTCCGGAGCGCGTTGAATGTGGATGCGGGGGATGCGTATTGGTGGGGGTATTACGGGCCGGGGTCGCGGGAGAACTCGCGGTCGCAGTCGGTGGAGGACGTGGCGCATGCGCACTTGAACATGCACTTCGCGGTGCGGTGTATTTTCAACGGGATCGAGTTCGATGAGGGGGATGGGGCTCGGTTTGCGCGGACGTTCACGGAGAATCTGCATGTGGGCGGGGCACGGTTCCGGCCGGGGACGTCGCCGCGGCGTGAGCCGGACACGTTCAAGGCGGTGTATCCGCAGCATGTGCCGGCGTGGAATGTTTTGGGCGTGTTTGATGCGCGGATCTGGGGGATCGTCGATGAGGCGGTGCTGACGCGGAACGACTGGTATCCGGAGTTCTGGTTGACGCGGCAGGTGCCGTTGGTGGGGTATGCGATGCGGCTGTGCCGGGAGCGGGGGTGCGTGCGTGCGGATGGTGCGGGGTCGGACGCGGGGAGCGTGGGCGAGGGGTTGTGGCGATGCGGGTGATGCGCGAGCGGATCGGGACGTATCTGCGGGTGTACGGGACGCTGGCGCGGTGGATGTGGCGGACGCACAAGGGTCGGGTGGCGGCGTGCGTGTCGGCGTCGGTGCTGGGGGTGGCGGTGCAGGCGGGGGCGATCGCGATGTTGTTTGTGTATGCGGTGTCGCGGTCGAAGGGGGAGGCGCCCGGGGGGCGGTGGGCGGTGCTGCCGTTTGATGAGACGCTGGGGGTGGCGGTGTTGTGGGCGGGGATCGGGGTGGTGCTGGGGGTCGCGGGTGGGGCGATCGAGTTGTGGTCGGAGACGCAGGCGTACCGGATCGGGTCGGGGACGATGCGGGCGATGGGTGGCGCGGTGTTGCGGCGGCGGGGGCGGCCCGGGGCGCCGGACCCGGAGGATCTGGGCGCGGGGCTCGAGTCGAGGTCGGTGGAGATCATCATGCGCCGGGACATGATGATGGGGATCCGGATGGTGATGGTGCTTTTGCGGGTGGTGCGTCCTGCGGTGATCCTGGTGTCGGCGAGCGCGGTGATGGTGTGGCTGCGGTGGGAGCTGGCGCTGGGGGTGGCGGTGTTCTCGGGGGTGATGCTGGTGCCGTTCTATGTCTTTGGGCGGCGATTGGTGCGGGCGCAGGGGGTGTATGACGATTTGTCGGCGGCGACGGGGTCGCGGATCTCGGCGGCGGCGCGTTCGATGATCGCGGGGGGGATGGACGAGCGGGGGGCGGATCGATTGGCGCGGGAGTTCGAGGAGGACGAGGGGCTCGACGCGTTCATGAAGAGCTTCGGTGATGTGGTGCTGGCGCAGAACCGGGCGGGGGCGGGTCAGCAGATGATCTTCATGGTGGCGATCGCGGCGGTGCTGGTGGTGTATGTGGATCTGATCGGGATGGGGGTCGCGACGTGGGTGGGTTTGATCGGTTTTCTGGGGGCGATGCGGGTGGCGACGGGGTCGATGCGGTCGCTGGTGCAGCGGGTGACGGCGACGGGGCGGGGGTTCCCGTCGGTGAAGCGGATCGTGGGGATGCTGGGGGATTCGGGCGCGGTGGCGGAGGTTGGGGGGGGGATGCGTTTGCCCGTGTCGGTCGGGGGGGTGTCGATCGGCCCGGGGTGCGCGGTGGTGGTGTCGGGGGGGCGTGCGCCGATGGGGGTGGGGGTTGCTCCGTGGGTGCGTTCGGTGATGGGGGTGTCGGGGTCGAGGGCGCAGCGGATCGCGGAGCGGGCGGTGGTGTGCGCGTCGCCTTCGTCGTGGATCGCGTCGCGCGGGGTGGAGATGCTGGGGATGCTGCGGGGGACGGCGCGGGGGCGCGGGGCGCTGGCGGTGGTGGGTGTGGGGGAGGGGGTGACGGGCGAGGACGTGGTGCGGGAGGGGGAGGCGTTCGCGGACCCGGAGCTGGCGGCGCGGATCGCGCTGGCGTGGGCGGCGGCGTCGGACGCGGAGCTGATCGTGGTGGCGCGGGCGACGATGAAGAAGCTGGGGGATGCGGAATGGTTGGCGTGGTTGGGGCTGGTGGCGGATCGGGCGGTGGTGGTGCACGAGCCGGATTCGGCGAGGGAGGCGCCGGGGTGGGCGACGGGGTCGATCGTGCTGGGGGCGGTGGAGGGGGGGCGCGTTGGCGTCGAGGAGGAGGGCGGGGTTGAGGAGATGATGCTGTGATAGGATCGGGGATGAGCGAGCGGATGATTTTGGTGTGCGGGATGTCGCGGAGCGGGACGACGCTGGGGGCGACGATTCTCGATGCGCACCCGGATGTGGCGATGGGGTACGAGTTGCTGCCTTCGGGGCTGGGGGATCTGGGGGCGGCGGCGGATGTGCTGGGGGAGGTGGTGGAGTCGGGGTTGGCGTTCGGGCGCGTGGCGGATGCGCTGAAGGGGCGTGGGTTGTTGGGATTGGCGAAGTTCGTGAAGCTGGCGCGTCGGGCGCTGGTGGAGCCCGATCGGTTGGTGGGGGTGATCCGGGAGGTTGCGCGATTGGGTGGGGAGCCCGATGATCTTGCGGTGCGTGCGGCGTTGTCTGTTGGGGTGGCGCGGATCAAGCGGGAGATCACGGGGGCGGAGGTCGCGGGGTTCAAGCTCAATGCGCCGAGCATCGGGGTGTTCGACGGGGCGTTGCGCGGGATGGGGGTGGAGGGGGTGTACGTGATGATGACGCGCGATCCGCGCGATGTGTACGCGAGCCATGCGGCGCACGGGTTCGGGAAGACGCGCGAGCAGGTGTGCGCGGCGTGGAACGGGTATCTGGGTCGGTTCCTGGCGTTCAAAGACGCGAACCCGGAGCGCGTGTGTGAGCTGGTGCGGTACGAGGATCTGGTGTGCGATCCGGACGGGGTGATCGGGGGGATGCTGGGGGGGTTGGGGCTCGCGCCGAGCGGCGAGGCGCGGGCGTTCTACACGGGGAAGGCGAGTGTGCATGCGCGGGGGCATCGGAACAGCGATCGGTTGTCGGGGGATATCGACGCGACGAGCGTGTGCCGATGGATGGGGGCGTTGTCGGTGGAGGATGCGGCGGGGGTGCAGGATGAATGCGCGGCGTTGATGGCGCGGGTGGGGTACCGGCGGGTGAACGTGTCGCGCGGGGTGTTCGAGCCGATGCGGACGGAGGAGGGGCAGAAGAAGCGGGCGGCGATCATGCGAAAGGCGAAGTTCTTCCGGGATCAGTACGGGGAGCTGGTGCTCCCGATCGCGCGGGGGCGGACGAACCTGACGTGGGGGGAGGCGTGCAAGGGCGAGATTCCGGTGGAGGGGGAGGTGTGTGTTTTGCGTCATGACGTGGATCATGATCTGGACACGGCGGTGGAGATGGCGGAGTGGGAGCACGGGCACGGGCTGCGCGCGACGTACTGCATTCTGCACACGGCGATCTATTACGGGCGCTTGGTGGGCGAGGGCACGGCGCAGGGGTACGAGCACAGCAACGAGATGCTGCTGAAGGTGAAGCGGATCCAGGCGCTGGGGCACGAGATCAATCTGCACAACAACCTGGCGGTGCTGGGGCTCACCGAGGGGATCGATCCGGAGCGTGTGCTGCTCGAGGAGCTGGCGTGGTGGAGGCGGAACGGGGTGGTGATCGACGGGACGAGCACGCACGGGGATGCGCTGTGCCGGGAGATTGATTTTCGGAACTTCGAGCTCTTCAAGGGGCGCGAGTATGCGGCGCGGGGCGGGAAGCGGACGATCGAGCACGGGGGGAACCGGGTTGATCTGGGGGTGCTTGAGCCCGAGCGGTACGGGATGCATTACGAGGCCTATGACCTGGTGCGGGATCTGTACCTGAGCGATTCGGGGGGGAACCTGCGGATCCGTCGGAACACGCGCGGGAAGGCGGGCTTGCGGCGGAAGCAGATGGATCCGGCGCCGGCGTACGGGAAGATCGTGGGGATCCTGACGCACCCGGTGTGGTGGGACATGACGCGGGATGCGCCGAAGGGGGCGCGGATTCCGGAGCTGGATGAGCTGGTGGAGGGGGACGTGCTCGGCGAGGCGGCGGCGGGGGTGGTGTGATGGGGGACGGGCGGTTGATCCTGGTGTGCGGGGTGTCTCGGTCGGGGACGACCTTGATGACGACGCTGCTCGATGCGCACGCGGAGATCGCGATGGGGGCGGAGTTGGTCCCGCCGGTGATCGAGGACGGGGGGAAGTTGGCGGAGGCGATCGAGGAGGGGATCCGGATGCACGGTGCGGGGGAGACGCGGGGGATCGCGAAGGGGATGGATCAGTTCGCGGGGTGCGGGGTGTTTTTCAAGCGTGCGGTTCGGACGGGGGTGGAACCGGCGCGGGTTGCTGAGATTGTGCGCGCGATGGGGGTGGCGCGGACGGTGGGGGCGCGGATGGAGCTGGCGCGGCGGATCGCGGACGCGGCGCGGGGCGCGGGGGAGCGGTTCTACGGGTTCAAGGGCGGCGTTCCGGATGCGGGTGCGTTCACGGCGATGGATCCGGGGGCGCGGTGGGTGGTGATGCATCGGGATCCGAGGGACGTGGCGGTGTCGTCGATCGGGGGCGGGTTCGTGGAGGGGGTGGAGGCGTCGATCCGTTCGTGGATGCGGGTGGCGCGGACGTGGGGAGAGGGGGGGGAGGGGGGGGAGCGCGCGATGCACGTGCGGTACGAGGATCTGGTGGGGGATCCGGTGGGGGAGATGGCGCGCGTGTTCCGTTGGGTCGGGGTGGAGCCCGATGCGGGGGTGATCGGGGAGATGGCGGCGCGGGCGCGATTGACGAGCGGGGCGCTGCGGCACACGAACCACGAGCGGCTGGTCGGGGGGATCGACACGGGGTCGGTGGGGCGGTGGGCGCGGGAGCTGGGGGAGGCGGACCGGGTGCTGATCGAGCGTCGGTGCGGGGCGATGATGCGTGCGATGGGGTACGGGGTGCGCGCGGACGCGCGGCCGGGGATCGGGGCGCGGTGGATGGGGAAGCTGGGCGGGGGTGGGAAGGGTTAGGCCTTGACGACGTCGGCGTGGACGGGGCAGGTGACGCGTGCCATGGCGTTGCGGGTGTCGACGACGAGGGGGGCGTGGGTGGCGATGGCGTTGTAGTCGACGTTGGTGTGGTCGGTGACGATGACGACGCAGTCGGACTGGGCGAGCGTTTCGGGGGTGAGGTCGACGCTCGTGAGGTCGATGTCGTGGTCGCGCATGTCGGGGAAGGTGGTGACGTGTGGGTCGTGGTAGGAGACGCTGGCGCCGCGTGCGATGAGTTGTTCGATGATCTCGGCGGCGGGTGATTCGCGTGAGTCGTCGACGTCGGGTTTGTAGGCGACGCCGAGGACGAGGATGTTTGCGCCCTTGATGGCGTGTTCGTGTTCGTTGAGGGCGTCGGCGATGCGTGAGACGACGTAGTGGGGCATGTGTCGGTTGATTTCGCCGGCGAGTTCGATGAAGCGTGTGGCGTAGCCGGTTTCCTTGGCTTTCCAGGTGAGGTAGAAGGGGTCGATGGGGATGCAGTGGCCTCCGAGCCCGGGTCCCGGGTAGAAGGCCTGGAAGCCGAAGGGTTTGGTCTTGGCGGCGTCGATGGTTTCCCAGATGTCGATGCCCATGCGGTCGAAGACGACTTTGAGCTCGTTGACGAGGGCGATGTTGACGGCGCGGTAGATGTTCTCGAGGAGCTTGGCGCTCTCGGCGATCTCGGCGGAGGAGACTTCGTGGACGTTGTCGATGAAGGACTCGTAGAGCTCGACGCAGAGGCGGGTGGAGGCGGGGCCCAGGCCTCCGACGAGTTTGGGGATGCGGTCGGTGGTGGAGTTCGCGCGTCCGGGGTCTTCGCGCTCGGGGGAGTAGGCGAGGAAGAAGTCGTCGTCGGCGCGGAGCCCGGTGCGCTCGAGGATGGGGCGCATGACGTCGCGGGTGGTTCCGGGGTAGGTGGTGGATTCGAGGACGATGAGCTGTGCGGGTCGGAGGACGCGGGCGCAGAGCTCGGTGCTGGCGACGACGTAGGAGAGGTCGGGCTCGTGGTGGGGTCCGAGGGGTGTGGGGACGCAGAGGATGATGACGTCGCACCGGGCGAGTTCGGATTCGTCGCTGGTGGGGGTGAATCGGGGGGATTCGGCGAGTTCTCGTGCGAAGTCGTCGCCGAGGTGTTTGAGGTATGACTGGGCGGCTTTGAGTTTGGCGACCTTGGTGTGGTCGACGTCGTAGCCGACGATGGTGTAGCCCTTGCGTGCGATGGCGCGGACGAGGGGGAGCCCGACGTATCCGAGGCCGACGACGCCGATGGTGGCGGTGCGGCTGACGATCTTGTCGCGGAGTGCGAGGGCGGCGTGGCTCGAGGCGTCGATGGAGGCGCGTCGCGCGTGCTCGATGGGGCGCGTCGTCGGGGGCTCGGCGTGCGTGCTCATGCGGTCGCGGTTCCTGCGCGAGAGAGGTGGTGGAGGCCCGGTGTCACGGGGTGGTCCGGATCCGGGATGATAGCGCCGCTCGCGGTGGCGGAGCGGGGCGGGGGGTCAGACGCCCAGGGGTTTGGTGAGCGCGAGGAGCTGGTCGTGGAGCCCGTCGGCGCAGGCGATGAGGTTGCCCGAGTCGATGGATTGGTTGCCGGCCATGTCGGACCAGCGGCCTCCGGCTTCGTGGACGAGGGGTGGGACGGCGGCGAGGTCCCAGATGTTGACGCCGGTTTCGAGGACGGCGTCGACGCGGCCGGTGACGAGGAGGACGAAGGCGTAGCAGTCGCTCCAGCCGCGGGTGGTGCGTGTGGTGCGGATGAGTTGTTCGTACATGCGCCAGCGGTCGGTGTGGAGGAAGACGCTGGGGGTGGTGAAGGCGACGAGGGCGTCTTGGAGGGATTGGCGGGGGGGCATGGTGCAGGGTTGGTCTTCGTGGCCTGGTCGGATGCGGTGTGCGCCGCGACCGATGGCGCCGACGACGAGCTCGTCGAGGCAGGGCATGGCGATGGCGCCGATGGTGGGGACGTCGTCTTTGAGGCATGCGAGCATGGTTCCGAAGAGGGGGACGCCCTGGACGAAGGAGACGGTGCCGTCGATGGGGTCGATGATCCACTCGTATTCGCTGGTGCCGGGTTTTGTGGGGAACTCTTCTCCTCGGATGGTGTCGTGGGGGAAGGTTTCCTCGATGCGGGTGCGGAGTTCTGTTTCGATGGCGCGGTCGGCGATGGTGACGGGGGAGCCGTCGGATTTGTGTTCGGGGTCTGCGTCGGGGGTTTCGAAGTATTGGAGGGCGATTTTGGCGCATTCCATGGTTTGGGTGCGTGCGAAGAGGAGACGGGTTGTGATCGGGTCGGCGGTCATGTGGAGAGGGTAGGGGGCGGTGCGCGTGGGATCGGGGATGTTGTTGGATCTGCACGGAATCCTGTCATCGGGGGCGTGGATGGGCGGTGGGTGTGTGGTTGCGGTTTGCGCGGGTTCGATTTGAGGGGGCGTGCGCAGCTCGCTACCATGCCTCCACGCGTGCGTGGGTGCTGATCCGTGCGTGCGGCGGGTGAACTCGGTGTATGAAGGAGGATTGCATGCGTTGTACTGCTCGTCGGATGGTTGGAGTGCTCGCGCTGGTCGGCGCGGGGTGGATGGGCGGGGTGGCGCACGCGGGTGCTTCGGCGGAGGGGGCGGGTGTCGAGCGTGCGCCGAAGGTGCTGCAGCTCCCGATCCGGACGGACGGGCCGAAGTCTTTGGACCCGGTGAAGGGATCGACGACGTACGACAACATGGCGTGCGCGCAGTTCTACGAGACGCTGCTGACGAACTCGTACGCGGATCCGATGGAGCTCGAGCCCTTGCTTTTGGCGGAGATGCCCACGAGCCCGGACGATGGTTTGACGTGGCGTTTCAGGCTCAAGGAGGGTGTGCGGTTCCGGGATCACGCGGTCTTCCCGGGGGGGAAGGGGCGCGAGGTGGTGTCGGATGACGTGTTCTACTCGCTCAAGCGATTGGGAGACAAGAAGTACCAGTTCGAGAACTGGTGGCTTTTGAAGGGGACGATCAAGGGGCTCGACGCGTACTGCGACGAGCAGAACGCGAAGGATGTGTTTGATTATGATGCGCCGGTGGAGGGGTTCCGGAAGATTTCGGACAAAGAGTTCGAGATCGTGCTGAACAAGCCCGTGTACCGGTTCCTGTATATTTTGGGGATGTTCCAGACGTCGATCGTTCCTCGCGAGGCGGTGGAGGCGCTCGGGGATGCGTTCGAGCGGACGCCGGTGGGGACGGGGCCGTTTATTTTGGATACGTGGGTTCCGAAGCAGTCGTTGACGGCGAACCGGAATCCGAACTATCACGAGGTGCGGTATCCGGCGCGGGATGCGTGGTCGAGCGAGGATCGTCGGGCGCGTCTGCACCGTCCTGCGGGGGAGTTGGTGCCTTTCGTGGACCGGATCGAGTTCACGATGTTCATCCAGGACCAGCCGATGTGGCTCGAGTTCGAGCAGGGGAACCTGGGGTACACGCAGGTGCCGGAGGATTACTTCACGGAGGCGTTCGACAAGGCGTCGATGACGCTCAAGGAGGAGTATCTGCGTCGCGGTGTGCGTCAGCACTCGGACCTGCTGCTGGACTTTATTTTCCGCGGGTTCAACATGGAGGACCCGCTGGTGGGGGGGTACACGGCGGAGAAGAAGGCGCTGCGTCAGGCGATCGCGCTGGCGATCGACTTGGATGAGATCAACCAGACGTTCTACAACGGTCGGACGATCGTGTACGACGGTCCGATCCCTCCGGGGCTCGACGGTCACCCCGAGGGTCACACGGCGGAGGCGTCGTACCGTGGGCCGAACATCGCGTTGGCGAAGAAGAAGCTGGCGGAGGCGGGGTACCCGAACGGTGAGGGGCTGCCCCCGATCCGGTTCTACACGTCGCAGAGCACGATCAACGCGGAGATGGGGGAGATGGTGAAGCGTCAGCTCGCGCAGATCAACGTGCGTTTCGAGCCGGTGCTGATGGACTTCTCGACGCTGATCGAGGCGATCAACAAGAAGCAGGCGGCGATGTTCGGGTTCGCGTGGGCGAGCGACTATCCGGACGCGGAGAACAATCTGGCGTTGTTCTACGGTCCGAACGAGGCGCCCGGTTCGAACCACTACAACTACAAGCGTGCCGAGTACGACGAGATGTACGAGACGATCCTGACGATGGCGCCGAGCGAGGAGCGTACGGCGATCTACGAGAAGATGCGTGACATGATTCTCGAGGACACGCCGTACGTGGGATCGCAGGCGCGTGTGCGGTACTACCTTGTGAATCCGTGGCTGCTGAACTGTCGTCCGACGGAGCGGTACTACGGGTGGTTCAAGTTCCTGGACGTCGACGATTCGAAGCGGTGATGGCCGCGTCGGCGCGTCGGTGTTTCGTGGTGGTCGGGACAGGAGCTTGAGCGGTGTGGAACTACGTACTCCGAAGGACGCTGTACAACATCCCGGTGTTTCTGGCGATCGTGTTGATCGTGATGGCGGCGCTTCGGGTGAGCGATCCGGTGGCGGCGCAGCTGTCGAAGAACCCGACGCCTCAGGAGATCGAGGCGAAGCGTGCGGAGTTCGGGCTCGACAAGCCGTTCGCGGTGCAGTACGTGATCTTCCTTGGGAATCTGGCGACGTTCTGGGATGACGACACGAAGTCGTTCGATCAGCCCATGACGGTGGGCGAGATGATCATGGACGCGATCCCGCCGAGCGTGGCGGTGATGGCGCCGACGCTGTTCATCACGGCGAGCATCGCGATCGTGGTGGGGCTGGTGTCGGCGTTCAATCGGGGGAAGCCCCTGGACAGGTCGTTGATGTTCATCGCGGTGATCGGGATGAGCATCTCGGTGCTGGTGTACATTATTCTGGGGCAGTATTTCGGGGCGTATCTTCCGAGGACGTGGATCGAGGGTTGGCCGTTCCAGATCTCGGTGGACGCGTCGGCGGGCGGTGGGGCGTGGTTCTTCTTCAAGCCCTCGAACTGGGTGGCGTACTGCGCGCTGCCGGTGATGATCAACGTGGTGGTGGCGCTGGGGTACGACACGCGTTTCTACCGTGCGGTGATGGTGGAGGAGACGCACAAGGACTACATCCGGACGGCGCGGGCGAAGGGGGCGAGCAGGGCGCGGGTGATGTTCGTGCACATGCTCAAGAACGCGTTGATCCCGATCATCACGCGGATCATGATCTCGCTGCCGTTCGTGATCACGGGGTCGATTTTGGTGGAGGTGTATTTCGGGATCCCGGGGATGGGTCGGACCTTGATCAACGCGATCACGGCGAAGGACTTCCCGGTGATCCAGACGTTCACGGCGTTGTTCGCGGCGTTGTTCATCGCTTCCAATATTCTGACGGACGTGTTGTACGCGCTCGCTGATCCCCGGGTGAGGTTGTCATGAGTATCAGGGATCGGATCAACGAGTCTCCGGCGCTTCGGAAGCTGACGCGGAACCGCGGGGCGATGGTGGCGATGGGGGTGATCTCGCTGTATTTGCTGTTGTTCGCGTGGATCATCGCGATGCAGCTGGTGTCGTTCGTGGGGAGCTCGACGGGTGCGTTCGATCTGAGCGAGCGTCCGGTGCTGGGGGCGATGCTCCCGGAGCGGACGCTCGAGCGTGTGGGGGCGCGGAACCTGCCGGGGTTCGGGCTCGTGTCGGAGCCGGACGAGCGTTCGGAGCAGCTGACGTTCTACTTCGATCTCGTGGGGGAAGCGCTGCGTGAGCTGGAGCGGGGGGAGGTCGAGGGGGGCCTGACGCGCGGGGAGATCCTGGACAAGGCGGCGCTTGCGGAGCGGCGGATCGCGGACTTGCCCGACGAGCGGCTCAGGGAGATCTACGAGCGTGGGCGGGCGGCGTTCGGTTCTCAGATCGAGCTGCGGGTGCTTCGGGGGAACCTGCTGAAGATCGAGCTGGCGATCGACGCGGTGCGCGGGCACGCGGCGCGGTATGAGGAAGCGGGGGAGGGCGACGACGTGGACGAGCTCGTCGAGGAGGTGGCGCTGTCGCTCGAGGAGGTGGGGTACCTCGTGGAGGATGCGCAGGGTCAGGTGCCCGAGGGGTCGGCGCTCGGGGAGATCGACACGGACGACATCCTGATGACGGCGGAGGCGCTGTACGAGGCGCCGTATCCGGATCCGTTGTTCGACGGGGCGCGTCTGGATCTGATCTACGACGCGGTCGAGGAGCGGATGGAGGGGATCAACGCGGAGATCTCGGCGGAGCTCGACGCGGTGGAGCCGATCGTGGAGGAGTTGTATCCGATGCCCACGGGGGTGGAGGGCGCGGTGTACAGGCTGCGGCTGCTGCTGGGGACGGACCGGCAGGGTCGGTCGATCTTGATCCGGGCGCTGTATTCGGCGAAGGTGGCGATCCAGGTGGGGCTGGTGGTGTCGCTGATCGCGGTGGCGTTCGGGAGCATCATCGGGGCGGCGGCGGGGTACTTCGGGTCGTGGGTGGATCACCTGGTGATCTGGTTGTACTCGACGTTCTCGTCGATCCCGTACCTGGTGCTGCTGGTGGTGCTGGCGTTCATGTTCATCGGGTCGAGGTTCGAGGGGACGCTGATCCCGCTGTACACGGCGTTTTGTTTGACGTACTGGATCGGGCCTTGCCGCGTGACGCGGGGTGAGGCGCTCAAGCTCAAGGCGCTGGATTACGTGCAGGCGGCGAACGCGTTGGGGGCGAGTCGGTCTCGGATCCTGCTGCGGCACATTCTTCCGAACACGGCGCACCTGATGTTCATCAACCTGTCGCTGCTGTTCATCGGGGCGATCAAGGGCGAGGTGGTGCTGACGTTCCTCGGGCTGGGGCTCAAGGACGGGGCCAGCTGGGGGATCATGATCGATCAGTCGAAGAGCGAGGTGGTGTCGGGGTTCTTCTGGCAGATCGGTGCGGCGACGTTCTTCATGTTTGTGCTGGTGCTGGCGTTCAACGTGCTGACGGATGCGCTGCAGGACGCGTTCGATCCGAAGCACGTGGGTTGAGCGCGTGAAAGAACCCGCGCGGGGCGCGGGTTCGATCGGGCTCGGTTGTGGAGCGGATCAGGCGGTGGCGCGCTGGTAGCGGGTGTTGATTTCGTTCCAGTTGATGATGTTCATGAAGGCGTCGATGTAGTCGGCGCGTCGGTTCTGGTAGCTGAGGTAGTAGGCGTGTTCCCAGACGTCGACGCCCAGGAGGGGGACGACGCCGGCGAAGAGCATGTTCTGTTGGTTTTCCATCTGGAGGACCATGAGGCGTTTGGCGATGGGTTCGTAGGCGAGGTAGCCCCATCCCGAGCCCTCGACGGAGGCGGCGGCTTTCTTGAAGTGGGTGGTGAAGGCGTCGTAGGAGCCGAAGTCGTTGGCGATGGCTTTGGCGAGGTGGCCGGTGGGGGTGCCTCCTCCGCCCTGGGAGGCGGGGGCCATGGCGGTCCAGAAGAGGGCGTGGTTGAGGTGTCCTCCGGCGTGGAAGGCGAGTTGGCGTTGCCAGTGCTGGAGGAGGGCGGGGTCGCCCGAGCCGTCGCGGATCCGGGCGAGTTGCTTGAGGGCGTTGTTGAGTCCTTTGACGTACCCGGCGTGGTGTTTGGCGTGGTGGATCTCCATGGTCTTGGCGTCGATGTGGGGGGCGAGGGCGTCGTAGGGGTAGGGGAGGTCGGGGAGGGTGTATTCGTTCGTGTCGGGGTTGTAGCCGAGGGTGTGGTGGTCGAGGAGTCGGGCGCTGGCGGTACCGGAGAAGGCGCCGAGGGCGACGGCGCCGGCGCCCATGGTGCCGAGGGCTTGTCTGCGGGTGAGTTCGTGGGTCATGTGGTCCTCCTTTAGGGTTGATGGAGTTCCTGCGCGCGTGTTTGAGTGTAGCGGGGGGGATGGGGGGATGAGAAAACCGGCCCCGCTGAGGGGGCCGGCGTGTGTGGATGCGGTTGTGGGGAAGGTGATCAGCCTTCTTCACCGACCTGCCAGCGGCGGAATGCGGAGAGGGAGCCGCCGGAGCCGACGAGGTCCTTGATTTTCTTGGACTGGTCCATGATGAAGTCCTGTTCGAGGAGGGCGACCTCTTCGAAGAACTTGCGCATGCCGCCTTCGACGATTTTCTCGGCGATTTCCTGGGGCTTGCCGGATTCCATGGCTTGCTCGATGCGGAACTTCTTTTCTTTTTCGACGAGATCGGAGGGGATGTCGTCGGCGCTGAGCCCGAGGGGTCGGGGCATGGCGGCGGCGACGTGCATGGCGATCTGGCGGAGGGTGTCGTCGGCGACGTCGCCCTGTGCCTGGATGAGGACGCCGGTTTTGCCGTCGTGGTGGACGTACTTGCCGTAGACGGCGTTGTCTCCGGCGCCGACGAGTTTTTCGATGCGTCCGATGGAGATGTTTTCTCCGGTGGAGATGCGGAGGTCGTCGACGATGGCGTTCATTTCGTCGGTGGGCTTGGGGTCCGCGGCGTCGACGGCGAGGGCGAGCTGGGCGAGCTTGTCGGAGGCGCCGATGAACTTGTCGTTCTTGGCGGTGAAGTCGGTTTCGGCCTTGAGTTCGACGATGACGGCTTCGTTGCCGTCCGAGGAGACGGCGACGGAGATGCGTCCTTCGCCTGCGACTCGGTCGGACTTGGTTTCCATCTTGCCTTTGAGCTTTTTGCGGAGGAGTTCCTCGGCGCGTTCGGGGTCGCCTTCGGCTTCCATAAGGGCTTTTTTGCACTCCATCATGGCGAGCCCGGTTTTGTTCCTGAGGCTCATGACGTCTTTGGCGCTGATGTCTGCCATTGCTCGGCTCCGGAAAGTGTGTCGGCGTGTGGTGGCGCCGGGTGGTGATATGCGTTCCGCGATGTGGTTCGCGGTGTGTCGGTCATCGGTTGTGATCGGGCGCTCGGGGAGCGTCCGCTTGGGTCAGGACTCGGCGGCGGGGGCCGCGGCTTCGGCGCCGGATTCGGCGGGTGCGTTCTCGGCGGACTTGTCGTCGGCGCGGAACTGGGCTCGTCGCGAGCGGCGCTGGGCGCCCTGGTCGGCGGAGGACTGGTCGTCGTCGGCCTTGGCGGGTGCGCGGCCTTGCTTGCCGTCGGCGCATGCCTTGCAGAGTTCGCGGATGACGACGTCGATGGAGCGCATGGAGTCGTCGTTGCCCGGGATGGGGATGTCTGCGAGGTCGGGGTCCCCGTCGGTGTCGATGAGACAGACGGTGGGGATGCCGAGCTTGCGTGCTTCGCGGAGGGCGGTGGTTTCGCGCTTGACGTCGATGGCGACGATGACCCCGGGGAGCTTGTTCATGTTTCGGACGCCGCCGAGGTTGCGGCGGATTTTCTTCATCTCGCGGCGGAGTTGTGATTCCATCTTCTTGGAGTAGGACTGGAAGTTGTCGTTCTGCTCGATGGTTTCGAGTTCTTCGAGTCGGGAGAGTCGGGTGCGGATGGTGCGGAAGTTGGTGAGCATGCCGCCGAGCCAGCGTTCGGTGACGAAGTGCATGTCGACGTCGGCGACGCGTTGCTCGATGACGTCCTTGGCCTGTCGTTTGGTGCCGACGAAGCAGACGTCCTTGCCTTCGGCGACGGTGCGCTGGATGAGTTTGCGCGCGAGGAGGAGGCCTTTGACGGTTTCCTTGATGTCGATGATGTGGATCCCGTTGCGCTTCCCGTAGATGAAGCGTTCCATCTTGGGGTTCCATCCGGAGGAGCGTTGTCCGAAGTGGATGCCCGAGTCGATGAGATCCTGGACGAGCGTGTTTGCCATGTGTGCAATCCGTTCCTTGTCAGCGGCACCGGCGGGATCGGCCGCGCATGGGCGCTTTGGTGACAGATCAGGGGTCCGCGTGGATCGCGGATCCGGGTTCTTGGTCTGGTTTCAACGTTCCGGCGCCGATCACGCCGGGCTTTGAGTATAGAGAGGGATTTTGTGGGGGGCCAAGGGGGTGTGGTGAAAGTTTCGGTGGGTGTTCGAGGGGGGGCGTGGG
>CBFGUD010000018.1:0-51271 GCA_965652365.1 uncultured Phycisphaerales bacterium
CCCGCAGCCGTCGGCCCCCGACCGTGACCACCAGGGGGGGGCGGGGCGGCGCTCCCCGAGCTTGGGTTCGATGCCCTGCATGGCGCGGGCGAGGTTGGCGCGGTGTTTGGAGATGACGAGGATCGCGAGAAGGACGGCGACGATGAGGAAGGGGGTCGCGTGGCTGGGGACCATCTGGTTGATTTCGGCGGCGGGGGTGTCGGCGAACTGGGGCTGGGACTGGATGAGGCGTTCGTCGAGTTTCTCTTTGTTCTTGAAGACGAGGTAGACCCAGACGGGGAGGGTGGCGGCGGCGACGGCGGAGGCGGGGCCGACCATGCGCCAGAGGGCGAGTGTCATGGCGTAGACGATGAACGCGCCGACGGCGGCGATGGTCATGGCGGGCATGACGCCGACGAGCGCGCCGAGCCCGGTCGCGACGCCTTTGCCGCCTTTGAACCCGAGGAAGGGGGTGAACATATGCCCGACGACGGTGGCGGCCATCGCGCCGAGCCAGATCCAGGCCTTGTCGGCGGGGACATCGAGGGTGCCCAGGGTCCCGAGGAAGTGCCCGGTGAGGAGTGTGGGGCAGAGCCCCTTGGCCATGTCGGCGGAGAACCCGAGGAAGAAGTAGGGTCGTCCGAGGACGCGTCCGAGGTTGGTCGCGCCGGGGTTGCCCGAGCCGTGGGTGCGGATGTCGACGCCCCGGGCGCGTCCGATGAGGTAGGAGAAGGGGATCGCGCCGCAGAGGAAGGCGATCGGGATCATGAGGATGGGGAGGGGCATGGTGGGCGGGGGTTAGTCGACGAATCGTCGGGTGAGGGCATCGATGATGTTCGCGAAGACGGCGTCGGGTTCGCCCGTCGCGTCGACGCGGAGGTAGCGGCGCTGCTCGGGGTCGGAGGCGATGAGGTCGAGGTAGCCCTGTCGGACCTTGGCGTGGAAGGCGGCGCCCTTGGCTTCCATGCGGTCGAGGAGCGGGGAGAGGCGCGAGGCGGCGGTTTTCTGGTCGACGTCGAAGATGAGGGTCGCGTCGGGCTCGGTGCCCTGCATGGCGATCTGTGCGGCGGCCTTGATCTCGGAATAGGGGATCCCGGCGGCGGCGCCCTGGTAGGCGTATGTGGAGGAGACGAATCGGTCCGCGACGACGAGGTGTCCGTTGTCGAGCGCGGGGCGGATGACCTGGGCGCAGAGCTGGGCGCGGGAGGCCATGTAGAGGAGCATCTCGCAGCGGGGGTTCATGGTTTCGCGGTCGAGGTGGTCGAGGAGGGTGGCGCGGATGCGTTCGCCGGTTTCGGTGCCCCCGGGTTCGCGGACTTCGGTGACGGGGATTTTGGCGTTGCGGACGGCGGCGAGGAAGTTGTGGAGCTGCGTGGATTTGCCCGAGCCGTCGGGGCCGTCGAAGACGATGAAGCGACCCGCGAGGGCGCGGATGAGCGCCTGGGGGAGTTCGGGGGCTTTGGGGGTTGCGTGCTCGGTCACGATGTCGTGTGTCGGTTGGGTGGTGGTCGCGCTCACGGGTTCGAGTGTAGCGTCTCGCGCGCGCGGGTGAGCCGGGTGGAGAAGGGTTCGGGGCCGAGTTTCGGGTCGATGAGGGCGAGGCGTGTGAGGTGGGCGCTGGCGAGGCGTTGGTCTGCGGGTGAGCCGTGCTCGATGGTGGTCTCGATGATGAGTGTCCACACGCGCCAGAACATCGGGTCGTCGCGGTCGAGGGTGTCGGCGAGGGGTGTGAGGCGCGTGAGCGCGTCGGCGGGCCGGTCGAGCGCGAGCTCGGCGCGGGCGAAGAGGATCGAGGTCTCGGGGTCGGCGGGTGATTCGTCGAGGTAGGGCGCGAGGCGCCCGGCGGCGGCGCGGGGGTCGGTGTCGATGTCGAGGCGCGCGGCGCGGATCGCGTGCTCGCGTGCGAGGGGGGAGCCGAGGTCGCGGAGGGTGTCCGCGAGGTCGCGCGGGTCGGTGGCGGAGGAGGCGGCGGCGACGAGGAGCTCGGACCCGAGGTCGGACTCGCGCGTGTGGGGGGTCAGCGCGCGGACGAGGCGCTCGCGCTCGGAGTGGTCTGGGGTGAGTCGCGCGAGCTCGAGTCGCCAGAGGTCGATCTCGGGGCGTTGGGGCGCGAGCGCGACGGCGCGGCGGAGGAGGGGCTCGAGGTCGGGGCTGGAGATCTCGCGCGCGCGTTCGATCGCGCCGGCGAGGGCGCTGGGGGTGTTGGGGTGGTCGGGGAAGCGCTCGGCGAGGGCGGCGGCGGACTCGATGAGGGCGCGGGCGCTGAAGCGGGAGTGCTCGGCGCTGGCGCCCAGGCACGCGAGCCAGAGGGCGGTGGACGCGATGGTGTCGTCGTCGGTGTCCGCGAGGGCGATGAGGGTGCGGATCGCGTCTTCTCGGGTGCTCTGCTGGCGGAGGCGCTCTCGCGCCACGGGGAGGCGGACGCGCGCGGGGAGCGCGGCTTCGTCGAGCGTGAGGGCGGGGTCGGACGGCGCGGCGCTGACGATGGTGACGATCGCGTCGTCGATGAGCGCGTGGAAGGACGGGTCGGCGGTGCGGTCGCGGAGGTCCAGGAGCGGCGCGAAGGGGTCGGGGGCGTTCGTGAGGAGGCGTCCGTGGGTGCGGGCCTGGGCGCTGAGGAGGAGCATGCCCGCGTCGGGACGGTCGGCGATGGTGAAGGGCTCGGATCCGAGGATCGCGGGCTCGTCGGGGTGGGTGGTCCCGAGGGACTGGAGCGCGAGGAGCGCGTGGGCGGTGGTGGTGGGCGCGAGGTCGAGCTCGGCGCGTTCGTCGAGGAGTGCCGCGAGCTTGTTGGCTGCGGCGTCCGTGTCGCCCGTGGCGCGGGTGAGCTGGGCGATGACGATGCGCCGGCGCGCGTCGATGTCGGGGTCGAGGAAGACGGCGTCGTCGAGCGCGGCGCGGAGTTCGCTGGGGTCGGTGGTCGCAGGCGCTCCGGCGGAGCGTGCGAGGAGGTGGCGCTGGGCGCGGAGGAGGGTGACGCGCGGGTCGGCAGGGTCGAGCGAGCGGAGGACGGGGTCGAGGCGCGCGAGGGTGTCGTCGATGTCGGCGCGGTCGATGCGCGTGGGGGCGGCGCAGGTGGCGCGGAGGAGGGAGCCGCGGCGGGTGAGGTCGGTGAGGAGGCGTTGGGCGCTGGCGATGCGCTGGTCGCGCTGGGCGTCGGTGGCGGGGGTGTCGAGCTCGGGGGGCGCGTCGTCGGGGGAGGTGAGCTGGTTGTAGGAGACGACCTGGTAGTCGTCGGCGCCGTCGCCGTGGAGGATCCCGATGGTGCGCATGATGTTGGTCGGGTCGTCGTCGAGGAGCTGGATGGTTTTGATGACGACGGGTCGGTCCCCCGTGACGGGGTCGGCGGGGTTGATCTCGTCGAGGGTGGTGCGGACGTTTCGGAGCCCGCCGGCCCATTCGTCGCCGGTGCGTGCGATGGCGCGGGAGATGAGGAGGACGAGGTCGGGGTCGAGGTCGATCGCGGCGCGGAGCGCGTCGATGGGGTTGGAGCGTCCGGCGGCGGGGATGGTCTGGATCCAGTCCGCGACGGCGCGTTTGTTGGCGCTGGTGGCGCGGGGGAGTGGGTCGTCGTCGTCCCCGATGGGCGCGAGCTCGACGAGCGAGTCGGCGCGCTGGCGGAAGAGCACGACCTGGAAGCGCTGGGTGGGGCTCAGGCGGTCGATGGACTGGAGGAGGCGTTCCTTGATGTAGGAGAAGGAGGTCGCGGTGGCGCCCGAGGCGTCGACGGCGTAGACGATGCGCGCCGCGGCGCTGGTGCGGACCCCGGCGAAGGTGACGGGGGCGGGCGCGGACGGGGACCGCATGGTCGCGAGGGATTCGTCCTGGGTGCGGAGCTCTCGCATGGCGGCGGCGCTGAGGGCGGGCTGCTCGATGGAGGCGTCGGGCGCGGAGGTGAGTTCACGGGCGGCTTGCTCGAGCGCGCCCGATTCGGGGATGCCCGAGGGGGCGCGCTCGGGTGTGGTGGGGGTGGTGTCGTCGTCCGTGTCGCGCGGGGGCGGGTTGGTGAGTGTTGAGGGCGCGGCGTCGAGTTCGGCGAGGGCGACCTTGCGCGCGGGTTCGGGCTCGAGCGCGGCGATGCGCGAGCCGACGACGACGAGGAGCGTGAGGAGCGCGCCGTGGACGACGATGGAGACACCCGGTGGGAGCGCGGTGCGCCAGATCGTGTTTTCGGATTTCCTGGGCACGTCGGTGTGGGGATCGGGTCAGGGGTTGGGGTCGGGTTTGGGCGCGCTGGGTTTGGCGGGGGGTTTGGTGTCGGGCCCGGGGGAGCGGTCGAAGTGGTTTCGTTCGGGGGTCGGGGGTGCTTTCTTTTTGCGCGGGCGTTCGTCGGGTTCGGCGGTTTCGTAGGGGTCGCGGGTGCGCGGGGCGAAGACGAGGCGGTCGAGACTCAGGGGCCCGGGCCCGAGGAGGAGGACGGCGAGGCCCATGGCGGCGACGGCGAGCTGCCAGAGCGGGGTCGAGTAGCTGGCGGGGTTCCAGGGGTCGTCGGCGGCGGGGATGAAGCCGAGGTAGGCGTCGGTGTGGCCCATGGCGGCGGGGCCCATGGTGGTGGTCCAGATCGCGACGCCCATGACGAAGACGGCGGCGAGTGCGCCCAGGCGCGTGAGGAGCCCGAAGAGGAGGAGGGTGCCCGCGAGGCATTCGGTGATCGCGGCGCACCACGCGAGGTAGACGGGGGTGCGTCCTTCGCCGACGAACGCGGGGAGGAGGGGCTCGCGCGGGCGCGAGTCGGCGGTGAGCGCGGGGTCGGCGGCTTTGTCGAGGAGGAGGGCGATGGTGTAGACGCGCGGGGCGGACATCGGGTCGGGGAAGTCGGACGCGACTTTGGGGGCCGCGGTCTGGGTGGTGACGCGGGTGATGTCGGCGCGGGAGCGCGTGTCGAGGACGGCTTGGCTGGTGTCGTCCTCGGGGTCGGAGGCGGGGGTGGTTTCGGGGGTCGCTTCGGGTTCGGGTTCGGATTCGGTTTCGCTCGGAGTGTCGAGCGCGGGGGTGTCCGGGTTGGTCCCGGTCTCGGTCGGGGGTGTTTGGGTGTCGGGGAGCTGGCGCGGGGGTTGGTCGGGGATGGTGGGTTCGGGGGTGGGTTGGGGTTCGTCGGCGACGATGGGCGCGGGGACGAGGGTGACGCCCATGTTGGCGAGACGCGCGGCGCCGTCGGCGGTCACGGTGGTGTGGCCGACGAGTTTGCCTGTCCCGGCCCAGAGGAAGGTGAGGGCGAGGACGAGGCGGAGGATGAAGGTCGGGAGTGTCAGGGCGAGTTGGTCGCGCCAGCGCATGGGGTGGATTCTCCGCTCACGTGGGGTGGTGTACCATGACTATACAACGATCCATCGGCGACCTTGGTGCGAATGGTTGTGCGATTGCGCGTCAAAGTGGGACGGATACGCGGTTTGCACGGCTTTGAGGGGGTCTGGATGGCCGCGGGCGTGGCGGAACTGGTAGACGCGCCGGATTTAGGTTCCGGTGGGGCAACCCGTGCAGGTTCGAGTCCTGTCGCCCGCATTGGATGAAACGAACGCCGGGCGCCCCACGAGGGCGCCCGGCGTTTTTGTTGGGATTCGGGGGTTCGGGGTTTACCCGTCGGCGCACCCGTTGGTGAAGAGCTGGAGGAAGGCGGAGATGTCGAAGAAGTCGTATTCGCCGTCGCCGGTGATGTCGGCGGCGGGTTGGCCCTGGTTGAAGAGGGTGAGGAAGCGGGAGATGTCGAAGAAGTCGAGCTCGCCCGAGAGGTCGAAGTCGGCGTCGCAGACGAAGCCGATGCGGATCTCGTCGGCGAAGTACCCGACGCGGAAGGTGAAGAAGGGGTTGGGGGAGGCGGGCGCGTTGACGGTGTCGAAGGTGCCCGTGACGGCGGACGCGTCGACGATGGTGGCGGTCCAGATGTTCGCGGGGTTGAAGCCATCGACGAAGGAGACGTTCAGCGTGCCGTCGGCGTGGAAGGTCGAAGAGGACGCGAGGCGGTCGGAGGTTTGATCGGCGGAGACCTCGGCTTCGAAGGTGGAGGTGTCGCTGAGGGTGACGGGGCTGATCGCGTTGAGGGTGCCGACCCCGTCGAGCCCCGGCGCGACGTTGCCGTGGATCGCGAGGGGGGTCTGGATTCGTCCGATGCCTTCGAGGCGTTGTCCGGACCCGAGGGCGGCGTTGAGGACCTCGCCGGGCGCGGAGATCGAGGCGAAGAAGTTGTTGCCCGAGAGTCGGACGACGCCGTCGCCTTCGAGGGTGAAGTCGGAGAGGAAGTTGAGGAGGGTCCCGGAGTTGATGGAGGTCGGGTTGATGTCGATGGTGCCGTCGTTGGTGGTTCCCGCGTCGATGTTGAGCGTGCGGAACCCGAGCACGCGGATGTCCGCGTTCATGGCGACGCCCGAGGCGGTCGCGCTGGAGCTCTGGAGCCGGACGAACCCGCCCGAGTCGGTTTCGAGGGTGCCGCCGATGATCGTCGAGTTGTGCAGATCGATCACGCTGTCGGCGCCTTGAGCGATCAGTCGGCCCGAGGGCGACTGGTCGATGGTGGTCGAGAGGATCGAGAGTTCCGCGCCGTTGAGGGCGCGCATGATGTTGTTGTTGGCTTTGTTCTGTCCGGTCAGGACCATGGTGCCGGAGGTCTGGTCGGCCTGGATGGTGCCGTTGTTGGTGATCAGGGCGTCGATGCGTCCGAGTCCGGAGATGGTGTGGCCCGCGGCGTGGCTCATGGATTCGCCGGTGGCGGTGGAGATGTTTGCGCTTGTGTTGTTTCCGTTGAGGATGATCTGCCCGGAGCCCTGGAGCTGGGCGCCGTCTTCGAATGTCATGCCCGTGCCCGCGTTGATCTGGTCCGGGTTGATGGTGATGACGCCGTGGTTCACGATGGTGCCCGAGGCGCTCAGGGTCCGGAAGCTCTGGATCTCCGCGGGGCCTTCGATGGTGACGTCGGAGACATTCGAGTTCAGGCGGACGTTGATGAGGCCTCCGGACTCGGCGCCGATGGTCCCGCCGTTGATGGTGACTCCGGCGAGGGCGACGACGCTGGACGGTCCGATGGCGCGGACCGACGCGCCGGGTGATTGCGTGAGGGTGAAGCTCTGGAGGTCGAGCGTTGCGCCGTTGACGGCCTGGATCTCGGATTCGTTGGTTTTGTTCTGGGTGGTCATCTCGAGTGTGAGCCCGGCGGCGTCGGCGGAGATGAGTCCCTGGTTGGTGAGATGCGCGGAGATGCGTCCGTAGCCGCGGATGGTGTGGTCCGGTCCGTGGACGGCGCTGGGTGCGCCGGTGGAGCGGAGTTCGGCGGTGGTCGAGTTCGAGGAGAGGACGATCTCGCCCGTTCCCGAGATGGGCGGGCCGTCGACCAGGAAGATCGAGGTTCCCGCGCTGGTGGACGCGGGGTTGACGCGGAGGGAGGCGTTGTTTTCGAGGGCGGTGTTGATGGTGAGCGTGCGGAAGCTCTCGACGCGGGCCTGTCCCTGGAGCTCGACGTTGTCCATGGTGGAGTTGAACATGACGGCGGTGTCGCCCCCGTTCTGGGCGGCGATGACGCCCCCGACGACGGCGGCGTTGGACAGGTGGGTCTCGCTGCCCGCGCCGTCGGCGGTGATGGTGCCCGCGGGTCCCTGGGTGATCGTGATGGCGTTGATATCGAGGATGCCCCCGTTGCTCGCGATGAGCTGCGCGTTGTTGGTTTTGTCGTTGGTGTAGAAGCCGAGCGCTTGCGCGTTGACGTCGGCTTCGATGGTCGAGTTGTTGATGAGCGCGCCGGTGATGCGTCCGTACCCCGCGATGGTGTGCCCGGGCTGGTGGGTGATCTGCATCCCGGTGGCGGTGGCGAGATCGGCGTTGGTTGAGTTAGAGTTCAGGCGGAGCGTGCCCGGGCCGGCGATGGAGCCGCTTTCCTGGAAGAGCAGGCGCGTGCCGGCGGAGGTGGAGGTCGGGTTGATGACGATGGTGCCCTGGTTGTCGATGTCGCCGAAGAGGTTGAGCGTGCGGAACGCGCCGACGTGGAGGTTCGCGTCGGGGTTGGTGATGGTGACCGAGGCGGCGGAGCGGTGTGTGTTGGCGACGGTGACGGTGTAGGGGACGGCCATCGAGAGGATGACATCGTCGGACGCGCCGGGGATGGCGGCGGGGTCCCAGTTGGAGGCGAGACCCCAGATCCCGTCGGAACCGATGTTCCAGGTGGAGGTCTGTGCGAGACCGGCGGAGGCGCTGAGCGCGAGCGCGGTGATGGCGGCGGCGGCGTTGATCTTCATGATGGGTTCTCTCCCTGCGGTGGACTCACGCGGACATGCGAGGGTTCATGGTACAGGGTGATCGCCCCAGTTCCTAGAGAGAGTGCCCTCATCTTGGGGGTTTTCAGCGACTTGCGGCGCGCGGATCGGATGGATATCGGACGCATCGGTCACGAAGAAAGCCCCCGCGCTGGGCGGGGGATTTGGGGGATCCGGGATTGATCAGGGTTTGGTTACGGGCAGCCGGCGCTCAGGGCCTGGAGGAAGGCGCTGATGTCGAAGAAGTCGAAGCCCTGGTCGTTGTTGAAGTCCACCTCGTTCTGGAGGAGGAAGGAGACGTCGAAGAAGTCGGCGCTGGTGTCGCCGTTGAGGTCGGCGGGGCAGGCGGGCGCGGGGTCTTCGCACGCGGTGAGGGTGATTTTGACGGCGTCGACGGCGGCTTCGACGACGGAGCCCTGCCCGGTGTCTCCGGCGCGGAAGCGGACGCGGACCTGGGAGGAGGGGCTCGTGAAGACCTGGGTGAGGTCGAACTCGTAGACGTTCCACCCGCCTCCGGCGGCGGTATCGCCCGGTCCGATGGTGTCGAGGGACTGCCATGACGAGCCGTTGTTGTTGGAGATGTCGACGAACATGGTGTCGTCGGCGATGCCGATGTTGTTGGAGTACCAGAGCGCGTAGGAGAGGACGGGGGTCCCGGTGCCGGTCGCGTCGAGCGCGGGGGAGGTGAGGATGGTGGTGCCGTCGTCGACGTCGGAGTTGCCCGCGAGGTTGTCGGTGAGGTAGCAGCGTCCGGAGCCGTCGAAGTCGGCGGGGGGGTCTCCTCGATCGCCCGCGGCGGGGACTCCGCGTTCCCAGGCGCCGTCGGCGACGGAGCCGGAGACGGTCCACCCGGTGTTGGTTTCGAAGTCGTCGTTGTAGACGAGGTCGATGGAGGAGACGACGGGCGCTTCGTAGAAGGCGCCTGGCGCGTTCGTGGGGAGGGTGCTCGTGTTGGCGTTGGTGTCGGTGGCGATGAAGTAGTAGCGGAAGGTCTGGTCGCAATCGATCGCGGGCGCGGTCACGCTCCAGGTCCCGTCGGCGTTGTCGGTCATCGCGTAGGGCTGGAAGCCCGATCCGGTGTCGGCCATGAGGTTGACGGTGGAGATGGTGGTGCCTTCGCGTGCGGCGAGCTCGACGCTGATCGTGTCCGAGGCGTCGGGCGCGATGGTCGCGGGGAGATCGGATTCGATGAGCGCGAAGGGGGTGAGGGGCGCGTCGAGACGGAGGAGGAAGAGCCCGCGTTCGATGTCGGAGACCGCGATGGTCCCGGACTCGAAGTAGGGGTAGTTTGACCACGCGCCGTTGAAGGAGGCGGCGTCCGATCCGGGGTAGGTGTCGAAGTACGCGATCTCGACGGGGTCGGCGGGGTTGATCGCGTCGAAGACGCGGAGCCCGGAGCGGTAGTTGGACTGGTAGATGACCGAGTCCTTGACGTACAGGTTGTGGTCGATGGCGGCTTTCCCGGTCGTGAAGGTCTTCACGAGGAAGGGGTTCTGCGGGTCCTCGACGTTGATGAGGCGCGTGGTGGTGACGGCGACGGTCGAGCCCTCGTCGAGCTCGTCGTTGAGGTAGAGGTACTTCTGGTCCTCGGAGAGCCAGCACTGGTGCGCGTAGCCCGACGCGGGGTAGTAGAGGGTGGAGAGGACCACGGGGCTATCCGGGTTGGTGACGTCGACGATGCGGAGCCCGGTCTGGGAGAACCCGCCCGAGAAGCCCGAGGCGCAGAACGCGAGTTCGCGACCGGCGAGGGGTCCGGCGTCCCAGGTGACGACCTGGGCGTCGTGGACGTACATGTCGGTCCACCCGCCGTCGATCTGGGGGAGGGCGGGGTTGGAGATGTCGAGGTGGATGAGCCCGCCGTTGCCGATGTTGGCGCCGACGATCCAGAGGGATCCGGTTTCTTGGTTGGCGACGATGTTGTGGGTGGTGGAGTACCCGCCGGAGGTCCAGTTGCGGACGAGGTTGACGTTCCCGTTGTCGATGTCGGAGAGGTCCATGACCTGGACGCCCGAGCCGCCTTCGGAGACGCCGTAGGCGTAGGTCCCGACGACCTTGACGTCGTGCCAGTCGGAGTTGGGTCCGGTGACGGTGTCGATGATGACGGGGTTGGCGGGGTTGGTGACCTCGACGAACCCGTACCCGCCGTAGAGCCCCATGATGACGTATTCGCGTCCGGAGGGGGAGGTGTATCCCCAGCAGTCGTTGCCGAAGGACGCGTTGACGCCGGTGAAGTTGTTGAGGGGGATCTGGGCGAGGAGGGTCATGCCCTGGGAATCGAAGAGCCCGGCGGTGGTGAGCTGGTCGCCCAGGCGGACGATGGGCCCCGGGACCATGGCTTGCTTGTCGAGGAGTTTGCGGTAGTCGTCGTCGTGCGCGTGCGCGGGGGTCGCGAGGGTCGCGGCGAGAACAGCGGCGGCGATCGGCGCCGAGCGCCGGGTCGGGTGGGTACGCATGCGTACGTCCTTTCGGAATGTCGTCTCAGCGCCCAACGGATTCGGCGCGCAAGAATGATCGGGTATCCCAGAACGGGACCCCAATCTATCCGAATATCGGGTGGAACGGTTGCAGAAAGTGCGTGCCCGGGCGTGTGTTTCGGGTCCGGATCGGAAGGACGGTGACGCGTATGCGTCGTGAAGGGCTTGGTGTTTGGTGGGTGTTGGTTCTCGGGCTGTGCGCCCTGGGGAGTTTCGCCCAGTCGGGGTCGGATGAGGGCGACGCGCCGGCGGCGGCGCGCGGGATCCTGGTCGTCGACGATTCGGTCGAGCCCGAGGTCGTGGTGCGATGGTCGAGCACGGACGGGCCGCGCGAGGCGCGGGCGCATCTGCCGTACACCGCGCCCGTGGGGGGCGACGCGATCGGGGGGGAGGATGAGAACATCCTCGCGTACGTGACGGTGGGGGGGACGCGTGTCGAGACGGGCGCGGGTCATCCGCGCGGGCTCGTGCTGCGCGTGGGGCTGACGAAGGAGGAGAACGCGCGCCCGTTCTTCGACGACCTCGCGCCGGGGTCGCATGTCGAGATCGAGCTGCTGGGCGCGAAGCTGTCGGAGCCCGTCAAGGCGCACGCGGGGACGGGGCTCATGCACCTGAAGTACGCGCTGGGCGATCTGGAGGCGTGCTCGATCCCGGGGACGGCGCGGAACCAGTATCTGCTGTCGGACCCGCGCGACACGCTCGGGGGGCGCGTGGAGCGCGGGGTGAACGCGACCCCGGGCGCGCTGGGGGGCGATGAGGGGATGGGGTCGATCGAGGTCACGGTGCGCGGCGAGGACTCGGATATCGTGGACATGCGGGTGCGCGTGCCGTACGGGCTCTTGCGCCATCTGCAGGATCCGTGGGCGTCGGATCTCCCGAACACGTTCTTCGAGCCGATCCACCTCCACGTGGAGGTCGAGGTGCTGCCCGAGCGGGCCGAGCCCTTCGATCGGGTGTGGATCCCCGAGACGAACGAACCGGCGCAGCCCGGACCGACCGGCAGCGAGTCATCGAGCGAGGACGAGTCATGAACGGGCACGACCGGATGGCGCTCGACGCCGCGATCGAACAGGCGATCAAGTCGCGTGATGAAGGGGGGATCCCGATCGGGTCGGTATTGATGGCTCCGGACGGATCGATCGTGGCGCGGGGTCACAACATGCGGGTGCAGTCTGGCGATCCGACGGCCCACGCGGAGACGGTGTGCATCCGCAACGCGGGGCGGCGTCGGGATTGGCACACGCTCACGCTCGCGTCGACGTTGTCCCCGTGCGCGATGTGCACGGGGACGGCGGTGCTGCACCGGATCCCGCGGGTGGTGATCGGGGAGCACGAGACGTTCATGGGGCGCGAGGACTGGATGCGCGCCGAGGGGGTGGAGCTCGTGCTCGCGGACGATGCGCGGTGCAAGGCGCTGATGCGGTCGTTCATCGCGGCGCACCCGGATCTGTGGGACGAGGACATCGGGGTGCCCGAGTCGTGAGTGTGTGGGTGCGGGGTCGAGCGGGGATCAGGTGGTCCCGTAGCTCCGGTCCCCGGCGTCGCCGAGTCCGGGGAGGATGTATCCCTTGTCGTTGAGTTTCTCGTCGAGTGCGGCGGTGTAGATCGTGACGTCGGGGTGCTCGTGGCGCAGGCGCGTGACCCCCTCGGGGGCGGCGACGAGGCAGATCATGCGCAGGTCGGTGGCGCCGTGTTCCTTGAGCATGGACAGGGCGGCGCTGGCGCTGCCCCCGGTCGCGAGCATGGGGTCGACGAGGATGATGGGCCCGGCGCTGAGGTCGGAGGGGAGTTTCTTGAGGTAGGTGACGGGCTCGAGGGTCTGCTCATCGCGCGCGAGCCCGAGGTGCCCGACGCGTGCTTCGGGCATGACGTCGAGGATCCCGTCGATCATCCCGAGCCCCGCGCGGAGGACGGGGACGATGGTGACGGTGCCCTTGAGGACGTTGCAGGTGGTGGTGGTCATCGGGGTCCGGACCTCGATGGGGGTGGTCTCGAAGGTGCGGGTGACCTCGTAGACCATGAGCCCGGCGATCTGTTTGAGTGTGGCGCGGAACATCCGGTGGGCCGTGGTGTGGTCTCGGATGGTCGCGAGTTTGTGCGCGATGAGGGGGTGGTGGAAGACGACGAGCCCTTGGTGGTCGGTGGTGTTCATCGCTGCGAGTGTATGGGGTGTGTGGGTGGGGGTAAAAGACGAGCCCCGCACGTTGGTGCGGGGCTCGGGGGTGGTCAGAAGATCAGGGTCGGGGTGCTCGGATTACGGGCAGCCCATGTTGAACGCCTGGAGGTAGGCGGAGACGTCGAAGAAGTCGTACTCACCGTCGCCGCTGAAGTCGGCGATGGGCTTGTTCTGGCTCAGCGCGCTGAGGAACGCGGAGAGGTCGAAGAAGTCGAGTTCGCCGTCGCCGGTGAAGTCGGCGGGGCATTCCGGGGCGCCCTGGGGGACCATCGCGCCGACGGTCAGGGACATGCCGTCCTTGAAGGTGCCGAGGGTGACTTCGCCTTCAACGGGGGGCGAGTCGGTCTCGAAGGAGAAGTTGTACATGGTGCCCCAGCGGATCGCGTTGGCCCAGATGTTCTGCGATTCGGTCTGGGTGGACCAGGTGATGGCGCCCGAGCCCTCGGTAACGGACCAGTCCGCGCCGCTGATGTTCTCGTCGACGGTGGAGTGGTAATCGATGTCGTGGAAGAAGTGGTCTGAGGTGGCGGTGTTGACGGGGATGGAGACGCTCGCGACGGCGCGGTCGGAGTTCTGGTTGTAGACCCCATAGTCGTAGCGGTACATCCCGCCGCCCAGGTCGGTGACGCGTGAGCCGACGATGAGGCGCCCGTCCTCGGGGACCATGTCGACGGATTCGATCATGAGGTCGGGGTTGTGGACCTGCCAGGCGTTCATGACGGGCTGCTCGCGGAAGGTCTGCCCGGTGGTGGACGCGTTGAAGGAGGACTGGTTGATGTTGAGGCGCTTGTAGGACACGTTGTTCATGTTCGTGCCGGCGGCGGAGTCGTCCTTGTTGGTGTAGTTGCCTTCGACGTAGAAGGTCGCGGTCGAGTCCTGGATGTCGGCCTGCTTGACCTGGATGCGTTTGAAGATCGCGTTGCCCGACTGGTTGATCCCGGTGTAGGGGTAGACGAACTCGGCGGTGTAGGGGTTCACTTCCGAGCGGGGGCCGAGGTCGCCCTGGGTGCCGTTGAGACCGGCGCCGTAGGGGTCGGAGCAGCCCGAGCCGAGGTGTGAGAAGTCGCCGTCGCCGGAGCAGGGCGAGCAGACGGTGCCCTGGAGGGAGGCGAAGGAGTGCTTGAGCTGGGTGACGCCGAGCTGCATGAGGCGCTGGGTCTCGTTGTCGTATTTCCAGATGGTGACGCCGATGACGGGGTGGTTCGGGGTGCCGTCGATCCAGTTGGCGGGCGAGGTCCCGATGTTGCAGGCGGTGGTGCCGACGGAGTAGGCGCGGATGCCTCCGACGTTGCCGTAGTTGTAGACGGCGTCGAGCGAGCCGCAGATGACGTCGGGGGTGCCGAACGCGGTGCCGGCAGCGATCGCCATCGCGGCGGTGATGGTGGTACGGATCATTTTTGAAAACCTCCAGGTCTCGTGGATTGTGAGTGGACTTTCAGAATACAGGGACGACAGGGGAATTGAAACCGGGTTTCGGGGAGAATGTGACGAATCTCTCCGAACAAAGACCCCACAAGATGGGGGATTTCACCCGGGTTACGGGCATCCTTCGCTGAGGTCCTGGAGGAACGCGGAGATATCGAAGAAGTCGAAGGTGCTGTCGTCGTTGTAGTCCACTTGTTCGGAGAGCAGCTGTGAGATGTCGAAGAAGTCGAGCGTGCCGTCCATGGTGAGGTCGGGGGGGCAGTCGATGCCGACGTCGATGGTGAGGTCGCATGGGGCGTAGTTGTCGAGGTAGTCGAGGATGCGTTCCTGGACGCGCGGGTGGAATCGGAGGTCCATGTTGGAGATCCCGCCCGGGCAGAGGTGGCAGTAGGACATGATGGTGCCGTCGGAGGGGGAGCAGTCGCCGTCGCCGCACCGGTCGATGGGGGGTTCGTAGGAGTCGTGGGTGTGTCCGGATCCGAAGTTGTGTCCCATTTCGTGGGCGACGACGATGAGGTCCCAGTTCGCGTCGTCGTTGTCCAGGGGCGTGGGGAAGAAGCCGTTGAGGTTGGCGGAGACGCCGTACTCGTACCCGGGATCGCAGGTGGAGCCGACCCAGGCGAGCCCGCCGCCGAGGGATCGTCCGGAGAGCCCGTGCCCCATGTCTCGTTCGACGCTGCTGAGTTCGCCCGAGTAGAAGAGGTCCTGGATGTCGTAGAGGTAGTCGTAGATATCGGATCCGGAGTAGGGGTCGTTGTTGGCGCTGTAGGTGCGGAGGAATCCGACCTCGAGGTCCATGTTGACGTCGCGTTGGTAGATGGTGGCGATGGCGCCGATGAGGGTGGCGACGTAGTTGCTCGACGCGGTTTCGTTGCCCCCGAAGAGCTGGGTGAACTCGTAGTCGGTCTCGAAGGCGATGGTCGCGCGGCGCGCCGGGGGCGAGCCCTGGGGGCGGGACTGGCCCTGGGGGATCAGGTCGGTGCGGTTGAGGAGCCGGTTGAGGTAGGGGTTCTGGGAGTCGACGGCGCAGGTCTGGCCCGGGGCGGCGATGTTGAGCGTCTCGGAGGATTCGATGGTGAGGGCCGCGTTGTCGCGCCCCGTGGAGAGGACGTAGGCGTGCCCGTCGGCGACGACGAACCCGTTGGTCGCGCTGTCCGTGATCGCGATGAAGGCGATCTGCTCGGGGTCGCCGGCGACGTGCCCGCGGAGGAACACGCTCGAGGAGAGGTCGATCTCGCGGGGCTGCCCGTTGGCGTCGATGTTGACGATCCGCGCGTCCTCGCTCAGGGGGGAGAAGCGCTTCAGGTCGAGGAGCACGCTCGTGGCGCGGTCGATCGGGAGTTCGAGCATGAGCTCGCCGCCCACTTGGAGCGACGCGAAGGACTCGGGCGAGACGAGCGCCTGACGCGCGTGGTCGAGGGTGACGTCGCGCGGCGCGTCCGCGGCGGCGAGGGGGGTGGCGGCGGCGGCGCACGCGAGGATCGCGGCGACAGACAGACGGCGGGTGGGCATGGGGTGCTCCTTCTCGGTGCGTGGGATGTCGGTGCTCCGGGCGCGGGAGGGTGCACCAAAGGCGGGGTATGGTGGATTGAAGACCCTGCGGCGAACGCCGCGTGCCCGACCATACGGGCGGAATCGTGGGCCGGTTGCGGCGAGTCGGCTACGATCCTCGCTCAGGAAGCGGGCCGGAAAGGAATACAGAAGGATCATGGCTCAGCCGGCGCTCGCGATCGAGAACCTGGAATACCGCTATCCCGGCGCGGTCGAACCGAGCGTGCGGGTGGGGTCGCTGCGGGTCGGGGAGGGGGAGCACGTCGTGCTCACGGGGTCTTCGGGGTCGGGGAAGAGCACGATCCTGCACGTGGTGTCGGGTCTCATGGACCCGACCCGGGGGGAAGTCCTCATTCATGGGACCGATATCCATGGTCTCAAGGGCGCGACGCGTGATCGGTTCCGAGGGCGGAACATCGGGATGGTGTTCCAGACCCACAACCTGCTCGGGGGGTTCTCGGCGCTCGACAACGTGCTCGCGGCGTTGATGTTTTCGGATCGTCCCCGGGGCGAGCACGACGCGCACGCGCGCGGGCTGCTCGAGCGATTGGGGATCGAGCGTCCCGGGGCGCGGGTCGAGGAGTTGTCGGTCGGTCAGCAGCAGCGGGTCGCGGTGGCGCGCGCCATCGCGTGCGGCCCGGCGTTGGTGCTCGCGGACGAGCCCACGGCGGCGCTGGACCCGGAGCACGCGCGGCGGGCCGTCGGGATGCTCGAGGACGCGTGCCGGTCCGTGGGCGCGGCGCTGGTGTGCGTGACGCATGATCTTTCGTTGGTGGACCGGTTCGATCGGCACGTGCGTCTGTCCGAGCTCGCGCGGCATGCGGGGGCGCACTGATGGCGCTGCGTGACTGGGACATCGTGACGCGGTCCGTGAAAGCGCGGATGTTCTCGAGCGTGACGACGATCGTGACCGTCTCGATCGCGCTGGCGCTGGTGACGCTGCTGGTGTCGATGAAGTCGTCGGCGCGCGACGCGTTCTCGAGGGGGACGGGGAACGCGCAGATGCTGATTTCGCGGGACCCGAGCGCGCTCACGAGCGTGCTCAACACGTTGTTCTATACGGACGTCCCCACGAACCCGATCCCGTGGTCGGATTACGAGGCGCTCGCGGGGTCGTACCCGCTGGCGTTCGCGGAGCCCACCGCGATGGGGGACTCGTACAAGGGGCACCACGTGGTTGGGGTGCGCCAGTCGTACTTCGTGAACTTCTTCCCGGTCTCGGGCGAGCCCTTCGCGCTGCGCGAGGGGCGGGTGTTCAGCGACGACTTCGAGCTCGTGCTGGGCGCGGACGCGCAGCGGATGACGGGGCTGCGGATCGGGGACGAGATCTCGGTCATGCACGGCGCGCCTCGGAGCGAGGGGGCGCACGCGCACGGGGAGTTCGTGTACGAGGTGGTGGGGGTCCTCAAGCCCACGGGCTCGGCGCACGACCGCGCGATGTACAGCTCGCTCGAGAGCGCGTGGGTGCTCCACGGGTTCGACCGGCTGCTCGACGAGGGTGTGAAGCTGGATCGCCCGATGACGCGCCTGGACCTGACGGACGAGGACCGCAAGATCACGGGGGTGATCGCGTCGCTCGGGCCGAGGACGGCGGCGCTCAACCAGATCCTCAGCGCCATCGGGCGCGACCCGAGCTGGACGGTCGCCCAGCCCGCGGACACGGTGCGCCGGCTCTTCACGATCGTGGGGAACGTCGACCAGATCCTGATCGCGATGGGGATCGCGGTGCTGCTGTCGTCGGGGGTGTCGATCATGGTGGCGCTGTACAACTCGATGGAGCAGCGCCGGCGTCAGATCGCGATCCTGCGCGTCCTGGGCGCGTCGCGCTGGCGCGTGTTCAACCTCGTGCTCACCGAGTCGGCGCTGATCGGGCTCATCGGGGGCGCGCTGGGCGTGGTCCTGGGGATCGTGGGGGGTCGGGTCGTGTCGGGGGTGCTCGAGGCGCGATTGGGGCTGGTGGTCGAGCCCACGCTCCCGGTGTCCGGATATCTCGGAATGATCCTGGTCACGATCGCGTTGTCCATGATCGCGGGGATCATCCCCGCGTGTGTCGCGTATCGCACGAGCGTGGTCCGGGCGCTGCGCCCGATGGGATAAAGAAAGGGATCGCGTGGCGTATTTCTGGTCCTTCATCCTGGCGCTGGTCGTGCTCACGGGGGTGCTCGCGAGCGGGGAGCTGTCCGAGGACACCGAACCGACGCGTGACGCGCCGGTGCTGATCGAGCTCCCCGCGTGGGAGGGTGTCGTCGCGCCGGATCCGGAAGCTGTGTCCGAAGCGCCCGAGCAGGACGATGCGGTCGCGGCTGATCGGGAGCCGGTGCCGTCCGAGGCGCTGATGAACGCCGCCGATGCATCGGTTTCGGAGCAGCGCGCCGGGCCGGTCGAGGGGAGCGTCGAGATCGCGAGCGGGCCGGACGAGCCCGTGACCGAGCCCGAGCCCAGCGAGGAAACCGGGCAGGAGGTCGCGGAGGACAGCGCGCCGGGCGGTGATCTCGGGATCCCGGAGGACGTGCTGGCGCGCCTCGCGGCGGCGCAGCAGGAGCAAGCGGCTCCCGAAGAGTCCGAGGACGATTCGCCCGGGGACACGGACCCGGGGTACACGATCAACGGCGACGGATCGATCGTCGTGCGCACGGACACGGGGGAGCTGCGGATCCCGGGGCGCGGGACCGACGACTCGGCGTACGTGCTCTCGTGGGACGTGCTCCGGAGCGTGCAGCGCGCGTACGACCCGAAGAAGGACAAGGACGATCTCCCCGCGTGGCTCGATGCGATCGACGGCAAGCGCGTCGTCGTCGAGGGCAACACCCTCGTGGCGCTCGTCGCGTCGGAGACGGACGAGCTGCTGGTGATGCAGAACCCGTGGGACGGGTGCTGCATCGGGGTGCCCCCGACCCCGTATGACGCGATCGAGGTGAAGCTGAACCGGTCCGTGACGTTCGGGTACAGCGCGACGGGGTACGGCTCGATCAGGGGGACGATGAAGATCGACCCGTACGTCGTGTCGGGTTGGCTCATGGGCTTGTACGTCATCGAGAACGCGAGCTACACGAGCGGCGCGGGCGAGGAACTTTCCGAGTTCTGAGCGGTAAACCGGGGTGTGAACCACGATGTCCCGCGAGCCGGGACGGAAACGAACAACGCCCGCGGGTGGGGACACGCGGGCGTTGTCGTTCATGGTTCGGGTTGTCCGGGACGATCAGTCGTCGTCGTCCACGAGCGGGCCCATCCGCTCGGGCTCGGGCTCGGGCTTGGGCTTGCACATGAGCAGCACGGTCGCGCCGCTGACGGCGGAGAGCGCCGACGCGACGAGGATCGCGAGTTTCGCGTGCTCGAGGTGGGCGATGTTGTCGGCGAACGCGAGGTTCGCGATGAAGATGGCCATGGTGAAGCCGATCCCGCCGAGCCACGCGGCGCCGAAGAGGTGTCGCCAGGAGACCCCGCGCGGGAGCGACGCGAGCCCCATCATGCACGCGACCCAGCACAGCCCGACGATCCCGAGGGGTTTGCCGATGAAGAGCCCGAGGACGATGCCGATGGCGGCGGGGTCTCCGAGGTTCTCCATGACGCCGCCGTGGACGGGGATCCCGGCGTTGGCGAGGGCGAAGATGGGGATGATGACGAAGGCGGCCCAGGGGTGGATCGCGTGTTCCATCCGGTGGAGGGGGGTGAGGACGAGCTTGCCGTTCTCCATGATGGCGTTGACGGCCGCGCGGCGGATGGTGGACTGCTTGACGTCGTGGTTGGGGTCGTCGTGGGCGTTCTCGAAGACCTCCAGGGCCTTGCGTGTCGCGTAGGAGAAGCGGACGGCGTTGACGCGTGCGTGGGCGGGGATGGTCATGGCGAGCATGACGCCGGCGATGGTCGCGTGGACGCCCGACTTGTAGACGAAGTACCACAGGGGGAGCCCGGCGACGAGGTAGAGGATAATCCAGCGGACGCGGATGATGTTCATGAACATCAGCAGCGCGATGACGGACCCGGCGTACCCGAGGTAGGCGAGGTCGAGGTTGTCGGTGTAGAAGACGGCGATGACGACGAGCGCGCCCAGGTCGTCGACGATCGCGAGCGATGTGAGGAAGACCTTGAGCGAGAGGGGGACGCGTGAGCCGAGCATCGCGAGGATCCCGACGGCGAACGCGATGTCGGTGGCCATGGGGATGCCCCACCCGCCGATGGTTTCCTTCCCGAAGTTGAACGCGACGAAGATGAGCGCCGGGCCGACCATCCCGCCCAGGGCGCCGAAGATCGGGAGGGCGGCGCGTTTGGGTGAGGCGAGCTCGCCGACGAGGACTTCGCGCTTGATCTCGAGCCCGACGACGAGGAAGAAGACCGCCATGAGGAGGTCGTTGATCCAGTGGACCATGGACAGGCCCTGGTACCAGTGGGGCTCGTTGGGGAGTGGGTGCCAGCCGTCGCCGTGGGTGGACGCCTGTGCGTGGTCGGTTTCGATCATCGAGAGGTCGTCGGCGGCCTGCTCGATCGTTTCGACCGCTTCTTCGGCCGCGTCTTCGATGTCGGACCCGGCGTGGTCGTCGGCGGGCGGCGCGTGCTCGTCGTCGGCGTGGTCGTCGTGCCCCGCGGCGTGGGTGTCGTGGGGGTTGTCGGCGACGGTGATGCGGATCTCGGTGTCGTTGAAGATCTCCTTGTAGGACTCGTAGTCGGTGTTTGCCCAGATCATCGCGATCGCGGTCATCAGGAGCAGGACGATCCCGCCGGCGGAGGAGAGGGACGCGAAGCGTTGGAAGGGTCGCGCCAGACGCTCCCCGGGTTCGGGGCGGAGGTCGTACTTGGCGGTGGGGATATCGTGGTCGTGGGCCATCGTGTGCTCCGGGAGGAATCGCGCGTGGTGGGCACGGTCGCGCGTGTCACACGGTTATCGAACGAAAAGATCGGGCGCATTGAGCGCAATCGGGGATCGGCGCGTGAATCCGCGCATGGCAACCACCTGAACAGGGGGTTGCGGGGATTCAGGCCAGCGTCTCGAGCGGATCGTGCGCGAAAATCGACTCGAGCCCGAGGATCGACGCGATGCGTTCGGTCGCGTGGACGCAGCGGGCGGCGAGCTCCGGGTCCGTGAGGTCCCCGGGCGCGATGGACTCGGGGTAGGTCTCGTTGACGCACGCGACGAGGCGTTCGTAGAGGTCGTCGGTGAGGATGACGCCCTGGTGGATCGACGCGAGCTCGTCGTCGGTCAGGACGACGCGCAGGCGCAGGCACGCGGGCCCCCCGCCGTTGTTCATGGACTCGCGCACGTCCATGTAGATCACGCCGTTGACGGGGTTGAAGGGGTCCTGGATGATCCGGTCGACGAAGGCGCGCACGCGCGGGTTCTCGCGGACTTCGCACGGCGCGATCAGGCGCATGTCGCCGGGGGCGAGGGTGACGATCTGGGAGTTGAAGATGTAGGAGGTGACGGCGTCCTCGATGGAGAAGTCCGTCTCGCGGGCCTCGATCACGACCATGTTGGACTTGCTCGGGTCCATGAGGTCGTTCATGAGGGTGCGCGAGGTCGCGAAGGACTGCTCGTGGTAGAGGAAGACGTTCTCGTTGCCCGTCGCGATGACGTCGTTGTGGAAGACCCCCGAGTCGATCGCGTCGGGGTGCTGGCGCGCGAGGATGACCTTGGCGGGGTCGAGTTTGTGGGACCGGACGAGCGCTTCGCACGCGGAGCGGGTCTGGCGTGCAGGGAATCGGCGCGAGGCGGTCATGGGGTCGTTGTTGTCGACGCCGTAGACGAAGAGCTCGACCCCGGGCTCGGCGTGGGCGGTGGTGAATCGGATGTGGTTGGCGGCGCCCTCGTCGGCGAAGCGGGGCTGGCTCGGGAGGGTGTCGTGGACGACGAACCTGTCGGGGTCGCGGAAGATCGCGCGCAGGGCGCGCGAGGTGGTGTGGTGCTCGAAGGAGCGGTGGAGGTTCGAGACGAGGTTCGCGGGGGTGATGTGGACCTTGCGGTCCGCGGTGTCCGCGCTGGGGGACACGGTCGCGGCGTTGGCGCTCCACATGGCGCTGGCGCTCCACGCGGCGGCGAGGATGGATGGGTCCGCGTCGTGCGCGTCCTTGAGGACCCTGGCGTCGTCGCCCGTGAACCCGATCGAGCGGAGGAACCCGAGGTCCGGGCGTGCGTGGGGGGGGAGGACGCCCTGGGTGAGCCCGAGGTCCATGAGCGCCTTCATCTTCGCGAGCCCCTGGAGGGCCGCGGCCCTGGGGCGGGCGGTTTGCCCGGCGTTGGACGCGGACGCGACGTTGCCCGGGGAGAGCCCGGCGTAGTTGTGCGAGGCGCCGATGAGCCCGTCGAAGTTGACCTCGCGTGCGGTGGGATGCGTCATGGGGAAGGATAGCTCGGGTCGGAAATGAAAGCGTCCCGCGCTGCTCGCGGGCAGCGCGGGACGCGGATGGAGCTGCGAGATTCAGCGGTCGCGGGTTACGGGCAGGACGCGCCGGCCTGGAGGAACGCGGAGATATCGAAGAAGTCGAAGCCCGTGTCGCCGTTGAAGTCGACCTGGTTCTGGAGGAGGAACGAGATGTCGAAGAAGTCGAACCCGGTGTCGCCGTTGAGGTCCGCGGCGCAGGGCTCGCCGCCGACGATCGCGACGAGGGCGGCCCGGTCGTCGGCGCCCGGGACGTCGGTCCCGTCGAGGTCGCTCAGGCAGGCCGCGGCGAGGTAGGCGTTGGCGAGTCGGTCCTGGAAGACGTAGGTCTGGAAGTTCTGGCCCGGGTTGCTCGGGTCGGCGATGGGCATGTTGGTGTCGTTGTCGATGTAGTCTTCGGTCGCGTCGAAGTCCGCGCCCAGGAGGGTGGAGTCGAAGAGCGCGAGGTCCTGGGCGTCCGCGACGCCGTCGAAGTTCAGGTCGCCCTCGACGAATCGGAACTGGGTGATGCCGAGGTTCGGCGCGTCGTTGAAGAACCCGGGGGTGAGCTTGAACGCGTCGTTGGTGTCGGTCCCGATGGAGATGTCGGCGAATCCGTCGCCCGCGGGGTCGGTGGGCGCGCCGTACTGGGCGGGGTCGTAGGCGAAGAGGAAGGCGGGCGCGATGTTCTCGCCGTAGATGAACTCTTCGTCGGCGGTGCGTGTGGGGACGGTCTGCATGTCGGCGTTGATGCGTGATCCGAGCATGGGGTTGGACCCGTAGTAGGCGACGCGCGAGACCATGTCGGGGTTGAAGCCCGGGGTGTCGGAGATCTCGTATTCGGAGTCGTTGACGTATTCCTTGCCGCCGCCGTTGGACCAGGCGATGGCGTCGATGATCTGGACGGGGGCGCATGCGGAAGCGGCGGGGGCGGGGGGGAACCCGATCTCGTTGTTGACGGAGGGTTCGATCCCGAAGTCGATTTTGCCGTCGTAGTCGACGTCGGGGTTGACGTCCTTGCGGACGCTGTACCCGGGCTCGTAGACGCTCGCGCCGTCGACGATCGAGTGGAATGGGCGTTTGCGCATGAGGATGTAGGTCGAGGACCCGTCGTTCTCGAGTTTGCCCGGGGTGTCGGTGGAGGGGATGTGGGCGTCGAACCAGGATTCGCCGGTGGTTTCGTCGGGGATGACCTTGGGGATGTAGGACTGGGAGTCGGTGTTGATGTAGAGGACGAGGAACCCGTTGGACCCGATGGAGAGCCCGTCGAGGGAGAACGCTTCGTCGATCTCGGCGTAGGAGTCGGGGATGTCGTTGGCGGGCCCGAAGAGCCCCCCGCCGTCCTGCCCGCCCTTGAAGAGGGCGACGGCGTACCCGGTGAGGTCCATCCCGGGCTTGCCGTAGAGCTCGATGTACTCGAGGACCTCGTCGTTGAGCTCGGCGGCGCCGCTCGGGTTCTCCCAGACCTCGTTGATGACGACCTGCCCGAGGGCGCCGGAGGACGCGAGCGCCAGGCCCGCGGCGGCGATGAGTTTCGTGTTCATGATGATCTCTCTTCTCTGTGGGTGATGCTCGGCGGTGCTGGTGGAGCCGCTCCGAGCGGGCGGCGTGTTCGTGTGTTCAGTTGTTGTACTTCCCGGAGAGGAGCTCGCCCGTGAAGATCTGGTTCGGACTGAAGTCGGGGTAGACGGGGAGCCCGTTCTCGCGTTCCTGGTTGGGGTCGTAGTTGAAGGTCTGGTCCCCGTTGGCGTCGCGGAACGCGGCGACGTGCCCGTCGGCGAAGAGGAAGTTGCCCTCGGTGTTGTCGTGGCCTCGTGTGAAGAGCCCGCGCTTTCTGGTGTGCGCGGTCCCGAAGTCGGCGAGGTCGTGGGAGACGAAGCGGAGCCCGATGCGCCACGCCGGCCCGTCGGTGAGGGCTTTGACCGCGGGGAGTGTCTCGTTGTCGACGACGATGATGTCGTTGGTGTCGTCGGAGAGCCCGTCGATGCGTGCGTCGGCGAGGAGGGGGACTTTCGAGGCGCTGACCATGCTCATGCTCTGGAGCCGGAGGGGTCCGACGACGCCGTAGGTCGGGTCTTCGGGTTGTCCGGCGCGTCCGAGGAGGGGGACCTTCCACTGGGTGTAGGCCATGTACCAGGACTGGGTGTAGTTGGAGTTGTACCCGGCGCGGAGGAGCTGGTCGCGCTTCTCGTACGTGATCGCTCCCCCGAGCCCCGAGGTGTCCTCGTTGAGGCGTGAGACGTTCATGTTCTGGTTGTACCGGGCTGGCGCGGTGGGGCAGAGGAACTCGCCCGGGAGGAAGCCGCCCTGTTCGATGGTGTCGCGGATCCACCCGATGCGTTCGATGACGTGGCGGTCGTCGTTGGGATCCCGGCTCCACCTGTCCGCGAGGTACTGGCCCTTGGCGTGTTTCTTGATCCGGTTGTCGAACGGGCCGGAGCTGAGGTAGCCGTCGTTGGACCCGGCGTAGGTGTTGAAGGCGACGCCGTACTGGCGCAGGTTGGACTGGCACTGGATCTTCTGCGCCGTTTCGCGGGCCTTGCCCAGCGAGGGGAGGAGGATCCCGATCAGGAGCGCGATGATCGCGATCACGACGAGGAGTTCGATGAGCGTGAACGCGCGGCGGCGTTGATGTGCGTGCATGGCGTGGTGATCTCCCGTGATCGTTTCCGACGCGGAACGCTAGAGCCGGGTGCGTGAAGAGCATGTCAAGATTCGGTGAAGATATATGTTAAGAAATGATAAATCGACAGTGGTTCTTAACACAAGGTTTAAGTCGTCGGTGCTTGCCGATCGGGTCGCGGGACCTAGCGTATTTCTCCCTGAGTACGGGGGATGCCGCGGGTCGTGCGTGATCGGAGGAGAGAGCCGAGCACGGCCGGGGGTATGGAGAAGATCGAGAACGCGGGGTCCCCGCACACACCAAAGGAGAGAACCATGAAGAAGATTGCTGCACTGTTTGCGCTCGCCGGCGTCGCGTCCATCGCCAGCGCCGACCTGATGATCACCGAGGTCTACGCCGGCGTCGACGGCGAGGACGGCACCGCGGACTGGTTCGAGGTCGTCAACACGGGCAACAGCACCATCGATCTGGGCGAGTTCGCGTACGAGGACGACAGCGCCGTGTCGAGCGGCCAGTCCGCGATCGCGTCGCTCGTGCTCGGCGCGGGCCAGGTCGCGATCGTCCTCGCGGACGCGGACGCGTCGGACATCTCGGAGTTCCAGAACCTCTGGAACTACTCGGGTCTGATCACCCACACCAACGGCGACGGCGGCGGGCTGTCCCAGGGCGGCGACGTGGTCAACATCATCAACATCCTGTCGCAGGACATCGAGGCGTCGGTCGTCTTCCCGAACACGGGCGGCGCGTTCGCCTCGGTCGACTTCACGGGCGCGAACCCCTTCCTCTCGGTCATCGGGGTGAACGGGGCGTACGAGTCCAACGTGTTCGGCGATGTCGGCGAAGAGCGGACGCTCATCGCGTCGCCGGGCACCATCCCCGCGCCGGGCGCGGTGGCGCTGCTCGGGCTCGGCGGGCTCGTCGGCGCGCGTCGCCGGCGCTGATCCCCGTTCGGGGCTCGGAGTGAACCACAGCACCCCGCGTTCTGGAGCGCGGGGTGCTGCATTTTTGGGTTCTGTGAGGTTCGGGGGTGATCCCGTGACTTGACAAGCGTGCGGGGCGTGCGTTCCCTCTCGGCTCGGGAACATATTTCTATGTCCCTGTGTTCACGGTCCCCGGCGGCGTCGGGCCTCGAGGTGTTATGGCGAAGAAGAGCAGCACGAGCACGAAGAAGAAGGCGTCCAAAGCGAGCGGATCGAAGAAGACGACCAAGAAGGCGTCGTCGCGCCGCGGCGGGGGTTCGAACTTCAAGGCCGGGGACGCGAAGGGCAAATCGCTCGTGATCGTGGAATCGCCCGCCAAGGCGCGCACGATCAACAAGTACCTGGGCGCGGACTACCTGGTGATGGCGTCGGTGGGGCATGTGCGCGACCTCCCGAGCAAGAACCCCAAGGGGGTCAAGGACCCGGTCCCGGGGGTGAAGATCGAGAAGCGCTTTGCGCCGAGCTACGAGGTGCTCAAGGGCAAGGAGCAGGTCGTCAAGGACCTGAAGCGGGCCGCCAATGAAGCGCTGTCGAGCGGGGGCGAGATCTGGTTCGCGACCGATCTCGATCGGGAGGGGGAAGCGATCGCGTGGCACCTGGCGCAGGAGCTCGGGATCAGCTCGAGCGACGCGAAGCGCGTGATTTTCCCCGCGATCACCAAGGCGGACATCGACAAGGCGTTCCACAACCCCCACCCGATCGACGAGGACCGGGTCAACGCGCAGCAGGCGCGCCGGATCCTGGACCGGATCGTGGGGTACCAGGTGTCGCCGCTGCTGTGGAAGAAGGTCGCGCGGGGTCTGAGCGCCGGTCGCGTGCAGTCGGTCGCGGTGCGCCTGATCGTGGAGCGCGAGCGCGAGATCCGCGCGTTCGTTCCCGACGAGTACTGGAGCGTGACGGGGTACTTCGCGCTCAAGGAATCGGTCGCGAAGGACTGCGTGGGCGCGTGGCGCGCGTTCCTCGACCAGAAGGACGAGAAGGGCAAGGGCCCGACGATCAAGGCGCAGAACGGGTGGCTCGCGAGCAAGGACGCGATCCGCGCCGAGCTCGTCGAGATCAACGGCGAGAAGTTCGATCCGCGCCTGCTCTCGGAGGGCAAGACGTTCGACGACAAGAGCGCGCACGACCTGAGCGCGAACGTCGCGGAGGTCTGCGAGGAGCTCGGGCTCACGAACGTGCGCACGTCGTGCACCGAGGACGAGAAGGGCAGGGGCCCGGCGCGCTGGGTGCGGACCATCGGGGGGGACATCGACCCGGGGGTGTCGTACGAGATCGAGTCGATCGAGACGAAGCGGACCAGGTCGAGGGCGCCGGGGCCGTTCATCACGTCGACGATGCAGCAGAGCGCGTCGTCGCGCCTGGGGTTCGGGGCGCAGCGGACGATGCGGGCCGCGCAGGGGTTGTACGAGGGGGTCAACATCCCGGGCGAGGGCCCGGCGGGTCTGATCACGTACATGCGTACGGACTCGACCCACATCGCGGGCGAGGCCCTGAGCGCGGTGCGCACGCACATCGGCAAGACCTACGGCGAGCAATATCTCCCGGCCAAGCCCAACTTCTTCTCGTCGAGCAACAAGGCGGCGCAGGAAGCGCACGAGGCGATCCGCCCCACGGACGTCTCGCGGACACCCGACTCGGTCAAGAGCGTGCTCACGAGCGATCAGCACCGGCTCTACACGCTGATCTGGCAGCGGTTCGTCGCGTGCCAGATGACGCCCGCGGAGTGGGACTCGACGAGCGTGATGATCCGAGGCGGGCGCACGGGGCGGGCGCTGCTGCGCGCGACGGGGCGCACGCTCGCGTTCGACGGGCACTTCCGGGTGTCGGGGGTCCCGACGAGCGGGGACGAGCTGAACCTCCCGAAGCTCGAGGAGCGGCAGGCGATGTACCCGTTCGGGATCGATCCGCAGCAGCGCTTCACGAGCGCGCCGTCGCGGTTCACCGAGGCGTCGCTCATCAAGACCCTCGAGAGCGAGGGGATCGGTCGCCCGTCGACGTACGCGAGCATCATCCAGACCATCCAGGACCGCAAGTACGTCGAGAACATCAACCGCTCGTTCTTCGCGACGGACCTGGGCGAGGTGGTGACGGACAAGCTCATCGAGGGGTTCCCGCGCCTGATGGACCTCGGGTACACGCGCGACATGGAGGCGCAGCTCGACAAGATCGAGGAGGAGCACCTCGACTGGATCGAGATGCTCGAGCAGTTCTACGGGCGGTTCTCCAAGGCGCTCGAGAAGGCGCACGAGGAGATGGTCCACGCGAAAGCGGAGGTCATGCCCGCGCCCGAGCAGTACCGGTGCGAGAAGTGCGGTGCGTCGCTCGTGTACCGGTTCGGGAAGAACGGGCGGTTCCTGTCGTGCTCGACGTACCCGGACTGCAGCTACGCGTGCCCGTGCGATCGGGAAGGGCGCCCGCGCGTCGCGGAGTTCGTGGACGTCAAGTGCCCCAAGACCGGGCGTCCGATGATCCGCAAGACGGGTCGGTTCGGGCCGTTCCTCACCACCCCGCTCGAGGAGGGTGAGACGAACGACGACGGGGTGATCCTGAACATCGACAAGAAGGGGTACGTGGTCGCGCCGAGCGTGCCGCCGCTGGAGACGGATCTGCCGTGCCCGACGTGCGAGGCGCCGCTGAATCTGCGGAGCGGGGTGCGCGGGCCGTGGCTGGGGTGCTCGCGGTTCCCCAAGTGCCGGGGGCGCGGGAAGTGGACCGAGCTCGAGGACGCGAAGAAGGACGAGCTCGAGAAGGCGCTCGGGGCGCACGAGAAGGCGCACCCCGTGGACACGATCGTGCGCTTCACCGACGAGACCCCGCTGACGGACAAGAACGGGAAGCCCGTCAAGGAAGCGCCGACCGTGGACCAGCTCGTGCTCGACGACGATCCGCGCGGGTCCTGATCCCCCGGGAGCGCGGATCGCGCGTCTAGGATCGTTCCATGTCCTGGATCGGCGCATGAGCACGCAGAGCACGTCTGAGTCCAACCCGCTCGGGGCGCCGTGGCGTCGGCTCCGGCGGTTCATGATCGATCACCCGGAGGGGTGGCTCAACATCGTGGGCGCGACGATCGGGCTCATGACGGCCTTGGGCGCGGTGGGGTTCGCGTTCGTGCTCGAGTTCGTGGAGCACCGCGCCGAGCGCTGGCAGGAGATCCTCCAGGGGCACGACGGGTCGCGGATCTGGCTGATGCCGCTGATCCCGATGGCGGGGGCGCTGGTCTCGGGGGTTCTGGTGTATCGCTTCGCGAGCGAGGCGCGCGGGCACGGGGTGCCCCAGGTGCTCGACGCGATCGTTCGGCGCGGGGGCAAGATCGCGGCCCGCACGGGGGTGGTCAAGGTCGTCACCTCGATCTGCACCGTCGGTTCCGGGGGGAGCGCCGGCGCGGAGGGCCCGATCGTCCAGATCGGGTCGGTCATCGGGTCGAACCTGGCGCGTCTGCTGCGGATCGAGCGCCGCCACGTGAGCACGCTGGTGGGGTGCGGGGCGGCGGCCGGGATCGCGAGCATCTTCAACGCGCCCATCGCGGGGGTGTTCTTCGCGCTCGAGATCCTGCTCCGGGATTTTTCGCTCAAGACGTTCACGCCGATCGTGCTCGCGAGCGTGTTCGCGACGGCGCTCACCCAGGTCATCCTCCCGAGCGAGGACGCGATCTTCGCGTTCGAGCTCACGGGGTACCTGTTCACGGCGTCCGAGCTCCCGAGCTACGTCGTGCTCGGCGCGGTGTGCGCGGTGGGGTCGTGGCTTTTCGTCGAGGCGCTCCACACGTCCGAGTCCGTCTTCGCGCGGGTGCGGCTCCACCCGGCGCTGCTCCCCGTGCTCGGGGCGCTGCTGCTCGGCGTCCTGGGGATCGCGGCGACGCTGATCGAACGGCGCGCGGGGGGGTCGGAACTGGTCCCGAGCGATTCACCCGTCCCCGTGTTCTTCGGCAACGGGTACGCGATGATCCGCTCGCTCCTGGACCCGTCGCACTACAGCGCCGCGGGGGTGACCTTCGGGGCGCTGGTCACGGTGCTCATGCTCAGTCTGAGCAAGATGCTCGCGACGTCGTTCACCCTCGGGTCCGGCGGGTCCGGGGGCGTGTTCGCGCCGGCGCTGTTCGTGGGCGCGACGCTCGGGGGGGTGTTCGGGATCGCGCTGGAGATGATGGGGCTCATCCCCGACGGCGGGTCCCCGGCGAGCTACGCGCTCGTGGGGATGGCGGCCCTGATCGCCGGGTCGACCTTCGCGCCCATGACCGCGATCCTCATGCTCTTCGAGCTCACGCGCGAACCCCGGGTGCTCGCGCCCATCATGCTCGCGGCGATCATCTCGACCGTCTTCTCGCGCATGCTCATGCGAGACTCGATCTACACCGCGCCCCTGAGCAGGCAGGGCGTGCGGATCGGGACGGGGCGCGACCTGACGATCCTGCGCCAGGTCCCCGTGACGAGCGTGGTGACGGAGAAGCTCCCCCCCGAGCCCGTCTACGCGTCGGACCCGCTGAGCAAGCTGATCTCGCTCCACGCGTCGCACAACGTCCCGGACTTCCCCGTGGTGGATCAGGACGGGCGCGCGATCGGGATGGTCACGGGGCGCGACATGCGCACCGCCCTGATCGATCGGGAAGCGATCCCGCTGCTGCTGGTCGCGGAGCTCATGCGCACGGACATCCCCACGGTCGAGCCCCACGAGCACCTGGACACGGTCATGGACAAGTTCTCCATGCACGACGTGTCGTCGCTGACCCTGCTGGACCCCCTGGGGCGGGGCGAGCCCACGGCCCTCATCACCCGCGCCAAAGTCATGAAACGCTACAACGAGGTCCTCGACGAGAGCTGAGCCCACGGAATCCCGATTTCCGATCCGGTTTCGGGAGAGATGAACACCTTTTCACGGAATCCGTCAGCCCCACAGCACGATTATGGGTATGTGAGAACCATGCACACGATCCGAACCATCACGCTCTGCTCGCTCGCCTTGCTCTTCGTGGGGCTCCTCGCGGGGTGCTCCAACGTCTGGCGCGACAACTTCGTCGGTGCGCCCGTGGGGTATTACGAGGCGCTCCCGAAGGACGCGAGCGTGGACGTGCGCGAGGTCCCCTGGCCGCGCGTCGAGTCGGCGCTCTCGGACATCGAGCGGCGTCGCGCCGAGAGCGATACCCATTGGAAGGACTGGCCGCGCGAGCAGCTCATGGACGAGCAGGCCGGGCTCCTCAGGGCGCTCCAGGTGTCGGAGGACCCCGAAGACATCATCGTCCTGGGCCGGAGCGTGTTCAAATCCACGGACCGCGTGTCGGCCTACGACCAGGAGCTCGAATCCTTCGCGCGTCAGCTCGGCGCGGACTACGCGATCGTGTCTTCGAACTACCTCGGGAAGACGGACAAGATCGTGAGCGAACCCGTGACCCGTTCGGGGAACTCGTGGCGTTCGTACCGGGATCAGGGGGGGCAGTATCGCTCCGAGTTCGTCCCGTGGAGCGAGACGGTGTACGTCCCCGTGGTCGTGGAAGCGGACGAGTACGCGTGGGTGGTGTATTACCTTCGCCGCCGATGAAACTTCGGGTGCCCGGGCCCCTAGAACCCTCTGTCACAGGAGGGTCTCATGGTGTCTCAATCCATCGCGTGTCTGGTGTCGTTGTCGCTTGTTTCCGGTGCGCTCGGAGCGCCGGATTATCGCGCGATCGTCGATGAGCATCTGTCGCCGCTGATCGACGCGGGGCTCATCCCGGGGGCGGTCGTCGCGATCCACCACGAGGGGGAGGACTCGGTCTGGACGATCGGGACGATGAACTACGGCGACGACACCCCCATGGCTCCCGATTCGCTCTTCGAGATCGGGTCGGTCTCCAAGGTGTTCACGGGGGTGCTGCTCGCCGACGCGATCGCGCGGGGCGAGGTCACGCTCGACACGACCGTCGATGCGCTCCTCCCCGATGGGATCGACGCCATGGACAAGGGCGGGGTCGAGGTGACGCTGCGTCATCTCACGAACCACTCGTCCGGGTGGCCCAGCATGCCGCCCAACGCGGTGTACACGGACCCGGACGACCCGTTCGCGGGGTATTCGCGCGAGCGGATGTTCCGGGTGGTCGAGAACGTCGAACCCACAACCACGCCCGGCGAGTCGTTCGAGTACTCGAACTTCGGGGTGGGACTGCTCGGGACCCTCGTCTCCGACGCGGCCGGGGGCGAATACGAGGCGCTCGTCAAGGAGCGGATCTTCAAACCCCTCGGGATCGACGGCATCACGATCACGCTCAATGACGCTCAACTCAAGACACTCGCTCCGGCGACCCAGGAGGGGCGCGCGACCAAGCACTGGTCCTCGATGGGGACGCTCGACCCCGCGGGGATGTGGGTGAGCGACGCGCGGTCACTCCTCGCGTTCACGAACGCGAATCTGCTCGACGACGACGATGATCTCGACCCGGTGCTCAAGGCCGCCCGCGAACCGATCGGGGATTCCCCGTTCGGGAAGGTCGGGATGAACTGGTTCCGGGCGCAGGACGGGCGGTCGTACTGGCACAACGGGATGACGGGCGGGTACTCCTCGTACATGGGGATGAACCAGGAGCTTGGGATCAGCATCGTGGTGCTCACCAACGGCGCGACCCTCGTGACGACGGCGGCCGGCGAGAAGATCTTCCAGGAAGTCGCGGGGATGGATGTCGAACCCGTGGACCTCCCCGTGGTCGTGAAGCTCGATCCGGATTTCGCCGAGCGATTGGTCGGGCACTACAAGTCCCAGTTCTTCGAGCTGTGGATCACGCTCGAGAACGGGCGCCTGTTCGCGCGGATCACGAACCAGCAGGCGCTGCGCCTGGCGCAGGACGCGGACGACCCGAAGACCTTCCGCTACGAAGCGGTCGACGCGGTGCTGGAGTTTGATATCCCCGAGGATGGGGATGCGGGCGCGGTCACGCTGTTCCAGAACGGGATGGAGATCCGCTCGGAGCGTGTCGAAGACTGAGCGTCATTCGCCGAGCGTCGCCTTGCGCCGGAGAATGTGGTGGTAGTGCTGCGCGAATCGGTGCGCCTCATCCCGGATCTGTTGGCACAGGCGCAGCCCGGGGTTGTTGCGTCCCAATCGGATCGGGTCGGGTGAGGTGGTCGTGTAGAGGAGCTCTTCCTTCTTCGCGATGGAGATGACGAGCGGGGGTTTGATGTCGAGCTGGTTGAAGGCGTCCATCGCGGCCGAGAGCTGGCCTTTGCCGCCGTCGATGAGGATGAGGTCGGGGTAGAGCTCGTGCCCCGCGCCCGCGTCGCGGTAGCGGCGCGAGATCACCTCGCGCATGGACGCGAAGTCGTCGTTGCGTCGCCCGCCATCGAGGTTCTCGAAGGATTTGATGCGGTAGCGTCGGTATTCCTGTTTGAATGGGCGCCCGTCCACGAAGCAGACTTTCGACGCCACGGTCTCGCCGCCCTGGAGGTGGGCGATGTCGAAGCCCTCGATGCATCGCAGGCGTGCTTTCACGCCGAGCGCGCGGGCGAGGGCTTTGGGGCCCTTCTCGGGCTCGATGTACCCGATCTCGGTCTCGGGCTGCCAGCGGTCGCTCGTCGTGGCGCGCTGGTCGATGCGTTTGATCGCGCGGACCTGGTCGCGCAGGGTGGCGGCGCGCTCGAACTGGAGGTCCTTGGACGCCTGCTCCATCTCGGCGGTGAGCTCGCGGATCATCGTGGTGCGCTTGGTCTTGAGGAAGCGCACGAAGCGTTCGATGTCGTCGCGGTAGGGTTGTTTGGCGATGGATTCGTTGCACGGCGCGGTGCATTTGCCGATCGACGCGAGCAGGCACGGGCGGAACGTCTTGTTCTTGGGGTCGCCCTCGATGATGTCGAGCGAGCACGTGCGGAACCTGAACACGCTCTGGAGCGCGTCGATCGCTTCTCGGAGTGCGCCCGGGGAGGTGAACGGGCCGAGGATGTTTGCGCCGACGAAGCGGGGGTCCTTGGACCCGTCGGGCTGGACCCCCGTGGGGTTGCGGGAGATGAACACGCGCGGGTAGTCCTCGCCCATCGTGACGACGAGGTAGGGGTAGGTCGTGTCGTCGCGCTGGGCGGCGTTGTACTTGGGTTTGATGTCCTTGATGAGCCGGTTCTCGGCGAGGAGCGCCTCCCACGGGGTGTCGGTCTCGAAGGTCTCGAAGGTGTGGACCTCGTCGAGGAGCTTGTTCTTGCGGGGCCCCAGGTCCGTCGACGCGATGAAGTACGACCCGACCCGGTCGCGCAGCTTGCTCGCTTTCCCGACGTAGAGCACGACCCCGTTCCGGTTCTTCATCAGGTACACCCCCGGCGCGAGGGGGAGGGCGCGCGCGTCCGCGTGGAGGCGCGCGATGCGCGCCTCGCGCGACTCGGTGCCCCATTCGGGGACGGGGGTCCTCGGGGTGCTCGTCTCGCTCGGGGATTCGTCTGGTCGGAGCGGATCACTCACAGCGTTGATGGTATCCGGCACATTCCTGTGGACGGATGCACAAAAGAACGCCCGGGGAGGTCCCGGGCGTTCGTGGGTCGTTGTTCCTGGGGTGTATCAGGGAAAGAGACTCATTCGTAGATGTAGCCCGGGCCGCGCCATTGCTGCCACTTCTTCAGGCGGAAGCGCCAGAAGGACTCCTCGAAGTTGGTCTGGGCCTCGGGGGTCCAGGAGAGGAACGCGGGGAGCTGGCGTGCCTCGGACGCGATCCGGCGGAGCTCGTCCTCGGCCTGCTGGACCGTCAGCGGCTCGGCTTCGCCGCTGCGCACGGCGGCGTTGAGCAGGTCGCGGTAGAGGGTGTTGAGGTGCGCGTAGCCCTCGAGCGTGTTCTCGCTCATGGGCATGTCGTTCAAACGCTCCGCTTCGGCGCGGAGGATCGTGTCGATCGCACGCGCCTGGTGACGCTGCCCGGTGGTTCGCTCGACGCGGCACCCGCCCTGCACGAGGAGCAGGGACAACAGCGCGAGGACAGCAATGCTCTTGAGAATCGGGTTCATGTCCACTCCATCGGTTCTCGGACGGGTCTTCTTGAACGAAACCGGGTTTCCCGGCTCGGGATCATTGCCGGCTCAGCGCCCGGGTCTACCCCTCTTCGGCCAGCGCGAGGCGGCACATCATCTCTACGCCCAAGGGGAGCGATTGATCGTTGAAGTTGAAACTCGGGGTATGGAGCCCCGGGTACGGGGTTTGCTCGTCGTGCGCCAGCCCCATGAAGTAGAAACACCCGGGCACGTTCTGGAGATAAAACGCGAAATCCTCCCCCCCGAGGGTCGCGTGCTCGACGACCCTGGTCCGGGCGCAATGCTCGGCGCTCTGGGCGATTTCGAGCACCCGGGCCGCCTCGTCCGGGTCGTTGCGGGTCACGGGGTACCCCGGGTCCCAGTCGATCTGGGCTGTGCACCCGTGGGCTTTGGCCGTGTGCTCGATGAGCTCGTAGAGGCGTTCCTTGGTCTTGGCGCGGGACGCGTCCGAGAGGGTCCGGACGGTCGCCGCGATCGTGGCGGCGTGGGGGATGACGTTGATCGCGGACCCGGCGTGGAAGGTCGTGAAGGAGACGACGACCGAGTCGTTGGGGTCCGTGTTCCGCGCCACGATCTGCTGGGCGCTCTGGATGATCGCGCACCCGGCGAGGACGGGGTCGGCGGAGAGGTGGGGGTACGCCGCGTGGGACTGGGTGCCGTGGATCGTGACCGTGACGAGGTCCGTGGACGCGAGGAGGGCCCCGGGCTTGGTGGAGATGGTCCCGAGGGGATCGGTCGGCCACCCGTGGAGCCCGTAGATCCGATCGACCTTGGGTCCGATGAGCCCGTCGAGCACGCCGTCGCGGATGAGCTTGGCGGCCCCCGCGCCGCCCTCCTCGGCGGGCTGGAAGATGAAGGTGACGGGATTGGGTCGGTGCTCGAGCTTGGAGAGGACATGGGCGGCGCCGAGGAGGACGGCCGTGTGCCCGTCGTGCCCGCACGCGTGCATGACTCCGTCGCGGGTGGACTTGTAGGGGAGGTCGGAGTTTTCCTGGATCGGGAGCGCGTCGATGTCGGCGCGCAGCGCGATGCACGGGCCGGGGTTTCCCGTCGTCGCGGGGAGGTGCGCCACGACCCCCGTCCCCGTCCCGGGTTCCTTGCCCCCGATGTTCGAGACGTGCTCGATCCCGAGGTGCTCGAGCTGGCGGCGGATGACCGACGCGGTGCGTTCTTCTCGGAAGCGGATCTCGGGGTTCGCGTGGAGGTCGTGGCGGATCGAACGGGTCTCGTCGATGATCGCCGCGATGCGGTCCGAGAGGGACTGGTCGGTCGTGGTGCTCATGGCGGATTCTAGTGCGTCGGTCCGCGGGTCAGGCGGCGAGCATGAACTCGTCGATCGACTCTTGCGCCTCCTCGCGGATGCGCTGGATATCGAAGACCCGGAGCGTGTGGTCGCGTCCCAGGACTCGGACCTCGTCGAACGCGGATTCGCAATCGTGGAACGCGTCGACGACGTCGGGATCGAAATGGGTCCCGCGTCCCTTGTCGATGATCTCGATCGCCTGCTCGTGGGTCATCGCGTCCTTGTAGACCCTTGCGGAGGTGAGCGCGTCGTAGACGTCCGCGAGCGCGACGATGCGCGCCGAGAGCGCGATCTGCTCGCCCGAGAGCCCGAAGGGGTACCCGGACCCGTCCCATTTCTCGTGGTGCTGGAGCGCGATCCGGATCCCCATGTCGATGAGCGCGTCGTGCCCGAAGTCGGAGCGCGTGGAGAGGAGCGTGTCCGCGCCGATGAGGGTGTGGCGCTCCATGATCCGGCGCTCCTCGGGGGTCAGCTTCCCGGGCTTGAGGAGCACGTCGTCGGGGATCCCGACCTTCCCGATGTCGTGGAGCGACGACGCGAGCACGAGGCGCTCGGTCCACTCGTCCGTGATGCGCGGGTATCTTTCACGCAGCGCCCCCGCGAGGAGGCGCGCGTAGGACCCGATCCGCTCGAGGTGGTCCCCCGTGTCCGTGTCGCGGTAGTCCGCGAGCTTGGCGAGCCCGTGGATCAGCGCGTTGCGCGATTCGAGGCGCTCGGTGACCTGGCGCCGGACCTCGATCGTGAGCTGCTCGTTCGCGTCCTCGAGGGTGTCCTTGTAGCGGCGCGCCATGAGGAAGAAGACGACCCCCGTCAGCGCGAGCACCCCGAAGGACACGGAGAGGGTCAGGATGAACAACCGATCCGCGATGTAGGTATCGAGGGGCGCGTGCGCCCGGACCCAGTAGTCGATCAGGAGCGTCGCGCCCATCAGGAGCGCCGCCTGGATGATGAGGATCGCGCACATGAGCGCGCCGCGTGAACGCGGGCGGGGTCCGATCTCGATGGCGCGTTTGATCGTCATCTGTCCCGACGATCGGCCCCCGGGGCGGGTCGATCCACGCGGGCAAACGATTGCACAGGAATCCGAGGGGATCCGGAGCGATCAGTCCGGTTACACGGGACTCGAACGTCCAGAAACGAATCGCGCCGCGTCAACGCGGCGCGGAAGGTCCCAGAACCATTCAGGAACGGGGCTTCAGTCGTCCTTGGGCTCGGGCGCGGGGTCGGGTTGGGGGTTCGACTTCTCCGCGGCGGCCGCGTCCTCTTCGAGACGACCGAAGTACTTCTGGACGGCGCTCTCGTACTCGCGCGGGACGCGCTTGGTCTCGATCGCTTCGCTCGCCCTGGTCTTGGCGCTCTTGACGGCGCTGGAGAAGGCGGCCGTCGACTCGCCCTTGACCTGCGCCCCCTGCACCAAGGTCGACGCGATGATCGGGCCGCCCTCCTGGATGTTCACGCGCGTCTGTTCGCGTGAGAGGGTGTAGTCGCCCTGGGGCTGGTTGGGCTCGCCGCCGAAGTCGGGGACGCCCCCGGACCCGGCCCGGAGCCCGCCGACCCCGTTGCCCTGGGCCGTCTGCTCGCCCGCGCTGTCGCCCATGCCCGGGTTCTGGCACTCGGCGAGCTGCTGGAGCTGCTGCTGGGTCTGCTGCATCGCGTTCTCGAGCGACTGCATCTCGCTCTGCATGTTCTCGAGCGCGCTGAGCTGCTCGCTCATGGATTCCGCGCCCTGCTGCGCCTGGGACTGGTCCTGGTTCTGCATCCCCTGCGCCATCTGGGACATGGACTCGGACATCGCGCTCGCGGCGTCGGTGGCGCGCTGCTGCGACTGGGCGGCCTGGGTCAGCGCCCGCGCCTGGTCGGAGGGGATCCCCATCTCCTGGAGCTTCTGCTCGAGCGCGTTCGGGTCGCGCGCGAGCTGCCGGGCTTCCTGCTGGAAGATCCCGGCTTTCTCGAGCTGCTCCTGGAGCGACTGCGAGCCCTGCGCGAGCTGTTCGAGCTGCTGCTGGACCTGCGCGAGGGTCTCGGCCATCTGCTCGCGCTGCTCGTCGGACATCTCGCCCGAGTTGATCTGCTCCTGGAGCTCCTGGAGCTTTTTCTTGGCTTCGGAGAAGTCGCCGCGGGACATGGCGCGGGCCATCTCCGAGGCCGCGTCGTCCTTGTCGGTCTCGAGCGCGCGCATCGCGTCCTTGATCGCGTCGAAGGCGCGTCCGTTCTCGTCGTTGCGCTTTTCTTCGAGCTTGTCGCTCACGCTCGTGAGGTTCTTGATCGCGCTGCGCAGGGATTCCTCGGGCTCGATGAACTCCGCCTCGTCGCCCTTGAGGAGATCGTCGAGCTCGGAGAGGTCCTCGTCGTCGAGGTCGAGTTTGGTTTGTTCAAGGATCTGCTTGAGCTGTTCCTGGGATTCGTTGACGGCCGAGGTGATCTCGCCGACGCGTTGGAGCTCCTGTTGCTCCTCCTGCTGCTTCTCGAGCAGGTTCATCAGGTCGCGCGTGGGGAGCCACCAGACGGCGAGGAGCGCGAGCGCCGCGAGCACGGGCGCGCCCCAGCGCTTCGGTGCGCCCAGGGGGAGCGCGCTGCGGAGCTGGACACGCGAGGCCTTCTCCCGCGCGTCCTCGAGGACGGCCCTGGACCACCCGGACTCGTCGCGCTCGATGACGAGGGCGGTGGAGATCGTTTCGCGGAGCCCGGCGCGTTCGTCGATGATCCGCGCCGCCTTGAGCGCCGACGGCGCGCGCACGACAGCCCAGACCACCCCCGCGACGACCGCGAGGGCGGGCGCCGCGATCAGCACGACGTCCCACGGGACGACGAGGGTCGGGAAGAGCTTCTGGACCCCCCGGACGAGCACGAGCGACCCGATCGCGGCCCCCAGGCAGATGGTGACGGTCGAGAGCGCGTCGATGAGGATCAGTCGTCGCCGGGCGCGGGTCGCGATGTCGTGGATCGGGTTCATGTCGCTCCAATCGGGCGTTGCGGGTGCTCCGCTCACTCTGTTGTAGTCGGAAACAGGGGCCGAGGATCCAACATTCCCGCTGAATTGTCTCTGTTGTCCGGTTGATGGTTGGGTCCGGGTGGGGCACAATCCGTGCTTGCGCGTCGCCGTGCTCAACCCGGTCGCCCGGCTCGTCTCGGGCTCGTACATCACGCGGGACGCGTGCGAGCGGGCGTTCGCGCGGATGCACGAGCGGGACCGGATCGGGGACCGGATCCACCTGGCGCTCGCGTGCGTGTGCATGGCGCTGGTGTCGGGCCCGGTGAGCGTGGCCGTGCTCGCGCCCGTGCCGCTGGTCGTGTTTTTCTTTGTGCGGGTGCTCAACACGGGCCCGATCTGGATCCACGGGTTCGGTCAGCCCGTGGTGATCGCGACGGGCCTGCTCGCGGGGTGGATGGCGCTCTCGCTGACGTGGTCGAGCGACCCGCCCACGGGGTTCGAGATGATGGGGCAGCTGCGTTGGATGGTGCTGCTCGTGTTCGTGTACCCCGTCATCGAGCGGCGCGGGGCGCTCATCGGGGCGCTGGCGCTGGGGTTCGTGCTCGGGCACGGGGCGCAGGTCATCGACGCGTTCAACGGGTTCGGGAATCCGTGGCTCGCCGACGCGCTCTGGCACGAGCCCGAGCGTATCAGCGGGTGGTGGGACCCGGCGGTGGGGGGATCGGTGCTCGTGGGGGCGCTCGGGCTTCATCTTCCGGGGGCGCTGGGTGGGAGAGGACGCACCCGGTGGATCGCGCTGACGGGGTGCGCGATCACCACGGTCGCGCTCGTCGCGACGGGGACGCGCGGCGCGTGGATCGCGGCGTTGGTCATGCTCGTCCTCGCGATCGGGGGGCGGGTCGTGATGTCCAGGCGATACGGGGTGGGGATCGCGCTGCTCGTCGTCGTGCTCGTGGGCGCGGGGGTGTCGTTCGCGCTCGTCCGCGAGGGCGCGGCGGTGCGGATCGACCAAGCGCGCGAGCAGCTCCGGCGCGCGAGCGCCGGGGACCTGGACTCGACGATCGGGGCGCGCCTCTCCATGGCGGACAAGGCGATCGGGTCCTTCGCGGACCACCCCATCCGCGGGGTCGGCGCGGGGGGGTTCCGCGGGGTGATGGAGACCACGGGCTCGACCCTCGACGACGCGGCCCACGCGCACAACCAGGTCCTCCAGTGGTCGAGCGAGCTCGGGCTCGTGGGGCTCGCGCTGGGGGTGCTCGTCGTGGTGTGCGCCGTGGTCGGCGCGGCGCGCTGGGCGCGCCTCGACCCGTGGTCCTACCGAGCGGCCCCGCTCTGGGGGATGGTCGGGCTCGTGCTCGTGAGCGCGTTCGACTCGGTGATGGTCAATCTCCACACGGCGGCGCTCTTCGGGGCGCTGAGCGCGTTGTGCCCGGTCTGGGCGCCGTCGATCGACGATCGTGCGAATGATCCCGCATGACCGAACGCGCCGCGCTGCCCGACCACGCCAAGGCCCTGATGAACGCGATCACGTCGCGGAGCGCCGTCGTCGCGGTCATGGGTCTGGGGTACGTCGGGCTCCCGCTCGTGCGCGCGATCCACGACGCGGGGTTCGACGTCATCGGGTACGACGTGGATTCGTCGAAGATCGACGACCTGCGCGAGGGGCGCGCGTACCTCAAGCACCCGGGCGAGGACCTTTTCGCGGTCCTCGCGGACTCGGAGTACTTCACCCCGACCAATGAAGAGGAGTCGCTCGCGCGCGCGGACGTCGTCATCCTGTGCGTCCCGACCCCCCTGGGGGAGCACGACGACCCGGATCTGTTCTACGTCGAGTCCAGCGCCCGTTCGGTCGCGCAGCACATGAAGCCCGGGGCGCTGGTGGTGCTCGAATCCACGACCTACCCGGGGACGACGCGCGAGGTCGTGCTCCCGATCCTCCTGGGCGGGCTCAGGGAGCGCGGGATGGACCCCGGGCTCGGGCGAGACCTGTTCGTGGCGTACTCCCCCGAGCGCGAGGACCCGGGGCGTGCGGACAAGACCACGCGCACGATCCCCAAGCTCGTGGGTGGTCTGGACGACGTCTCGCTCGCGCTCGCGAGCGCGATGTACGGCGCGTGCGTCGACGAGGTCCACGAGACCCCGAGCGCCGAGGTCGCCGAGGCCGCCAAGATTCTCGAGAACGTGTACCGGGCCGTCAACATCGCGCTGATCAACGAGATGAAGCTTGTGTTCGAGCGGATGGGGATCGACGTGTGGGAGGTGATCGACGCGGCCGCCACCAAGCCCTTCGGGTTCCAGCGTTTCGATCCGGGCCCGGGTCTGGGGGGGCACTGCATCCCGATCGATCCGTTCTATCTCGCGTGGCGCGCGCGCGAAGCGGGTCACACGACGCGCTTCATCGAGCTCGCGGGTGAGATCAACCGGCGTATGCCCGAGCACGTCGTGTCGCGCGTGTCCGACGCGCTCAACGACGACGCCAAGCACATGAAGGGCGCGCGGATCATCGTGCTCGGTGTCGCGTACAAGCGGAACGTGGACGACATCCGCGAATCGCCCGCGGCGGAGGTCATCTCGCTCCTGCGCAAGCGCGGCGCGGAGGTCTCGTACCACGACCCGCACATCCCGCGCTTCCCGAGCATGCGGCGCTACGACATCGCGCTCGATTCGGTCCCGCTCACGCGCGAGGCCCTGGGCGCGTGCGACTGCGCCGTGGTCATCACGGACCACGACGCGATCGACTGGCACCTGGTGGGCGAGCACGCGGCGCTGATCGTCGACACGCGCGACGCGATGAAGAAAAACGCGGGCGCTGTCCGCGCCCGCGTCGTGAAAGCGTGAGGTGTGGGTGTGATCAGTCTTCCATGAGTTCGAGCACGTCCGCGGGGGGCTGGAGCGCGTCGTCCTCGAGGTCCGCGTTGAGCTCGACGCTGCTGAGCTCGAGGATCTGCTGCTGCGGGCCCATGACGATCACGGTCTTGTGGGGGAACTGCATCCCGTTGTCGAGCTTTCGGTAGTCGGACATGTAGGTGGTGGAGGGGATCTGCCCGCCGCCGGGGATCGCGACCATCGAGACGCTCTTGACGACGAGCCCGGTCTCCGCGTTGTAGTAGTTCGTGTTCACCTCGTCGGAATCGACGGGGTCGAGCTCGAGCACGTCCGCGGTGATCTCGGTCCCGTCCTGAAGGGTGATCGTTTCCTGACCCTTGTAGGTGATCGAGTCGTAGTACTTCTCCCAGTGCATGTCCGCGAAGAAGTCGGACTCGCGCGTGAGCTGTTCGGCTTCGTCGCCCTCGAGGACGGCGGGGCCGGACATCATGTTGTTGCTCCACGCCGTGCCCTTGTAGACGCCCTGGTCGAACGCGCCCATCCCCGGGATCTCGATCGCCATGCGCATCCCCTCGCCGGGGACGATGGTGACCGTGAGCGGGGCTTCGATCCCCTGCCCGGGCATGCTCATCTTCCCGCTCGAGACGATGTTCTTGACCGAGCCGCGGTCCTCGGCGGCTTCGCCCATGCTCGCCTTGACCGAGCGGTCCCAGACCTTCTTGGCGTCCTTGTCCATGGACTTGGCGTCCGAGGCCGCCTTGGTCGCGGGCTCGTCGAACGCGAGGGCCGCGGGCGCGAGGGACATCGGGATCGTGGCGCCGGCGATCAGCGCGAGGGTGAATCGTGTGGTGCGTTTCATGGTGGGTGCTCCTTCCGGGGTGGCGAGCGTTGGTATCAATGTGGTGGGTTCGAGACTCTCGGGACGCGACGCGTGCCCGATGGTTTTTGGGACGAAACCCGCTCGGGTTGCGTCCGCGGATGATATGTCGCTCAGTCGTCGCTCAGGATCCACGATTCCGCGGCTTCGAGCACGGGATCGCGCCCCATGAGCAACGCTTCACGCGTCGGACGGATCTCGACATCCGGAATCGCGCCCTGACCCTCGAGCGAGTACCCGCCCGAGGTCTCGTAGGACGCGAACGCGTACTGGAATCCGTCGCCGTTGGGGAGGCGTTCGACCGTCGAGGGGAGCACGAGCCCGGCGGTGCGCGTCCCGTAGACCTTCGCGCGACCGATGTCCTTGAGCCCCGCGGCGAGGATCTCGGAGTTGGACACGCTCATCTCGTCGGTCAGCACCGCGACCTTGCCCTGGTACGCGTTTCGGCGCGGGTTGAAGACGAGGGGGATATCGAAGGGCCCGCGCTGCGCGTCGCGCATCCGCATGGTCCCGAGCGAGAGCCCCTGCTCCGAGATGAGCCAGTTGATCATCCCGGGCGCCATGAGGATGATGCCCCCCGGGTTCCCGCGGACGTCGATGATGATCCCGGGCGCGTCCATGTGCTCCTTGACGAACTGCTGGAACGCGGGGAGCACGCGCGGGGGGTCGAGGAAGATCGAGAACCGGAAGTACCCGACCCCGTCCTCGAGGGTTTTCGATTCGATCACGACGGGGGTGGGGGGGAGCTCGCCGAAGCTCGCGAGCACGCCCGGCGCCTCGTCGAGGGTCAGGGTGACGGTGCGTTCATCGCCGTCGGACCCGATGATGGTGATGTCGCGCGTCGCGCCCCGGGATCCCGCGAGGCGCGCCTGGACGATCATCCCGGCCGTCGTTTCCGGGCGCTGGATCCCGCCCGCCGCTTCGACGATCTCGATGATGCGCGCCGTCTCTCGCCCCTCGATCGCGGCGATGATCGACCCGGGCTCGATCTTGGCGCGGTGCGCGGGCGAGCCCTCGTGGACGCGTGTGACCAGGAACTCGCCGTCGATGAGGCGCGCGTCGATCCCCGTCCATCCCTGTCCCGATCCGGTGTCGCTGTCGAGATCGGTGTCCGCGACCTCGGCCAGGTCCTCGTAGGCGCTGCCCGGGATGATCCCGAAGTGGGACTGCCCGAGGCGCTCGAGCAGGGCGTTCATCGCGCCCCGCGCTTCCTCGTCGCTCTGGGCGTTCTCGACGCGCGGGAGCAGGTCCTCGCGCGCCCGGTCCCAGTCGACCCCGTTGAGGTCCGGGTCCCAGTGCTTCTGCTTGATGGATTCCCAGACGTACTCGAACGACGCGACGTGCTCGGCGCGCCGCGCCTCGGTCATCGTCGTTCCGCGCTGGGCCGTCGAGCTCGACGCGCACGAGGGCGCGGCGACCGAGAGGAACGCGAGGAGCAGGATCGACAGCACGCGGGTCGTGGTTCGCACGGGGAGACTCCGGGATCGTGTGTGGGGATCGCCGCGGCACGGACACGGCGCGTTGGTTGTATCTTCAGGGTAGGTCGGGGTTTCACCCGCCGCGTTCTTTGATCTTCTCGTACGCCCTGAGCGCCCGGTCCCGGGCGTCCTTGTGCTCCACGACCGGGGTTGGGTACCCCAGCGCCTGCGCCTCGATGGGGGTGAGGGGCTCGTGGATCTCCTTGTCGTCGCGGTCCGCGAGTTCGGGGACCCATCGCCGGACGTATGTGCCGTCGGGGTCGAACTTGGTGCCCTGGGTGATGGGGTTGAAGATCCGGAAGTAGGGCGCCGCGTCGAGCCCGCACCCGGCGGTCCACTGCCACCCCATGGTGTTGTTTGGGAGGTCCGCGTCCACGAGCGTGTCCATGAACCACTCGGCGCCGCGCGTCCACGGGATGAGCATGTGCTTGGTGAGCACGCTCGCGACGATCATGCGGGCGCGGTTGGGCATGAACCCCGTCGCCCAGAGCTGGCGCATCGCCGCGTCGACGATCGGGTACCCGGTTTTGCCCCTGGTCCATGTCTCGAACCCCGGGTCCGAGTCCTTCCAGGGGAACCTGCGGAACTTGTCGTGGATGGGCTCGGTCTCCGAATCCGGGATCGCGACGAGCATGTGCGACGAGAACTCGCGCCACATGAGTTCGTTGCGGTAGATCTCGCCTCCCTTGGTCGTGTCCGCGTCGAGGGTGCGCTGCCAGAGCCGACGGATCGAGAGCTGCCCGAAGCGCAGCCAGGGCGAGAGCATGGAGGACCCGATCGGGTCCAGGTCGTTGCGCGTGTCGTGATACGCGTTGATGTGTTTGTCGAGGAAGCGCGTCGCGTATTCGTGCCCCTCCTCGATGGTGGGGGTCCAGTGCTCCGAGAGCGACTGGGTCCACGGGTGATCGGGCGCGATCGCGTATTCCGAGACGGTGACCGCGTGCGCCTTGGTCAGCGCGTCGTCGTCGAGGTCGGGCGCGTGGATGGTCCGGGGCGCGTCGATCGGGTCGTCGGGGTCGCCCGATGCCCGGCACGCTTTCATGAACGCGGTGAACACGCGCCGGGGCTCGCCTTCGTCCTTGTCGGCGCTCCCCCACGGGTAGAGGTTGTTGGGCGCGAGCACGGAGCGCGCGATCTGCGCGTTCTTGAGCGCTTTGATGATTGCGTCGTCCGAATCGCGCTGCGCCGGGGTGCGCCCTCCGTTCCACGCGACCTCGCCCGCGCCGATCGCTTTGGCGAGATCGACAACCCGCGCGGGGGTCGCGCCCTTGAGCACGCGCAGGGCGCCCTTCTTCCGGGTCAGCGCGTCCTCGAGCGAGTCGAGCGCCCCCCCGAGCCACCATCGGGCCGCGCCCCCGGGGGGGACGGTCGCGTCGTCGTCGAGGTAGGCGCACAGGGTGTCGCCGCGCGAGGCCGCCCGCTCGATCGCGGGGTGGTCGTCGAGGCGCAGGTCGTCGCGGAGGAGGACGAGGGTCGTGGTCATCGCGGGCGTGTTCGCGGATGGGCGCGCGCCCGATTCACGTGGCCGACGACGGATCTCGGGGTTTGGTCCAGGGGATGTCCGGGTCCTTGTGGAGGACCCCCGCGGACTGCTTGAGGCACCTGGCGCACGCGACCGCCTCGTCCCGGATGGGGGAGCGCCAATGGCGCTCGTCGCGCCCGTGCTCGAGGCACAGGACGCACTTCTCCTCGGGCCCGACGGGCGCGCCGAGCTTGAGGTGGATGGTCTCCGTGTACCCGATCGAGAGGCAGTTGGCGCAGATCAGCGACCCCCGGTGTCCCTCGACCATGGGGCGGTCCTCGCGCCAGGGCTGGGCGCAGAAATCGCACACGAACATGTCCGCGCCCTCGGCGCTGGGGTCTTGCATGGTCAGTCCGCGTCCCTGGGCATGAGCTGGTGGCGTGTCAGGTTCTGGTAGAGCTCGCACGAGCGCAGGAGCTCGTCGTGGGTCCCCGTCGCGATCACCGATCCCTGGTCCATGACCACGATCCGGTCCGCGCCGAGCACGGTCGAGAGGCGGTGCGCGACGATGAGCGTCGTTCGTCCTTTGCAGAACGAGTCGAGCACGTCCGAGATCGCGCGCTCCGACGACGCGTCGATCATCGAGGTCGCCTCGTCGAGGACGAGGATCGCGGGGTCGCGGAGGATCGCGCGTGCGATCGCGATGCGCTGGCGCTGCCCGCCCGAGAGGGTGAGCCCCTGCTCACCGACGGGGGTGTCGAGCCCGTGCTCCATGGCGCTGATGAAGTCCCACGCGCGCGCCGCCCGGGCGGCCTCCTCGATCTGCTCGCGGGTCGCCTGGGGGTTGCCGTAGCCGATGTTGTCGAGGATCGAGCCCTTGAAGAGGATGACCTCCTGGGTGACGACCCCGATCTGACGACGCAGCGAGCGGACGCGGACGCGCGCGACGTCGGTGCCGTCGATCAGGACGCGCCCCTCCGAAGGGTCGAAGAGGCGCGGGACGAGCGAGAGCAGGGTGGTTTTCCCGCACCCGTTGGGCCCGACGAAGGCGACGGTTTCGCCGTAGTTGATCCGGAGGTCGACGCCGTTGAGGGCTTTCGAGTTGGTGCCGGGGTAGGCGAACGAGACGTGTTCGAAGCGGATCGAGTCGTGGTGTCGGTTGAGCTTGGGGAGCCGGATCTCGTGCCCGGGTTCGCGGGGCTCGCCCATGAGGCGCGAGAGCCGATCCGCGGCCGCGCTCGACTGCTGGATGTCGTTGACGAGCCCGGTGATGGGCTTGATGCTCGCCGCTGCGAGCGCGAGCCCGGCGAGGGTCGCCATGACCTCGTTGAGCTGGAGGACCCCGTCCTGGATGAGCTTGACCCCGAAGAGGACGAGCGCCCCGAGGATGAGCATGGTGATGAGCTCGACGACAGGACCCGCGATCGCGCGGGCGGTGCGGATCCGGAGCTGCTGCTTGAGCACGTCCTTGTTGATCCGCGCGAAACGCCCGGACTCGTAGCGTTCGGTGGTGTGGACCTTCACGACCCGGAGCCCCTGGAGCGACTCGGTCGCGGCGCGGAAGAGCCCGGCCCGGCTCGAGAGGGTGCGCTCCGAGGCGCGCCGGATGCGTTTGCCGATCTTGCGGATGACCGCGCCCAGGAGCGGGAGCACGATCATGGCGCTGAGCGCGAGCTGCCAGTTGATGATGAACGCGGTCGCGAGCGCGACGATGCCCTTGGAGATGTGCGCGACGGCCTTGGAGAGCAGGGAGGTGAACCCGGACCCGAGGGTCTCGGTGTCGTTGATGATGCGCGAGATCGCGTCGGTGGGGCCCTCGGAGACGACGGTCTTGAGCGGGAGGTGGATCACGTGCCCGAACGCGCGCCGCCGGATGAGCGCGACGGACCGGTAGACGACCGTGAGCGCGAGGAACTGGTGGAGGAAGTTGGCCGTCGCGCCGATGATCGCGAGGACCCCGAGCCCGATCATGATGACCAGGACCGCGTCGAACGCGCCGACGGGGAGCGACGCGATGGTCTCCTGGGAGATCGCGCCGTCGATGAGCCAGTGCCCGTTGAGATCGCGCGCGAGCTGGGGGAGCCCCTCGTGCCCGGGCTCCATGATCGTCTCGATGATCGGGAGCGCCGCGAAGAGCCCCGCGCCGACCCCGCCCGCGCTGATAAAGGCGCAGACGAACCCGAGGATGATGAGGTTCTTCCAGCGCAGCATCGTGCGCGCATCGTTCCAGAACGCGTCCATGTTCATGGGGGATTATTCGGCGCTCGGGGGCGCCGCGTCGGACCGGGCCGATCCGCGTGCCGGTCCGGGGGTTTCTTCGTGCGGATTGACCCGATCAGCGCCCAGATGCCCGGTCCAGAGCACCCGGAACAGATGGACCCCGTCGTCGAGGATCATGAGCAGGCACGGGAGGAGCACGAGGATGATGACCGTGGCGCTCATGAGCCCGCACGCGATGGTGATGGCCATGGGGATGAGGAACTTGGCCTGGAAGGACTGCTCGAGCATCATGGGGAGGAGCCCCAGGACGGTGGTGATGGTCGTGAGCATGATCGCGCGGAAGCGCGCGCGTCCGGCGCTGACGGCCGCGTCGTGGACGCTCATCCCCATCCTGCGCCGCGAGTTGAAGAACTCCATGTAGATCAGCGAGTCGTTGACCACGACCCCCGCGAGCGCGACGAACCCGATGAGCGACAGGAACGTCATCGAGTACCCGAGGATCAGGTGACCCCACACCATGCCGATGAGCGCGAAGGGGATCGCGAGCATCACGACCAGGGGCTGGGTGAAGGACGAGAACAGCCACGCGAGCACGACGTAGATGAGACCGCACGCCGCGAGCATCCCGATCGGGAGCGACTCGAAGGACTCGTTCATGTCCTTCTGGCGTCCGCGCTCGATGAGCTCGACCCCGGGGATCGCGCTCAACCGCTTCTCGAGGCGCGGCTTGATCTGCGCGGCGATCTCGTCTGGGTTCCCCAGCGCGCGGTCGACGTCCGCCTGGACCGAGATCGCGCGCTTCCGGTCGATGCGCCGGATCGTCGCGTAGGCCTGCGATTCCTCGATCGTCGCGACCTCGGTGAGGGGGACGGGCATCCCCGTGGGGGTGAAGACGTACTGGCGCTCGATCGACGAGAGCGATCGGCGTGTCTCGTCGGGGAGGGTGACGCGCACGTCCACGTCCTCGCGGTTGCCCGCGAAGGTGAACGCCTCGAGCCCGAAGACCATCGCCTGGATCTGTCGCCCGAGGTTGGCGCGGGTGAACCCGAGCTGGGCCGCCCCGTCGCGGAGGACGAATCGGACCTCGCGCTGCCCCTTGTCCGAATCGTCCGCGATCCCGTACACCCCCTCGAACTCGCGCATGACGTGCTTGATCTCCTCGACCGCTTCGTCCAGGCGCTCGGGGTAATCCGACACGACCGTGTAGTTCAGGTCCGTCCCCCCGGGCCCGCCGGACTGCCCCGCGAGGCGGATCGACTTGGCGTCGGGGATCGGGCCGACCTCCTTGCGGATGATCTCGATGAGCTGAGACGAGGTCACGTCGCGCGACTCGGCGGGCTTGAGCTCGAGGATCAGCTGCCCGATGTTCGTCGCGAACGCGTCGGCGGACTGCCCGTCGAGCGAGACGACCGCGCCCGAGAGCACGAAGGTCGTGTCGACCTCGGGGCGCGCCATGCTCACCCGTTCGAAGGCGCGCACGACCTCGTCGGTGCGCTCGACGGGGGTCCCGATGGGCATGGTGATGGTGATGTTCACGGTCTCCGCGTCGTCGTCCTCGAGGAACACGAACGACGGGCGCCCCGACGCCGCCATCCCGATGGTGACGATGAAGACCGCGAAGACGCTCGCGAAGGTGATGTACCGGTATCGCGTGGTCCGGTCGATGAACCGCCCGTACGCGGGGATGATCTTCTTGTTGATGAGCGTGTCGCGGGCCGCGTCGTAGCGCTCCTCGAACTTGCCCATCGCCGCCATGACCCCCGTGCTCTTCCTCCCGCGCTCGTGGCGCTTGTCGACGCCCTTGAGCGAGCTCGCCATGTGCGAGGGGAGGATCAGGAGCGATTCGATGAGCGACACCGTGAGCGCGCACCCGACGATGATCGGGAGCACGCGCATGAAGTCCCCGACCTGCCCGTTGAGCAGCGCGAGCGGGAGGAAGGCGCAGATCGTGGTGAGCACGGTCGAGACGACGGGCCACGACACCTCCTCGGCGCCCCGGATCGCCGCGTCCTGCGCGTTCATGCCCTGATCGTGCTTGGCGGCGATGTTCTCCGCGACGACGATCGCGTCGTCCACCAGGATCCCGATCACGATGATGAGCCCGAACATCGAGAGCAGGTTCAGCGACACGTCCACCCACGTCATGATCGCGAGCGTCCCGAGCAGGGACACCGCGAGCCCCATCGCGACCCAGAACGAGATGCGCCAGTTCAGCAGCAGCACGAGGGTGATGAAGACGAGGATCCCCCCGTACGCCGCGTTGCGCGTCAGCAGATCCAGACGACCCTCCACGAAGCGCGAGAGCTCGGTCGTGGTGATGAGCGTCCCGGGCGGGGGCGCCTGCGCGAAGCGCTCGAGCCCGAGCGCGTGCGCCTGGGCGCGGTCCAGCACCGCCGCGGGGTCCGTGCCCGGGGGGGACATCGCGAGGGTGAGCTTCTCGCGCCAGTTCAGTTCGAGTTCCTGCCCGTTGCGCCCCGCGACGTACGCCTTGACGCGCTCGGCGAGCGTGATGATGTCCTGGTCCCCGACCCGGAAGACCGTGAGGTTGACCGTGGGCTCGCCCTCGTAGCGCGATCGCAGCTCCTGGTCGATGAACCCGTCGGTGACCTCCGCGACGTCCTCGACCCGGACCACCCCGCCGTCGCCCGAGCCCTTGAGCACGATGCTGCGGATCTCGTCGGCGCGCTCCTCGACCCCCACCGAGCGGACCGAGATCGTGGACGTGTCCGTCCGGACCGACCCCCCGGGGAGCTCGATCATCGCGGCGCGGATCGCGTCGGAGATCATCGGGAGCGAGAGGTTGTGCTTGATCGCCTGCGCCGGGTCGACCTCGACGCGGATCTCGTCGGTGCGCACCCCCCCGAGCGTGAGCTCCGTGATCTCGGGGAGCGAGAGCAGGTCGTCGCGGACGCCGTTGATGAACGTCTTCATCGTGCGCTCGTCCGTGTCCGAGTAGAGCGCCACGACGATCGCGGGGAGGTTGGGCTCGATCTTGTCGACGACGATGTTGTCGACCTCGTCGGGGAGGTCCATGAGCGCGTCGACCTCGCGCTTCACCTCCTGGACGGCCAGCTCGATGTTGGTCCCCTCGTTGAACTCCACCGTGACCATGCACGACCCCTCGCTCACGGTCGTGATGATCTCCTTCACGTCGTCGAGGTCCGAGACCGCGTCCTCGATCTTCTTCGCGAGCGCGTCCTCGACCTCCTCGGGCGCCGCGCCCGGGTAGGGCGCGACGATCGAGACCTGCCTGGGCTCGACGTACGGGAAGAACTCGCGCCGAAGCTGGGTCCCGAACACCAGCCCCGCGCCGATGAGCGCGAACATGATCAGGTTCGCGACCACGTGCTTTCGGACCCCGAACGACGGCATCGACATGGCTACGACCCCTCCCCGTCCGCCCCGTCGCCCC
>CBFGUD010000019.1:0-46934 GCA_965652365.1 uncultured Phycisphaerales bacterium
TGGCGCGAGGGGGTCTCGGTCCAGGACATGGCGAGGGCGAGGGCGCGGGTCCAGTCCATGGAGAGGCGGGCGGTCCAGGTGTACCCGGCGAGGGCGCTCATCTGGGCGACGATGGTGACGCGGGCCTGGGCGGGATCGGGGAAGACGGTGCCGAGGTTCGCGATGTCCGCGCGGGCGGCGCCGAGGTCGCTCGCGTGGTCGAGGACGAGGGTGAGGAAGGACCGGACGAGGGCGCGGGCTCGGCTCTGGTCCCCGGACTGGGCGACGAGGATGCTCGGGGAGCGCTCGAGGACGCGGTCGGCGAGGGTGTCGAGGGTGCGCGAGAGGATGACGGCGCTGCGCTCGAGGCGCTCGGCGGACGCGGGGTCCGTGGCGCGGTCGGGGGCGGCGATGAACGAGGCGAGGTCGGGAACGCTCATGGCTCGTGCTCCTGCGGGATGAGGGGGCGCTGGCGCGTGGATGTCGCCGGAGCGTGATCGGACCATCGGGGGATGGGCTGAAGGGGTGATTGGGATTTTCCGGGACGCTGGGGCGGGTTACCAGGGGAGGCGTGTGTTGTCGTGGGCGATGAAGGCGCCGGTATCGCTGATGGTGAGGGTGTCGAGGGAGTTCCAGATGTCCGTGGCGGACTGGGTGGGCTCGAGGGGGGCCATGGTGCCTCCCATGTCGGTCTGGACCCATCCGGGGTGGAAGGCGACGGCGGTGATGCCCTGCTCCTTGAGTTCCTGGGCGATGGTGGCGGTGGCCATGTTGAGGGCGGCCTTGGAGACGCGGTAGCCGAGGAAGTGGTCGTTGCTCTGGGCGCTGTCGGTGATGGATCCGAGGTTGCTCGAGATGTTCGCGATGAGTTTGCGGCCCGAGCTCGCGACGTTGGGGAGGAGGGCGCGGGTGACGAGGAGGGGGGCGATGGTGTTGACGTCGATCTGCTGGCGCAGGGCGGCGGCGTCGAGATTTTGGATCGAGTCGCACTCGTGCCTGAAGATCCCGGCGTTGTTGATCAGGATGTCGATGGGGCGGTCCTTGAGCGCGCCGGCGAAGGTCGCGATGGACCTCTCGTCGGCGATGTCGAGCTGATGGACCTCGGTGTTGTCACCGATGGCTTTGAGGTCGGTGGCGGCGTCCGGGTCGCGGGCGGTTCCGATGACGTGGTGGCCCTTGTCGTGGGCGTGCTTGGCGAGTGCGAGCCCGATGCCTCGGTTCGCGCCGGTGATGCAGATGGTGGTCATGGGCGATGGTAGGGCGTGGGGCCTGTTGTCTTGGCGGCATTGGGCGGTTGAGGGTTTGCGCGGGGGTGGTTTCGCTGTATGATGGTTTCGGGCGCTGTGTGTGATTCGCGGCGCGGTCTTTGACGTTGTTCCCGGTTGGAGAGACCCAGACATGATGATTCCGATGCTCCGGGGCGCGGCCCTGATCGCGGCGGCGGGTGGCTTTGCTCATGCTCAATCGCTCGAGTACCCGGAGGGGGCGGCGATCCCGCGCTCGATGACGCCGGCGGAGGAGGCGTATGTCGCGCTCGAGCCGATCACCGCGGTGCAGTCCCGCGGGGGGGCGCCGGTGGGGCTCGTGCGGACGCCGGGGGAGTATGAGCCGACGGAGGGGATCATCATGACGTGGGAGGGGCCCAGTTCGTGGCGGTCGATCCTGGCGCAGATGACGCGGGAGATCACGACGACGGGGGACGCGAATGCGTACATCTTCGTGGACTCGTCGTCGGAGCGGACGAGCGCGTCGGACCAGCTCGCGCTCATCGGGGCGGACATGTCGCGGGTGTTTTTCGAGGTCCGGACGACGGACACGATCTGGGTGCGGGATTTCGGGCCCCGGTATATCTACCTTGGGTCCGCGCCCGATGGGACTGGGGGGGTGCGGGCGATCGTGGACCACACGTACAACCGGCCTCGCCCGAACGACAACGCGCTGCCTTCGTACTGGGCGGGGGAGCGGGGGGAGCCGTCCTTTTTGATCCCGCTGGTGCACGGCGGGGGGAACTACCACCTCGAGACGGGGAGCCCGGCGGGGGTGGGTCACTCGACACGCCTGATCGCCAACGAGAACCCCGGGTTGACCGACGCCCAGATCGTGCAGCTGTGGAAGGACTACCAGAACCTCGACACGATCCTGTACACCCCGTATCCGACGTTCGTGGACAGCACGCAGCACATCGATATGTGGATGATCATGCTCGATGACGACGCGGTGATGATCTCCGAGTGGGTGAACGAGCCCACGGCGTCGTGGGCGGTGACGTCGGACAACGCGGCGGCGGACTTCGCGGCGCGGGGGTTCGATGTGTATCGGGTGCCGGCGGTGCGGAGCGGGGGGACGCATTACACGTTCACGAACGCGGTGATCTGCAACGATCTGGTGCTCGTGCCCTTCTACACGAACTCGACGGCGGGTCAGTTCAACGACGACGCGCTCGCGGTGTGGGAAGCGGCGTACCCGGACAAGACGATCGTGCAGATCAACTGCCAGGCGCTCGTGACGAGCGCGGGGGTGATGCACTGCATCGTCAAGCACGTGCCCGCGCCCGCGAACGGGGAAGCGCCCGGGGTGTACATGACGAGCCAGAACGATGCGCCCGTGATCGACCCGGGTCAGCCCGTGACGACGACCTGGCTCTTCGACTCCCCCGACGGGGTGACGACGGCGGACCTGCTGCTCTCGACCGACGGCGGCGCGACCTTCCCGACGGTCCTCGGGTCGGGCTTCGACGGGTCATCGGGCGCGTACTCCTGGGAAGCGCCCGATGTCGGGACGAGCGACGGGGTGCTGCGCCTCGTCATCCGCGACCCGGACGGGAACGAGTCCTTCGACGACTCGGACTTGGTGTTCACGATCACGGGAACCTCGTGCCCGGCGGACCTGACGGGGGACGGGATGCTGGACTTCTTCGACCTGTCCGCGTTCCTCGACGCGCTGGGGAACGAGGATCCGATCGCGGACTTCTCGGGTGATGGGTTGTATGACTTCTTTGATGTGAGTGCGTATTTGGGGGCGTTTGGGGAGGGGTGTCCGTGAGGGGCGATGCGTGCTGATCGACTGACGGGTGGCCCGAATGTGGCGATTCGCCACGTTTGGGATCGGGGGCGTTGGCGGCCGGAGGGTGTCCGTTCCGCGACTTGCGAAGCGCAAGTCACGGCCACCCGGCGGCTTGCACAGGGTCGGGGGCGATCGGATCCTGCTTAAGCTGCGCGTAAGCAGGGCACCCGGTATCACCCCGGGGTGGGGTGATGATCCGGATCGTTTACGGGTACACTGGGGGTATGGTCGAGACTACATTCGTGATGGGGGCGGGAGTATGTATGCCATTTGGATTTCCCTCTGGGATCCAACTCGTTAAAAACATACTTCTGCATCGTCCTTATCCTCAGTGGCCCGGCGACTCTGGGCAGAACTATCGAGACGCTATGAGGCTCTGCGGCATTGAGCCTTCGCACAGAGGATCAGAAGAATTCTTTGATGATCTGAAATACAGTAGCCTGAACTCGATCGACAGATTTCTCAACGACTTCGGGAACACTTCGAAGCAAAACTACATCGAGTACTACCAGAAATTCGGACGTTTCTTGATCGCCCTTGAAATCCTACACGCCGAACACGTTTTTGCAAAGAACATGCTTGACATCGAACACGAGAGCATGACATCGAATGTTTTCCGTCACATTTGGAACGAGCTCCCGGGACAGAATCGTCCTGAAGAACTAAAATCGCTACGCTTCATCACATTCAACTACGACCGGATGCTTGAACACTTCATCTATAAAAGTCTACGAGGCTTAGGCCACACCCACGAACTCGCCCTATCAACGATTGCCGAACTGGACATCGTGCATGTATATGGCAGTGTCGGCGAATACGACCCCAAGCATTTCAATAACCTGCCAACTCTTACACCCAATGACTATCGACGAAGGCTCAATACTGATGTCGCGATGAGTATCAAACGTGCGATGGATCAGCTTCAGTTACTCACAGAAGATCGGGTGGCTCCTGAGATCAAAGAAAAAATCATCACTAGATTCGCAAACAATCGCAGAGTTGTGATTCTTGGCTTTGGATACGACCATACCAACTGCAAACTTCTCAAGGATTGCTATGACAAATCCGGATCAAGTATGATAACCCCAGATCCGGCCAACATTCGCTCGATGAGAAATAACTGGAAAGGTAGTGCTTATGAAAAAGAAGGTCAAACTCGCGAGACTATTGCTCAGCGATTAGGAATGGGAATAGGCAACCTCGGCCACAGTGGCGACAAAGATGTCCATTTCATGCAGAACCACGTGCAGCTCTTCACCTAACACCTAACCCTCACACCTCAACACACATCGCCACCGAGTTCCCACCCCCCAGGCACAGGGCCGCGACGCCCTTCTTCGCGCCGGTGCGCTTCATCTGGTGGATGAGGGTGACGAGGACGCGGGCACCGCTCGCGCCGATGGGGTGGCCGATGGCGACGCCGCCGCCGCAGATGTTGAGTTTGGATTCGTCGATCTTGAGTTCCTTGACGTTGCAGAGGACCTGGGCGGCGAAGGCCTCGTTGATCTCGTAGAGGTCGACGTCGCCCGAGCTCCAGCCCGCTTTGTCCAGCGCGCCCTTCACTCCTTCGATCGGAGCGGCGAAGATGTCCTTGGGGTCGACGCCGCTGGTGTGGTAGCTCACGATCTTGGCGAGGGGGTCGAGCCCGAGCTCGTTGGCTTTGGACTCGGACATGACGATGGTCGCGGCGGCGCCGTCGGAGATCTGGCTCGCGTTGCCCGCGGTGACGGTGCCGTCCTTGGTGAAGGCGGGGCGGAGGTTGGCGAGGGCTTGGGGGGTGGAATCGGGGCGGATGCCTTCGTCGCGTGCGATGCCGCCCTCGATGCCGGGGTTCTTGCGGTTGCCGAGGTCTTCGCCGGTGAGGGTGACGGCTTCGTTGAGGAAGTGGCCGTTGTCCCATGCCTGGGCGGCGCGGACGTGGGACTGGGCGCCGAAGCGGTCTTGGTCCTCGCGGGAGATGCCGTACTTCTGGGCGATGTGGTCGGCGGCGTTGCCCATGGGCCAGCACTCGAAGGCGCAGCGGAGGCCGTCGTAGGCCATGTGGTCTTCCATGGTTCCGGGGCCGTATTTGATGCCCTGGCGGACGTTGGCGAAGTGCGGGGCCATGGTCATGTTTTCCATGCCGCCGGCGACGACGCAGTGGTTGTCCCCGGCCTTGATGGACTGGGCGGCGAGCATGACGGCTTCGAGCCCGGAACCACAGACTTTGTTGATGGTTTTGGCGCTGAGGGTGGAGGGGAGCCCGGCGCCAAGCCCGGCCTGGCGGGCGGGGTTCTGGCCCAGACCCGCTTGGAGGACACAGCCCATGATGCACTCGTCGATGTGGTCTTTGGCGGCGGGCGCGTCGGCGAGGGCGGCTTTGATGGCGAAGGTCCCGAGCTGGGGGGCGGGGGTGCGGGAGAAGGCGCCGAAGAACTTGCCCACGGGGGTGCGTTTGGCGGCAACAATCACGGGTTGGTTGGACATCGGGAGCTCCTCGCTTGGGGGGGTTTCGTGTGGGTCTGGATGATAGCGCCACAGGGAAAGGAACTCACATGGGCGTGTTATTCGCGGTGCTGGCGGGGTTGTGCTGGGGGGTTGGGGAGGTGTGTGCGCGGTCGGTGTTGCATGGGGGGAAGGTTGGGCCGTTCATGGCGGTGGCGGTTCGGTCGTCGATCGCGCTGCCGTTGATTTGGGGTGCGTACGCGGTGGCGTCGAAGCTCGCGCCGGCGGGCGCGGGGAAGGGGCTCGGGGCGCTGACGGGGAAGGAGTGGGCGCTGCTGGTGGTGGGGTCGGGGCTGATCGCGGGGGCGGCGGCGATGATCTTTTTCTACATCTCGATCTCGCTGGGGGAGGTGTCGCGGATGAAGCCCATCGCGTTCACGCTGGCGCCGGCGGTGGCGGTGGTGCTGGGGGCGGTGTTTCTGGGTGAGCCGCTGACGGGGCGGAAGGTGCTGGCGCTGGTGCTGGTGGTGTCGGGGGTGCTGCTGTTCGCGAGCGGCGGGGGTCAGGCGGCGGGCGCGAAGGGACCGGTCGTGAAGGGATCTTCAGAGTGATGGTGTAGGATCGGGCCGATGATGCAGGACGCGAGCGACAACCAGGGCCGATCCGACACGATCGCCGAGGATCAATCGTCGGCGGGGGATGCGGTCGACACGGAGCTGGTGCTCGATTCGATCGCGGAGTCGGTGCCGGTCCAGCGGGCGGGGGAGATGATCGATTCGGTGGCGGGGGGTTGGTCGGCGTGGGCGCAGATGCTCGCGCTGATCGTCGTGTTCGTGGCGGCGTGCGTGGGGATCCGGTATGCGGTGGTGTTCGTGCTCAAGCGGGTGCTGGAGCACAAGGAGGAGCTGAACCGGTGGTCCCCGCTCGTGGAGCGGAGCTCGCGGGCGACGTTCACCCTCGCGGTCGTGCTCGGGCTGACGCTGGCGCTGCTGGGCGCGAGCGCTCGGTCGTTGATTCCGGACGCGTCGTCGGCGTTGTGGGACGAGTTCGCGACCTTCGCGATCATCCTGGCGTTGACGTGGGTCGCGGTTTCGCTGATCTCGGGCTCGACGAGCGCGTACCTGACGCGGTACGAGATGGAGCACACGGACAACACCCGCGCCCAGCGGATCCACACGCAGGTGAAGGTGCTGTCGCGCGCGGTGATGATCATCGTGGGGGTGGTCGGGGTGGCGCTGGGGCTGATGGCATTCGAGTCGGTCGAGCGGATCGGGACGAGCATGCTCGCGAGCGCGGGGGTGATGGGGATCATCGTGGGGTTCGCGGCCAAGCAGGTGCTCGAGAACCTGCTGGCGGGGGTGCAGATCGCGCTGACGCAGCCGCTGCGGCTCGGGGATGTCGTCGAGATCGACGGGCACTACGGGACGGTCGAGGAGATCTCGGTCGCGTTCGTGTCGATCAAGCTGTGGAACGAGCGCCGCCTGATCGTGCCTTTGTCGGACATCATCTCGGATTCGTTCGAGAACCTGACGCGGACGTCGAGCAACACGCTCGGGCCGGTGATTCTGCGGCTGGATTTCGACGCGGATATCGGGCGGATCAGGGAGAAGCTCGATGAGATCCTGGACGGGCACGAGCTGCACGACGGGCGGACGGCGAAGGTGCAGGTGATCGGGTCGAGCGAGAAGACGATCGAGGTGCGGATCCTCGCGAGCGCCGCGACGGCGCCCGCCGCGTGGGACCTGCACTGCGACGTGCGGGAAAAGATGATCGCGTTCCTCGTGCGCGAGCATCCCGAGGCGCTCCCGATCGAGCGTGAGCAGACGCTCGACGCGCAGCGGAATCCGATCGACGCGGTGGCGCATCCTGAATCCGGATCGGTCGCATCCGACGAAGAACGGTCGTGACCACCATGGACATCGATCGATCCGTTCCCGTTGCCCCGAGCACGCTCCGGCGGGTCCGCTTGTGGACCGAGTTCGTGCTGCTCTACGGGATCGTCCCGGTGGTCGTCGCGGTGCTCTTGCAGCCCGTGCGGGCGCAGACGCTGCTGGCGCGCTTCGGGATCCGCGCGGACCTGGACACGGGGCTCCCGGGGGGGCTGTTCGTGTTTCCGGTGCTGCTCGTGTCGTTCGTGGTGCTGACGATCGTGCTGCGGATGGATCGGTCGTTCGACAACTCGCACCTGTGGGGGTGGCGCGCGTTCAGGGGGGACGTGAAACGGATCCTGATCGTGTTCGCGCTGTGCGCCCCCACCATCCTGCTCGCGGCGTGGATGATGGAGCACGTGTTCCACATGCTCCCCAAGGGCGGGTTCCTTCGGCTGCCCCGGGAGATCCCGGTGCTGCTGATGATGATTGCGCTGCTGTACCCGTGGGTGAGCGCGTATCCGCAGGAGGTGACGCACCGGGCCTTCTTCTTCCATCGGTACGCGCCGATCATCGGGGAGGGGCGCACCGCGTTCGTGCTCAATGTGGCCGCGTTCTCGTGGCTCCATGCGCCGATGTGGAACTGGGTGGCGCTGGCGATGACGATCCCGGCGGGGATCCTGTTCGCGTGGACGTATCTGCGATCGAGGTCGGCGCTCGCGTCGGGGTTCGAGCACGCGATCTACGGGATCTGGACGTTCGCGACGGGGTTGGGGTGGTTCGTGTTCACGGGGAGCGGGAACGTGACCTGAGGACGGGGAACCCACGCACCCCGGCGGGGGAATTGAGATCGATCAACTGTTCTCAGGTTCTTTCGGCCGATCTTCGATTCCGTAGCAGATCTTGACAAGCTTTTTCATCTTGACGAGCCCGAGCTTGCTGGCCTTGGACGCGGCTTCAGCGGCTTGCTTCGCTTGCTGTATTCTTCGATTCCGGTTTGCTTCTTTGCGCTCGGCATTGAGCCGCTGGAGTTCAGCTTTCTCGTTTGCGAGTTGCTTCGCTTGAGCCGATCGGATCGCACGTTCACGTGCACGCTCGGCCGCGATCTTCCTTTCGATGGCCTTGCGCTGTTCCTTCGGATACGAGAGCAGGATGTTGACGCCTTGGGCTTGACCTCGCTTCCCGGTTGGTTCGAGGACGATCGCGGTCAGATCGAGACCAAGATCGACGTGCGAAGCAAACCGCTCGGCGAGGTCCTCGCTCAGGTACCCTACCTGCCTTAGCTTCTTCGAGAGTGTGCCCCCGAAGACATAGACCGCGATCGCGTTTCGATCGTATGGATTGGCTGGCTCACGCACGAGTTGAAGCTGCGTTCCGGGCTTGCACCAGCGGACCGCGGACTGGTACTGGGAGATACCACGAATCTTGGTGAAGATGTCGGTGTCGGGAGTCATCAGGAAAGAATAACGGAATCAGGATTCCACCTGCAAGTCGATTCACCCACGATCCCTGCATGAGCCAGCGGAATGGCGAGCCGGCTATCCACGCACGCCGATCATCACGACTACGATTCCAGCCCCGTACCCGGGGCTATTTCGGATATCCCCCACCCCCCACTGCTTTGATTGAGGATTGAGAACCCATGTCGACCACGGCCGCGGATACGCATGTCAAGCTCACTCGTGATTCCAACCAGGCGCTCGGGATCGCGCAGTACGCGATCGATTTCCTGAGCGACGATGCGGGGACCAAGGGGGACCCGGGCGCGAAGGTGCTCGAACGGACGAATCTGTTTTTTACCGACGCGGTGATCTGCGGCTTGTCCGCGCTGGCGCTCAAGACGAACGCGCCGACGATCCTGCGGGACGAGGCGCTGCAGTATGTCGTGACGGACGCGACGCATCGGCTCGGCAAGGCGACGCATCGGGGGGCGACGGTGTTCGGGTCGAGCGTGCAGGTGCAGCCCGAGAAGGCGATCCTCGCGAACAACGCGGCGGTGCGTGAGTGGGACTCGAACGGGACGAACTTCGGGTACAACCCGGAGCTCGGGCACACCGCGGGGGAGTTCGGGCACAACGACTTCTACGGGGTGTGCATCGCGGGGGCGCAGATGACCGAGCGGGACGGGGCGCAGGCGCTCAAGGCGATGGTGTGCCTCGACGAGATCCGCGGGCGTCTGGCGGAGGTGTTCTCGCTCAAGACGTACAAGATCGACCACGTGGTGCACGGCGCGATCGCGAGCGCGGCGGTGTTCGGGGCGATGCTGGGCGCCAAGCCCGAGCAGATCGAGTCCGCGATCGGGATGGTGGTGGCGCACTACATCCCGTTCCGGGCGATCCGGGCGGGCAAGCAGCTGAGCGATTCCAAGGGCGCGAGCGCGGCGATCAGCTCCGAGGTCGCGATCAACGCGGTGCGCCGCTCGATGATGGGGTTCATGGGGCCCCGGGACATCTTCCGCAACCCGGAAGCGATCTTCCGGATCTTCGAGGGCCCGGGTCAGATGTTCGAGAAGGTGGGCACGGACAAGGCGAACACGAAGCAAGCGGACGAGTCGCCCTTCGATCTGGTGCTCGCTCGCGCGGGGGACGACTTCGCGGTGATGGGGATGCACTTCAAGCTGGGTCTGTACGAGCACCAGAGCGCGGGCGCGCTCCAGGCGATGCTCAACCTCCTGGCGAAGGCGCCGCACCTGCTGGATGACGCGTCGGGTTCGAAGATCAAGTCGATCACGATCACGGCGTACGAGCCCGCGTTCGGGATCATCGGGGACCCGGCGAAGCGGAACCCCACGACGCGCCAGAGCGCGGACCACTCGATGGTGTACATCGTCGCGACGCTCCTGCGCAAGGCGCTGGCGAGCCAGAAGGCGGGGTGGACCGAGCTCATGCTCGAGCCCTACGACTACAGCGCCGACGCGATCGGCAACGAGCGCACCCGGGCGCTGATGGAGAAGATCCGGTTCGAGCACGGGGGCGCGGAGTACGACAAGCGGTATCCGGACGGGATCCCGACGAGCGTCGTCATCGAGGACACGGACGGGACGGCGTTCGAGTCCGGGATGGTGATGTACCCCGCGGGTCACGCGCGGAACACGGAGGCGGACCTGCACGGGATCCTGGACCACAAGTTCGCGCTGCTCGGGAAGCTCGCGTTCGAGGACCCCAGGCCCGTGATCGCGCGGTTCGAGGACCTGGGGTCCAAGAGCGCCAAGGACATCGCGAGCATCCACGATTTCGAGATCCAGACGCGCGACGGGTTCGAGTAAGCCCGGTCAGCCCGCGGATTCGGATCGGTCCATCTCGAGGAGGATCCAGTCCAGATCCGGGGCGTCTGTGCGCGGGTACGGCGGCGGGCGTTCGGATCCGGTGCTCGGGTCGGGGGCGGACCGGATGATCTCGATGGGCTCGTGACCGAAGCGCCGTTCGAAGCTCATGGCGTTGCGTTGTTCGTCTGATCGATCCGGGGCTCGGGCGGCGTCGTCGTCGTCGGCGTCGGATCCGGTGGAGTAGATGACGTACCCGGTGTCGGTCCGTTTGTAGAGGACCGGGTGCCCGGGGTTCATGGGGTCTTCGGGGAGCGAGGGGATCCGGTCGGGCACGAGTTCATCGAGAGACTCGGGGTAGTCGCCGTGATCCATCCGGTCGATCTCGAGCGCGATCGCGAGCATGACGGCTCCTGTCTCTGCTCTGGCGTGGAAGACCCGGGCGGTTGCCTTGCCGAGCGCGGGGATCATGATGTCGACGGGATCGAGGACGAGAGCGTCGCGGGCGTCGATCGAGATCTGCCGATCCGCGTGGATGATTTTCCAAAAGGATCCGGGTCCTTCGCGGAGGACGGATTTGTAGGTTTCGATGTACGTGTCGTAGCGGGTCCTGGCCGACTTCCGATCGGGGATGATCGCCATGGCCGCGGGGTTGAGGATCGCTCGCAGATTTTGATCGGGATTGAAATCCTCGAAGTCATAGATGTTGCCTGCCAGTTCGAGCATCTTCATTCCCTCGGCGGTGAGGTGCCCGTTGCCGCTCCCGTTGTCGGTGTAGACGCGTTGGAGGAAATCATGGAACATCAGTTGTTCGTTGTCGTAGCTCATCGTGACCCGGGAGGAGACATCGCTCAGGGCGTGCGCGAGTTCGACGAGTTGGGCGCGGGAGAAGACGTCGGGGTTCGCTTCGATGAAACCAAGGAGCGTGCTGCACCATGCGTCGATCATCGCGACCCCGACGAGGTCGGAGATGACGAACCCCGGTTCGTTCTGGAGTTGCCTGGTGAGGCGGAGCATCGCGAGCAGATCCCGATGCGCACGGTCCGCGTCGCCCTCGCGCACGGCGATCCGTGCATCGAACGCGAGATGATTCGTGAGCTGGCGCATCGATCCGAGATGAGGGAGGAGGACATTGAAGAGAGGATCGTTCTCGCTCGGGTCGTTGCTGGGGGGGATCGATCGCGTTTCGGTTGTCCCGTCGGGGTGTTCGATCGTTTCGTACTCCGAGGCGTAGAGCACGCCGAGCAGGGGGAGCGAGGTTGCCTCGATGATCCGATCGAGTTGGGGGCGGAAGGACTTGTAGATCGCGACGGTGCGCTCGTAGTCGGGGTGCCCGGTGGTCATCCGGTTTGGGTCGTCGATCCCCGCCCAGTATCGTTCGTCGATCTCGAAGCGGGTGTAGACGTCGTCGGCGTTCCGCGCGGCCGAGGCGCGTCCGTCTTGGAGATCTCGTTCCGCCTTGTAGATCGGGGCCCACTCCCGGGCCGCGTCCTGATAGATGGGCCATGCGTAGTCGGACTCGTCGAAGCGGATTCGGTGTTCGTTGAACTGCGCCAGGTAGTCCGTGGTGATGCTGGGGCTGCTGAGGTAAAAGCGTGCGGCGAGGGTCGCGTAGAACACGAGCATGAGCACGATCACGGCGCCCACGGCGCGACGCAGATCGCGCAGACGCTTCCAGATCCAGGGTCGCTTGCGCTTCATGGATCGGCGTACGAGCGTGGCGAGGGTCCTCGGATCGCCCATGCTCCGGAGGGCTTCGTCCGGGTCGCGCCCGTGGTCGAGCGCGTCATGGGCGTGGGCGATGAGTTCGCGGGCGACCTCGGCGCGTTCGGATCGCCAGAGTCCGGATCGTCCGGTGACCTCGAGGATCCAGGAACGGATGGGGGCCGGGAGTTCGGACTCCTCGACGAGTCGGCGCGCGGTCCGGTCCGGATGGGGGCGAAGGTGGAAGATCGGTCGTGTCCAGATGCTCCGGGTGTCGGTGCTCATGCGGGCGCTCCCTTGATGACCCCGAGGGAGGTCATGGCGCTGGTGAGGCGCTCCCACTGCTCCATGTCGGCGCTGAGTTTGCGTTGGCCCTTCCCGGTGAGCGAGTAGTACTTGCGTTGCCTCCCCGTGTCGGACTCGCGCCACTGGGCTTCGATGAGACCCTTGGCTTCGAGGTTGTAGAGCATGGGGTAGAGGGTGGACTGGCCCATGGTGAGGACGCCTTCGGCGCGGGCGGAGAGGGCTTCGACGAGCTCGTAGCCGTACATGGGGCGGGCGGAGAGGAGCTTGAGGACGGCGGTGGGTCCGGCACCGCGCATGAGTTCGCGTTCGAGTTTCATCGGTGTCGCTCCGTGGGCATGGCCGGGGGTTTGATTGGCCCTGCATACTATGCACTACAAAGTATGCGGATGGGATGCGATTCTTGCGATCTTTCCGAAAATGTCCGATTCAGAGCGTCTAAGGCGGGATCGGTGATAGAGTTTGTTATCGGGCTGGGGGATTCGACCCCCGCCGATTCCTCATTCTCGGAGGGGTTATGCATCGCTTGACTCTGGCTTTGATGGCGTTGTTGTGTGGGCTTTCCTCGGTCGCGCTGGGCGGGACGATCCGGTATCACCTGGATCGTGTCGTGGGCGCGGGGACGGTGACGGGTTGGATCGAGACGGACGGGACGCTCGGCACGCTGAGCGTGTCGAACATCGTTGATTACGAGCTCACGGTCTCGGCGCCGAATCTCGCGTCCGGGCCGACGGTGGTGCTGACGCCGGCGAATCAGCTGCAGCTGATCGTGTCTGGGAGCGCGGTGAGCGCGACGGCGAGCGCGTTGTCGTACAACTTCGGGGCCGCGGGCGGCGAGTTCTTCCTGATCCAGGGGAACGGGACGGTGAGCAATGACTACTGGTGTCTCGAATCGTTGCTCGGGGGGTGCACGACGGCGGGGCAGGGGGAGAACATCGGGTTCCGCAGCGACGGCGCGAACGTCGCGCAGTCGAGGAGCCCGGTGCCCACGGGGGTCGAGGTCTTCGCGCGATCTGAGATCACGTACATCATCAACCGCTCGGTCGGGAACGGGTTCGTGAACGGAACGATCACGACCAACGGGACGATCGGCGTTCTGACGACGAGCGATATCATCGACTGGGAGCTTGATCTGTATGCGCCGGGGATGGCGGACGGCGCGACGGATTCGATCGATTTCCCGACGTCCTTCCAGACCATCATCTCGGGAACGGGGACAACCGCGACACCAACCGAGCTCCGGTTCGATTTCGGGGCGAGCGGGTTCTTCCTGATGCAGGGGTTCACGGCCGGTGGTGGTGGTTTCGGGAACTACTACTGCATCGAGGTCTCGGGTTGCACGGGCGGCGGGACCGGGGAGCACATCGGGCAGGATGCTGGCGGGTTCGGGCCGGCGCAGACCACGGCGGGTTCGGGTGTCGTGGTATTCGCGACGGTCGCGGGGCCGGCGCCGATCACGTACTCGGTCAATCGGACGATCGGTGATGGGTGTATCTACGGGACGATCACGACCGACGGCACGCTCGGGGTGCTGCGGAGCGCGGACGTCATCGGGTGGGAGCTGACCCTGATCGCGCCGGATCTGAACGCGGGTCCGGAGGACACGATCATGCAGTCCAACCAGATCCAGACGAACCTGTTCGGCGACACGACGATCGCGTCGAGCGCGGACCTGATGTTCGACATCAGCGGCGATCTCGGGATCGGGTTCTTCCTGGTCCAGGGCGCGGCGACCAGCAACTATTACTGCATCGAGACCGCGGGCGCGTTCTGCACGGGCGGCGGCGTCGGCGAGCACATCGGGTTCGCGAGCGGCTTCTCGGGTCCGGCCGAGACCGGGCAACCGACCGGGCTCTTCTCCTTCGCGTCGACCAACCCGGATCCGATCACGTACACGGTCCAGCGCGTCATCGGCGCGGGGACGGTGACGGGGACGATCACGACGGACGGGACGATGGGCACGCTGTCTTCCGGGAACATCGTCGGGTTCGATCTCGCGCTGCGGGCGCCGAACCTGGAGGGTGGTCCGAACCAGACGATCAACACGCTCAACGCGTTCCAGTTCGGGCCCAGCAGCACGCAGTTGTCGGCTTCGCCGACGGGGCTCTTCTTTGATATCAGCGGCGCGTCCGGTGAAGGGTTCCTCGTGTTCCAGAACAACACGGGCGGGACCGGGTTCGGGCACTACTGGTGCATCGAAACCGCGCTCGGCGCATGTACCGGGCTCGGGCAGGGCGAGTACATGGGCTTCTCCAACACGGGCGCGACGGCGGCGCAGGCCGAAGCGCGTTCGGGTGTGGTCCGGGTCGCGACGACGTGTCCCGCGGATCTCAACGGGGACGGTGCGCTCGACTTCTTCGACGTGAGCGCGTTCCTCCAGGCGCTGGCGAACAACAACCCGATCGCGGATTTCAATGGCGACGGGATGTTCGACTTCTTTGATGTGAGTAGTTTCCTCCAGCAGCTGCAGGCGGGGTGCCCCTGCTGATCGGTTGACGAGGATCCAACGCGTCCAGAGCCCGGCATACCTCGGTGTGCCGGGCTTTTTCCAATTCCTCGCGGATCGGGGGCGTTTCGCTTGTATGAATGGTGGCGGGGTGATAGATTGAGCGGACCAGCGTAGATTTTTACGCTTCCCTTTACGGAGGAGACCCAGGAATGAAGATGTCAAAAGCCCTGATTGTTGCCGCGGGTGTCGCGGCGTGTGTGTCGCCTGCTTTGGCGCAGTGGAGCGAGGACCCGAGTATGCACGTGAGCGTCGCGGACGGCGCGGGGGAGCAGGTGCAGCCGAAGATCGTCGCGACGAGCGACGGTGGGTGCTATATCTCGTGGTATTCGAGCGAGACGGGGTATGACGTGCGTCTCCAGCGGCTCGACGCGGACGGGGTCGAGCAGTGGGCGCACAACGGGGTGCTCGTCGCGGATCGGAACTTCTCGTCGACGCAGGACTACGACCTGGACGTGGATTCGTCGGGTCACGCGGTGCTCGCGTTCCGCGACGACCGGTTCGGGGGGACGCGCGTGACGGCACAGCGGGTCGCGCCCGACGGGTCGCTGACGTGGGGCGCCGGCGGGATCCAGTTCGGGAACGGGACGGACTTCGTGGGGTCTCCCGACATCGCGGCGACGAGCGACGGGGACACGGTCGTGGCGTGGATCAACAACTCGGATACCAAGCTCGCGCGCATCAGCGCCGCGGGGATGGTCGAATGGGAATCGACACTCGCGGGCAACGGGACGGGGATCAACCTCGCGTCGATGCACGGATCGGACAACGGATCGGTGATCGTGTCGTGGGTGCAGTTCGCGGCGTTCTTCGATCCCAAGCACCTGTACGCGCAGAAGATCGACGACATGGGCAACGAGGCGTGGGCTTCGCGCGTCGCGGTGTTCGACGGCGGGTCGCTCCAGTTCGGGAACTTCCCCGAGTTCGAGGCGGACGGATCCGGGGGCGCGGTGTTCTCGTGGTACGACACGGCGAACTCCCTCAACGTCTACGTCCAGCGCCTCGGGAGCGACGGGTCCGAGCTCTACCCGCACAACGGGGTCGCGGCATCGACCAACGGGCGCGAGCGGGTCTCCCCGAACGCGGCGTACGACGCGCCGAGCGACTCGATCGTCGTGGCGTGGACGGAGCTCGACAACAACCAGGGCTCGCAGGGGGTTTATGCGCAGCGCATCGACAATACCGGCGCGCGCCAATGGGGTTCGGACGGGGTCGTGATCTCCTCGATCGATGCGAACGAATCGCTGTGGGCGCAGCCGAGATCGCTCGATGACGCGATCGTGATCGCGTGGATCGAGGGCGCGGGCGGCGGCGACCAGGTCCTCGCGCACGGGCTCGATCGGGACGGGAGTGACGCGTGGGCGTCGAGCACGGTCGTCGCGACGGGCGCGTCCATGGACCGGACCCGGCTAGTCTCCGCGAACGGCGCGGACGGGGACGTGCTCGCGGCGTGGCAGTCCGGGCCGTTCGGATCGGCGGACATCGAGGCGCACAACGTGAACGCGGACGGGTCGCTCGGGAACCAGAGCGGGTGCCGGGCGGACCTGACGATGGACGGCGAGCTCGACTTCTTCGACGTGAGCGCGTTCCTCCAGGCGCTGGCGAACGAGAACCCGATCGCGGACTTCTCGGGCGACGGCGAGTACGACTTCTTCGATGTGAGCGCGTTCCTCCAGGAACTGCAGGCGGGGTGCCCCTGATTTCTGAGTCTCCCTGAGCTGCACACCGGGCGACCGGGGTGCGCATACGAAAGCCCCCGGCGTGCTTGGCGCGCCGGGGGCTGTTTTATTTCAGGGTGTGGGTTGATCAGCGCCGGCGCCGGGTCGCGGCGAGTGCGCCGAGCCCGAGGAGGGCGATCGACGAGGGCGCGGGGACCTGGACGACGAAGCTGCTGAGCCCGATGTCTTGGTTGCTGATCTGGGTGAAGGTGCCGGTGTTGGCGTCGTAGACCTCGAGCGCGAAGGGCGCGGATCCGAGGGCGGTGAGGTTCACCTCGACTCGGTCGAAGGTGAGCTGGTCGATAGAGAACACGAAGCTCGCGAGATGGACGGGTCCTCCGGCGAGGGCGGTCTCGGGCGCGGGTTCGAGGAAGGGGGGGAAGATGACCTGCCCGAAGACGAGCCCGGCGTGGTCGCCGTCGCCCATGTAGCCGAAGTTGTTCTCTCCGATGGCGGCCCAGGGTTCCGCGCCGCCCTGGATGTCGGTGATGTGCTCGCCGCCGTCGATCGCGTCCATCGCGAATCCGCCGCCGGCGATGTGGGTGCCGAAGTCGGCGCTCGCGAAGATGTCGACGGTGAACGACGGGGTGGCCGCGGGGAAGATGACGGTGGTGGAGACGACGGCCATCAGCGAGGCGCTCTGCGCGAACGCGGACGTGGCCAACCCGGCGCAGGCGAGCGCGCCGATCGATTGCGTGGGTCTCATCTGGTTTCTCCCTCTGGTTCTCTTCTCTGTCTCGTGCACGGGCGGCGTTTCTCACGCGCCGCTTGCCCAGATTACCAGATGGAGGAGGGTGGGAGAAACGGAAAGATGGAGAATTGGCGGGTCGTCAGGCCCAGCGGGTGAGGCGCCAGTTCTTCTTGCCGCGGCGGATCGCGATGATGGACCCGTGGAGGAGGTGGTCGCGGGTGATCGTGGTGTCGGGGTCGATTCTTTGGCCGTTGACGGAGACGGAGCCGTTGGCGAGGAACTCGCGGGCTTCGCGGTTGGATGAGGCGAGCCCGACGGACTTGAGGAGTTCGACGGGGTCGATGCCTTGGTCGAGGTCCGTGAGCGCGTGGGTGGAGGATTCGATGTTCGCGAAGACGTCGAGGAGGGTGGGCTCGTCGAGGGACGCGATGTCGCCGGAGAAGAGGGCTTTGCCCGCTTCTTCCGCTTGCTTCATCGCTCTCTCGCCGTGAAGAATTGTGGTCGCCTCCTGCGCCAACTTGCGTTGCAGGACTCGGCGGCTCGGATCCGCGTTGTGCTCTTGGATCAGCGCGTCGCACTCCGCTTCCGTCAGGAAGGTGAAGATCTTGATCCATCCGGGGTTCTCGTCGTCGCCCGCGACGTCTTTGTCGCTCGCATTGAGCCAGAACTGGTAGTACGCGTAGGGAGAGGTGCGTGCGGCGGTGAGCCAGATCGCGCCGTCTTCGGTTTTGCCGAACTTGGTGCCGTCGGCTTTTTTGACGAGGGGGGCGGTGAGGCCGAAGTTGGGCACTCGATACCGCCGCAGCTTCTTCAACGTAATCTCGAACCCCTCTTTCTCCTCTGGAGCCATTCCTTTGAGAGTCTCAAAAAATCTCATCAGCAGATCAATCTGGTCAAACAAATGCTGTTCGATTCCATCGATTGAATCCAATAGCGTAGAGAATGGACGTTCGATCAAATCACCAAGAGTACGTTCGCGACCAGGATACATGTGATCACGAAAGATCTTCACCACTGAGTCAAGCGTATCGGCCAGTGATGCCCGCTTACGCCTGATAAGATCCGTGCCCGCGACGATGTTGCCGTACTGGTCGGACCCTCCGAACTGGACGGTGACGCTTTCCTTCTCGTAGAGGTGCGCGAAGTCGTAGGCCTGGAGGATCATGTAGGAGAACTCGGTGTAGGAGATGCCCTGCTCTCGGTTGTGGAGGCGTTCCTTGACGGACTCCTTCTGCATCATCATGTTGACGGAGAAGTGCTTGCCGATGTCGCGCAGCGCGTCGATGTAGGAGATGGAGCCGAGCCAATCGAGGTTGTTTTTGATCTCGTAGTCGGGGCCGTCGATCTGGCCGAGGACGTTCTCGAAGATGGCGCGTTGTTTGGAGACGTTGTGCTCGACGAGCTCCTTGGTCATCATCTGTCGCTCGGCGGATTTGCCCGAGGGGTCGCCGATGAGCCCGGTGCCGCCGCCCATGACGACGATGGGGGTGTGCCCGGCGCGCCGGACGTGGGCGAGCATCATGATGGGGACGAGGTTGCCGATGGTGAGGGAGTCGGAGGTGGGGTCGAAGCCGCAGTAGATCTTGCGGGGGGCGTTGTCGGGGTCGGCGAGGTGATCGCGGAGCCCGCTCTCATCGGTGCAGTCTTTGATGAGGCCGCGCCACTGGAGTTCGTCGATGAGGTTGGTTTTGGTCGCTCGATCGCTCATGGGGTGAGCGTAGGTCGTGAGGGCTGGTGTTCCCACGGGGCTCGTTCATGGACTTGCGAAGCGCAAGTCCATGCCACCCGGGCGCGAATGGTCAGGGGAGGTTGGCGCGGATGGTCCAGTCGGGCGACGTGGCGCCGTTGGCCCATCGCTGCATGTCCTGGAGTTCGTCCCAGTCGAGCTGCTCGGCGTGTCCGTCGAGGGCACCGATGATGGCTTTGTCGTTGTAGCGGAGTGAGACGTTCCCGGAGTTCTGTGCGGGGGACTCGGTGTGCTTGACGTAGATGTCCTCCCACTGTCTTGGGGAGGTTTCATAGAGATACGGGGGGCGGACGTTGAAGTAGCCCTCGACCATGCCGTAGCCCTGGATGGCGGCGGTTTCGGAGTTGGTGCGCGAGGTGGCAAAGGTGATGAGGTTCGAGGGGCGGCGCGCCTGGGTCATCCGGTCGATGTGGAACTTCCCGAAGAGGCGTCGGCCGGTCTCGGACCACATGAGATTGTCGCCCTGAGCGCCGCCACCGATGAAGTAGGAGTTGAGCCCGAAGGATGGGAAGAGCGAGACGGCGTATTTCAGTGTCTCGGAGTGGAGGTTCGTCTCGGTGCTGTTCTGCCCGGCTGAGATCACTTCGACGACACGGGGGTCCATGTAGAGCGCTTCGAACTGGTAGTCGAGGTAGGGGATAAAGCGCCAGGGGTAGCGGGAAGCGATGGGGAACCCGATGGGGTTTCCGGCGAGGTCCTTGGGGAGGGCGTTCTCCTCGGTCATCCGCGCGATGTGATCGTTGTTGAGGAACCCGATCATGAGGGCACCGTTGTGGTCGTCGCTGTACATCTGGTACGCGAGCATGACCTGCTTGAGCCCGGCTTGCTCGCGGACGGCTTTGGCGCTCTCGCGCGCGCCGCCGAGGGCGGGGAGGAGGACGCCGATCAGGAGCGCGATGATCGCGATGACCACGAGGAGCTCGATGAGTGTGAAGGCGCGTCGGGGAGGCATGGTGTTCATGTCGGCCGATCCTTGACCGGGGTTTGGGGGGTCCGAGAAGTTGTTGAGACTGGGTCTCAATAAAATTCGGACAGCCCCTTGAGTTCTTGAGACTGAGTCTCAATCATTCGGCTCCCGATCCGATCTGACAAGTCTGGATCGCGGGAAATCGGAATTTCCTTGTCACACAGCGATCCAAGCGCAGATTTTGCCGGAGACACGATATGCACAAGTCCTTTCTTGCTCTCGGCGTTTCTCTCCTCGCGGCTTCGGGCGCGCAGGCGCAGCTGCTGACCCCCACGATCGCGACCCCTTCGCTCGATCGGTGGATGTATCCGTTCAACGGGTCCCCGGGGTTCCGGCTCGAGATCTCCGCATTCGGCGCGACGCTGCTCGAGGGGTTCGACGACCACGACGCGCAGGTGCTCGTGGGGTTCGATACGTCGGGGGACATCGCGCCGGGGCTCGGGGAGGACCAGTACCGGGTGATCGAGGCGACCCTGACGATGACGGTCTCGAACGACCTGGGGTTCACGTACGACGACACGTACGACTCGTACACGACCTACACACCTTCGGGAGAGCCGGAGATTCTGGACCCCGATCCGGGGCGGCCGCTGAATCTGTTCCTGGTGGGGTACCGGGACGGGTTCGATCAGACGACGTTCAACGAGAGCACGGCGTTCGGGTTCGTGCCCGAGGTGGAGCCGGCGCAGGGGATGCGTCGCGCGTTCGCGGCGCGGTACGACAGCGCGGGGGTCGCGACGGACATCTCGAACCATCTCAAGGAGATGTTCGAGGCCGAGCCCCTCGCGATCGGTGTGACGGACACGGTCGCGCCGGGGCAGTTGGTCCCGAGCGATACGGAGTTCACGTTCTCGTTCTCGCCGTGCGATGCGGGGACGGGGCTCGAGCTCGCGCGGATGCTCGATCTGGGGGAGATGCGTTTGATGGTGACGTCGCTGAATCCCGCGTCTGGGGGGCCCGACGGGGGCGAGGGGAACTACCCGGTGTTCTACTCCAAGGAGAACCCGATCGCGCAGCTGTTCGGGTACACGGCGACGCTGTCGCTGCGGGTCCGTGTCGGGGACGAGGGTGATTTCAACGGGGACGGCGCGAAGGACTTCTTCGATGTCAGCGCGTTCCTTTCGGCGCTCTCGAGCGACGACCCGGCGGCGGACCTGACGGGGGATTGCCAGTTCGACTTCTTCGACGTGAGCGCCTTCCTGAGCGCGTTCGCGGCGGAGTGATGTGTTTCGGTTTCCATTTCCATACACCCCCCACTTGTGTTCGTGGGATGTGAGAGAGGATTGTTGATGATGAAGACGACGATTGCACTCGGTGTCGCTGGGCTGCTGACCGCTCCGGCCGGCGCCGGCGTGGTTCCGTTCACCGAGGACTTCAACGGCGGCGCCAACGGATGGCTTTCCGGTTCGTACGGCGCACTGACGGAGGTCGGTTCTGGCGCGCTCGACGGGAGCGCGTACGTGAGCACGCAGACGGACCTCAACACGGCGGGCCCTTTCGGCCTGACGATCCTCCGCGGGCACGACGACTTCGATGCGTCGGGCGACGCGTTCGTGGGTGACTACCTCGCGGGCGGGATCGATCGGATCTCGTTCGATTTCCGTCACAACGCGGGGCAGGACCTCGGGATCGCGTTGCGCGTGGCGCAGTCGATGAACTTCCCGGCGTTCGCGGTCGAGCTCGCGGGCCCCGTGGCGTCGGGTTCGTGGACGACGCTGTCGTTCGACCTGAGCTTCTTCAACCCGCTGCTGACGATCGAGGGCGCGCCGACGCCTGAGGCGTTCAACGCGATCATGACGGCGGTGGGGAACATCCAGGTGAGCGCGGATCGTCCCGCGGGGCTTGATTCGGAGCTGCTGGTTGATTTCGACATCGATAATGTGACGATCACCCCCGCCCCCAGCGCCGTGGCGCTGCTCGGGCTCGGCGGGCTGGCCGCGGCTCGTCGTCGGCGCTGAGCCATACCGACACAACGCATCGGACCACAACTCGTTTGATGATGGAGAAGGGGACCCGATCGGGTCCCCTTCTTCGTGTTCAGGATGATGAGCGACGGGTCACGCCGGGGTGACGGGGGCGCGCCCGACGGAGTAGTAGTGGAAGCCCTGCTCGCCCAGGTGCTGGCGGCGGTAGAGGTTGCGCCCGTCGAAGATGACCTTGGCGCCCATGACCTCGCCGAGCTTGTCGAAGTCGGGGGATTTGAACTCGGGCCAGTCCGTGGAGATGACGAGGGCGTCGCAGCCCTCGGCGCACTCGTACATGTCGTCGAAGAGCTTGACGGTGTCGCCCATCTCCTTGGCGACGTTCTCCATGGCGACGAGGTCGAAGCCGTGGCAGATCGCGCCGTACCCGAGGGCCTTGCGGATGAGGGTGAGGGCGGGGGCCTTGCGGATGTCGTCGGTGCGGGGCTTGAAGGCGAGCCCCCAGAAGGCGAGCTTCTTGCCCTGGAGCGCGGTCTCGGAGCCGAAGTGCTTGATGATCTTGTTGAAGAAGAGGTTGCGCTGGCGCTCGTTGGTGCCGTGGACGGCGTTGGAGATCTGCATGGTGACCCCCGCCTTGTCGCCCATCATGATGCACGCGAGTGTGTCCTTGGGGAAGCAGGACCCGCCGTAGCCCAGCCCGGGGTAGAGGAACTGGTGCCCGATGCGCGAGTCGGAGCACATGCCCTCGCGGACGCGGTTGATGTTGGCGCCGTAGGCCTCGCAGAGGTTGGCCATCTCGTTGATGAAGGAGATCTTGGTGGCGAGGAAGTTGTTGGAGGCGTACTTGACCATCTCGGCGGAGAGGACGTCCATGACGAAGATGGGGTGCCCGTTGCGGACGAAGGGGTCGTAGAGGTCGCGGAAGCGTTCGCCCACCTCGTCGGACTCGACCCCGACGACGACGCGATCGGGTTTGTTGAAGTCGTTGACGGCGTCGCCTTCCTTGAGGAACTCGGGGTTGTCGGCGACGTGGAAGGGGATGTCGCCGACGATGGATTTGATGCGTTCCTTGACGCGGAAGGTGGTCCCGACGGGGACGGTGGACTTGACGACGATGATCTTGGGGGGCTGGTCGGAGCCGAGCTCTTTGATCGCGTTTCCGATATCGTCGGCGGCGCCGTCGATGTAGGTCATGTCGGTGTGGCCTTTGTCGTCCGACGGGGTGCCGACGCAGATGAAGATCATCTCGGCGCTCTGGTAGGCCTTTTTCTTGTCGAGGGTGTAGGTGAGTCGCCCCGCCTTGCGGTTCTTGATCATGAGGTCCGTGAGCCCGGGCTCGTAGATGGGGCAGATGTCCTTCTCGAGCTTGGCGATCTTCTCGGGATCGACGTCGAGGCAGGTGACATCGTTGCCCGTGTTGGCGAGACAGACCCCTGTGACGAGCCCGACGTATCCGGTTCCGACCATGGTCAAACGCATGGGTGTGGTTCCTCCGTGTGGGTGTGGAGTGTAGACCCCGACGATCCCGCTGACCCCGCTCCGAAAGTGCGTGTTTGGTGGGTTCATCGTGCGACGGGGCGGGCGGGATCAACTACGATTGGGGACGCGTCGGGTTCTCGGACGGATCCGATTCCGGCGCATTCGGACGGACAGGAATCTCGAAGGGACGGGTGGAGCGATGAGCGCGACGACCAAGGCACGCGGATCGGGGCGGAAGGCGAAGCTGGAGGACAAGGCCGCGAGGAAGGCGGAGAAGACCGGGGCGTTGTCGGCGTCGACGGCGGACCGCCACGAGCTGTACCAGCTGAGCGTCCAGAACGTCGAGGCGGAGATCGATTTCATCGATTCCGAATACGAGAACCTGCGCGGGCGGCACGCCAAGACCCTCCGGGAGGACTTCGCGGGGACCTGCAACACCTCGTGCGAGTGGGTCCGGCGTCGGGAGGACAACGTCGCGATCGGGCTCGATATCGACCAGCCCACGCTCGACTGGGGTCGGGAGCACTGCCTGTCGGCGCTCGATGAATCGCAGCGCGCCCGGGTGCGCCAGATCAACCGGGACGTGCTCGCGCCGGGGGACGCGTCGAACATGGACATCGTGCTCGCGATGAACTTCTCGTACTGGATCTTCAAGACGCGTGACCAGCTGCGCCACTACTTCCGGACCGTGCGCGAATCGCTCGCCCCGGGCGGGGTGTTCTTCCTGGATCACTACGGCGGGTCGGAGGCGATGCTCGAGCAGGAGGAGACGAAGAAGATCGAGGACGAGCGCGGGCGCAAGTTCACGTACGTCTGGGACCAGCACCGCTTCAACCCGATCACGGGGGAGATGTGCTGCAAGATCCATTTCAAGTTCCCCGACAAGACGAAGATGAAGGACGCGTTCGTGTACGAGTGGCGCCTGTGGTCGCTCCCCGAGATCCGCGAGCTGCTCCACGAAGCGGGGTTCGAGCACGTCAACGTCTACTGGGAGGGCGAGGACGAGGACGGCGAGGGCAACGGCGAGTACGAGGCGACGATGGAAGGCGAGGCGGACCCCGCGTTCATCAACTACATCGGCGCGTACAACTGAGCGAGAGGTCACCCGCGTGCGAGGCGTGCTCGACATCCCCGAGGAGCTCCACGAGATCCAGTCGCTCGTCGGCGAGGGGTTGTCACGCGTCGCGGATGTCTTCGACGAGCAGCTCCGATCGGAGCTCCCCCCCGTGGACGCGATGTGCGCGCACATCGAGCGGTACCGGGGGAAGATGCTGCGCCCCACGCTCGTGCTGCTGTGCAACGCCGCGGCGCGCGGGTCGGCGGGCGATGTCGCGTCGATGATCGAGCGCGCCCCCGTGGTGTGCGGGGCCGTCGCCGAGATGGTGCACATGGCGACCCTGGTGCATGACGACGTGCTCGACGAAGCGGAGATCCGTCGGCGCGGGCGGACGATCAACGCGATGAAGGGCAACGAGACGAGCGTGATCCTCGGGGATTACCTCATCGCGAGCGCGTACGAGCTGTGCTCCTCGCTCGACTCCCCGGTCCCGTCGCGGATCGTGGGTCGCGCCAGCGCCGTGATGTGCACGGGCGAGCTGCTCCAGCTCCACAACCGCAACAACCTGTCGCTCGACGAGCCGACGTATTTCGAGATCCTGAGGCGCAAGACGGCCGCCCTGATCGGGGCGGCGTGCGAGCTCGGGGCGCGCTCGGCGCTGGGGTTCGATCGGGAGGACGACCCGGCCGTGGAGGCGCTGCGGGGGTTCGGGCTCGACCTGGGGATCGCGTTCCAGATCCAGGACGACGTGCTGGACCTGACGGGGACCCTCGACGAGGTCGGGAAGTCGGTCGGGAAGGATCTGGAGAAGGGGAAGCTGACGTACCCGATCATCCACCACCTCGCCAGCGCGGACGACGCGACGCGCGAGGCGTCGCTGCGCGAGGTCCGGGCGATCGGGCGGGGCGGATCGTCCGGCGTGAGCGCCCTGATCGAGCGGATCGAGGGGACGGGGTCGCTCGACGCGACCCGAGCGTGCGCGGTGTCGCACGTGGAGCGCGCCAAGTCCCGGCTCGGGTCCGTCCCCGACGGCCCGGCGAAACCGATGCTGACCCTCCTCGCCGACGCGGTGGTCACGCGAACGCACTAAACTGGAGCGACCGAGGACCCCCCCACCATGCCCGGACGCGTCTTCAAGTTCTACCAGCGCAAGCGTGTGGTGAACATCAACCTGAATATCCTCGCGGCCGGATTCCTCGCGATCGCGCTCGCGAAGTTCCCGGTCCTGTGGATCGGGGACTGGATCGGTCCGGAGCACAAGTTCTACATCACGGTGATCGCCTATGTCGTGGACACGGTGCTCGACGTGGTCGTGTACTACGCGCTGCACTGGGTCGCCAACCACTGGAACCCCGAGGGGCACCACCCCAAGCGCGATGACCGCCCCAAGAGCAGGCGGTTCGTGCAGGACGCGACGCGGATCCAGGCGGAGCGGATGGCGCTCATGCCCATCTACATCCTGATCGGCCCGGGGGGGATGTGGGCGCTCCAGAAGTGGTTCGATGTGCACCACTCGTGGGCGTTCGTGATCGCGTTCGTGAGCGCGATCATCGCGACGCGGATCATCCACACGATCGTGGGGCTCCGCACCGGGACCTTCCGGGACACGGTGGATTTCATGATCGACGATCACATCCAGATCGGGCGCGACCTGTCGAAGCAAGCGGAAGCGGCGCAACCCGAGCCCGATCAGGAGCGGCGCGAGCACGACAAGGTCGCGCCCTGATGTGCGGGATCGCGGGCGTGATCCGGGTTCATGAGCCGGGCGATGCCCCCCCACCGCCGCCGTTGGAATCGATCCCCGAGTCGTGGCTCGACGTGCTCGACGATTCGATCAAGCACCGGGGGCCGGACGGGGAGGGTCGGTTCCGCGACCGCGCGGTCCGGGAGGACGGGGCGATCGTCGATATCGCGCTCGTGCATCGTCGCTTGAGCATCATCGACCCCGAGGACGGGGCGCAGCCCATGATCCACGACGGGGAGCGGCTGCGGCCGGACCTGGTGTACCACCGGGGGGAAGCGCCGATCGTGGCGAGCGAGGTGGAGCCCGAGCGGCCGCTGGTCGGGGTGGTGTTCAACGGGTGTATCTACAACCATCGGGAGCTTCGGGAGGAGCTTGAGGGGAAGGGGTATGTGTTCGGGACGGATCACTCGGACACGGAGGTGTTGGTGCATGGGTGGCGGGCGTGGGGGTTGCGGCTGCTCGATGAACTCGATGGTATGTATGGAGCGATCGCTTGGGATCGACGCACCGGACAACTGGGTTGGGGACGCGATCTCGTAGGTGAGAAGCCTCTGTATCAGAGCGGATCGCCCACAAACGTCCGCATTCTCTCGTCGTGTCTTCCGTCGCTTGCAGCAATCGGGGAACCGACCCCATACCTCGTTGGCTTTCAATGGTGGATCCGGGATGGTGCGACTTTCATCCCGCCGATTCCTGCGTACGGGGTCAACCCTCGCGAGTGGTCGATCTGTCCACGGGAGCCCAGACAAGGCGCGGAGAAGCGAAACCCCAGATTTGCAACAGAACCGCTCACGAGTGTGCGACGGGGATACAAGCTCCCTGAACGACCCGGTCCTGAGACGATCGGTGAAACCCGTGCGAAGAAGCTCTGTGAACAGATCGAGCCCGCGATCACATCGCGGCTTGAGGCCGACGTCCCGCTCGGGGTCTTTCTTTCTGGCGGGATCGATTCGGCGCTCATCGCGGCGATCACACACACGCACAGACCCGATGTCCGCGCCTACACGGTCCGGATGGACGATGCGCGATTCGACGAGTCCTCGGCTGCCTCGGAAACGGCGAAACACATCGGGATCGAGCACCAGATCCTCGAGTGCGATCCGGATCCGGCGCATGATCTCGTCAAGCTCATCGAGCAGATGGGGCTGCCATTCGGGGACAGCTCGTTGCTCCCGACGTACTGGGTGTCGAAAGCCGCACGTGAGCATGTCAAGGTCGCGCTCTCGGGGGATGGAGGGGACGAGTTGTTCGGGGGGTATCGACGACACACGATCGCGCCGACGCTGCATCGGTGGCGCCGAGTGCTCAGACTGATCCCGACCCGGGTGCTCGATCAGCGGGTCCCTGGGAGTCGATCGACGTACCTTGCTCGGCTCGTTCCGGCGGCGCGGTTCGGGGGGTATTCGGAGCTGCTCTCGATCTTCCCGACCCCGGATCTTCGGCGATTGATCCCGAGCATCGAGGGTGAGATACCAGGAGACTCGACCTTCCGGCACATTGAGGATCCGCTCCGGGAGGACTTCGAGCACTATCTCCCTGATGATCTGCTGCGTAAATCGGATACCGCTTCGATGGCGGTCGGGCTTGAAGTCCGCGCACCGTTCCTCGCGAAGGAACTGGTCGAGGCCGCGCTCCGGACTCCGCTCGATATCCTCATGCCCAATGGCGAGCGCAAGGGGCTCCTCAAGCAGGTCGCGCGGAAGTACCTCCCCGACCACATCGTCGATCGACCCAAGCAGGGCTTCGCCATCCCCATCGGCGAGTGGTTCCGCAGTGACTACGGCTCGATGCGCCAGCTCATGCTCGATCATCTCCGATCGTCCGATCCGTTCCCGGGGCTCGGGGAGGCGGGGGTGGAGATCAACATGACGTTCGTCGAGCGGATGATCCGGGAGCACGATGCGGCCGGGGAGAAGTCGATCAATCCGTGGCACGGGCGCGATCATTCGCAGCGGCTCTACATGCTCGTGGTGCTGTCGATCTGGTGCAAGTGGCTCGCGCGGGTCCGCACGGGCACCGAGCAGCGCGCATGAAAAACCCACGCAAACGCGTGGGCTTTGGGAACAATGAGTTGCCGGTGGCACAGGCGTCCCGCCTGTGCATTGTAAAGAGCTCTGCACTTGGGAGAGCACAGGCGGGACGCCTGTGCCACCGCAGCAAGACACAATCAATCGCGCTTGATCCCGCCGTCGATGTGGACGTCCATCTGGGGGAACGGGATCCCGATGCCGGCGTTGTCGAGGGCGTACTTCACGTCGCGCGTGAGTTGGTCCTGGGTCGGCCAGAAGTCGTCCGCGTTGACCCAGACGCGCACCGCCCAGTCGATCGACGATCCGCCCAGCCCGGTCAGGACGACGGCGGGCTCGGGGTCGGTCAGGACCTTGTCGCAGTTCTTCGCGGCGTTGAGCATGACCTCGCGCGCCGTATCGATGTCGGCGCCGTAGTCCGTTCCCACGCTCACGGCGACGCGCCGGATCGGGTGGTAGGAGACGTTCTCGATGTTGTCGCCGAAGATCGAGGAGTTGGGGACGATGATGCGGCGCTTGTCGGGCGTGTCGAGGGTGGTCGTGAAGAGCCCGATCTCGTCGACGGTCCCCTCGGTCCCGGCGGCCTTGATGTAGTGCCCGACCTTGAACGGGCGGAACAGCAGCAGCATCACCCCCGCGGCGATGTTGCCCAGCATCCCCGACATCGCCATGCCGATCGCGAAGCCGGCGGCGGCGAGGACGGCGGCGAAGCTCGCGGTCTCGATCCCGAGCGTCCCGAGGATCATGATCCCGCCCGCGATGAGGATCAGGTATCGCACGACGTTCGAGAGGAACCGCGCGAGGGTCTCCTCGGTCTTGGCGCGGGCGCACGCTTTCTTCGTGAGCCCGCGCGCCCACCCCGCGGCGAGGAAGACGGCGATGATCAGGACGAGCGCGAGCAGGACGGGCTGCCCGATCGTCTCCCACGCGAGGATCCAGGTGTCGGAGCTCATGTCGCCTTCGCTGACCCGGGTGACGAGCTCACCGAACCCGTCGGAGGGGCTGGGCGTTGCGTTGGCGGCTTGAGCGGCGTCCGCGGCGGTGTCCTGCGCGGCCTGGGTCGTGTCCTGGGCGGTCTGCGCCGCGTCCTGAGCTTCCTGAAGCATGCGTGTTTCCTTGTGCTGAAGGGTGTCCCGTGTCCTCGGAGGGGCCCTGCGTGAGGAAACAGTCTAGAACTTCCAACCGAGGGTGATGTCGAAGAAGAGGTCGTTGGGGTCCTTGTTTCTCCCCGGTTCCGAGTCGTAGCGGTGGGTGAGCTGAAGCCGGAGGTTCATGTTGCTCTCTTTATCGAGCAGGATGTTCCACTTCGCGGAGTTGTTGAAGCGTTCGCGGGCTTCCTCCGCGACCTCGAGGAAGTACTCGGTCCCGAGCTCGACGTTCATGGTGTCGTTGAACCGGTGGGTGAGATCGATGCCCGTGACGAGCGCTTCGGGTCGGAACTCGTCGTCGGGGAGCCCGTAGGTGCGGGTGCCTCCGAAGCCGGTGCGCGCTTTGAGGTTGGTTTTCTCGTCCTTGATGAACTGGTAGCTCACGCCGCCGTGGCCCTGGACGCGGTATTCCCACGCCTGGAACTCGTCGACCTCGAGGCGCGCGGTGAGCCACCACCCGATTTTGGAATCACCTTGTGCGAGCCATTCGTGGCGTCCGCTGACGTCGAGCCGGTTCTGGGTGTCGACGCCGTTGCTCGTCGCGTAGCGGTAGGTGGTGTCGAGGCGGGTGTCGAGTTTGTCGGTGCGCCTCCGGAGGTTGAGCTGGAGGTTGAGGTTCGCGTTCTCCGAGTTGCCCGTGCGTGTGTTGAGACCGATGCGGATGTTGCGTTGCCACTTGTCCCAGAAGGAGGGTCCCTTGGGCTTCTTGACCTTGGGCGGCTCCTTGGGTTCGGGGTCGGCCTTGGGGATGGGATTGGGCTGCTCGGTCGGTTTGGCCTGGGGCTTGGTCTCGTCCTTGTTCGTCTGCGGCGCGGCATCCCCCCCGGTTTGGGGCTCGTGCGCAAGGGCTGCGCCGGTCGTGCCCGATGCGATGATCCCGGCTTCGATGGCACGCTGGCGCGCGATCCCCAGATTGGACTCGGCGGCCTGGAGGCGCTGGAGCGCGAGGTTGTACTCGCGCTGGGCCTCGACGAGCTGCGCCCGGACGATCTCGGCGTCCAGGTCCGAATCGATCTCGGCGTGCGCGGTCCCGGCGCAGACGATGCTGAGCACGAGCAGGATAAGTGATCGCGGGAGGGTCATGCCCACCTCCTCGACGTCATGGGCCCCATGGGTCCACGGAAACACGGTTGGATACGCGGACAGGTTGAGCGACCTGGCGCGAGCGGGACACGACAGCCCCGATTTTTGTATTGTATCGAACGGATCGATCTGGCCGAAGTAGTTGTTGAACAGTATCCTTGCACGAGACCCGCACATGCGTGAATACCCCGACCCCTCGAGCGTGAATCCGACCCCCGCCGATCCGAAGGATCCGGGGATGTCGCGACGATCCGCGCTCCGGCTCGGGGCGACCCTCGGGTCGATCGCGGCCCTCGGGTCCGTGCTGGGCGCGTGCGGGTCGAACACACGAACGAAATCCGTCAATCGGATCGGGGAGCCCCTCCCCCCCGTCGCGGATTTCAAGCCCTCGATGCCGACGAACGGGGGGATCTCGACCCCCGCGCCGATCCAGACGGCGTCGTCGTCGATCCGGGAACTCCCCTCCTTCGTGATCCCCCGGACGCGCTGGACCACGGGGACCACCCGCGCGTGGCTCGCGGACCCGCAGACCCCGATCCGGCGGATCACGATCCACCACGACGCGATCTCGCCGAGCCCCTCGGGTCGCTACGACGACTCGGTCCGCCGACTCATCGCGATCCGCAACGGGCACCTGTCCCACAAGTGGGCGGACATCGGGTACCACTACGCGATCGATCCCGCGGGGCGCGCGTGGCAGGCACGCCCGCTCGCGTACCAGGGCGCGCATGTGAAGGACCAGAACCCCGGGAACATCGGGATCGTGCTCATGGGCAACTACGAGCACGCGACCCCCACCCCCCAAGCGATCGAGACCCTCAACCGGCTCATCGCCCACGAGATGTCCAGGTTCCGCGTCGCGCTCAACAATGTCCGGACGCACCGCGAGCTCGCGCCGACCGCGTGCCCCGGGCGGAACCTGCAGCACCGGATGGATCAGATCCGTCGTCCCGGCGGGACGCTCGCGCTGGCCGCGGCGTCGATGAACCTCGCGTAATCGGATGTATCTCAAGGAGATGGCTTGGGATCACGAGCCCGTCGCGGCCTCGATGTCCTCGTGCGCCTCGTCGTCGATCTCGCGCTCTCCGAAGATCGCGGACCCGACACGGACGAGGTTCGCGCCTTCCTCGATCGCGACCTCGTAGTCGTTGGACATGCCCATGGAGAGCAGGTCGAAGTGCCCCTCACCCACGCCGTCGCGGCGCAAGTCCTGGTACAGGTCGGCGCAGCGCGCGAAGTGGGCGCGGGAGTCCTCGGGGTCGTCCGACAGGGGCGCCATGGTCATCAGACCACGGACCCGGACGTTGATCATAGTGTCGATCTGCTCGGCGACGGCGCCCGCGGCGGCGATGGGGAGCCCGTACTTCTGCTCCTCGCCCGAGACGTTGACCTGGATCAAGACGTCGATGGTCCGCTCGAGGCGGTTGGCGATCTGCTGGATCTCCTCCGCGAGGCGGAGCGAGTCGACGGAATGGACGAGACGGACGCAGTCGCCGATCTTGCGCGCCTTGTTGCGCTGGAGGTGCCCGATCATGTGCCAGCGGACGGGGGTGTCGACGTCGAGCGCGGAGGCGTCCCGAGCGGTGCGGGGCATGGCGCGGACGCGGTCGAACCAGTCGTTGATGATCCCGGCGCGCTGGGCGAGCTGGAGGGCGCGGTTCTCCCCGAAGTCGCGGTGCCCGAGCTCGATGAGCGCCCGGATGTCCTCGGGCTCGGCGTACTTCGTGACGGCGATGAGATAGACCGAGTCGGGGGACCGCCCGGCGCGTTCGCACGCGGCGCGGATCTTCGCCTTGACGTCGTTGTAGCGTTGTTCGAGTTCGGTCATCTCGCTCCATCCGTGGGCGTTGTCGCGTTGCTCGTCGTCCGGTCCATCATACAGGACGCGGTCACTGATCGCCGGTGCCGCCGTAGCCCTTGCGCCGATCCGGGGAGGTCGGGGAGTCGGTGCCCGTGGGTTCGGGCTTGGCTTTCCATCGCCCGTACCCGAGCTCCTTGTCGCGCTCGGAGGGGTCCTGCGCGTCGGCGGTGAGCCCGAACTTGGACTCGAGCGCCGGGTCGGCGCCGCTGGGCTGCTCGACGTCGGCGCGGCGCTGGAGCATCTCGCCGCAGGCGGTCATGGACAGGAGCACCCCGATCGCGAGGGCGGCGAGGGCGACGGATCGTGTGTGGGATTCTCGTTTCACGAGAGATTCTACGCACACCCGGTCAGAGCGGTTCTCGCGGGATGTCCGGGCCGGCGCTGTGGGGCGGGGGTTCCAGACCCCGGTCCTCGGTCCCGACCTGGTCGCGGAGCTCGACCAGACGGGATTCGAGCGTGTCCAGGCGCTGGGTAAGCGAGAAGACGGCCTTGCTGAGCTCCTCGATCTGATCGCGGAGTTTGGACCCGTCGTGCTCGATATAGCCCAGACTCTCCTCGAGCTTGTCGATCCGGGCGGTGCCGTTGGGGTGTTGGTGGTCGGGGCGCTCGGTCATGGTGGATCGTAGCCGACCCACGGCGCGGACCCGACAGATCAGCCCGCTTCGGGGAGCTTGATGGTCCCGGGCTCGGTCTCGGTGCAGACGATCTTGTTGCGCCCGGTCTGCTTGGCCTGGTAGAGGTTCGCGTCGGCGTGCTCGACCCACGCGATGGGCTCGCAGAGCGGGCCGTCGACGCACCCGCTGATCCCGATCGAGAGGGTGATGGCGCGTTCGGGGTGCCTGTTCCACGTCATCGCTTCGCATTCCGAGCGGATGCGTTCGCACAGGGAGAACGCGTGCTTGGGCGGGGTCTCGGGGAGGATGAGCGCGAACTCCTCGCCGCCGTAGCGGCACGCGACGTCGATCTTGCGGATCGTGCGTTGGACGAGTCTTGCGACCTCCTCGATGACGACGTCGCCCGCAGGATGCCCGTAGGTGTCGTTGATCTGCTTGAAGTGATCGATGTCGATCATCGCGATCGAGAGCCCGCCGCCCTGGCGCATGCAGCGTTCGTACTCCTGGGCCCAGCGGTCGTCGAAGTAGGCGCGGTTGAAGAGCCCGGTGAGCCCGTCGATCTGGGCTTTCTGCTCGAGGATCCGGAAGAGCGACGAGATGCGCAGCGACGAGCGCAGGCGCGCCCGGAGCTCGGTGAGCTCGAAGGGCTTGGAGACGAAATCGATCGCGCCCAGGTCGAAGGCGGTCACCTTGTCCTGGATCGTGTCCTGGCTCGACAGGATGATGACGGGGATGTTGTGGGTCTCCGGGGTGTCCATGAGCTCGCGGAGGACCTCGAACCCGTCCATGACGGGCATGTCGAGATCGAGAAGGATGAGCGAGGGGATCCGTTCCTTGGCGGTCTGGAGCCCCGAGCGCCCGTCGCGCTCGCAGACCAGGGTGATCGACTCGCTCTTGAGGCGTGCCTGGAGGAGTCGATGCACGAACTCCGAATCGTCGATGAGCAGGACGACCGGGCGTTCATCGGGATTGGAGGGGTTGATCAGCATCGTTGCTGTGTGGCGGTGGTTCGATCAGATGGGGCTGTTCCTGATGAAGGACTCGCATTCCTCGACGAGCGATCGGATCTGAGGGCTCACCCGGTCCGCCCAGGCGTCGTCGGTGCCCAGACCCTGGATCGCTTGTTCGAGCCGGCTCGCGGCGACCCCGATGGAGTCGAACCCGAACCCGGGCGCGGCGCCCTTGAGCTGGTGCGCGATCCGGCACAGACGCTCGTGGTCCTCCTCGGACATCGCGTCCCGGATGAGACGGACGCGCTCGGGGAGCTCGCCGAGGAAAAACTCGATGAGTTCCCGTTCCTCCGGGTCGTGCGGGTCCAGACTGAGTCGAGACGGATTCATCGCGTCCATGAGCGGATACCTCCGTGCGAGGTATCGACCGACGCCGGGGGGTGATCCAGCCCGCTTGACCATGGGGGGCTGATCTGGAGGTCGCCGGCGCGCTGGGATCGTCCGATAAGAGCGGACGCGAGCGGCTCGGGCGGTCCGGATGGCGCGGCTCGCGCGGTCGTGCGGATCAGGGAACCCCGCGCGGGTCCGATCCGGGTAGGGTGCACCGGATCAGGGGATCTGCCCGGGCTCGATCGTCTCGTCGGCGTAGACGCGCCCGAGCTCCGCGAGGTCCTCGATGATGCCCACGTCGTCGATCCCGATCGACGGGTCGATCGCGGGGTTGTAGCGCGCGTAGGTACAGAGCCGGGCGCCGTCGAGGGGGCCCGCGCCCCGGAGCGCGCCGAGTTCGGAGTCGATCGGGTGGCCGTGGGTGCAGCGCCCGAGGACGCGGCACATGAGGTCCTGGTGCTCCCCGATGGACCCGATCATCGCGGGGGGGAGGTAGCTCAGGTGATCGATGAGATTCAGGCGCGCGATGGGCTTGGTCGCGATGGACGAGCGGGACGCGCCGGTCCCGACGGAGACGAGGGTGATGCGCGATTCGCCCGCCTCCCACCCCATCCGGTACTCGGGGAGGGTCGCGGTCAGCAGCGCGATGAGCGCGGGGTTGTTGTAGGGGGTGATCGCGCCGTCGATGAAGGTGAAGCGCTCTCCCTCGAAATCGATCTCCTCGGGCGGGAAGAAGGTGGGCGCGGCCGTCGAGGCGCGGAGGATCTGCCAGAGCGGGAGCTCGAGGTTGCACCCGGGGATGTCGGGGTCGTTGTACATCGCGTCGGGGTTGTTGGTGAGCGGCCAGGCGGACCCGGTGGTCGCGTTGCGCATCACGACGAGGAGGCGCGTGCGGAGCTTGTCCGTCCCGAGCAGCGCGGGAATGCCCTTGTCGTCGACGAGGATCTGGCGGAAGATCCGCGCGATCGACTCGGCGCGGTAGCGCGCGCGGAAGCGCTGCCAGATGGGGGTGGGCTTGAACATCGTCGGCCCGTGGTCTCGATAGAGATCGAAGATGCTCCGTGTGTCCATGCCCCACGCGAGGAGGGTCGCGATGATCGAGCCCGTGCTGGTCCCCGCGAAGAGGTCGAACTCGTCGGCGAGGACGAGGTCGGGGTTCCCGGTACGCTCGCGGAACATGGATTCGATGCGTGCGAGGATGCTGATGGAGATGACGCCGCGGATCCCGCCGCCGTCGAGCGCGAGGATGCGTTTGGGTCTGGGTTGGTCGGTGCTCCCCCCCACCGCTCAGTGCCCCATGTTCTTGGACGCGGCGTTCCACTCGATGAGCTCGTCGAGCATGATCTCCTCGATCTGGATCGCGAGTCTCCGGAGCGCCCCGATCGTGCGCACGTTCGGGATGACCTTGGCGAGCAGATCGAGCCGATCCGCCATGGCGCTGTAGCGCTGGGAGCGACGACCGGCGTCGAGCGCGACGATCAGCGAGGTCGCGGCGCCCGCGGCGAGCGGGAACAGCACGGGGCACAGCGCCGCGAGCATCGCGATCGCGTAGTTTGTTTTGATCAGCCCCGAGTCCGAGATCTTGATCGCGAACGCGATCGCGATCACGATGGGCGCAAGGATGGTCGCGTAGCGCGCGATGGTGACGAGATGGTCGTTCCATCGCCCCGCGCCCGGGAGGCGATCGCGGAAGTGGGACGCCTGGTCCTTGACGCGACCTTCGAGATACCGATCACGCCGGGTCTCGAAATCCATGGGCGGCTCGCTCCGGTGCGCGAGCAGACCCATCGTGAGCGCGAAGCGCTTCCACGCCATGTCGTGGCGGACGATGAGCGGGCGGATCGGGTCCACGACCCTCGAGGACATGATGAGCCCGTGAGAGAGTTCCGCGGCGAAGCGGGTCCGTCTCCAGACCCCATGCGAGTGGATTTTCGCCGCCTGGTGCATCAGGAGCCACGCCCAGAACACGAGCACGAGCTCGATCCCCGTCAGGACCATGGGCGCGTTGTGGACGACGACATACGCGAGACCCTCGAGACCCTTCTCGTGGTTGGACATCACCGGCGCGAACGCGGTGGTGGTCGCGGCGAGGATCGCGGCGACGAAGTGGAGCACGAGCGACTTGACAAGACGACCGCGGAAGTGCCCCCCCGCGCCGGTCGCGATCGCGTCGAGGCGCATGAACAGGGACCACGCCTCCCCGTCCCCGCGCCGGGTCCCGGGGGTGGCGCGGAGCCGTTCGTTCGAGAGATCGCGCCTGATCGCGTCGAAGACCGGGCTCGGGGGGGGCCAGTCCTCCCAAGGCCCCTCCCGCTCGATCGAACCGCCCTTCGCGGGGTCGACGATGCAGACCGGGAACCCGAGTTCCCGCGCGGCGCGGACGGCTTCGCCCGTCCCCCCGATCCCCGATTCGGGCTCGTGGTTCCACAGCGCGAGCAGCGCGTCGGCGGCTTCGAGCATCTCCACGTTGGCCTCGTGGTAGCACGAGGGCTCGACGGGCTCGCCCTCGCTGACGCGGAAGGTCCAGTCGCTCGTGCCGTCCTGCGCGGCGCGGATGATCTCGCGCGCCCTCGGCGCGTCGGGGGCGCTCGGGCCCTCGAAGTCTTCGAGGAACGCGTCGACGGGCTTGGGGAGGACGACGTGGACGGGGATCCCGAGCTCCCGCGCCGCGTCGCACGCGAGGATATCCGCGCCCGCGGCGGCGCTGCACACGAGTTCCACCCGCGCGCCGCGTGCGTGCGCCTGATCCCGCATGGATCGGAGCGCGTCGCGGATCGGCGCGGCGCACGCATCGAGCGCGTCGCGCGATCGTCCGGGCCCGTCCCCCGGACGGTGCCCCACGAACGCGACGAGGTAGATGGGCTGGATGGGTGCGGCGTGATCCATCGGGTTCGATCATAACGGATCCGCTCGGCGTGGCGACCGACACCCTTCGGGAGCGATTCTCGATGCCGACAAGCGTCACGATGGATGTGAAGGCGGCCCGATGGATCGACGATCCGCGCGGGGCGCGATCGGATCCGGCGAGTGAAAATGACCCCAGCGGGATTCGAACCCGCGTTACCAGGATGAAAACCTGGTGTCCTGGACCTGACTAGACGATGGGGCCGGACAGCGGCAACTGTACCCCTCCGATCCCGTGCGTCAAGCCCTGTGCGGGTTTCAACCGGTTCACGAGGACCCGGAGAACGCGGGGATCACGACGAGCACGAGCAGGTCATAGATCAGGTGCACCCCGACGACGATCCCGAATCCGCGTTTGAGGTACAGGATCCCGAAATAGAGCCCGGCGAGGACGTAGAAGACCGCGAGGGTGAGGTTGAGCGAGCCGTCGAGCCGGAAGATCTGATCGTGATGCCACGCGAACGCGATCGCGGAGATGACCACGGCGACCATCGCCGCCCGCGCGGATCGGACCCCGAGCGTGTCGCTCAGGAGGAAATGGACGAGGGTGATGAGGACGAGCCGGAAAAGCATCTCCTCGTAGAGCCCCGCGCCGAACGCGAGCATGAGACGCTCGGCGCTCGATGGCGCGATCGCGATGCTCTGGACGAGCGCACCGCTCCCTCCGGGGTTGAGCACCATGACGAGGATCAGGAGCGGCCCGGTCAGGAACGCGGATTCCGCCGCCATGCGCAGGAGCACGGACGGCTCGAGCTTCCATGGGTCCCGGCTCACGACGTGCTGGATCAGCAGATACAGCACCAGCGCGATCGAGGGGAGATGGAGCCCGACGATCCCGAAGAGGTTGAAGAACCGCACGAGCATCCGGTGCGCCTCAAGCGAATCGGCGCCGTCCCCGATGATCCCGAGGAGCCCGAGCTCGTAGCACAGGAGGAAGGGCGCGATGAACACGAGCACGTGGAGCGGGCGCATGGAGCGCTCGAAGTACCCATGCCGCGCGAGGGTCGCGACGGGTGGGGCAACTCGATCGGCGCCTGACGCGCGTCGTGACATGGGTGAGCGGGGTCCGTGCGTGTGAAGGGCGAAAAACGAAGGAACCCGACCTTAGGCCGGGCTCCTGGGGGTTTTGTCGCTATGCCGCGAGTCGATCAGGCTTTCGCGCCCTTGAGACGCTTGTTCATGCGGCTCTTGCGCCGGGAGGCCTGGTTCTTGTGGATGATCCCCTTCTGGGCGGAGCGATCGATGATCGCGGACGCCTTGCGGAACAGGTCCGTCGCGTCCTTCTGATCGTGGGTGATCGCGTGGTCGAACTCCTTGATCGCGGCGCGCATCGCCTTCATCCGCCAGCGGTTGAGCGCACGGCGTTTGACGTTCTGACGGATTCGCTTCTTCGAGGAGTTCGAGCTGGCCATGTGGGGTCTGTATCCTTCAGGTCCGCCGCGACGTGCGGCATGGGGTCTGATCAAACGGCCCGGACGGGCGAACCGGCCCGGGCTGACATTCTTGCTCGCCCCCAAAAAGAAATCAACACCCGGGCGTGCTGAACTTGTCAGGGAGAGGGAAGGGGCTTACGCTACCCCTCAGCACCCCTGCGGGCGTAGCTCAACTGGATAGAGCACCTGACTACGGATCAGGAGGTTGAGGGTTCGAATCCTTCCGCCCGTGCTTACGCAAGCCCTGCTACATGCAGGGCTTGCGTCGTTTTGGGGTTTCTGTGTCCCCGCCGGCCATTCCAGATCCATCCGTTTTTCCATCCGTTTTGGGCTATCATCCATCCGCCGGAGGGGAGCGCCATGCGTGCTCGATCCGGAGCTGAGCGGATGGAAAAACGGATGGCAAAGCGAAACGGGTCAGTACCGGGGCGGAGCAAGCCCATCAGGCTGCGGTGGAACCAGCGAGAAAAGTGCTGGCGCTACCGGAGAACCATCCGGGGCAAGGAGCACGCCTATTGGGTCGGACGCGGCGGCAGCGGTCCTGAGGACCAAGCCGCCTACGCCCGAGCCGTGCAGGAGGCTCTGCTCAAGGAGGAACTGCTCACGGGCGGGCAGGAGATCCGGGAGTTCGCCGCCAAGCACACCGAGCAGCTCGAAGATGTGTTCCTCCAAGTCGAGGACCTCCACCGCTTTTTCAGCCGGCCCTTCCGCGAGGTGAAGCAGCGGCTCATCGTCGACCAAGAGATCCCCGAGTTGCTCAGGCAGGCGTGGCGGGCGGCGGTCTTGGAAGAGGCCATCGAGCTCAAGGACGCCAAGATCGCGGAGCTGGAGGCCATCCTCGCCGCCCACGGGCGGGCCGCGGTCACGGATGCGAACGCCCCGCTCGACGAGCTCATGACCAAGTGGGTCGAGTCCGTCGAGAACGAGAAGAAGTCGGCCAAGCAATCGTCGAGTCACATTGGATCGTTCAAGACCAACATCAAGCCGTTCATCGAGTTTCTTGCGGAAACCGACCCACCGATCGTGTTGACGCGTGATCTTGAAGCGAACTGGCGCGTCATCGCGGACTACCGTGAGCACATCATCGAGGAGATGAACGAACGCGAGTTGTCCAAGGGCTGGGGCAAGGGCCGCTTGGACAAAGCCAGGCTGTTCTGCGAGTACCTTGTCAAGAGCGGGTACCTGACCACGATGCCGCGTGCGATCGATCGACACTGGTCGCAAATCGGCAAGGACGACCCGAACCCGACATTCTTCAGCCTCGAAGAAATCCACGCATTGTGGGCTCAGGCGGACGACCGCATGAAGCTCGTGATGGCAATGGGGCTCAACGCCGGATACCGGGCCGCGGATATCCGAACACTTGAACGCGAGACCATCGACTTCGAGCGCGGCGAAATTCTGCGACAACGCAGCAAGACCGGCGCTGCCCAAGCACACACGCTCTGGCCGGTGACCAAGGCGCTCCTCGAAGCCCATGTCAAGAGCGTGCCCGACAAGCTGCCGTTCGGAAAGGGATACAGCAACATCAGCCGAGACCTCACCGCCTTCGTCGACAAGGTGCTCACGAAGGAGAAGAACGAGGACCCCAGGCGGACGGCCAAGTCGTTCCGGTCAACCGGCGCTCAGGAACTCGAACGCATCGTGCGCGGGACCACGCCCCATGTTGTCTACCAATACCTCGCCCACGGCGACAAGAAGCCCGCCCGTCATTACAGGAAAGAAGAGTTGGCGGCCTTGTTCGAAGCCCTCGACAAACTCGGCGAGTACTTCAATCTGGATGGACCTCAAAGGGGGCGGAGGAAGCGGCTTTCAGAACAACCGGCCAATAAATCCTCGGCCTGAGACGACAAGACCGCGACATACAGTTTTTGGCCACCATGGTGTCAGATCTCGACGTGAGGCTCGAACCCCATGGTGAGGGAGGCCCATGCTCGTAGCCGGAACGACAACCCTGCTCGATCGCATCCGCCGGGACGGCGGGGCCGACGCGTGGGCCGAGCTCGTCCGGCGGTACTGGCGAGTCGTGTTCGGCTACGCCCGGCGAAGGGGGTTGAGCCCGGCGGATGCCGAAGACTTCACGCAGGAGATCCTTACTGAACTCGTTCGCGTGTTGCCGGATTTTGAGCTCGACTCCGCTAAGGGCTGCTTCCGGTCATTCCTGTTCACGATGGTGAGGCGGCGATTGATCGATCGTGTGCGCGGAGCGGAGCGTGGGCCGCAAATCAACCGGCTGCTCGACGGGCTAGAGATTGAGTCGCCGGACGAGCCTTGGGAAAAGGAGTGGCAGCGTTCGCTGCTCCGGCTCGCCCTCGATGAGACTGCGCGGGCGGTCGAGCCGCGGACCTATCAGGCGTTCCAACTCGTGGTGCTTGATGGCTGGACGGCCAAGCGGGCCGCCGCGTTTCTCGATCTGAGCGTGGACAGCGTGTATCAGGCCAAGGCCCGCGTGCTCCGGCACGCGCGAGAAGTTGTTGAGCGGGTTCAGGGGGAGGAGGCGTGATGGTGACGCACCCCACCGATGTCGAGCTTGTTCGGTATGTCGAGGGCGACCTGTCGGCCACGCGTTCCGGGCGGATTCGGCGAATGAGCGAGTCAGATCCGTCGCTTGCCGAGGTGATTGAAAGGATCCGAGCCGATCTCGCGCTCGCTCCGCAGCTTCGCGAAGCGGTCGGTGATGCCGAGTCGCTGTCGGCAGAGAAGATGATCGAGGCGGCATTGACCAAGTCGGTCACCCACGTGAGAGAAACGCATGGAGGCAAGAGCTGATGTTCAAGCGGATCCTGCACATCTGGTCGTGCCGGTTGTGTGGGCGTCAGCATCATGAGACGAGGTCATCGCCTTCAGCGGGGAAGATGGGCGTATGCCCGCATTGCCGGCACAACACGCACTTTGATCTTGTCCAACGAGTCGAGCAGTAACACACACGAGGAGAGAACGAATGAGTACAACTGTATCCCCCCACATCGCTGTTGCAGGCCTTGCGTTGAGCCTCGCGGCCAGTGCGTCGCTTGGCCAAAATTCGGAAGTGAGGACATGGTGGAACACTGCGCACGACGGCTGGACGGGCAGCTTCATCAACGCGTGGATGTTCTTCGGTGTTTCTGAAGGCCCGAACGTGACACCGGACCCAAGCCGGGATTACTCAGTCACTTGGAGCAGCGGATCGGCAGTGCTCAACCGGCAGCCTGATGACGATCACGCATACTGGTCGGAGTCATATACGAGCGAGGCAGCACTGATCGCGTCTTGGCACACGCAGGACAGTTACAGCTTTGCCGCAGATGGTGATATCCAAGGTTCTGCCGGGCCTGTTCTGGGCGCTGCATTCGCGTTCAATGTGCCCAGCATCGACGACCCCTCGCGGCTGACCACAATCAACCCCGGAGACATCGTCGACATATCTGCTCCGGGCTGGTCAGCGGGATTCATTACAAATCGATCGACATGGATCTCAATTCGTGATGTAGTAACCGATGACATTGTGTGGAGCGCAACACCGTCGGGCGATGATGGCATTGCGACGACACTGGATACGAGCATGCTCCTGACGCACTCTGAGTACGAACTTCGTGTTACATACTCATCGCGTTTCCTGTCGGATTTCGATGGTTCCGTGCTCGGCGACACAAGCGTCATCTCGGGATTCGATCGAACGACCGTGTATTCGTTCACGACGATCCCGGCCCCGGGCTTCGGGGGCCTCGCCGCGGCAGTATGCGTTGGGTTTGGCGCTCGCCGAGGTCGCCGGTCGTAGAGGTGCTGCTGCATGCCGCAATTCGTCGCCAGTGTGGCCCATCGTGATACCGGAATGGGTGAGTACCTCATCCGAGAAGCCGCGTCGGAACGCGAGTTGCGTGATGCGCTTTCGGACGAGGGGCTGGTCGTCCGATCGCTCCGCCCGGCGGAGTTCGGTGGCAAGGGAGCGCGGTTTGAGATCCGTACCCTCAAGGGGCGGGTGGCTGGTCCGTTCGGGCCTGACATCCTGCGCGCGATGGTGCGAGACGGGAATCTCACCCCGCATTGCTCGATCCGCAAAACCGGGGATCTCGATACGCACGCTTGGCTGCCCGCATGGAAGGCCAAGGGGCTCTTCCCGGGACATGTCGTTGACAGCATCCGGCGATCGCACGAAGTAGCGGATGGTGATGATGACGAGACGGCGAAGTTGAAAGCGCTGAAGCGGCAGTTAGACGGAGGGCTGATAGACGAGCATGACTATCGGTTCAAAAAGGGTGAGTTGCTCGGGACGCCCTACGGGGTTGAAATCTCCCAAGCGAAGAATGGGAAGGGACACACCGCGAACGGCTTGGCTTTGATTTCGAGCGAGCACGATCCTGCTCCGGAGGTTATCCCGGCCCGAAGAGTAGTTAATACAACGGGGAAGGGAGGTACGATGTACTGTTCTGATTGCGGGACTCAACTACTAGACCGAGCGGTGATATGTCCGAGCTGTGGTTGTCCGACGCGAAATCATAAGTCGCATACGAGTCAGGATGCAGACCTCACTCCTGGACGAATAGCGGCGTGCTACGTCCTTGGGTTTCTGTTCCCGCTCGGCGGTTTCATCGGTTCAATCTATCTCTTTGTCAAAGGAAGCGTTGGTCATGGCATCGGTGTCATTTTAGTGAGCTTGTTTTTCATGTTCTTCTGGTTCGGATTCTTTGAGTCACTCGCTTACCAAGGATACTGATCTCTGCCTGTCCGGATACCTCCTGGCACAGATGCGGTAATCACAGACAGCGCACATTGCGATACTCGGACTCTCAGGTATAGATAGAGGGGTAAACGAATGCACTGCACAGAATGTGGAAATGAACTCCGCGAGCGTGTGGTTGTGTGCCCATCTTGTGGCTGTGCAACTCGCCGAATTCAATCGAAGTCTTCGGCGTCAAGTTCTAATCGTGGAGTCGCTGCGCCGGGACTGATCCTGTCGTTGGTCACGCTGGTTGTCATGTTATCGCGGCAGATCCCAGCCGATGACGAAGCGATGCAGGCAGGATTCCTGCTCGTGGCAACGCTGTCGATCGTCGCATGCCTCCTGTCGGGCTTCGCCTATGCCAAGATCGCCTCGTCAGGCAGCACAGCTGGACGCGTCATGAGCATGATTGGCATAGCCATGGGATGCGTGTGCCTTTTGATATCGCTATATGTACTTCTGAGATGAATGGCAGGCATCTAGAATGGGCATATGAAGTCAGTTAACCTCCAGAATCGCGCCGACCTCCCGGAACCTTTCGTTGGTCTCTCATGTCTTCGCGAGATCGGTCGCGGCGCTGTGGGCGTGGTGTATCTCGCCAAGGACGGTGCAGACCGGGAGGTTGCGCTGAAGCATATCGCCACGGCTGGTCCGGGTGGCGGTGTGCACCGGCGCGAACTCGCTGCGTTGAAGATCCTCGGCGAGAGGCTCGACGGACACGAGGGACTCATCGCGGTTCGGCATGTGGCGGTTGATGCCGATGGGCTGCACTATGTCATGGAGCTCGCCGACCTGGAAGCAGATTCACTGGTTCCAAGGACGCTCGCCCGGGCGATCGAGACAGGGGGACGGCTTGGGACGCGCGAGTCGCTGGTGATCGCCGAGCGACTGGCGCGGGCACTCGGCGCAATCCACGACGCCGGCGTTGTGCACCGGGATGTCAAACCCGCGAACATCATGAGCGTCGGCGGGGTGTGGAAGCTTGGGGACATCGGACTGCTCGCCGAGGAGCGGACGGAGATGACGGCGGTGGGCACGCCGGACTTCATACCCCCGTGGGGGCCGATCGACCGGCGGGCGGACTTGTACGCGCTCGGGCGCGTGCTCTACTGCATGGTGACCGGGCTGCCGGCTCGGTCGTTCCCGACGCTACCCGCCGAACTGTTGACGCCGGAGCGGCAGCGCGAGACCAAATTGCTCAACCGGCTGATCACAAAGGCGTGTGATCCGGATCCCGATGCACGGTTTCAGTCCGCCGACGAGTTCATCGCGGCGATCGAGCGGACGCGTTCGGAGATCGAGGGATCCGGGTCTTGGAGCAGGCGACGGGCCGTGTTGGCGCTCGGCGGTGTCGGTGTCGTGGCGGCGTTCGGGTTTGTCCCTTGGGTTATTGGTCGGTGGAAGAAGGTCTCGAGTGCGCCGCAGGTGTGGACGCCGTTGTTCGACGGCGAATCACTTCAAGGATGGGAAATCATCAATCCGTGGACCTTCGAGCCCTGGCGGGTCGAGAACGGCGCGATCGTGGCACGCGAGGACGGCGAGTTCAAGTCACTCGTGTCGGCGCGGGCGATGGGGCACGGGCGGTTTCGCGCCACAGTGACGCCGAGCAAGGACCGCGGACGGCTCGGGTTGACCTACGGCAACCCGGGCGGATCGATGTTTCTGTTGTACGAGGACAAGTATGTGTGGATCAAGGGTGCGAAAGAGCCCGCCGCCCCCGAGGAATCCGGCCGGTGGCGGAGCTTCCCGGGGCCGGTGATACCTCGGGCCGGCGAAAGCATCACGATGGAGGTCGATTGGGGCCCACGGCTCACCCGTCTAATCGTGAACGGGGAAGTTCTACAGGAAGTCAACGGACAGCCTGATGGCGTCCGTGTCGGGCTGCATGTGTGGGGCGGGGATGGGGGCGAGTTCCGCGACTTGGAGTTTCGGCCTCAGCGAGGGTCAGCCTGATTCTGGTTCTGAATGAATGGCATGGACTACACACGACTTCCATGAATCACGAGCCTTTCTACAAAACTCTATCTTGGTACCGACACGGGTGAACCGGGCCTGGTCGTGGCGCACGAGCCCCAGGACGGCCCAGAACCGCAGCGGCGTGCGGACGCCGTAGTCGGCGACGGACTCCTTCAATCTCCGCTCGACTGTGGCTTTGATCTGCTGGAAGGTCTGAGGACTCGCTGACCCGGCGACCGCCTCCATGACCGCTCGATAGATCTCCCGCGGGCACTTGAAGGGCCGAGCCTTGCTGTTGCGGCGCTCGGTAAGGGCGAGGCCGCGGGGTGATTCCTCGACGGTGTAGGTGGCGGCACGAACGCGAGCACGGGGGCCGACGATCCGCCGGCGGCGTGCGTCGTCCAGGGTGTTGATCTCACCTGTCACCGTGGCTTCGAGCTCGTCGAGCTTGCGGAGTAGTTTCGTGCGGCCCGTACCCGTGCGCGACGCGAGCTCGCGTACCTCATCAAGCACATCACGCCATGACTGATTGGGTGTACCTGCTCGCGGCATGATGAACATGGTACGCCGGATCTGCGTGTTGGCGTCTATATCCGCATACCCGAGAATTGGCGATTTGCGTCAGGATCCATGGGGGTTTGAGCTGGATCCTGACGCTACTCCGAAACCGTCTCGAAATTGTCGAGTTCACCGCGGACGCATCCTTGCCTTCGCTCCGACGCACCGCTATGTACGCCGTATTGACTCATTGGCGTACACAAACGGAGCATCGAATGACGAACGACAACACCCACACGGCGGATGAGATCAAGGCGGCGGCGGACGGCCTGCTCGCATGGGCGAAGGAGCACGGAGGCGTGCTCGCGGTGGCGGCCACGCTTGGGGAGGACCGGGATGGTCCGGTTCCGGCGGCACGACCCGAGGCGCTGGTGGCGGGCGCGGTCGGGACGCTCAACGAAGCTGAGATCGCGGTGCTGATCGCGCAGCTCGATATCGCGGTGCTCATGGTGCTGTCACAAATGGCCGCGGGCGCGGAGATGGGCGAAAACGCCTTTCGCAAGCTCGTGAATCAGGCACGGGCCGAGATGCTCGACGCGGCGGGGCTCGACCTGTGCGACGACTGCGGCGGATGAGGGCGGAGGGGAGAGAGGCTCGTCGCGGGGCCAACGCCTCGCGGCGGGTTTGTTGGTTCAGTCCTTTATACAGAGGTACAGCAATGACTACAGCGCACACGTTCAACGGCCCGGATGGGATGGCGAGGAAGATCAGACTGCTTGCGAGCAACTGTGAGGCGGCAACCGTGGGGGTGTCGCGCACTCTGGTCATTGCGGTGAGCTCACCGGACCCGGTCAGCACGCCGGATTGCGAGCACGCGGACCCGCGTGGGATCCGGATCCAGACGCTGGATGTGGGCATGACGAGCACCGACATCGCG
>CBFGUD010000020.1:0-39811 GCA_965652365.1 uncultured Phycisphaerales bacterium
CCCCCGATCTCCCGGAGACTCCCGATGATCCGATCCGCACCCCGCGCCTTCACCCTTGTCGAAGTCCTGGTCGTCGTCGTCGTCATCGGGATCCTCGCCGCGATGACCATCCCCAAGCTCGCCAGCGCCGCGGGGGAGACCAACATCACCGCGACCGCCGCCGACCTCAAGGCCATCACCAACGCCGTGGTCATGTACCGCTCCGAGCACGGCGCCTTCCCGCGCGACGTCAACCGGGCACAAGCCGTCGGCGTCCTCGAACCCTATTTCAAGCAGGGCAACCCCTTCGAGAAGGACGCGCCCATCGGAGGCACCTACGACTACGAGGGCCCCCCCAACTGGAACCCCATCCAGATCTCCATCCGTCAGAACGGGTCCAACCGCTTCACCAACGCGATGGCCCTGGAACTCGACGAGTACATGGACAACGGGGACCTCCGCTCGGGCGCGCTCATCCTCCACGGCGACCGCCTCGCGTACTACTTCCTCGACCACTGATCCCGCCCCATCCGCCCCCCTCACCGCCCGGATCCACGCACCCGGGGTCTACGATCCCCCGATGCGATACAGGGTCTGCAAATCATTCGAGATCGAGTCCGGGCACATGCTCTCCAAGCACCCCGGGCGCTGCCGGTTCCCCCACGGGCACTCGCGCCGCGTGGACCTGGTCCTGTCGAGCGACACCCTCGACGAACGCGACATGGTCTGCGATTTCAAGGCCCTCAAGCTCGCCGTCGAGGAATACATCGACGCCTACGACCACGCGCTGATGGTCAACGACGCGGACCCGATCCTCGAATCCCTGACCGAGAGCCAGAAATCGCGCATCATCGTGTGCGAACGCGAGGATCCCACGACGGAAGTCATGGCGCGGCGCATCCACGAGCACGTCTCGGGGCTCCTGCGCGAAGGGGGCACCTACACGGACCCGTCCGGGTCCGCCTTCTCCCTGCGCGCCGGGCTCACCCTCGAGCGGGTCCGCGTGACCGAGACCTCGAGCTCCTGGGCCGAATACGGGATCGACTAATCCCAACAAAGCCCACAAGACGCACGGAACCGGAATCATCCGCCCCCGGTACGCGTTGGTATGGGGAACACCGGGCGCGCGGTCCGCGCGCCCACGAACGCAGAACCGACACACGCACCCGACAGGAGCGATCCGTATGACGAGTCCCGTGCTGCCACGACGAATCGGCGCCTTGGCCCTCGCCTCCATCCTCGCGCTCGCGCCCGGCGCGATCGCGACCGACACCCTCGACGAGCCCACACGCGAGCAGCAGCGCGCGATGTCCTTCGCCAACGACCTCTCCCTCGCCTTCGAGCACGCGAGCGAGACCATCGAGCCCAGCGTCGTCCACATCATCACCGAGGACCAGACCCGGCGCGGGTTCCGACGCGCCGTCGGGCTCGGGTCCGGGGTCATCGCCGACGAGCGCGGGTACATCCTCACCAACGCCCACGTCGTCGAGTCCGGCAAGTCCCTCACCGTGCGCCTCGCCGACGGGCGCGAGGTCGGGGGGACCGTCGTCGGCGCCTTCGCCGAGTCCGACGTCGCCGTCGTCAAGATCGACGCCCCCGGGCTCACCCCCGCGAAGTTCGGGGACTCCGAAGCCCTCCGCGTCGGGCAGTGGGTCCTCGCCGTCGGCTCCCCCTTCGGGTTCCAGCAGAGCGTGACCGCCGGGATCGTCAGCGCCAAGGGACGCGGGTCCATCGAGGGCGCGATGAGCCCCGATCCCGAGAACATCCCACAACGCTTCCAGGAGTTCATCCAGACCGACGCCGCCATCAACCCGGGCAACTCCGGAGGCCCCCTCGTCGATCTCAACGGCGAGGTCATCGGGCTCAACACCGCGATCGCCTCGCGCTCGGGGGGCAACAACGGTCTCGGGTTCGCGATCCCCATCGACATCGCCAAGGCGATCATGGACCGGCTCATCGAGACCGGGCGCGTCGACCGGGGGTGGCTCGGGATCCAGATGGGTCGGCTCGACCCCGAACGCGCCATCGCGCTCGGCATCCCCGGGGGCGTCGTCCTCGACCGCGTCATCGAGGACGGCCCCGCCGACCGCGCCGGGCTCCGCGACGGCGACATCGTCATCGCCATCGGCGGACGCGCCACCGAAAACCTCGTCCGATTCAGCAACGCGATCATGCTCGCACGACCGGGGATCCCCGTCGAGATCGACTACATCCGAGGCGAGAGCAAAAGATCCACCAGCGCCGTCGTCGAAGACCGCGACGAACAACGCGCCATCGCCTACGGCGGGGTCCACCTCAAGGACCTGGGCATCACACTCATCCCCCGTCAGATCAACCTCAAACGAGGCATGCGCGTCATCAACGCCGTCGACGGCTTCGAGATCGTCCAGGTCGTCGACAACTCCCTCGCCGACGACGCGGGCTTCGAGATCGGGGACTTCATCTACGAGATCGAAGGCCGCGCCTTCGAGGACGCCGACGAGCTCGAGCGATACCTCGACCAGGCGGACCTCGACCGGGGCGTCCGCATCAAACTCATCCGCGGCAACGCGAGCGGGTACATCGACCTCCGCACCGATTGATCACGAGCTCGATCGGATCCTGCGGATCTTCGCGATCAGCTTGTCCGCGCGGATCCGGTACCCCGCCTTGATCCGCGAGCCCTGGAGCTCGGCGCGCATGCGACGGATCTCCTCGCGCGTCGGGTCCAGCGGCGCCAGCGACCGCGCCAGCCACCCCCGCACGCGCTTCCTGGGCGAGTGCTCCGCAACCCAGTACAGCAGCGCCGCGAAGATCGCCACCACCGCGCCCGCGCCCCCCACGAGCGCCCACACCACCCCCGTCTCGCGCCACGCCCAGTACCCCAGCCCCATCACCAACACGCACCCGAGCAGGATCAGCAGCTTCGCGAAGGGGGTCAGGCGCTCGAACGATTCCTCGTCGTAGATCCGCGCGAAACAGTACATCGCGTGACGGATCAGCTCCTCGCGCTGCTCGGGCGTGAGCCGACCCTCCACCCGCGCCCGCTCCATCCGCGTGCAGTCGTCGATCCGCGATCGCACGATCGCGAGCATCTCCGGGTCGTGGACCCCCGCCGCCCCCTTGCCCGGGATCACGCGCACGTCGCGCTCCTCGGCGCTCCGCTCCATCCGCGCCGCGCACACCAGGCACGTCAGCTCGTGGTGCGTCTGCCCGCTCGGTCCCCGATCCACGCACAGCACGTACCGGTGATGAGCCGCCAGCGCCAGACGGAACCGGCGCTCGCACCGACACACGGGACAGAAGTCGGTCGTCACCCCGACGGGTCGGACGCGCAGGACCTTCGCGCTCAGCAGGGAGAGCGGCATAACCCTCATCCTACCAGAAACTTGGCGATCGGGTTCCGCAAACCGAGAGCGACCCGAGCTACGCTTGCCCTGCCCATGGAAAGCCACGCGAGAAAGCCCGCGATCTGCCTCCTCTCGGGGGGTCTCGACAGCGCCACCACCCTCGCGATCGCGATCGACGAGGGCCGCGACGCCCACTGCGTCTCGTTTTCATACGGGCAGCGCCACACCATCGAACTCGAAGCCGCACGCAAGGTCGCGGACTCCCTCGGCGCAACCTCCCACCGCATCGTCGACCTCGACACGTCCATCTTCGCCGGCGCCAGCGCGCTCACCGGGGGGGCCGATGTCCCGAAGGGCCGGGACTCGGGATCGATGGACGACATCCCGAGCACGTACGTCCCGGCGCGCAACCTGATCTTCCTCTCCATCGCGTCGGGGATCGCCGAGTCCATCGGCGCGCGGGATCTCTACATCGGCGCCAACGCCGTCGATTACTCCGGGTACCCCGACTGCCGACCCGAGTTCCTCGAGTCCTTCCAGACCACCCTGAACCTCGGGACCAAGGCCGGGGTCTCGGGCGACCCCACGCGCCTCCACGCGCCCCTCGTCAACCTCACCAAAGCCCAGATCATCGCGCGGGGCGTCGCGCTCGGGGTCGACTACGCGCTCACCCGCTCGTGCTACGACCCCGACGACCTCGGCCGCGCGTGCGGGCGCTGCGATTCGTGCGTCCTCCGGCGCGAGGGATTCGAGCGCGCGAACATCGACGACCCCACGATCTACACCCCCGCCCCCCCACCAGGAGCGACCCCGTGACCACCCTCCCCATCAGCGAGACCTTCGTCTCCATCCAGGGCGAGGGCAAGCTCACCGGGACCCCGAGCTGGTTCTGCCGGGTCTCGGGGTGCAACCTGCGCTGCACCTGGTGCGACACCCCCTACGCGAGCTGGAACCCCGAGAAGACGACACGCACGATCGACGACCTCGTCGCCGAGGCGCTCAAACACCCCGCGCGCCACGCCGTCCTGACCGGGGGCGAGCCCATGATGTTCGCCGACCTCGTCCCCCTGAGCCGGGCGCTGGCGCGCGAGGGCTTCCACATCACCGTCGAAACCGCGGGCACCTGCACCCTCCCCGGGCTCGTCTGCCACCTCATGTCCCTGTCGCCCAAGCTCGCCAACTCCACCCCCACAAGCGACCCCCGCGACCCCACCGGCGACTGGGCCCGACGACACGAACAACGCCGCCTCGACTACGACGCGCTCAACGAATGCATCGCGAGCAGCGCCGACCGACAGCTCAAGTTCGTCGTCTCCGCGCCCGCCGACCTGGGCGAGATCGACAGCGTCCTCGCCAACATCCGCGGCTACGCGCCGAGCGACGTCATGCTCATGCCCGAAGGCGTCACCGTCCCCGATCCAGAACGGATCAACTGGATCCTCGAAACCTGCATGACCCGCGGCTGGACCTACTGCCCGCGCCTCCACATCGCCCTCTTCGGCGACACCCGGGGCACCTGACCCGAACCCCGCCCGCCCTACACTCGCGCATGACCGACACCCCCTCCCGCTACGACGAGTTCCAACGCTTCCGCGCCGAACTCAACGACAAGATCCTCGCCCGAGGCACCACCACCACCAAACGCTTCTTCACCCTCGACACGAGCGCCTACAAAGCGGGCGCGATCGACGCCAAGACCAAGGAGCTCCTCGGGCTCAGCGCCTCCATGGTCCTGCGCTGCGACGACTGCATCGCCTACCACGTCGACCAGGCCGTGAACGCCGGCGCGACCGACGATGAGCTCTTCGAGACCTTCGATATCGCGCTGATCGTGGGGGGGTCGATCGTCATCCCGCACCTCCGCCGCGCCGTCGCGTTCCTCGAGGAATGCCGATCCCGCGATCCCTGATCTGCGCCGCGCGCCGAGCCCCGAATCGAGGATTCCACCCTTTGGGATCCGCCCGGAATCTGGTACGATCGATCTCCACACACACGACGATCGGAGACCGAGATGACCACCCCCCCAGCCCCCGCCGCCGCGACCGCCGCCCTGCTCACCCTCCTCGCCGGGACCGCGCTCGCCGCCGAGCCGACCCAGCGCCTCGAAATCTCCCCCGACGGGCGCACCCGCGCCCGGCTCCCCATCGCCGACCAAGCCCCCCACGGCGCCGTCGCCGTCGGCGTGCCCTTCGGCTCTGCCCCCGACTACACCCTCAATGAGCGCCGCCCCGTCGCCGGGCTCGCGATCGCCGACCTCAACGGCGACGGCTACAACGACCTCGCCGCCGGCGCGTACACCGCCAACGCCTTCCCGCCCTACGACGACTCGCGCGACTTCATCCTCTTCGGATCCCCCTCCGGGCTCGAAGCCACCCCCTCGTGGTTCACCAGCAACGAAACACACACCGCGGCCATCCAGATCGGTGACGTCAACCTCGACTCCTTCCCCGACCTCGTCACCGTCCACGGCGGCGGGCTCCGCGCCGACTCCGTCCGCGTCTACTTCGGCTCCGCCTCCGGCCCGTCCAACACCGCGGGGTGGATCTCCTCCACCAACCCCTCCGTCTGGGGCACCGACGGGCTCCTCGTCGACACCGACTACGACGGCGACCTCGACCTCGTCACCACCAACCAGGGCGCGTCCTCCCCCAACCACCTCCGACCCAACTTCATCTTCACCAACAACGCGGGCACCCTCGAATCCGATCCCTCCTGGGAATCGAGCGTCTGGGAGATCTCCAACGGCGTCGCCGCCCGCGACATCACGGGCGACGGCTACCCCGATCTCGCCTTCGCCAAGTGGGTCAACTTCTCCTCCGGGGTCCACCTCAACACCACCGGCACCCCCGACGCCGCGCCCTCCATGCAGGTCAACAACACCAACGCCGACAAGGGCGCCGTCTTCATGGACGTCGAAGCCGATGGACTCAACGAAGTCGTCTTCGGCGGCGAACCCACCACCGTCTACGCGACCGCCCACGGGTTCCTCGACCCGATCACCTCGACCATGCCCCCCTTCGAATCCATCAACGAGGTCCAGGCCGCCGACGTCGATCTCGACGGCGACGACGACCTCCTCGAAGTCCACTTCGCCGACGGGCGCGCGCACCTCTACCTCAACAACGGCGGCGTCCTCGACCAGGTCCCCTCCTGGACCTTCGACGCGACCGAAGTCGGCAATGCGATCGCGGTGGGGGACCTCAACAACGACGGGACCCCCGACCTCGCGATCGGGTACGCGGGCAACACCTGCATCCGCGTCTTCTACGGCATCCCCCAGTCCTGCCCCGCCGACTACAACGGCGACGACGAAGCGGACTTCTTCGATATCAGCGCCTTCCTCATGGACCTCGCAAACGAAGATCCAAGGGCCGATATCAACGAGGACGACGCCTGGGACTTCTTTGATATCAGCGCTTTCCTCGCCATCTTCGCCGATGGATGCCCATAATGGGGACATGAACGCGACCTCGCAAGAGCCCGCGCTTGAGCCGATGATCCTGCGCGACGGGCGCACCCTCACCCTGCGCCCCATCACCCCCGACGACGCGGAGCCCTTCCGCGTCTTCATGCTCACCCTCGCGAGCGACACCCCCTGGATCGGGTCGGGCCCCGACGAGATCAAGGACGCCGACTGGTACCGCGACCGCATCGACCAGGTCCTCGAACGCACCGGCTCGCGCTGGGAGATCGCCGTCTCCGAGGAGCACCACGCGATCGTCGGGGACTGCATGGCCCTCCCCGGCAGCCGCGCCAAGTTCGAGCACGTCGCCATGATCGGCATCGGGATCATCGAGCCCTGGCGCGGCGTCGGGCTCGGACGCATGCTCATGGAACGCACCATCAACTGGGCACGCGAATCCGCCCTCATCGACAAGCTCGAACTCGGGGTCTTCGAGCTCAACACCAGCGCCCGAAACCTCTACACATCCCTCGGGTTCCACGTCGAAGGCGTCCGCACCCGCGCCATCCGCCAGCCCGACGGCTCCTACCACGACGACGTCCTCATGGGGCTCTGGGTCGGCGACGACCCCGCCGAAGACCCCATCTGACCCGATCCCTGTCAGGAACGCGCGAAGTTCGCGCCCCGTGACTCCACCAACGCCCCACACGACGAATACTTGCCCGATGGATCACCTCACCCGCCGACACTTTATCATCCGCTCCTCCAGCGTCGCCATTGGCTTCGCGTCCCTCAAATCCTCCCTCGCGCACGGCGCGATCGCACGCGTCCTCGACCAATCGCCCACCGCCGCGGGCTTCGGACCCCTCCTCCCCGACCCCGACGGCGTCCTCGACCTCCCGAAGGGCTTCACCTACCGCATCATCGGCGCGATGGGCGAGACCATGACCGACGGGCTCGTCTGCCCGGGCAAGCACGACGCCATGGCCGCCTTCCCCTACACCAACCCCGACGGCTCCACCGACCCCGACCGCTGCATCCTCGTCCGAAACCACGAGATCGAAGACGCCCACCGAACCCCCGGCCCCTTCGGCCCCCGCAACGAACGCCTCCACCTCGTCGACCCCGCCTTCCTCTACGACCCCGGGCACGGTCGACCCTCCCGCGGCGGATGCACCACCCTCGTCTACAACATGCGCACGAAACAAGCCGAGCGCTCCTGGCTCTCCCTCGCCGCCACCGAACGCAACTGCGCCGGCGGGCTCACCCCCTGGGGCTCGTGGATCACCTGCGAAGAAACCGTCTCGACCAAGTCCGACCGCTTCGAACACGACCACGGCTACTGCTTCGAGGTCCCCGTCACCACCACGCCCAAACTCGCCGAGCCCGTCCCCCTCACGGGGCTCGGTCGCTTCATGCACGAAGCCGTCTGCATCAACCCCGACACCGGGATCGTCTACCTCACCGAAGACCGCCACGACGGCTTGCTCTACCGCTTCGTCCCCAAGACCAAACCCACCAAGCCGGGAGACCTCCGCGGCCCGGGCACCCTCCAGGCCCTCCGCGTCCTCGGGCAGGATTCCCTCGACACCCGCAACTGGGACACCCAGCGCCTCGAAGCGGGGGACCCCCTCGCCGTCGCGTGGGTCGACCTCGACGACATCGAATCCCCCAAAGACGACCTCCGCGCCCGAGGATTCGCCAAGGGCGCCGCCCGATTCGCGCGAGGCGAGGGCATGTGGTGGGGCGCCATGCACATCCCGGGCTCAACCACCAAACAAGGCGCCGCCTACTTCGCCTGCACCAACGGCGGCAAAGAAGGCGCGGGACAGATCTTCCGACTCACCCCCGGCGGGCGCGGCGCCCCCGACACCCTCGAACTCTTCATCGAACCCAACGACCGCTCCGTCCTCGAGAACGCGGACAACATCACCTTCTCCCCCTGGGGCGACCTCGTCGTCTGCGAAGACGGCCAGTCCCCCCAGCACCTCGTCGGCGTCAAACCCGACGGGTCCCTCTACACCCTCGCCAAAAACGCCTACTCCGGATCCGAGTTCGCCGGCGCGTGCTTCAGCCCCGACGAATCGACCCTCTTCGTCAACATGCAGGGCATGGGCTGGACCCTCGCGATCACCGGGCAGTGGGACAAACGCGCCTGATCACCGCCGCCGTCCCGGGCAGCGCACAAAAAAACACCCGCGTGCCGTCAACACGCGGGCGATCAGAGTTTGAACCAATCCCGCGACTCACTCGGGCAGTTTCTCAAGCTCCACCCGCACCCGCTCCACCAACCGCCCGACCGTCTCCGCCCCGAAATCGAACGGCAGCCCCGCCGCCTCGAACAGCTCCGGGAGGGGCCTCGACCCGCCCAGCGACATCGCGCGCTTGTACGCGTCGAGCGCCGCCTCCTCGCCCTGCTCCAGACTCATCAGCCACAGCCCGAGCGCGCCCAGCTGCGCGATCCCGTACTCGATGTAATAAAACGGCACACCGAACAGGTGTCCTTGCTTCTGCCACACGTACTTGCGTTCTTCCTCGAGCCCGTCCCAGTCGCACCGGTGCCCCATGTGCCCGAAGCGCCCCTCGATCTCGAGCCACTTCTTGGTGCGCTCATCGCGCGTGTGGCCCGGGTTCTGGTACACCCAGTGCTGGAACGAGTCGATCGTCGCGATCCACGGGAGCGTGGTCATCGATCCCTCGAGCTGCTTGCGCCGCGCGCGGTCCGCGTCCTCCTTGTTCGGGTAGAACGCGTCCCAGTAGGGCATGGTCAGCAGTTCCATGCTCATCGACGCCACCTCCGCGAACTCGATCGGCGCATGGCGGTACCACACGTAGGGCTCGCCCTTGCAGTACATCGAGTGGAACGCGTGCCCACCCTCGTGCACCATCGTCTCCACGTCCCGGTGCACCCCCGCCGCGTTCATGAAGATGAACGGCCTGCGCGAGCGGTCCCGCATGTACTGATACCCGCCCGACGCCTTCCCCTTCCGCGAGTCCAGATCCAGCGACGCGCCGCCGGCCGTCCCCTGGTCGTTCGACCCGTCGCCCATCGTCGCGAACATCTCGCCCAGCTCCGGGCTCAGCCGCGAGAACGCGTCGTGCGTCTTGGCGATCAGGTCCACGCCCCCCTCGAAGGGCTCGAGCCCCGCGCGGTTCATCGGATCGACCGCCAGGTCCCACGGCCTGAGCGTCTCGAGCCCGAGCTTCTCGCGCCGTTTCGCGTCCAGCGCCTCGACGAACGGCATCACGTGCGTCTCGATCGCGTCGTGGAACGCGTACGCGTGCGATGTGTCGTAATCGAACCGGTGCTTCGCCTTGTAGATGTACCCCACGAAGTCGTCGAACCCCGCGTTCCGCGCGATCTCGTCGCGCAGCTTCACCTGCTCGTCGTAGATCGCGTCGATCGCGTCCTTGTCCTCCAGTCGGCGCGCCGACACGATCCGCCACGCCTTCTCACGCACATCGCGATCGCTCCGCTCGAAGTACCTCGCCATCTGCGGGAGCGTCCGCTCCTGACCCTCCCACTCGACCGTCATCTTCCCGCAGATCTTGTCGTACTCCTGGTCGAGCTTCGCGACCTCGGTCTCCAAAGGCACGTTCTCGTCGCGGAAGAGCTCCACGTCCGTCGCCGTCGACCGGTACAGCACCTCGTGACGACCCGTCGTCATCCCGAACTTCTCGGCGAGCGCCTTGAGCTTCTCGTCGAGCGCGAACCCGATGGGCTTGAGCTTGGGCGCCACGTTCTCCAGGTACGACGTCCACGCGCCCGCCTTCGCCTCGTCCCCCGTGTCGCACGTCATGTCGATGTACGTGTTCGCGACGCTCTCCCCGATCGCCGCCTCGAGCTCCGACCGATCCAGCAGCCACTTCTCGAACTCCCCCGCGGAGCCCACCTCGCGCTCCAGAAGCCGGTTCAGGTAGGGTTCGACGGTCTTCCAGTCCGTCCCGTCGAACGTCAGAGGCACAAAGTCAGTCGCAGGCGCTGTCGTCATGGTCCGCTCCCCAGAACGCGGGAATGAGTGGGCCCGCGCCCTGTTTAGTATTCAAATTACGCAGGATTTACAAAGAGTTCCCGCGCCAGGTTGCACGCGTCCTCGCGAGAAGACACGCGCCCTTCGAGCTGCGCATCATAGACGCCGTCGATCACGCGCTTGAAGCCCGGCCCGGGCGTGAGCCCCATCGAAATCAGGTCGTCCCCCCCGATCAGCGCCCCCGGCGCGATCCCCACCCCGTCCCCCGACAACGCCTCCACGTCCGCAGCGTACCGCTTCGCATCCTTCGCGCTGTACGCGCGCAGCAGCTTCCGACCCTCCCCCTCGTGCTCGCTCGCCGCCAGACGCTTCCGCGGCGCCACCGCCATCGTCTCCCACCCGCGCACCACGCGCCCCACGAACCCCAGCACCCGCGCGAAATGCGCCGACTCCTCGTTGCTCATGTCCAGCGCCGCGCGCCACCCCGCCGCGTACGCGCTCGCCTCGTCGAGCACCCCGTCCCCGAGCCGATCGATCGCCCACGCCGCCACCCCCGTCATCGCGTCCGCCCGCACCCCCAAACGCTTGAGCACCGGGAGCGCGTGCGCCCCCAGAGACTCCCCGAAGATCGCGTGGTCCAGCTCCAGCTCATGCACCAGCGACGCCGCCCGGTGGCGCGACTTCCCGTGCGCCATCATCCGCTTGATCTCGTCCCCGATCCGCTCCACGCTCACCCCCTCGAGCTCCGCCGCGTGCTCGAAGATCGCGTCGCGCGTCCCCTGCTCGATCGTCAGCCCGTACCGCGCCGCGAACCGCACCCCCCGCAGCGCCCGCAGGTGATCCTCCGCCAATCGATCCTCCGGATCGCCCACCGCGCGCAGCACCCGCGCGTCCAGATCCTTCAAACCATCCACATAGTCGATGACCTCCTCCCCGTCCTTCCCGAACGGATCGAGGAACAACGCGTTGATTGTGAAGTCCCGGCGCTGCGCGTCCATGTCCGCCGTCGAGAACTCAACATGGTCCGGCCTCCGCGAATCCCCGTACGGCCCATCCGCGCGGAACGTCGCGACCTCGATCGTCGGACCGAAGTCCCGCACCAGCATCACCCCGAAACTCGCCCCCACGCTCGCCGTCCGCTCGAACACCGACCCGATGTCGTCGGGGTGCGCGCTCGTCGCCACGTCGTAGTCCTTGGGCTTCTCACCCAGCAGCTCGTCGCGCACGCACCCCCCCGCCAGGTACGCCTCGAACCCGCGCCCGCGCAGGATCTCGATGATCCGCACCGCCGCCCCGCGCTCGCTCATCCGTCGCCGCCGACCCACGCGATCACCCCACCCGCTCGTCACGCGGCGCCCGGCTCATCAGCATCGCGATCGCGTCCACCGGGTCCATCGACTCGAACAGCACCGCGTGCACGGCGCTCGCGATGGGCATCTCCACGCGCGAACGCGCCGCCAGGTCGATCACCGACCGCGTCGTCGCCACCCCCTCGACCACGCTCCGCGTCGCCTTCAGGTGCTCCGCCAGCGTCATCCCCCTCCCCAGCGCCTCCCCGCACGAGCGGTTCCGACCCTCCGGGGAGAAGCACGTCGTCGCCAGGTCCCCCGCGCCCGCCACCCCGAAAAACGTGTCCCGGTGCGCGCCCATCGCCTCGCCGAGCCGCGCGATCTCCGCGAGCCCGCGCGCCAGCAGCGCGCTCTTGGCGTTGAACCCCGCGCCCAAGCCGTCGATGATCCCCGCCGCGATCGCGATCACGTTCTTCGTCGCCCCCGCCAGCTCCACCCCGATCAGGTCCGGGTTCGTGTACACCCGCAGCCACGACGTCGTGAACAGCTCCTGGATCCGCTCCGCGAACCCCGGATGATCGCTCGCCGCCACCATCGTCGCCGGCAGACACCGCGCCAGCTCGCTCGCGATCGTCGGCCCGCTCAGACACCCCAGCGCCCGCGGCTTCGCGTCCGGATCATCCCCCAGCACATCCGCGATGATCTGCGTCGGCCTCAGAAGCGTCCCGTTCTCGATCCCCTTCGACACCGAGATCACGCTCGCCCCCGCCGGCACCGCGCCCTTGAGCCGCTCGAACACCGGACGGATGAACTGCGCAGGAATCGCGCACACGATGATGTCCGCGCCCTCCACCGCCTCCGCGTCCTTCATCGCGATCCGCACCCCCTCGGGGAGCTCGAACCCGTTCAACCGCTCCGATTTCCGCGTCTGCATCAGCGATCCCGACTCGTCCGGATCGTGCCCCCACATCACCACCCGAGCCCGGGGCCCCTCCCCCGCCCCGTGCGGATCCGGGGTCGCCAGCAGCGACGCGCACACCAGCCCCATCTGACCCAACCCCAGGATCGCCACCGTCGGAACATCCGTGCCCTGCTCGCCGTTGCTCATGCTCGGATCCTGTGTGGGTCGAACCGCCGACCACCCTCGTGCGTACCAGACGCGGCACACCCCGGGGTCTCAATCCTACAGTAGAGACCCCGATCACGCGGATCCCGGGAACAACACCCCCGAACCCCGCGCTCCCCAACCGCCCCCTCCCGCACGCATCGCAGGACGACGACGAGCGAGACACCACATGAGCGACACCCACACGCACGCCCACGACCACGCCCACACACACTCCGGCGTGGACTGCTGCACCCACCACGAGATCAACGACGACCGCTGGATCTTCCTCTACCTCATCGGGGGCGTCCTCGCCGCCGTCTCCTGGCTCGCCCACCTCACCGGGTCCACCAACGAACTCGTCGCGACCCTCCCCGCAGTCGCCGCCGCCCTCCTCCTCGGGTGGAAACTCTTCTACGCCTCCATCAAGGAAGTCATGGAAGGACGCGTCTCCTCCTCCTCCCTCGCCGCGCTCGCCATCCTCGCCGCCATGGCCGTCGGCAAGTACGGCACCGCCGCCTTCCTCGCCTTCATCCTCCTCATCGCCGACCAGATCGTCTCCCGCACCGCCGACGGCGCCAAACGCGCCATCGAACAACTCATCTCCCTCACACCCGACGACGCGCGCATCGTCGCCGACGACGGCACCGAAACCATGACCCCCGTCGGGCAGGTCCGCGTCGGACAACGCGTCCGCATCCGCCCGGGCGAGAACCTCCCCGTCGACGGGCGCGTCGTCTCCGGCGAAACCACCATCAACCAGGCCTCCCTCACCGGTGAATCCATGCCCGTCGAAGCCCAGCGCGGCTCCGACGTCTACGCCGGCACCTCCAACCTCACCGGCGCCATCGACATCGAGGTCACCCAGGTCGGCGCGCAGACCACCATCGGTAAAGTCTCCTCCCTCATCCGCGAAGCCGAGTCCACCAAGACCCAGCGCCAGCTCCTCATCGAGCAGGTCGCCCGCTTCTACGTCCCCGTCGCCATCTGCGTCGCCGCCGTCGTCTTCTTCCTCTTCTCCCAGTCCGACGACCCCGCCGTCCGCGAGGGCGCCGCCCTCCGCGCCGTCACCGTCCTCGTCGTCACATGCCCCACGGCCCTCCTCCTCTCGTCGCCCTCCGCGATGGTCGCCGCCTTCGCCTCCGCCGCGCGCCTCGGGGTCATGATCAAGCGCACCAACTACCTCGAAGCGTCCGCCAACATCGACGCCGTCGTCATGGACAAGACCGGCACCCTCACCACCGGGCAGTTCGGCGTCTCCCGCCTCGCCCCCGCCGAAGGCGTCGAGGGCGCGGACCTCCTCAAAGCCGCCGCCTTCGCCGAAGCCCAGTCCAACCACCCCCTCGGACGCTCCATCGTCCGCACCGCCGAGCAAGCCCGCATCGACATCACGACAGATGGCCAATACGAAGAACACCACGGCGCCGGCGTCCGCGCCAAAACCTCCATCGGCGAGATCGTCGCCGGCCGAGGCACCTGGGTCCGCCAGCTCGCCCCCGGGTCCCTCGCCCAGATCGAAGCCGTCGAAAAACGCATCGAAGGCATGTCCGGCGTCCACATCATCAAGGACGGCCGCTACCTCGGCGCCGTCGGGCTCGAAGACAAACCCCGCGCCAACGCCAAGCAGGTCGTCGACCAGCTCCGCGCCCTCGGCGTCCGCATGATCGCCATCTTCACGGGCGACCGCTTGTCGGTGGGCAAGCGCGTCGGCCAGGTCGCCGGCGTCGACGTCGTCGAGGCCGAGTGCCTCCCCGAAGAAAAGCACCAGCAGATCAAACAACTCACCGAAGACGGGCTCCACGTCATGATGGTCGGCGACGGCATCAACGACGGCCCCGCCCTCGCCGAAGCCGACGTCGGCGTCGCGATGGGCCTGAGCGGCTCCGACATCGCCGCCAACTCCGCCGGCGTCGCCCTCATGACCGACGAGCTCAACCGCATCCCCTTCCTCATCGAACTCGCCCGACGCACCCGCGTCATCGTCACCCAGAACATCGTCGTCTCGATCCTCATGGCCATCGTCGGCCTCATCCTCGCCGCCTCGGGCTCCTTCCAAGCCATCGGCGGCGCCAGCATCGGCGTCGGCTTCGCCGCCTTCTTCCACTTCGTCCCCGACGTCTTCGTGATCGGGAACTCGTTCAGGTTGTTCCGCTTCGGCGAAGACTTCCTCGAAGCCGAAAACGTCCAGCGCGAGCAAGAACAGGCCGCCCAGCGCCGCGTGCGCCGAGAGCAATCCGTCCGACTCGCCGCCGAACCGGCCTAATGGACGATCCTCGCCAGTTTCCAACGACTGTCGAAGATTGGTACGAGCGCACTGCGCTCGAACAGGGTTCGTTCGAGTTTGGGTACGACCCGAGTTTCAGGCGGACCCATTACACATGGATCATCATCGGATGTGTGGTGGGCTCAGGCTGGGCGATTTACTCGAAACCCGATCCATGGCTGTTGGTCTCGATCTTCGTAGCGTTCGTGATCGTTGTCATCTCGATCAGCGAACACATCTTCGCGCATCTCAGCAAACGCCATGTCGAGATCGATTACGCCGATGAGGTCGTCAGGATCCAGAACTTCATCTACCCGGTGCGGTTCATCGACATCAAACCCAAACCGATCGTCGAGATTCCGTTCCGAAAGATCCACACGGTCATCTCGAAGAGCGCACGCGGCCAGACTTCGACCATTGTCCACACGACAGACTCGCGATTCGTGATCAACGAGTGCTTTCAGAACCGATTCGAGTTGATCAAACGCTTGCAGATGATCGCACAGCGCGGGGAGCAACCCGTGAACAAGCCGATCAACGAGTGGATCCTCAAGTACGCCGTGATCATCACGATCGTGTCGACCGTGCTATTTGTCGCCTATTGGCTCGGCTTCCCCTAACCCAGCTTCCTGAGCACCCCCGCATTGAACCCGCGCCCCTCGCGCCGGAACTTCCGCTCGAAGTTCGTCCCCACAAGCTCCCCCTCACCCGCAGACTCCGGACGATCGAAGTCCAAACGCTCAAACGCCGCCCGATCGCGCCCCTCAAGGAACGCCGCACACTCCGCCGGCAGTGGGGGGATCGCAGGGCGATCCGCGCCGGGCTCATCCCCGCACCAGATGTCAAAGTGCGCCTCGTCCCACGCCCACAGCGCATCGTGGTCCGTCACCACGCGCAGCTCCCCGCCCGCCCCGAGCACGCGCCAGATGTCATAGAGCACCCGATGCTGCACCACGCGTTTCTTGTGATGCCGCTTCTTCGGCCACGGATCCGAGAAATACAAATGCACCACCCGCGCGATCCCCTCCGGGAACCGCCACCGCAGCAGCTCCGTCGCGTCGTGGTTCATCATCCGCACATTCGTGTGCGTCCCCTCCGACTCCCGCTTGCGACGGATCCGGTCCGCCCCATAGGCCGCGAACTCGCCGGCCCATTCGATCCCCAAAAAATTCGTCCCGGGCTCCAGCCCCGCCTGCTGGATCAAAAACGTCCCCTTCCCCGACCCGATCTCGATCTCAAACGGCCTCCCCGGCTCCGCAAACCACCCCCGCGGATCCACCCACCCCGACGTCGGGTCCGTCGCGATCGAATCCGGCAGCGCCCCGAGCTCCTCCGAGCTGACCATTACCACACCCAATCCAGGATCGAGCGCTCTCCCATGTCCGAGTCCAAATGACATGCCCGGACGATAGCTCAGCATCATCCTCTCTTCCCCCCCTGTCTTTCTCTGCGCCTCTGCGTGAACTCCGCGTCCTCTGCGTTCAAAACGAATCACCTAACCCCTACCCTCACCGCAATGACCACCCACACCACCACCCTCCGCGTCCGCTACGCCGAGTGCGACCCCATGAACGTCGCCCACCACGCCAGCTACCTCCCCTGGCTCGAGATCGGACGCACCGAGATGCTCCGCGACACCGGCGGCTCCTACGAACAGATGGAACGCGAAGGCCTCTTCCTCGTCATCACCCGATGCGAAGTCAGATACCGCCGCCCCATCCGCTACGACGACGTCCTCGACATCCGCACCACCCTGGACAGCGCCAGCAAGATCAAACTCCGCCACACCTACGAGGTCGTCCTCAAAGAACGCCGTGGGACAGCGCCCGACCCCACCGACCCGGCGGTTCCCGATGACCTCGTCTGCGCCATCGCGACCACCGAACTCGCCTGCGTGGACCGGAACGGCAAACCCACCCCCCTCCCCGAGTTCCTCGCGGGCTGACCCAAATCTCCTCCCCCGGGCTTCCGGGGGAGGTGGCACGCGCAGCGTGACGGAGGGGGAGTATTCAGCATCCAGCGAGCGTTACCTTCTCCCCCTTTCCGCCTCCCTCAACCCCACACGCGCCGCCCCAACTCTCCTCCCCCGGGCTTCGGGGGGGGCGGGGGAGGTGGCACGCGCAGCGTGACGGAGGGGGGCTATTGACGCTCTTTGTAACTATTTCTCAACTCAACCCGCTCCACCCCAACCTCCCGAATCCGCAACAGCACCCCTTCAAGCTCATCGCGAACCTCCGACGCCCGGAACCGCAACACACAAATCCCCCGCCCCTCCATCCACCGATCCCGTTCCACATCCCGCGCCAACCGCTCCCCCTGATGCGATCCGCCGTCGATCTCAACAACGAGTCGCGCCCCGTGGCAATAGAAATCCGCGACATACACCCCGATCGGTGCTTGCTTCCGGAACCGCAATCCATCGAGCTGCTTGCCCTTGATTCTCAGCCACAGCCGCCGCTCCGGAGGGCTGAGCTCGCGCCGAAGACCACCCGCACGAACGCTCGATGTCGTCGTCGGTTCAACTCCCTTGCGGAATGACTTCGGGTCGTCCAAACCTCCCCCTCCGTCCGACTCCGTCGGCCACCTCCCCCGCCCCCCGGAAGCCCGGGGGAGGAGATTTTCACATCAACCGCTCAATCGCCCCCGACACATCCTTCACCGCCACCACCTCGATCCCCTTCACCCGCGGCAGCTCCCCCCTTCTCACCACCGGCACCATCGCGTGCGTGAACCCCAGCCGCGCCGCTTCCCGTAAACGCTGCTCCAGCTGCGCCACCGGGCGAAGCTCCCCGCCCAGCCCGATCTCCCCGATCGCCAACGTCGTCGGGGGGAGCGAACGCTTGTAATGCGCCCCAGCGATCGCGAGCGCGAGCGCCAGATCACTCGCCGGCTCCGTCACCTTCAGCCCCCCAACACTCGACGCAAACACATCCCGATCCGCGAGCCGCAGCCCCGCGTGCTGCTCCAAAACAGCGATGATCATCGCGAGCCGGTTCGCATCCAAGCCCGACGACTTCCGCTTCGCGCTCCCCACAAACCCCGTCGCCGTCAGCGCCTGGATCTCCACGCACACGCACCGCGACCCGTGCATCGCCGCGCTCGCCACCGAGCCCGGGCGATGCTCGTCCCCGTTCGTGAGTGACGCGATGCTCAGCCCCCCCGGCAGCTCCGCCAAGCCCTTCCCCGTCATCTCGAAAATCCCGAGCTCCAAGGTCGTCCCGAACCGGTTCTTGATCGCGCGCACCAACCGCGCCGCGTGCGAACGGTCCCCCTCGAAGTACAGCACCGTGTCCACCAAGTGCTCGAGCAATCTCGGCCCCGCCAGCGCCCCCTCCTTCGTCACATGCCCCACCAGCACGATCGCGATCCCCGACGACTTCGCGAGATACACCAGCTCCGACGCGCACCGACGCAGCTGCGACACACTCCCCGGCGCCGCCTCCAGATCCGCCTTGTAGATCATCTGGATCGAATCGATCACGACCACATCGGGCTTCACCTTGCGCATCTGCTCCACGATCCGCGCCAGGTTCGTATCAGCAAGCACATACAACGAATCCGAATCCTCCACCCCCAAGCGCTCGGCGCGCAACCGGATCTGCTCGGCGCTCTCCTCGCTCGACACATACAGCACCGTGCTGGTCCAATCCTTCCTCGTCGCATCCATCTTCACCGGGCTCGCCCACGCCCCCGCCGCCTGCAGCATCAGCGTCGACTTCCCGATCCCCGGCTCACCCCCCACCAGCACCACCGACCCCGCCACCAACCCCTTGTTCCCCTCCTCGCCACCCAGCACCCGGTCCAGCTCGTCGATCCCCGTCCCGAGCCGCCTCGTCACCCCCGCCGAACGCACCACCTCCGAGATCGCGACCGCGCCCACCGACACCTCGCCCGCCTTCCCCTCGACCCACCCCGCGCCCCCAGCCGCCCCCCCGACCCCCCGCTGCGGATCCTTCAGACTCGACGCATCGAACGACGACTCCTCCAGCGAATCCCACGTCCCGCAATCCGGGCACTTCCCCGCCCACCGCGACTGCACCGCACCGCACTCCCGGCACACAAACTGCGTCTTCGTCTTCGCCATCGAACACCTCGCACACCCACGATCCATGATCCTATCGCAAACAGGGATCTGTTTGGGATACCCGAGGCGTAAAGTTCCGCACCCCCGATGCCCAAGCCCCCGACCCCATCCAAGCCGACCCCCAAACGCCGGCGCGTCTGGTTCAAGCGCTGCACCATCGCCATCGTCCTCCTCGCGCTCATCCTCGTCGCCGCCGTCGTCGTCGTCGGACGCACCCCCATCCTCACCGCCATCGTCACCCCCATCATCGAGAAGCAGACCGGGCTCGACGTCGTCTCCGGACGCATCGTCCTGGGACCCTCCGGCGATCTCGAGATCCACGACGCCGTCCTCCGCGCCCCAAACATCCCCGGCCCCGCCGGGCAGCTCCTCGCCCTCGACCGCGCCGACATCGCCATCGCCTGGCCCCGCATCCTCTCCGGCGCGGGCGCCATCGAACGCGTCCGCATCGACCGACCCCTCCTCCGCGTCAGCCAGGACACGGACACCCGCGTCGTCAACCTCGCCGCCCTCAACCTCCGAGACTCGGGCTCGGGCGCCGCCTCCACGCCCCAGCTCATCATCACCCGGGGCATCGTCGAGATCGGAGAGCACGACGCCGACGACTACCACGAACTCAAACGACTCTCCATCGTCGGCCAGCTCGACGCCCCCGGATCCGACGGCACAGCACCCTTCTCCTTCGGCGCCTCCGACGCCGTCGAATCACTCTCCTCCGCCACCGACGCCATCACCAACGAGTTCGAGATCTCCGGACAGATCCACCCCGCCGGCGTCCGCGCCCAGATGACCGGGCTCACCCTCGAGGACTGGCCACCCTCCATCGTCCCCTCCTCCATCCGCGACGTCTACACCTCCCTCGACCTCACCGGGCAGCTCGCGCCCACCACCATCGACCTGGGCACCCAGGGACGCGTCTCCGTCACCCTCACACTCGAAGGCGTCGACCTCACCCTCCCCTTCGACCCCCCCGGCGCCAAACCCGGCGAGATCGAGCACCTCCGCATGCGAGGCACCCGAGGCACCATCACCTTCGGCTCCGCCCAGCTCCTCGCCGACCTCACCGGACGCATCGACAAACTCGACTACGACGTCGCCCTCACCTACATGGGCTATTCACCCAGCGCCGCGCTCGAGTGCACCCTCCGCACCTCCTTCCGATACGACGACACCTTCCGCCCGCGACTCTTCCTCCCCGAAGCCGCCCTCGACCCGCTCAACCGCTTCACCGGGCTCAGCGCCGACGTCGACGCCGTCGTCGAGTTCGCCCGCGCCGCGCCACAGGGCGATACACCCGCCCCCCTCGAAGTCTCAGGACGCGCCTCCATCTCGCGCGGACGCGCCCGATACGAAGAGTTCGCCTACCCCTTCCAGAACATCACCGGCACCGTCCGATTCAACCCCTCCAGCGCCAGATTCGACAACCTCACCGGCACCGGACCCACCGGCGCGAAACTCAACGCCTCGGGCACCGTCGACGGCTTCGGCGACGACTCACGCATCCACCTCACCATCGCCGTCGACGATCTCCCCATCGACACCCACCTCCTGGGCGCCATGGACGACGACCAACGCGCCCTCGTCCGCACCCTCTTCTCACGCCAGCAATACACCAACCTCCTCGAATCCGGGTTCGTCAGCACCCCCGACCTCCGCGCCCCCCTCCTCACCGAACGCCGCGCCCTCTACGACCAGCTCGCACGCCGAGAATCCGAAGAACCCACCCCAGAGCTCCTCGACCAACGCGCCCGGCTCCGCACACTCGACCGCGCCCTCAGCGCCCCCGACTTCACCTTCGGCGGCGCCGTCTCCGTCGTCGTCGACGTCCGGCGCGACCCCGCCCGACCCAAGGGCTCCCGCTGGCCCGTCGAGATCACCGCCAACATCCCCAAGGCCGGCCTCGTCCCCGAGCAGTTCCCCCTCCCCATCATCGCCAAGGGCGTCACCATCACCATCATCGACAACAAGGTCGAACTCAAAGGCGGCTCCTACGCCGGGCTCTCCGGAGGCACCGCCTCCGTCGACGCCACCATCCACGAACGCAACGGCAAAACACTCCCCTACGTCGAGATCAAGGCCCGCGACATCCCCATCGACGACCGACTCATCGCCGCCATCCCCGGGTACTACGCGCCCCAACCCGACGACCCCGCCGAGACCACCCTCCGCCGAATCCTCGACCGGCTCCAGCTCCGCGGGCTCGTCGAATGCAACGCCACCATCGGACCACGCTCCGACGACTCCATCGGCTACGAGGTCGAAGCGGGCGTCCTCACCGGGTCCGCCGCCCCCATCGACTCGGTCACCGGGCCCACCGCCGACACCATCAACCTCCAAGACCTCCGAGGCACCATCTTCGTCACCGAGTCCCTCATCGTCGTCGACATCGCCGGCGCGCTGGGCGCGATGGGCGAGCAGCACGACACACCCGTCCGACTCCTCACCCAGCTCACCCTCCCCCAGACCCCGCGCTTCGGCACCGTCGACCGCACCGACGGGCTCCTCCCCTTCGAGTTCGGCCCCCCGACCCCCGGGCCCGCCCTCTACACCCGCGTCACCGCGAACAACGTCGACCTCACCCTCCCACTCGAAGACGCCATCGGCATCGTCTCCCCCTCCCAGGCACGCACCCTCAGCGACTGGCGCGACGACTACCACATCGACGGCGCCGTCACCCTCCGAACCACCCTCGAAGGACGCGTCGGAGGAACCCTCAGCACCACACTCCGGCTCGACAAGATCCAACGCCTCGGCTTCACCCTCGAAGACCAACGCTACGACCTCGGACAATCCTGGGGACGACTCACCCTCGACCTGGGCACCAACCCCAAAATCGACGCCGACGGCTTCCGCGTCCCCATCCTCGTCGAAGACGACGAATCCGGACAGATCGCCCTCGACGGCGTCCTCCCCCTCGCGCGAGGCGGCGCCCTCCTCGAACTCGAGCACGAACCCCCCATCCGGCTCGAACTCCGCGCCGCACGACTCGGCTCCGCCGGGGTCAAAGCCGCCGCACGCGCCCTCTCCGCCGACGCCGTCGGAAACTTCATCGACGACTACAGCGTCAAAGGACGCGCCGACGCGCTCATCGACCTCCGACCCATCGACACCACCGAGATCGTCGACGCGCCCCCCGGCGCCCTCCGCATCCCACCCGTCACCCTCGACGGCTCCCTCACCCCGCGATCCCTCGCCCTCACCCGAAACAACCACACCCTCGACCTCCACACCATCGAAGGACAGATCACCTTCGACGGGCTCACCGGACGCGCCGAATCCATCCACGCCATCGGCGACCAGCACGAACTCTTCGTCGACGGCATCTTCTCCGTCGACCTCGACCGAGGCGCCACCATCGACATGAGCATCGGCGCGCGAGGCGACGTCCTCGCAGACCCCATGAAAGCCGTCCTCCCCCAGGCGCTCATCGACACCGCCGACCAGCTCGACCTCGTCGCCAACTCCGGCGTCGAACTCGGCGACCTCCACATCGCCGCGACCAACCTCGGACGACAGAACGCGCGATACGACATCACCGGCAACGCCAGCGTCCGAGGCGCGGACCTCTCCGTCGGCATCCCCATCACCGAACTCGACACCAACCTCGCCTTCGACGTCTCCGCCGACGAGGACAACGGGCTCCAGTACACCCTCGACCTCGAAGCCGACCGACTCCGCGCCGGGCTCCTCCGTGTCCACAACGCACGCGCCACCATCATCTCCCAGCCCGGACAACCCCGGAACCTCGTCGTCCCCGACCTCCGCGCCGGAATGCACGGCGGCATGGTCACCGGCACCGCACAGGTCCGCGTCGACCAAACCGACACCCCACGCTTCTCCACCGAACTCCAATGCTCAGGCGTCCGCGCCGCACCCATCTTCGACGACCTCTTCCTCCCCCCGCAAGGCCTCGAAGGACCGCCCCAACCGGGCGCCGACGCCGTACGCTCCGCGTGGAACGTCGACGACGACCTCTCGCGAGGCGCCCTCACCGCCGACCTCGCACTCCAGGGCGTCGTCGGACAAACCACCGGCCGAGAAGGACGCGGCTACGTCCGCGTCGCCGGGGGCTCCATCGTCGCACTCCCCGGGCTCATCAACCTCATCGAAGCGTCCAACCTCACCCTCCCCACCGGCTCCAAACTCAACCTCGCCGAAGCGGAGTTCTACATCGACCAGGACACCATGGCCTTCGAACGAATCTCCGCCTCCTCCGACACCATCGAGATCCTTGGCTTCGGCACCATGGACTGGACATCCCGGGCGATCGACCTACGCTTCCGATCACGCTCGATCGAGCCCATACCCCTCCTCTCGAACCTCCTCGAAGGCATCCGAGACGAACTCATCACCACACGCGTGACCGGCGCGCCGGGCTCCATCGACTACAACGCCGAACAGTTCGGCACCACCAAACGACTCATCCGCGCCATGCTCGGGGAAAAAGAAACCGAGCAGCAACGAAGACTCCGCGAGGTCGAAACACGAACACGCGTCGGCTCGGGCTACTACCGGACACAATCGCAGGACATCACCCCCATCGAACCCACGCCCCAACCCGCCGACCGACAACAAGCGGGCATCGAACCCACCGACGAATAAACAACACAACACGCACACGGGACCCACGCACCCCGGCACCAACACACAGGAAACCACTACACCATGACCAACGAACCCAACCGCGTCGAACTCGACCCGCCCACCACCACCCAACCCAAAACCGAAACCGCCGCGCCCCCCGAATCCATGAGCGTCCGCCGCGCCGACGACGGCGAAGTCCAGGACCGCATCATGGAACTCATCGAGATGGTCACCCACACCACCGACGAGTTCGACGCCAAACTCGTCCGAGAGCTCATCACCGCCGGACTCAAACTCATCCCCGACGGACGCGGCACGGGCGAGCTCAAGCTCATGACCGCCGCCATGAAGGAACTCCGCTACGCCTACCGCGTCTTCGGACAATACCCCGAACCACACAAGGTCACCATCTTCGGCTCCGCACGCACCCCCGAAGACCACCCCGACTACGCCGCCGCCGTCGAGTTCTCCAAACTCATGGCCGAAGCAGGATGGATGTCCATCACCGGCGCGGGCGACGGCATCATGAAAGCCGGGCACGAAGGACCCGGACGAGAATCCTCCTTCGGCGTCGCCATCCGACTCCCCTTCGAGACCAGCGCCAACGACATCATCCACGGCGACGAAAAACTCATCAACTTCCGATACTTCTTCACACGCAAACTCATGTTCCTCTCCCAGGCCGAAGCCGTCGTCTGCTTCCCCGGCGGCTTCGGAACACTCGACGAATGCTTCGAAGCCCTCACCCTCATCCAGACCGGCAAGGCCTCCATCGTCCCCGTCGTCTACGTCGACGGCGACACCACCGGAGAACACGGCTCCTACTGGGACGGATGGATCCACTACGTCAAGACCCAGCTCGACGCCCGAGGATGGATCTCCCCCGAAGACCACAACCTCTACTACCACGCCAAGGACCCACAGGACGCCGCCGACCACATCATCAGGTTCTACTCCGTCTACCACTCCTCCCGCTACGTTCGCGACGACCTCGTCATCCGGATCAAAAAACCACTCACCGACGACCAGGTCGCCACCCTCAACGACGAGTTCGGCTCCCTCATCAAAAAAGGCGCCATCGAGATGCGCGACCCATACCCACAGGAACGAGACCACCTCGACCTCCCGCGCCTCGCCTTCACCCACACCCGCCACCACTACGGCATGGTCCGCGCCCTCATCGACCGCATCAACTCCTTCGCGGATGCCTGACCCCCTCCCCGTCATCCTGACCGCCCTCACGCTCCTCCTCGGCGCGTGCGCCGCGCCGTGGAACGACGCGGACGACCCCGACGCCACACTCGCCGACATCCCCGCGCCCGCCCCCTTCGTCGACCAGCGACCCGAGCCCGACCCCGCATCACGCGGCGTCGAGCTCCGACTCCTCACCGTCGACGACTCGGGCTCCCGCGTCGCACGCGCCCTCGCGCCCTACGCCACCGCCCCCGCCCTCCCCGACGAAGACCTCGCCAGCTGGCGCGCCTGGGGGCTCCGATGGGTCGCCGTCCCCCTCGCCGACCTCGACGCCCTCCTCGAATCACAACGCTCCGTCGGCGCCATCGAGAACCGATGGATGGGCGAGTTCCCCCGCTGGCGCGCCCTCGTCCGCGCCGCCCCGCTCGACAACGACACCGTCCGCGTCCAGGACGCCCCCGCACGAACCATCACCGGGCGACCACGCCTCCTCGCCCGCGCCTGGACCACACCGCGCATCGACGACGATGGGCGCGCCACCTCCCGCGTCGCGATCGACCTCGCCCTCCAACTCGTCGACCCCGACCGACGCACCGCCCCCGGCCAGCTCGCCCCCACACAGCCCATCGACCAGGGCCAATGGCTCGGCCCACGCCCCGTCCACCTCGAGCTCGATGGCTCCAGCGCCCTCGTCCTCGTCGCCGACGACCCCGACACCGACTGGACCAGCGACACCTTCGCCGCACCCCCGCCGGGCGACCCCGGACCCCGCGCCCCCGCCCTCCGAACCCTGGGCGAACGCATGCTCTCCACCCGGGGCACCGGCACCGTCGCGCCGGGCGACCGCTACGTCCCCCCGCGCAAGGTCCTCATCGTCCTCGTCCCCCGCACCGACCCCGGGTACGCCCTCCTCCCCGCCGACCGAACACAGGAACGCGCGCCGTGAGTCTCGCCATCGCCATCCTCCTCATCCTCGTCGGGCTCGTCGTCCTCATCGTCGGCGCCGACGCCCTCGTCCTGGGCGCCGCCCAGCTCGCCAAACGCCTCGGCCTCTCACCCTTCGCCATCGGCGTCACCGTCGTCGCCTTCGGCACCAGCGCCCCCGAGCTCTTCGCCTCCATCGGCGCCGCCCTCCAGAACGTCCCCGACCTCGCCCTGGGCAACGTCGTCGGATCCAACATCGCAAACATCATCTTCATCCTCGGCGTCAGCGCCCTCGCCGCCACCATCCCCATCATCAAACGCGTCCGATTCATCGAGATCCCCATCATGGTCGCCATCACCGCCGCGACCACCGTCCTCCTCATCGACCGCACCCTCTCCCGCGCCGAAGGCGCCCTCCTCGTCGCCGGGCTCGTCGCCTTCGTCGTCTACATCGTCAAATCACACAAGGAAGACATCCTCCACGAAGCCGACGAGAAAACCCACGACCCCAAACCCGTCTGGGCCGACCTCCTCTACATCACCGCGGGCGTCTTCGGCCTCGCCCTGGGCGCGAAAATGCTCGTCGAAGGCGCCGAATCCCTCGCCCTCGCCGCCGGCGTCCCCGAAGGCGTCGTCGGAGCCACCATCGTCGCCTTCGGCACCTCCGTCCCCGAACTCGTCACCTCCGTCCGCGCCGCGCTCAAACGCGAAGCCGACATCGCCGTCGGAAACATCGTCGGCTCCAACATCTTCAACCTCCTCTCCGTCCTCGGGATCACCGCCCTCATCAAACCCCTCGCCGTCGACCACGACATGGACTTCCACGTCCTCGCCATGCTCGCCGTCGCCGTCGGATTCATGTTCTGGACCCTCGTGCGTCCGAAAATCGCACGCCCCGGCGCCCTCCTCTTCCTCCTCCTCTACGCCGCCTACGTCCTCTACTCCTATTCCCCCCAATCCGCCTGATCGACCCGCTTTCGCTCCACCCGCCCCGCGATCCGCCCGATCCCCCCCCGAACGTACCACCGTTCCGTGAGAGGATCCATGCTCCGCGTCCCCATCTCGCAAGCCAAGCCCGGGATGACCCTCGCCCTCCCCGTCCACCACCCCAAAGCCGGGTCGGGCACCACGCTCCTGCGCGCCGACGTCGTCCTCTCCGAAAACACCATCACGCGACTCCAGGACATGCGCATCCCCGAGATCTGGATCCGCTTCCCCAACATGGAACTCGTCTCCGAGTTCATCAACCCCCACGTCTTCGCCTCACGCGCCGCCGTCGCCGCCGACGTCGCCAGCGCCTTCAACGCCGCCTCCAAGGACGCACACGCCAAACTCGACTTCAACCAGTACAAATCATCCATGGCCGCCCTCATGGACCGACTCCTCGAAGACCCCAAGGGCGCCCTCTTCATCGGGGAACTCGTCGACTCCGGACAACCCGCCGTCCGACACGGCGCCAACGTCGGATTCCTCGCCATGCTCCTCGGGCTCAAACTCGGCTTCTACCTCCTCCGAGAACGAAAGTACGTCCCCTCCAGACTCGCCAAGGACGTCACCAACCTCGGCGTCGCCGGCATGCTCCACGACATCGGCATGACCAGACTCCCCGACGAAGTCCGCCAGCGATGGCGCACCACACACGACTTCAACGACGAGGGATGGCGCAAACACGTCCAGCTCGGATACGACTGGGTCCAGGGATCACTCGGCGCCACCGCCGCGTCCGCCGTCCTCCACCACCACCAACACTTCGACGGCTCGGGCTTCCCCAAACGAAAGAAACTCGACGGCGAACTCGCCGACCTCGCCGGATCCGACATCCACGTCTTCGCACGCATCATCTGCGCCGCCGACCTCTTCGACCGACTCGCATCCCCCGCCGCACACATCGACGACGAGCCCTCCCCAGAACCCCCGCGACCCGTCGTCCGCGTCCTCCGCATGCTCATGTCCCCCCCCTACAAGGACTGGCTCGACCCCGTCGTCCTCAGGGCCCTCATCACCGTCTGCCCCGCCTACCCGCCGGGCACCCTCGTCCACCTCAGCACCGGGCAACGCGCCGTCGTCGTCGACTACGACCCCACAGACCCCTGCCGACCCATCGTCCACGAGATCCTCCACTTCGAGGACGAAACCTTCGGCGACCGAATCGACCTCCGAGAACACCACGACACCGTCATCGCCGAATGCGCCGGCACCGACGTCACCCACGACAACTTCTACCCCAAGGACAAACACCAGTTCGACCTCCGCGCACTCTCCAAACGCATGATCAACGCCGCCCACGGCGAAGAAGACTCCGGAGACCTCCAGGTCGACACCCACACACCACATCAACACGCCCCCGACCAGACCGCCCCCGACCAGAACGCCGCCTGACCACCTACCCTCAGGGCGCGATGACCCCCATCATCTCCCCCAAGCACCGCTGCCTCATCGCACTCGCCGCCCCGAGAGAACTCGACGCCGCACTCGCCGCCCTGGGCCCGCACGCCCGCGAACCCGCCCCCCACCAACCCCTCGAAGCCCACCCCGCCATCGACCTCGTCCGCACCGGGGTCGGGAAATCCTGCGCCGCCGCCACCGTCGCGCGATGCTGCGCCCTCCGCCCCTACACCGCCGTCATCAGCGCCGGGATCGCCGGCGCCCTCCCGACCGACCACCCCCTCCCCATCGGCGCCTCCATCGCCGCCACACGCTCCGCCTTCGCCGACGAAGGAGTGGGGGCCCCAACCGGCTTCGTCCCCCTCTCCGACATGGGCTTCGCCCCCTTCGACTCCGGAGACTCGATCCACCACGACCCCGAACTCCTCGACCTCCTCGCATCACTCACCGACACCACCGGCCCCATCGCCACCGTCTCCCGCTGCTCCGGGGACGACGCGTCCGCCAACGCCATCGCACAGCGCACCGCCGCCATCGCCGAAGCCATGGAAGGCGCCGCCTGCGCCCTGGCCGCCGTCCGATCCAGCCCCTCGACCCGCACCGCCGAGCTCCGCGTCATCTCCAACACCACCGGGAACCGCGACGCGCAGCGCTGGGACCTCGACGGCGCGCTCAGCAATCTCACCGACGTTCTCGGACGATTCATCGCCGCGATCTGACCCCGAAGTTCCGTCTGTAACGCGCATGCCGCTCACGAAGGTCCGTCCCCCCTTCTGCGCCACCAGACCCCGCCGATCCGCCCCATACTCCACCGAATCCGACCGATGGACCCCCTACACCGCCCCATCGTCCCGCGCGCTCCGCGCGGCCAACGCCGGGTGGGTAGGAAACGAGCGATGTCCAAACCAAAGGTCTTCCAACAACTCAAGGCATCGCTCACCTCGATGAACTCGATGCGCCCCCAGGGCCACCCCCTCGCCGTCGACTTCGGGGTCTCCGCCCTCCGCGTCCTCAAGCTCGGCCCGGGCGAGCCCGCCTCCATCCAGGCCGCCGCACAGCTCGACACCCCCGACGACCTCCTCGACAACCCCGCCAAACGCATCCTCTTCCAGTTCGACGCACTCCCCAAACTCGTCCGCTCCGGCAAAATGTCCGGGCTCCGCGCCGCCTGCGTCATCCCCCCCGCCCAGGTCTCGTGCAAGCACATCCAGGTCCCCGTCATCGAGGGCGCCACCCCCGACCAGCTCGCCGCCGAGACCATGGCCTCCAAGCTCGGCTGCGACCCCGCCGCCCTCCTCGTCCGATCCTGCCCCGTCCCCACCAAGCGCCACCCGGGCAAGCAAGAGCTCGTCTGCTTCGCCGCCTCCCGCGCCTTCGTCGCGCGCATGATGGACGCGCTCAAACGCGCCAAGCTCGAACCCGTCGGGATCCACAACGCCTTCGAAACCCTCCAGCACGTCGTCACCAGCGCCACCAAGAAGGACGAGGAAGACCGGGCCACCCTCGTCATCGACCTGGGCACCGCCACCACCCTCGTCATGATCGTCCACAAGGGCGCCATCGTCTTCGCCCGCGCCATCGAGCACGGCGCCAACACCTTCGACGACGCCATCAAACGACAGTTCCGCTGCACCATGCTCGAAGCACGCCGCATGCGCGCCCAGATCCAGACCCTCGTCCCCGCCGCAGCCCCCGTCGGCGCGGGCGCCGCCCAGACCCCCGAGCCCGCACCCCGCGCCAAAGCCAAACGCCAGCCCGACCTCGCCGAACAAGCCGAGATCCTCGCCGACGAGATCAACATGTGCCTCCGATACCACAAGGCCTCCCTCCCCGACGTCCCCATCGGACGCGCCCTCTTCATCGGCGGGCTCGCCGCCCACCCCGCCATCTCCTCACACCTCGCCCGCGTCCTCCGACTCGAAACCCGCGTCATCGACCCCCTCTCCACACTCGCCCGCGCCGGCAAAATCCCCGTCTCGGGCGTCGACCTCTCCGCCCCCCAACCCGGATGGGCCACCACCGTCGGCTGCGCCCTGAGCCCCACCGACCTCTGAACCCACGACCCACCACGCACCCGAGCACAGCGACCATGCCCACCAAACACTCCAAATCCGGCGCCTCCTTCCTCCCCACCGAGTACGTCCGCAACAAGGGACAAGCCCGCGCGAGCATGTTCGCCATCCTCCTCTTCGTCCTCGTCCTCGCCGCCGTCATCGGCGCCTTCGCCGTCAACCACCAACGATGGAACCGCGTCCGCGACGAACAGCAGATCGTCGCCGCCGCCTTCAAGGAAGAAGCCGCCAAGATCGACCAGCTCAAACAGCTCGAGAAACGACGCATCGAACTCACCGACAAGGCCGAGATCGTCACCGCACTCCGCGACCGCGTCCCCCGCTCCGTCCTCATGGGCGAGCTCGTCCGGGGCGTCAAACCCGGGCTCACCCTCACCGAGATCACCCTCGAAGGCGACCGCGTCAAACCCCCCGCCCCCGATCCCAAGGCCGGCAAAGGCAAGGTCAAGTCCATCGGCGTCAACAACACGGGCAAGGACGGCGCGGAAACCGAAGAAAAACCCAAGGTCCTCCCCCCGCGCTTCACCTTCGCACTCCAGGTCCAGGGCGTCGCCGAGAACAACGACCTCGTCGCCGACTACCTCGCCTCCCTCAAGGCCTCCCCCCTCCTGCAGCGCGTCGAGCTCCAGTACATCAACACCACCCTCATCGATTCCATCGAGTACCGCAAGTTCAACATCACCATGTCCCTCAAGGACAACGCCGACGCCCGACTCGTCGAGGGCACACGCACCGTCCCCATCGAGGGCCTCGACATCGCGCGCGTCGAGCTCACCGACGAATAAGCACCCCAAGGAGCCCACACCATGCAGTTCGGAACCCGTGAACTCGTGCTCTTCCTGACGGTGCTCCTGCTCCCCGTCGTGAGCTATCTCCTCGTCTTCAAACCCCAGAACGCCAACATCGACTCCGCCAAAGCCGAGATCGAACACAAGCAGGAGATGCTCGAGAAACTCCGCGCAGAGACCGCACGCAACGACGACCTCCTCCTCGTCAACACCCAGCTCACCGAACGCATCGACGCCATGGAGTCCATGCTCCCGACCAACAAGGAAATCGACCAGATCGTCCGCCAGGTCTCCGCCCTCGCCATCGACGCCGGGCTCTCCGCCCCCACCCTCAAATCCGAGAAACCCCTCGCCGCCGCCTCATACCGCGAACAACCCCTCGAGATGACCACCGAGGGCTCATGGTCCGGGCTCTACGACTTCCTCCTCGAACTCGAACGCATGCCCCGCATCACGCGCGTCATCGACCTCGACATCGAACGCACCTCAAACGAAGAAACCGAGATCCGCGCGAACTTCACCCTGAGCATCTTCTTCAAAACCGAGGAGGCCACCTCGTGAGCGAGCACAACCCCTTCGCCCCCCAGGATTCCAACTCCGCAGAGGGCTCGTCGAACGTCTTCCTCGACCTCAACAAACCCGACGACCTCACCGGCGTCCCAAACCTCCCGAGCCAGGAGCAGGCCGCCGCCGCCTCCGCAGGGTTCAACCCCGTCACGGGCAAACCCGCAAGCAAGGTCAACACCCAGGTCCTCCTCGCCGCCGTCGTCTTCGCCGTCGGCGTCGGCGCCATCTACGGCATGCGCTCCATCGGCATGAAAGCAGGCATCAAGGAAAACGCCGTCGCCGTCGACTACACACCCGAAACCACCACCCCCGACTTCATCAAACGATTCGACACCGTCATGACCGGGCTCGACGAGTCCTCCGTCGCCGTCGTCCTCGAATCCACCGAAACACTCCCCGAACGACCCTTCACCATGGCCACCGCCGCCCCCGCGAACACCAACACACCCCAGACCAACCCCATGGACAACGCCGCGCGACTCGCCGCCCAGCGCGCCGCCGAAGAACGACTCCGCATCGAAGCCATCGAATCAAACGCCAACCTCCTCGAGCTCCAATCCGTCCTCGGCGGCTCCCGACCCGTCGCGCGCATCTCCGGACAACCCGTCCGAGAAGGCATGAAGGTCAACGACCAGTTCACCGTCAAAACCATCAGCGGCCAATCCGTCATCCTCGAATGCGAAGGCCTCGTCTTCCGCCTCACCCTGAGCGAACCCACCGAGCGACTCCAGTAACCCACGCCACACCAACCACCACCGCATGGCAGACATCGACGACATCCTGAGCCAACTCGGCGTGGACGACTCCGACTCCAGACCACGCCGCGCCCTCCGTGCGCCCAAACCCAAGGACAAGGAAACACACCGCCTCGACAAGCGCCCGGGCTCCTTCTCCCCCCTCCCCTCCATGCCCTCGGGCCAGCGCCGCTACGGGTCCGAAGCAGAACCCGCCATGGACGCCGAGCACGACCCCGCCGTCCTCGAAAAACCCAAGGACCTCGCCCCCCCTCGCATCAAGCAGGCCGTCAAGGAGATCTACCGACCCGACCTCGACCCCGACGCCCTCGCCACCACCGACACGCCCGCATCCTCCGACCTCAAGACCCTCCTCCTCGAGAAGGGCGCCATCACCGCACAACAGGTCACCAGCGCCGAAAGCGTCCTCAAGCAAACCCCCGGCGCCACCCTCATCGACATCCTCTTCGACCAGGGCGCCGACGAAGCCAAGATCCAGGAAGTCATCGCGCACGCCGCCGGGCTCCGGTTCGAACGCATCGACCTCGCCGCAGGGCTCGACGGCGGATTCGACGGCAAACTCCTCCAACGCCTCGGACCCGACTTCTGCGCACACAACCTCGTCCTCCCACTCCGCACCGAAGGCACCCGCGTCGTCGTCGGCACCGTCGTCCCCGACGACGTCTTCACCCTCGACGAGATCTCCGCACGCCTCCGCGTCCCCTCCGTCAAACCCGTCATCGTCACCCCCTCCGACGTCCGCGCCGCACTCAACATGGTCGGCCACGAAGACAACGGGGACGTCGACCTCTCCGAGATCCTCGCCGACGTCGACGAGTCCGACGTCGAAGTCTCCAAACGCGACAGCGCCGAAGCCGTCGACCTCGAAGCACAGGCCGGCGAATCGCCCGTCATCCGCTACGTCAACTACATCATCCAGAACGCCGTCAAGGAAGGCGCCTCCGACATCCACATCGAACCGGGCGAAAACAAGATCAAAGTCCGACTCCGCATCGACGGCGTCCTCTTCGAGTCCATGAACCCGCCCCCCGCCATGGCCGCCGCCATCACCTCGCGCCTCAAGATCATGGCCGACCTCGACATCTCCGAACGACGAGTCCCGCAGGACGGCCGAATCCGATGCACCGTCCAGGGACGCAAACTCGACCTCCGCGTCTCCACACTCCCCACCGGCTACGGCGAAAAAGTCGTGATGCGTATCCTCGACACCAAGTCCATCAACGTCCAGCTCGAAGACCTCGGCTTCGACGAACAAACACTCGACATCTGGAAAAACCAGATCCACCAACCCCACGGCATCCTCCTCGTCACCGGACCCACCGGCTCGGGCAAAACAACCACCCTCTACTCCTCACTCCGCCAAATCGACAAAACCAAACTCAACGTCTCCACCGTCGAAGACCCCATCGAATACCACCTCGACGGCATCACCCAGACCCAGACCCACGCGAAGATCGACATGACCTTCGCCAAAGCACTCAAAGCACTCCTCCGCCAGGACCCCGACGTCATCATGCTCGGCGAAATCCGAGACCACGAAACCGCACACACCGCCGTCCAGGCCGCACTCACCGGCCACCTCGTCCTCTCCACACTCCACACCAACGACGCCCCCTCCTCCGTCACCCGACTCGTCAACATCGGCCTCGAACCCTTCCTCGTCGGCGCCGCCGTCAACGGCGTCCTCGCCCAGCGACTCCTCCGCCGCCTGTGCAACCACTGCAAAGCCCAGGAAACCCCCTCCGAGGAAATGGCCGAGTTCCTCGAGATCAACGGCCTCCCCGCCGACACCATGTGGATGCCCCAGGGCTGCGACAAATGCCGCAACACCGGATACGCCGGACGAGTCGGCATCTACGAAATGCTCGCCGTCGACGACGCCCTCCGCGACGTCATCGCCCGAAACCCCAACGTCTCCGAGTTCCGCCGCATGTGCCTCGAACGCGGCATGAACTCCCTCAGACAAGACGGCATCAACAAAGCCGTCGCCGGCATGACCTCCATCCACGAAGTCATCCGCGTCACCTCGTCCCACTGACACGGGAGTTAGTAGTCGCGCCCCTCGACACCCCGAGGCGTGTCGTGATAGGCCTCGGGCTCGAACGCGGGCCGGAGTTGATTCTGGACCGGGATCGCGGCATCATCCAGATCACGCATGTGAGCCGAGCCGTCCACAAACAGCACCGGCCAAGCAGAGTCCGGATCATCCCGGTCCTTCAGATACATCCGATGAGCGTCGTACATGACCACCTTGGAAGATGGAAACGCGACCTCGCCCTCCCTCGTCGCGCCGATAGCGGACTGATCGACACGGACATCAGTATCCCAAACACCCGGATCAGCGAGAAATGAGTGGGCAAAGCGGTACGAAACAGGGACCCGAGACATCGTGTGCGTTCCATTCATTATCTCAAGCCAAATCCCGAGATCGGAACCCGGAGAGACCCAAGTCTCGGAGTGATCGCGCCAGGGCGCAATCTCGTGCACGAGCAAAGGCCAGTTCGAATCCAGCGACCAGACCTCGAACCCCACCGCACCCGGGTTCGTGGAGCTCTCAGGTCGGAAGACCCCGCTGCGCCCGAAGTAATACGCTCTGTACGTACTCACATAAATCCCCGTTGTCTGCCCGATCTGTTTTAATCGGCTGATCGACCTGATCTCTTGTGATCGTTGCCTGATCGGCCCGAGCACAGGGAGCACGAGACCGATGATCACCGCGATCACGGCGATGACTACCAAAACCTCGACGAGTGAAACCCCTCGGCGCATACTCAGAACCCCGGTGTCATGATCGGGCGACCGAACCCGTTCGCCCCGATGTAGATGAACATCTCCACCTCGCGCCAGGGCACGCTCCGAGTTTCTCGCGCGAGCACGATCGACACAGTCACGCCCATCGGCGCGCCATCCGCATCGGTCGCACGGATCGGGAAGAAGAACTCGATCGCGTCTCGCTCATCCGGCCCGTCGAAGGGTGCCCCAGCGAACGGTTCGTACGGCGCTTCAAGCGCGTTGTCGCTCCGCATGATCAGTGTGCCGGGCTCCTGCGCAGGGAACGAACGATCCGGATCGATCCGCTCAGCCCATACACTCTCCGGATCGATGATCGGATCCTGATACGGCGCGAGCGATCGTTCCCATCGCTCACGAAAGTCCTGATCGTACTGCGACGGATCCACTCCCGTCTGATCCACGATCCGATCAACCCACACATCGAAATCCGGATCAAACATGAGATCCGCCCTCAACGCGGCCACCTGAGCGGCCTGCTGGGCGCTTGCCCCATCAATCACAACGCGGGCAGCACGCTCAACCGCGTTCCGAGTATCTTCCGCGATCGATCCCCGAGAATATCTCCCTCCAGCCCCATCCTCGCGATCATCGGTCCGGAATCGCCGATCAACCGGCTCAGCGACCGAAGGAGTTCCCCCCGTACCACTCGCACGATGATACGCGACAAGTGCGATACCAACCGCGATCAGGAGAAGAATCGCCGTCGCAAGAACTTTGAGTTTCATAACGCGACTACAGAATGGAATTCTGTAGCCACGAGCTCTTAATGGATGCCGCCGGGACCGCCAATCGGGGTGTAGCTTTTGGCTTCGCACGTCGCTGTATACACGGAGTTTCCGTTCTCGTCGGTCGAAACGGTGCAATCCGCACGCTCATTGCCAGAGCAACTCGCCGATTTCTCCACAGAGCCACAGTGCAATTGCTCAAACTCGTCAAAGTAGCAATCTGAACATGCTGAACACTGCTGGCCATTAGAAATCACGCAATCAAAACCAGATTGAGCATATGCGAGCATTGCATATGAAAAAGCGCACGCGCAACCAATAAGAGATGTGCGTTTAATTTTAAGTTTCATTCCATTGCCCCTTTCTTGTGATACGGTAAGAAATTTATCAGAACTGGCGTATCGCCCCTGCGTACTTGATAGGCTGCCGCCACCAAGAACAAGCCGCTCTGCAACACAGCGGATAGCGTCGTGTTTTCGCTGCCGGCCAGGCCACACCCGCACCCGGTTTCAGGAGCGTAAAGATAGAGCAGTATGACAGATACGAAGAAGGCACCATACATGACAGCAAGTGCCATGGACGGCCATACAGAATCCGTCCAGATAAAGGTCAGTCCCCCAGTCAAGATCTCCAAGAATGCAAGTAAAGCAAATGGCACCGCAATATGCTCAGAGAATGGTAGGGCAGAGATAGAGGTAATCGCACCTATTGCTTCAAGAGTTTCAGATGGATTTATCACTTTTAGTAAACTCGCCAGAATGAGTGTGCCGGCAAGGAATGACGATATAAATCGACTTGCAACAAGCATCGAGCGTCTTGCGGCGGGTAATCGTTCCATGAACGCACCATACATCAACCCATCAAGGAGATCAACCCCAAGTTCTTTCCGGCCATGACGAGCCACACATCTGTGCCGATCAGGTCCGATTTCACACAACTAATCCGGAGTAAAGACCAAATTGCCCTCTGCACTCAATCCGCAACCCCACATCCCCGCAACAACCCCCCCCGCACCCCCCGTCATACCATGCCCAGACCTCCAGCGCGGGAGCACGCACCATGACCGAACAATCCATCGAATCCACCCTCGCCGAATCACGACATTTCGCGCCCCCCAAACCCAAAGACATCGGCGCCACATCCTTCCACATCGCCTCCCTCGACGAATACAACGCCCTCTACACACGCTCCATCAACGACCCCGAATCCTTCTGGGCCGACATCGCCAAGGACTTCCGCTTCACCAAACCCTGGGACGCCGTCCTCGAATACAACGCCCCCGACGCCCAGTGGTTCAAAGGCGCCCGGACCAACGTCGCCGACAACTGCATCGACAAAATCATCGACGACGGCCACGGCCACCAACCCGCCATCATCTGGGAAGGCGAACCCGTCGACCCCTCCGGCGCACCCACCGACACCCGCACCCTCACCTACAACGACCTCAAGGACGAAGTCTCCCGACTCGCCAACGTCCTCAAAGCCCGAGGCGTCAAAAAAGGCGACATCGTCACCATCTACATGGGCATGGTCCCCGAGCTCGCCATCGCCATGCTCGCCTGCGCCCGCATCGGCGCGCCACACTCCGTCATCTTCGGCGGCTTCTCCGCCCAGGCCATCGCCGACCGCGTCCTCGACGCCTCCTCCAAAACCATCCTCACCTGCGACGCCGCCTGGCGCCGCGGGAAAGTCGTCCCCCTCAAACACAACGTCGACGACGCCATCGAACTCATGGGCGACGACTCCCCCGTCGACACCGTCCTCGTCCTCGCACGCACCAACGCCCAGGTCACCCTCACCAAAGGACGAGACCTCGACTGGGAAACCGAAACCACCAACGCCTCCCCCGACTGCCCCCCCGAACCCATGGACGCCGAGGACATGCTCTTCCTCCTCTACACCTCCGGCTCAACAGGCAAACCCAAAGGCATCGTCCACTCCACCGCCGGCTACATGGTCTACACCGCCGCCACCGCCAAATACACCTTCAACCTCATCCCCGACCAGAACCAGGTCTACTGGTGCACCGCCGACTGCGGATGGATCACCGGACACTCCTACATCGTCTACGGCCTCCTCCCCAACCGCGTCCCCACACTCATGTACGAAGGCGGACCCGACTACCCCACCCCCGCGCGCTTCTGGGAGATCGTCGAGCGACACAAAGTCACCCAGTTCTACACCGCGCCCACCGCCATCCGCGCCTTCATGAAATGGGGCAACCAGCACCCCGCGTCCGCCGACCTCTCCTCCCTCCAGATCCTCGGCACCGTCGGCGAACCCATCAACCCCGAAGCATGGATCTGGTACCGCAAACACATCGGCCGAGACACCTGCCCCATCGTCGACACCTACTGGCAAACCGAAACCGGAGGCCACGTCATCACCCCCCTCCCCGGCGCCACACCCACCACCCCGGGCTCGTGCACCCGCCCCTTCTTCGGCATCGACGCCGCCATCGTCAACCAGGACGGCGTCGAGCAACCACCCAACCAGGGCGGCCTCATGGTCATCCGCAAACCATGGCCCGCCATGCTCCGCGGCGTCTTCGGCGACCGACAACGCTTCATCGACACCTACTGGTCCACCGTCAAAATCGACAACACCCCCGTCTACACCGCAGGCGACGGCGCCCGCAAAGACGCCAACGGCAACTTCTGGATCATGGGACGCATCGACGACGTCATCAACGTCTCGGGACACCGCCTCGGAACCATGGAAGTCGAATCCGCCCTCGTCGCCCACGAGTCCGTCGTCGAAGCCGCCGTCGTCGGCATGCCACACGACATCAAGGGCACCGCCATCGCCGCCTTCGTCACCCCCGCCCAGGGCTTCCAAGCAAGCGACGAACTCAAAGCCCAGCTCCGCGAACACGTCGCCAAAGAAATCGGCCCCATCGCAAAACCCGACCAGATCCGCTTCACCGCCGCCCTCCCCAAAACCCGCTCCGGCAAAATCATGCGCCGACTCCTCCGCTCCATCGCCGCCGGCGAAACCGAAATCACCCAGGACACGAGCACCCTCGAAGACTTCACCGTCGTCGCCAAACTCAAAGAATCCGAAGAGTCCTGACCCCCACCCCACATCACCACCACCCCCCCGTGCCACTGACCTGCGCCCCGCAGGTCAGTGCGAATCGCGGTCCCATACCGCCCGAACGGGTGCCATGGTGCGGCGCAGCAGGGCCATGCATAAGTTGCCTCGTGCCCTGCTTGACCCCGAAGCGGGTGCCCTGCTTTGCGGCCAAGCCCAAAGCAGGTTGTCATATGCCCCCAATGTCTTCTGTCTTCCTCCCTCTCCCCCGGGGAGAGGGCCGGGGTGAGGGCTCCCCCCTCTTGCCCTCACCTTTCTCTCCGCTCAGCTTCCTTGCTTCACTGCCTCCCGCCTTCTGCCTTTGCACCCTCCCCCGCGTGCGGGGGAGGGCAGGGTGGGGGTGTCTTCCCGCCTCCTCTCCTCCCCCTGACCTCTGCCTTCTCTGTGTGCTCTGTGTGCTCTGTGGTCCAATGCCTTCCCGCCCGTTTCCCATCCCATCCGCACCGCGACCCACCAATCCCAATCGCCGTCGCCCCTCCAGCGTGCCGCCCGGCGGGCGGCCGGGCGC
>CBFGUD010000021.1:0-38493 GCA_965652365.1 uncultured Phycisphaerales bacterium
GGGGGGCGGGGGGGGGGGCGGGGTGGGGGGGTGGGGGTGTGTTGGGTGGGGGGGATGGGGGGGAAGGATGGGATCGGGACGCAGCACCCCTCGCGCTGCATCCGCGCGAGCTCGGCCGGGTCGATCGAATCGATGTGCCCGAGCGTCCGCGTGTCGTTGCGGATGACGTCGTCGCGCAGCGCGTGGGTCCGGACGAGCGAGAGCGCGTCGCCGACGATCGGATCGGGGTCGGCGGGGACGCGGTAGTGGACCCATCGGCCTTCCTTGCGCGACTCGAGGAGCCCCGCGTCGCGCAGGGTGCCCAGGTGCTTGGAGATCGACGGGTTCGAGAGATCGATGAGCGCCACGAGCTGGCAAACGCAGCGTTCCGTGTCGAGGCATGCCGCGAGCAGGCGCACCCGATTGGGGTCGGCGAGCGCGTGGGTGATCCGGGTGAGTTGGTCCAGTTGATTTCTCATTTTCCGAAACAAGAAAATAGCATCGCTATCCTCCCGGGTCAACCCGAGCAGCTTTGTAGAAAATCATATATATCGAGAACCGATATATACGATCGCGGGTATATTGGGCCGATACGCGAGAAGAGAAACACCATGCTCAACCTCAAGCAAGACCATTCCACACTCGTCGTCCTCTCCGTCCTCGCCGACGGCTCGTCCTACGGGTACGCGATCTCCAAAGCGATCGCGTCCCGCTCGGACGGGCACTTCCAGCTCACCCCCTCGGGGATGTACCCCCTGCTCACCAAGCTCGAGAAGCAGGGGCTCGTCACGACGAGCTGGGAGGAGGTCAAGGCGGTGGGCGCCGACCCCGACGCGAGCGGGCGCAAGCGCAAGTGGTACTCGCTGAGCCCCAAAGGGCACAAGCAGCTCGAGCGACACATCGAGGCGCACCGGCAGATGCAGCGCCTCATCGACTCCTTCGTCACCCCGGCCGAGGCGCGGGGCGCATGAGCACGCGCGGATCCCCAGCCCGGCAGCGAGCGCCCGTCGCGCCGTCGTCCCGCGACGGCATCGAGCGCTGGCTCGACGTCCTGACCTCCATGCTCAAGCTCCCCCCGGGGCAACGCGCCCTGGTGCGCGACGAGCTGGAGGACCATCTCCGCTCGCGCGTCGATGACCTGCTGATCTCCGGGACATCCGAACCCGACGCGATCCGCCAAGCCGTCTCCGAACTCGGGGAGACGGCGGAGCTCGCATCGCTGATATCCAACGCACACACCCAAACACGCTCAAGGAGGCACGTCATGCAGTTCACACTCGCCGCGGCCGCGATCGCCGGGATGACCTTCGGGGGGGTCTCGATGATCTCCGGGAACGGGAACAACACGAACACCAACAACGCGATGATCGGGGGCGCTGGGGCCACCGGTTTGGCTTCGGTCGCTCAGGGGGATGACCGTGAGCAGGATCAAACGCCCCACACGTTCGATCTCAAGCAGCGGAGTCTGCGGGAGATCCTGACGGAGATCGGGAGTGTTTTCGGGCGGAGTATTGAGTACAGCAGCGGCGTCCGCCGGAGCGGGATACCGGGGGCGCTCTCGATCTGCTACGGGGATTACACGGGGGAGCTCACCTTCCCGCAAGCGATCGATCGATTCAAAGCGATGTTCGGGGAAGATCAAAACGGCTACGTGCTGACCATCACCCGTGACCAGATCCTGCTCGAGACATACGGCGAATACCAGCGCGCCCGGATCGAGACTCGGGTCGTCCCCTCACCGGTCTGGATCGAGGATCACGAACTCTTCGACTACGCGAACGCGCTCGAGAACCTGCTCCGGGTGAAGCACGACCTCTCGATGACCTCGATCCAGGTCGTGGACGAAGCGATCGTCGTCGCTTCGGTGCCCGAGATCCAGGACGAGATCATCAAGCTGGTCGCCGAGCTCGATCACTTCGTCCAGCAGCGCCGGGATCAGCGATCGAAGCAACTCGAGCGTGATGAGCACGAGCGGGACGTCCGGAGGAGCGAGTCGATCAAGAAGATCATGATCGAGCACGAACGGATCGCGAGCTCTCTCGCGAAGGCGAAGGCGGATCTCGAAGCGAATGACCGATCGATCGATGTTCTCAAGCAGCAGATCAGAGAAGAAGAGACCCGCCCGAGCGGCGATCCTGCCCGGCTTGAGGAACTGATCGGGTTCCGGACGGCCCGCAGGGCTTTGAGCGAGCGTCTCCGGTACCAGATCGCCGAGGACGAAGCCCGGGCGAAATACCTGCTCGAAAGGATGGTCGAGACCGAGTATCTCTACCTGTTCGATGAACTCGAGTGATCCAGGACGGTTCTTGTGGTGTTGCTGGCTCCGCCAAGGGGCTCGCCCCATATGTAGTGGTATGATTCCCCCACCCAGGGGATCCGACCGGCATGATCTGCCCGTACTGCGAGCACGCGAAAGACAAGGTGATCGACTCGCGTTCCACCGAAGCGGGCGCGGTCATCCGCCGTCGGCGCGAGTGCCTGTCGTGCGGACGGCGTTTCACGACCTACGAGCGCGTCGAACCGGCCGGGCGTCTGGTCGTCGTCAAGAAGGACGGCTCGCGCGTCCCGTTCTCCCCCGAGAACATCATGCGCGGGGTCGCCAACGCGTGCGGGAAGCGCCCGATCCCCGAGGAGACCAAAGCCCAGATCGCGCAGGACGTCGAGGACGAGCTCCACGCGGAGTACGAGCGCGAGGTCCCCACGATCGTCATCGGGGAGCGCGTGATGGCCAAGCTCCGCGACGTGGACAAGATCGCGTACATCCGGTTCGCGACCGAGCACCTCCAACTCGCGACCCTCGAGGACATCCAGCGCGAGCTCGACGACCTGAGCGTCCGCGCGACCCCGGGGCCGGACCAGCAATCGCTGTTCCCCCGCAAGACCCAGTGACGCACGCGTAGAATCGACCCGAAACGGAGGTCACGCATGGCGAGCAAAGTCAGATCCACACCCGCGGAATGCTTCGAGGGGCTCAGGGAATCCGGGGTCCTCCGGGATGGGATGATGTGCATGGTGGGGGGGTTCGGGCTCTGCGGGATCCCCGAGCAGCTCATCATCGCGCTCCGAGACTCGGGGGTGAAGGACCTGACGTGCGTGTCCAACAACGCGGGGGTCGACGACTGGGGTCTGGGGCTCCTCCTCCAGACCAAGCAGATCAAGAAGATGATCTCGTCCTATGTCGGGGAGAACGAGGAGTTCGCGCGCCAGTTCCTCTCCGAGGAGCTCGAGGTCGAGTTCAACCCCCAGGGCACCCTCGCCGAGCGCGTCCGCGCGGGGGGCGCGGGGATCCCCGCCTTCTTCACCGCGACCGGGGTCGGGACCCTCGTCGCCGAAGGCAAGGAAACCCGCACCTTCGCGACCCCGAGCACGGGCGAGGAACGCGAGTTCGTCATGGAGACGGGGCTCTTCGGGGACCTCGCGCTCGTCAAGGCGCACAAAGCGGACCACTTCGGGAACCTCGTCTTCCACGTGACGGCCCGCAACTTCAACCCGGACATGGCGACGGCCGCGAAGTTCACCATCGCCGAAGTCGACGAGATCGTCGAGACCGGGGCGCTCGCGCCCGACGAGATCCACCTCCCGGGCGTGTACGTTGATCGGGTCGTACAGACGAAGAGCGAGAAGCGGATCGAGCAGCGGACGGTGTCGTCGTGAGCGAGCACACCACGGCCACCAAGCCCGAGAAGCCGTTCTACCTCCGTCCCCGATTCATCATGATCGCGTTCGTCGTGGTCGTGCTGCTCGTGCTCGTGCTCCAGAACATGGAGTCCGCGACGATCAGCATCTTCTTCTGGGAGGCGTCGATCCCGGCGGCCCTCGTCTACATCTTCTGCGCGATCCTCGGGTTCGGGGCCGCCAAGATCACGACGCGCGAGAAGAAGGACACGCCCAAGCGGTCGTGATCGGACAAAAACGGCAGAGCCGGGACCAACGCCCCGGCTCCGCGTGCTCACCGCATTGCAAGCTTGATCAGATCAGGGGCACCCCTCGCCGTACGCGTCCAGGAACGCGCTGACGTCGAAGAAGTCGTACTGCCCGTCCCCGGAGAAGTCCGCCGCGGGGTCCTCGTTCCCGAGCGCCTCGAGGAACGCGGAAAGGTCGAAGAAGTCGAGCGACCCGTCGCCGTTGAAGTCCGCGGGGCAGGTCGAACCGGGGTCGAACCCGCGGATGACGAAGGACGCGAGGTCCCCGTTCTTGAGCGCCCCGAACCCGACGATGTCCCCGTTGTCGTTGACGCCCGTGGCGCGGAGGAGCACGTCGAACGGAGCGCCCGCCCGGTTGGTCGTGGTTGCGAGGTAGTCGTTCAGGTCGTACATCGTGCCGTCGACCCACGCGAACGCGTGCGGGGGGATCCCGCTGAAGGTCCCGTCCCACGCGTACCCGACGACCATCCCGTCGTTGTTGACGTCGAGCCCCTCCGAGGTGTCGTACCCCTCGAGGGATCCGAGGGTCTGGACGGGGTCGCGATCGTCACCCGTGAAGATGCACGCGTTCCACCCGGCCGTGGTCGAGTTGTACCCCGAGTGCCCGATGATCATCCCCGAGCCGTTGATCGCGCGCGCCTGGGAGAAGTAGAACCCGAAGGGGTTGATCCCGACCTCCTCGTACCCGCCCCGATCGTCGGCGCGGAAGTACATCGCGTCGTCCGGGTCCCCGAAGAAGAACCCGGACCCCACGAGATCGCCGACGTTGTTCGTCCCGTAGAACGCGCTGCCCTGATAGAAGGACGGGATCCCGGACACGAGCGCGCCCGCGTCGTGGTCCCACGCGAAGCCCTTGGCGAACCCGGGGTTGATCGGCGCCTGCCCGACGACGAGCCCGTCGTCGTTGATGTCCCACGGGATCGACGGGCCGTTGGAGCCCATCGCGTTGTGAAGATTGAACGGCGACTCGCCCGGGGCCCAGAGCGTCGCGCGCCGGAGCCCGGTCCCGTCCTCGCAGTACCCGACGACGACCCCGCTGGCGTTGATCGCTTCCGCCCAGGAGATCGTCTCGCCGTCGAGCGATCCGAGCTGGGTGGGGGTTCCGCTCGCGTCCCACATGACGGCGACCGCGTGACCGAGCGCGTTGATCGACTGACCCACCGCGACCCCGCTGTTGTTGATGTCCTGCGCCATGGACTGCCCGTTGAGCGCGGGGAGGAGCTCCACGCTCTGCGCGTGCGCAAGCCCCGAGATCGTGATCAGGGCGACGGCCGCGGGAATCGTGCGTTGCTTCGTTGTCATGGGTGTGCCTTTCTGGAGACCCAGGTGTATTCGGGTTCGGTGCTCAGGGATTGTGCCCTGAACGTCATCGTTTGGGGCAGGATATTGGAAATAGATTTGAAATCAACCCTGAAATCAACTAGAATCTGAAAAATGTCCGCCGTTCCGGTCAGTCGGCGTACAGGGAAAGGAACCAGCGGCGCATGTCCATGGGGTCACGGCATCCGGGTGCGATTGAAGCGATCCGCGCCGCGAGCGCGGATCGGGGTATCGTGCACGTCATGAGCCGGACCCCGGGTTCGAGTCGTGCACCCCGAACTGGGGGGGCGCTCAGCGCCGAAGAGATCGCGCCATGCGAGCGGGTCGCCGCGCGTTTGCACGCCGATCTGGGGTCGCTCGTCGCGCAGCTCCCGGAGCCATCCCGCGGGGGGTCCGCGATGTCGCGCGAGCTCGGTGTCGTGCGCAACACGTGCCAGCGCGTGGCGCACGCGCTCGCCGACGAGTCGCCGTCGCTCGACACGCTCGTGAAGCTCCCGGGGGTCAAGGGTCTCGATCGGCTCCTCGATTCGATGCGCGCACGCGGGTTCGACGCGCGGAGCGTGGACATGGCGCGGGCCGCGGTGCGCCAGTTCGAGGAGATCATCCAATCGCTCGGCGGATCGCACAGCAAGCTCTGCGATCGGATCAAGCGCACGACCACCCCCGAGGGGGAGTTCTCGCTCGGATCGCTCGACGCGCGGCGCGCGCTCTTCGAATCCGCGGTGGGGGTCACGGGGCGCAGCGCGCAGACGACGATCTCGCTCTACGCGTTCAAGGGCGAGCCGGGCGATCCGGGGCTGCTCCAGCGCGCCGTCGCGACGGGGCTCATCCAGACGACCGTGGTCCCCGGGGGGATGCCCGTCGTGCTCTCGAGCGGGGACACGCTCGACTGGATCGACGAGCGTTCCGATCACCTCCGCAATCTCGACGACTCCGAGGCGCGGGGCTCGACCCCCGAGGCGCTGCTGCGCGAGTTCACGAGCGAGCCCCTCCCCGTGGTGACGTCGCGCGGGCGACCCGAGGCGCTCATCCGGGTGGTCGATCCGTCCGGGCTCGAGGGCGCGAGGACGTTCGATGTCGTGACCGCGGCGCGATCCAACCACCCGTTCACGGACCCCAACGGGGATCTGGTGCTCGACGAGGTCTGGTCGCTCGCGAACTGCCCGTCGGCGAGACTCATCTTCGATGTCTATCTCCACGAGACGCTCGAGCGATATTTCCGCCCCGCGCTCGACGTGCAGCAGTGGTACCCGAACCTCTCCGCGCCCGGGGGGGACCGGTGGGTGCTGCGGTACCCGAGCGTTCCCAAGCTCGAGCTCCTGGGACGAGGGACCGAGCGGAGCGGGAGCGCCGGGTACGCGCGCCAGCGCGAGCTCACAAGCGCCCTCTTCGAGCGTGTCGGGTGGGACGAGCGTGAGTTCCACGGGCTCCGGTGCGAGGTCGAGTACCCGATCTGGCGCGCCGGGTACTGCATGACCTTCCGCCCGGCGGGCGGCTCGTCCTGAGCGCGGTCAGCGCGCCGGGAAGATGAACGCGAACGCGTCCCCGAATCGGTCCGCCCACGCCTGCTCGTTGTGCGAGGCGCCTTCGCCGACGACGAGCTTGACGCGACGCGCGCCGATCATCCGTTCGAACTCCGACGCGAGCGACTCCGTGAACGCGACGTACCGCGCGTTCCGCTCCCTGTCGCTCGGGTCGGTCGAGATCTCGTCGGACCCGACCCCGAAGACGATGCGCTCGGGTTTGCCCTCCGCGTCCTTGACGGCCTGGAGGATCGCTTGCTCCCCGAACACGGGCATGCTCTCGACGATCGCGGCCGCGAAGTGGTCCGGGTAGTTCGTGACGGCGTAGAGCGCCATCATCCCCCCGAGCGACGCGCCCCCGATCGCGGTGGAGTCCTTCTCGGGATTCGTCCGGAACGCGCGGTTCACGCGGGGCATGACCTCGCGGATCACCCATTGCAGGCACGCGTCGCCCGCGGGCTCGACCCCCTCGTAGACGTCGTACGCCATGTACTCGCGGATCCGGTTCTCCCCGGCGTGCGGGATCCCGACGATGATGACGTCCTTCGTCTTCCCGCGCTTCATCAGCTCGGTCGCGGTCTGATCGATGTTCCATTCCCCCGCGACCCCCGGGAGCTGCTCGAAGAGGTTCTGCCCGTCGAACATGTAGAGCACGGGGTAGCGCTTGTCCTTGTTCCCGGGCGCGTCGTAGTCGGGGGGGAGGAGCACGAGCAGGTCGCGGGTGGTGTTCTCCGCGCCCCCGGCGCCGCCGCGGACCTCGAGACGGCGCACGTCGCCGTCGACTCGGAGCTCGCGGTAGATCCCCGACGTGCGGACCTGTTCGCTCAGGGGGACGGGGACCCGGAACTCGGGGACGCTGATCTCGATGACGGGTTTCTCGCCCGGCGCGAGCTTGGATTTGTCGACGAGCGGGAGGGTGCGGTTGCCGATCGCGTTGCCGCTCCCGTCGAGCTCCTCGCGGTCCCACCCGCCGAGCGTGATCTTGAACGCCATGGTGACGCCCTTGAGGTCCTGGTCGATGACGATCTGCCAGCGGGTGTCGGAGCGTCCAGCGAGGATGTACTCGGGGTCCGCGGGGTTCCACCCGTTGATGCTCGACGCGAGGTACATCGGGTTGTCCTTGTTCGCGAGCCCGGTCTCGTCCTTGACGATGAGCACGAAGCCCTGGGGGAGCGATTCGGGCTTGACCATCTCCTGCGCCAGCGAGGTCGGCGCGATGATCGCGATGAGCGACGCGAGGATGATCCGGATCGTGTGGGTGCGCATCGTGTGTCTCCTTGGAGTCGGGAGAGAGGGTATTCGATCCGTCATTCGGAGGGGATGTCCGGGCCGATGAAGTCGCGCAAAAAAAGCGGACGCCCGCGGGGTTCCGCGGGCGTCCGGAGGGTTCTGAAGCGATCGGCGCTCAGCGCCGTTGCATCACGGGCAGTTCGCGCCGGCCTGGAGGAAGGCGCTGATGTCGAAGAAGTCGAAGGTCGTGTCGCCGTTGAAGTCGACCTGGCCCTGGAGCAGCGCGCTGATATCGAAGAAGTCGAACGCGTTGTCGCCCGTGAGGTCCGCGGGGCACGTCGGGGTCGCGGTCTCCATCAGGTTGATGAACTGCTCGCCGTCGATCATCGTGAAGTCGAGATCGTTCGTCCCGTCGCTATCAACGTCGCGCGGGCCGATGTTGTCGTTTGTCGGGAGCGTGCCGAAGACCTGGTTGGAGAGGAAGTCGAAGCCGGCGTTGGAGATCCAGCCGCCCATGAGGATGTCCTGGGAGCCGTCCCACCCGAGCTCGTCGAGGTCGATGGAGATCTCGATGCCCGTGTTGACGTCCGCGGCGCCGGTCGCCGTCGACCCCGTCACGCCCGCGACGTTGGCGTTGTTGATCGCGACCTGGATCAGCCCGGCGGTGGGGGAGTTCGGGTTCACCTGGGTGAGGCGCGGCCCGTACTGGGTGTAGAGCGCGCCGAGTGTCCCGTCCTGGATGTCGACCTGGGGCCCGGAGAAGTCCATGACCTCGGTGGGCATCGCGACGGGGTTGCCCGTCGCATCGGTCACGGCCCCGCCGAAGTAGGCGCCGTAATCGAGGATGACGAGGAAGGTCGGATCGATGAGCGCGCCGTCCGTGCGGAGGGTCGCGGCGTCGGTGAAGTTGACGAGGTTGCCCGTGCCGCCGTCGACACCGTTGTTGATGTCCATCCAGTAGTCGGGCTCGAACCCTGAGTCGAACGCGATGTTGGACATGTTGTTGAGGTTGTTGAACGAGATATCGACGTTGTCGTCGCGGAGGACGTTCTGCCCGCCCGGCGCGGCGTCGAAGAAGAGGTTGAGCTTGTTGTAGTTGTTCTCGAGGTTGCCCGCGATGAAGACATAGAGACGGTTGTTCATCTCATCGAGGTGCATGCGGACGTTGTTGAGCTCCGAGCCGTAGGCCCAGTTCGCGTCGGGGCTCACGGGGGTGGACTGGGACTGGGTCCCGATGACGCCCTCGACGTTGGAGTTGTCGACGGAGAGCTGGACGCTCCCGCTCAGGTTCCCGAGCGCGCCGTACCCGGGCGCGTCGCCGAGGTTGTCGATGAGACCCGCGATGGGACCGAAGTATGCCGTCGGGACGTTGTCGGTCTCGGGGTCGGCGTCGGTGTCGGTGACGGCGACGGAGAAGAGGTAATCGGCCTCGAAGCCCGCGTCGAAGTCGAGCCCGGATTGCCCATCAATGATGAATCCACCGTCGCCCGAGCCGCCGCCGAGGGATGAAGATCCGCCCGAGACGGTGTCGAGGTACAGGTCGAGCCCGTTGCCGTTGTTCTCGAGGTTGCCCGTGATCATGAGGTAGAGGAACCCGCCGTTGACCGAGGCGTACACGCCGTCGATCTCCGAGCCCCCGCCGCCCGCGCCCACGCCGTCGACGGTGCCGTCTTGCTCGTCACCGAACCCGGTGTAGTTGCCCTGGAGGAAGAAGTTGGCGTACCCGTCGCCGCTGAGCGAGCCGTCGATCACCGGGGCGCCGGTGCCCGCGGCGCTCAGGTCGATCTCGATGTGCTGGGTGGTCGTGTCGAACGGAGCGGCCGTGAAGTCGGGCGCGTTGCCGATGTTGGTCGTGTCGATCGGGAGCTCGCCGATGATCTGGTTCGACATGAACGAGCGATCGCCCGAGTTGACCCACCCCGCGAGTCGGATGGTCTCGCCGCCCGTGAGCCCGAGCGACGCGAGGGGGATCCGGAACTCGACGCCCGTGGTGACGTCGCCGGGGTTCCCGAAGTCCCCGCCCTGGAACAGACCCGGCCCGTTGTCGCCGAACCCGGTGGGGATCGCGTTGATCCAGACGTGATCGCCGTAGAACGACCCTTCCGTCCCGGGGTCGAAGACCCCGTCGACCGTGGGCTGCGCGCCGGCGAGACCCGCGCACATCATCATCAGGGTGGTGGTGGAGATCGCGTTCGAAAGCTTCATGTGGTGCTCCCTCGTCTTCGTCCTGCAGCCGCGAGTGCGGCGGTTGTAATTGTTTCATGCGCCCAGAAAAAAGCGCATCGCTGGTACTCTACCCGTGGTGAAACCAGTTTCGGAACGCAAATCCGCCTGATTCAGCGGGAATTCACACAGCGTGGTGGATTCACCCTTATCGGGACACCCGATCAAGGACGGCACGCCGGAAGACGGCGTTCCATGTAACTGTTACGTCGCCCCCGACCACGCCCAGCCGGACGACTCGCCCGTCGTCGGAGCCCTCGGACACCACTGCTGGCCCGATCTCGCAGGTCACCACGACATCGTCGAGCTGGCGCGTGATCACGAGGGTCCGTCCGGGCGCGTCCGCGCTGAACCGGGCGCTCCCGAACCGGAGCACGTCCGCGAAATCGGGATCGTGGAGCACGGCGCTCAGATCGCGCACGATCCCGAGCATCGAGCGCTGCGCGGGCGCGAGGCGCTCGGGCTCGTCGAAGCACCACGCCGGGATGGGGCGTCGATTGTCCGGGTCGTCCGCGCCCGGGAGCGCGAACTCGTCGCCGTTGTAGAGCATGAACGATCCGGGCGCCGCGACGAGCGCCGCGATCGCCGCGCCCGCGCGCGCGGCCCCGTCCCCGGTCACCCGCTCCTTGTCGTAGCGTCCATCGTTCGACCACGGTCTCGCGCCGTTGTCGAACCCGCGCTCCCACGCGTTCTCCATGAGCGAGACCAGACGCTCCGTGTCGTGCGAGCTCATCAGGTTGAGCTGGGTCTGGTCGTGCTCGGGCGCGTGGGAGAACACGGCACCGAGCCGATCCGCCGCGATCCTCGCATCGCCCCTGGTCGATCCGATCGAGAGCCAGTCCGCGAGCGCGTACGCCGCGGGATAGTTCATCTGGGCGTCGAACCCGTCGCCGTCGAACCAGGGCTGCGCGTCGCCCCAGATCTCGCCGACGATGAGCGCGTCGGGGTTGATCTCTCGGACGAGGGCGCGCCAGTCGCGCCAGAAGTCCTTCCCGATCTCGTTGGCGACGTCGAGGCGCCACCCGTCGATCCCGTCGCTCGGGTCCCCGTCGTTGTCGGGGTCCATCCATCGGCGCGTGACCTCGAACACGTGGGCTTTGGGTCCCGGCGCGAGGTCCTGGCCGACGTGCTTGAAGATCGGGAGGTTCCCGTTGATCCCGTCCCACGCGTGCCAGGCGATGAGGGCGCCGTGCTCGTCGAAGGCGCAGTCGAACCAGTCCGCGAAGCACGATCGCGAGCCCTTCTCGCGCACGTCCCGGAACGCCCAGTGGTCGAGCCCCACGTGGTTCCAGACGCCGTCGAGCATGACGCGCATCGAGCGCTCCTCGAGGGCGGGGATGAACTCGTCGACGAAGAACCGGTCCGGTTCCGTCCATGCCCAGGTTGTGCGATCCAGGGGGTCCCCCTCGAGCAGCGGGGGGGACGGATCCGGCGATCCGGATCCGCCGAGCGAGGGATCGATGTGGCGATGATCGTCTGCGTCGTACTTGTGGAGCGAACCGGAGTCGAAGATCGGGCACAGGTACACGCCATCGACACCGAGCGACTGGAGATGATCGAGCCGATCGAGGACCCCGTGGAGGTCCCCCCCGAATCGGCGCTGAAAGACGACGCTCGCGATCGCGCCCCCGTCCCGGTTCGGCGCGACCCCGTATCGCCCGGGGTTCCCCGAAGCGCGGAACCACGCGCGTTCGATCTCCTCGATCGTCGGGTCGTCGAAGTCCCGGTCCCATTCCACCACGGTCCCGCTCGGTCGGGTCGGGTCGTTGTCGAGGATCCCGTTCGCGAAGCGCTCGGGGAAGACCTGGTACCAGAGCATCCCCTTCGCCCAGTCCGGGGGGAGCGCCTCGTCGGGGGCGCGGGGCTCGATCCGCACGGACCCGGACCCGAGGACCCGCCCGTCGGCGTCGAGAATCGAAACCGTCGTCGGCTCGAATCCGAGGGTCAGGTGCGAGACATGCACGGGGGGATCGCCCCCCGTGTCGAGGATTGCGGCGTCGTGGGTCGTCGTCCCCGTGGCATCGGTGACGCGGAGCACCCCCGCCCCCTCCAGCTCCCTCAACCCCCCCGGCAGACCCGAACGGATCTCGATCCGCGCGATCGAGGGGGACCGCGTGATCCATCGGAGCTCGGCGTGGATCCCGGGGCTCGTCGATGCGCCGACCCGGGACGACCACGCGAGCAGCACGAGCAGTACGAGAAACGAGAGCAATCGAAGCGGACCCGAGGATCCTGTTGACGCGGATGAGGGCATCTCGTAAACTCCCATTTGACGCGGCGCTGCGCGTTTTGCAGGAACTGTTCCACAATACCCTCGCCAGATCGCCAAGGACCCATCCGGATGATCACCACCTCGCGTCGTGCGTTCACGCTCATCGAACTCCTCGTCGTGATCGCGATCATCGCGCTCCTGATCGGGATCCTCCTCCCGGCGCTGGGACGGGCGCGGGAGTCGGCGCAGGATGTCAAATGCCAGGTCCAGGCGCGGAGCATGGGTCAGGCGATGACGCTCTACGCCGACAGCAATCAGGGGTGGTTGCCGCTGGTTCCGACAGCGCCGAATCTTCCCCTCGACGAACTCGTCGCGCGGCAGAGCAGCGCCGCGGGGGGGCTCGCGGGGTATTTCTCGCTCATCCAGGTCGGGGACGGCGAACGAACCGGTCCGGCGACCTTCACGGGGGATCGTGCGTTCGTCGGCGCGTTCCCCAACATCGGCGCGTACGCCAACGGGCGCAAAACTCCCGTGATGGACGGATACATGGATTCGTTCGAGTCGCTCGTGTGTCCGCGCGACAAGGAGGACAGCTACTTCCCATTCGGCGGCGCGAACAACCGCCCCGAGGACAACCGCTACTCCGACGGCGATCGCAAAGCAAAGGTCCCCGAGGTCCCGCAGAACCCCGAGGACGTCATCAACTACAACATTTCCTACATGTACATCGCGGGTCTCCGGATCGACGAGGGCGGGATGCCGTCCGCGATCCCGTTCTACGGCGACGAGACCAACACGAGCGACCACTCCACCAACTCGTGGTGGGGATACGACATCTACAACGACCGCGCCGGTTCGGAGAGCCAGGAAGTCCTCGACGAGGTCGGGTACAACCCTGAAACGGGATACGCCGACGTGGACAACCACGGCGCGGACGGCTCCCACTGGGTCTTCACCGACGGGCACGTCGAGTTCGTCGAAGAGAACCCCGAACTCAAGTTCTACGCGGACCCGACCCTGACCACGAACGAGGATCTGCTGCGCGAGATCCGTTCCCAGGGCAACAGCATCAATCTCTTCAAACCCGGGCGGAGCTCGACGACCCGTACGCTCGATTGAATCCGCGGCCTGAGGGTTTTCCTGCTACACTCCCCGCCCATGACCCCGATGTGTAGCACCATCACGATCGTCCAAACGGGGACCCCCAGCGCATGATCCTCGTCGGCGACATCGGTGGGACCAACACGCGCGTCGCGATCGCGACGATCAGCGGCACACGCGTCACGCTCGATCGGGTCAAGAAGTACCCCAGCGCCGACTTCCCCTCACTCACCGACGCGCTCGTCGCGTACGTCGGGGGGCGGTCCCACGACATCGCGGCCGCCACGTTCGGGATCGCGGGGCCCATCGTCGACAACAAGTGCGAAGCGACCAACCTCCCGTGGTCCGTCGATGCGGAGCGCATCTCGCGCACCCTGGGCATCCCCCATGTCGGGCTCATCAACGACCTGGAATCCGCGGCCTACGGGGTCGAGTCGCTCCAGGACGAGGATGTCCTGGTCATCAACAAGGGCGTCGAGAACCCGCGCGGGAATCGGGCCGTCGTCTCCGCGGGGACCGGGCTGGGCGAAGCGGGGATCTTCTACGACGGGCACCAGTACCACCCGTTCGCGACCGAGGGGGGGCACACGGACTTCGCGCCGCGCAACGATCTCGAGTTCGAGCTGCTCGGGTTCCTGATCGGGAAGTATGGGCGCATCAGCTACGAGCGCGTGGTGTCCGGGCCGGGGCTCGTGAACATCTACGAGTTCTTCTGCGCGACCAACCGGTACAAGGGGGATCCCGGGCTCGAGGAGCGCCTGAGCGCGGGGGTGCCCAAATCCGAGCGCGGCCCGCTCATCACGAGCATGGCGCTCGACGGCGGGTGCGAGCGCTGCGCCGAGGCGCTGGCGCTCTTCATGGAGCTCTACGGGTCCGAGGTGGGGAACGTGATCCTGAAAATGCTCGCGACCGGGGGGGTCTGGCTCGGTGGGGGGATCATCGGGAGCGTGGGGCCGCGGCTCGCGGAAATGGGGGGGTTCGACCGGTTCATCGAAGCCATGACCACCAAGGGGCGCATGAGCCCCTTGATCGAAGCGACCCCGGTTTTCGCGATCCTCGACGGCGAGGTCGCGCTCCGAGGGGCCGCCGTCCACGCGCAGCGTCGTTTCGGGTAAGATGCCCGTCAACCAATGGCCGTATGAGCACACCTGTTCGGGTGTCGGGGACGGCGATCAAGCATCATCACAGGAGCAGGGTCGATGAGCCACACGGACACCAATCTTGGATTCTTGCTACGAATTGTAACTGTTGCGGCCCTGGGCGGGTTCCTCTTCGGATTCGACACGGCCGTCATCAACGGCGCGGTCCCCGTGCTGCGCGACATGTTCACGGATCCCGCGGGGACCTTCCGCGCGGGCTTCGGGGTCGACCAGGTCGACGTCGTCGTCGGGCAGGCGGTGGCGCTCGCGCTCGTGGGCGCCGCGGTGGGCGCGTTCTCCGCGGGACCGATCACGAACAAGATCGGGCGCAAGAAGTCCATGGTGATCGCGGCGATCCTGTTCCTCGCGTCCGCGATCGGATCGGGCATGCCCGTCACGATCATCGACTTCACGTTCTGGCGTTTCCTCGGCGGTCTCGCGTTCGGGGCCGCGTCCGTGATCGCGCCCGCGTACATCGCGGAGGTTTCCCCCGCGCACATGCGTGGTCGTCTGGGCTCGATGCAGCAGCTCGCGATCGTCATCGGGATCTTCGTCGCGCTCATGAGCAACCTGCTCGTGGCGCGGGCCGCGGGCGGCGGGCAAGCGGACGCGGGCGCCGAGTGGATCGGCGGGTTCGAAGCGTGGCGCTGGATGTTCTGGATCGAGGCCTTCCCGGCGGCGCTCTACGGGATCCTCGCACTGGGGATCCCCGAGTCCCCGCGCTACCTCGTCATCCAGAACAAGGACGAGCAGGCACGCTCCGTGCTCTCCAAGGTCCTCGGTTCGGGTGCTGTTGAAGGCAAGGTCAAGGAGATCCACGCGACGCTCAGCTCGTCGCACAAGCCCCGGATGAGCGACATCCTGGGCGGCGGGCTCTTCAAGAAGATCGTCTGGCTCGGGATCGGGCTCTCGGTCTTCCAGCAGTTCGTCGGGATCAACGTCGTCTTCTACTACTCCAACCTCCTCTGGGAGTCCGTGGGTCTGACCTCGGACAAGGCGTTCATCAACACCGCGATCGGGGGCGGCACGAACGTGCTCACCACCTTCATCGCGATCGCGCTCGTCGACAAGATCGGGCGCAAGCCGCTGCTCATGTTCGGGTCCATCGGGATGATGGTCTCGCTGGGGATCATGGCGTACGTGTTCGGGTCCGCGCCGATGGACGAGATCACGGGCCGCCCGATCCTGTCCGGGGACAACGCCGGGATGGGCAAGCTCGCGCTCGTCGCGCTCAACCTGTTCATCATCTCCTTCGGCGCGTCGTGGGGACCGATCGTCTGGGTCATGCTGGGTGAGATGTTCTCCAACCAGATCCGCGGCGCGGCGCTCGCGGTCGCGGCCGCCGCCCAGTGGGGCGCGAACTACCTCATCAGCGCGACGTTCCCGGCGCTCGCCGGATGGTCGCTCGCGGGCGCGTACGGGTTCTACGCCGTCAGCGCGCTGCTCTCGCTCCTGTTCGTCATGTTCCTGCTCCCCGAGACCAAGGGCAAGGAACTCGAGACGATGGGCGAACTCGAGGGCTGATCGCTTTCTCAATCTGAGTCAAGAACAAAGCCCCGTGTCCTCGGACACGGGGCTTTTTGTATGACTGATCGAGCGCGTCGGTTTACTTCTCGAACCGCCCCTTCATGTCCGACCCGACCACGATCACGTTGATCTCCCGATCGGGCGGCGTCATCTTCCCTTCCTGTTCGTTGATCCGGACGACGACCCGTCCCTTCTCGACGCTCGCCACGAACTCGGTCTCGAGGTACTCGCCCATGAGGTACCCGAAGCCGTCGCCCTCGTCCTCGTAGAGATCGCCCTCCGCTTGGCCGTTCGCGTCGAGGTGGACGAGGAGGGTGAGCTCATCGCGCTGGTCGGGTCGGTCCCCGAAGTACTGGTGGACGGGGCCCGTGGGGATGATCGAACCGGGACGGATGTAGAGCTGGGGGAGCGCCGAGTCCTTGGAATCGCGACCCCCGTCGTAGCTCGGGAAGTCGAACTCCGCCCACTCCACCCCATCAACAGCGCGGGGGCGCACGGGGACGCGGTCCATCTCGGGGGTGGTCTTGCACACCACGAGCAGGTCCGGGCCCAGGAGGAACGAATCATCCTCCGAGCGGAGCGCGAGGTCGGCGGGGTCCGCGAAGAAGGTGGGCTGCATGATGGGCATGCCCGACTCCTCGGACTCCTTGAACAGGGTGTAGATCATGGGCATGAGCCGATACCGGCGTTCGAGCGCCCGTCGGCTCGTCGCTTCGACCTCGGGGCCGAAGGACCACGGCTCTTTGTCGATGTTCCCCTTCGCGGTGTGCCCGCGCGAGAAGGGGAAGAGCGCCCCGAACCCCATCCAGCGCTGGAAGAGCTCGCCGTCCCCGTTGAAGGCGAACCCCCCGATGTCCGGGCCCACGAAGGGCTGACCCGACAAGGACAGGTTGATCGACATGGGGATGGACATCTCGAGGTGCGGCCAGTTCGCGCTGTTGTCCCCCGTCCAGGTCGCGCCGTACCGGTGACCCCCGAGGAAGTTCGCGCGGGAGAGCACGAAGGGGCGTTTGTCCGGGTTCGCGGCCATGACCCCCTCGCGCGTGGCGCGGATCATCTGCATCCCGTACACGTTGTGGTACCGGTCGTGGGTGTCGGTGCCCCCGAGCTCAGGATCGGCGCGGTGGACGTTGTCCTCGGGCATGGTCTTGGACGCGACGTTGAACACCGCGGGTTCGTTCATGTCGTTCCACACCCCGTCGATGTTGTACGCCATGAAATCCTTGTAGAGCCCGGCCCACCAGTTCCGGACGTCCCGATTGAGGTAGTCGGGGAACACGCAGACCCCCGGCCAGACCTCGCCGTTGTAGACGTTTCCGTCCTTGTCGCGGACCCAGACGTCGTGCTCATCGCCCGAATCGGAGACAAAGTACCCGTCCTCGTCCTTCACACCCGGGTCGATCATCCAGACGTTGGACCACCCCTGGGAATCGAGCCAGTCGTTGAGCCCCTTGGGATCGGGGAACTGCTCCTCGTCGAAGGTGAATACCCGGTACTCGTCCATGTAGTCGATGTCCATCCAGATGACGTCGGCCGGGATCTGCTTCTCGCGGAACGTGCTCGCGACCTCGCGCACCCGGGATTCCGGGTTGTACGAGTACCGGCACTGGTGGTACCCGACGGCCCAGCGCGGGGGCATCGCGATCGAACCGGTCAGCTCCCCGAGCCCCTCCATGACCTCCTGCGGGGAGTCCCGGTCCACGACGATGACGGCGAAGTTCCCGCCCTCGGCGCGGAAGGTGATCCCCCCGCGCAGGTCGATCTGGGTCCGGTACGTCGTGTCCGCGAGGACCCCGAAGGCCGTCCCGTCGGGGCGGACCCCGAGGACCCATGGCTGGGAGGTGTAGAGGTTCGGATCCCCGAGCCCGTACCCGAACGCGTCGAGGTTCCAGGTCTCGGTGACGAACCCGTTTCTCAGGAGCGGCCCGGCGCACATGCCCGTGCCGTAGAGCGAGGTGCCCTCGGGGATGTCGATCGAGGCGACCGTGCGCCCGGACTCGGTGTCCACGGAATAGTCGGGGCTGATCGCCATGTCGTCGGGGTCGACGTCGCCGTAGGCCATGAAGGGTTGGACGAGCGCGAAGGAGGGGCGCCGGTTCTGGCGCGCGTCGAGCGACGCGTCGTAGCGGACGATCCCCTCGCCGATGACCTCGGCGACCTGGGCGTGGGCGATGGGGGTCGCGACGGCGAGCAGCGCGATGATGGTCGTGGGGGAGAGGGTCTGGAATCTGGGCACGTCGAATCCTCGCGGGGTTGGTGAAAATCTGCTCGGAGAGGATACCGACATCCGGCGCGGTCGGCGAGGGGTTTCCGGACCATCCGGGATTCGGAGGATTCGCCCAGAAACGCCCGGAAATAGGCGATTCACGGTGTCAATAGGCCGAGAAATGGGGCATACTGTCCCCGAACACGCCCAACTCGGCACCCGGATCCGAGTCGCAGGGGATCCGGCACAAGGAACCGATCGTCATGACCAGGACCACGACCCGAGCACTTCTCGCGGCCGCGATCACCACCCTGACGGGGCTCGCGAGCACCGCTCACGCCCAGCTCTCGCAGAACTTCCTCCAGTGGTACGAGCTGGAGTGGGACGACATCGAGCGCCGGACCCCCGACATGTTCCTCGCGGGGTACAACGCGATCTGGCTCCCCCCACCGAGCCGATCGTCTTTTCTGAGCGTCGGGTACGACGTGTTCGACCGGTTCGACCTGGGCCAGCCCCCCCTCGCGACGACGTCGTCGAGCCGGCGACGGACGACCTACGGGACCGAAGCGACCTTCCGCGCGATGGTCGACGAGCTCCAGCGCTCCGGGGTGGAGGTCTACGTCGACGGGGTGTTCAACCACAACACCGGGCGCACCGAGTCCGACGCGTTCCTCGCGCAGGGCGGGTACCCGGGGTTCTGGATCCCGCGCGAGGACCCCCCGCGCGACAAGCAACCCACAGACGACTGGGGCGACTTCCACAACGGGAACGCGCAGGGGTACCTCCAATCCGAGAACCCCGGCGCGCCCAACTACGACACGACCCGCGGCGACCTCGTCGCGCTCGTGGACATCGCGCAGGAATCCAACAACCAGTTCATCCGTCACCCCGTCGAGGTAGGGAACCCCGACAACATCCCCGCGGGGACGATCTTCAACCTCCCCGACCCGAGCAACGCGCGCTTCTACCCGGACCAAGCGCTCACCCCCGACACCATCGTGAACCCCGGGACCGCGCGGAATCCGGGTCAGATGACCTTCACCCGGTACCCGTACAACACGAGCGACCCGATGAGCGGCGACGCGGTCGTGGACAACGGCACCGGGCTGCTGATGCGCTGGGCGCAGTGGATGATGCAGGAGCAGGGGATCGACGGGTTCCGTCTCGACGCGCTCAAGCACACGCCGAGCTGGTTCTGGGACGGGTTCTTCGACAGCGCCGTCCACATGACGCGCACCACCCCCGACGGCCGGCAGATCAACCCGTTCACCTTCGGGGAGAACACCACGAGCAACTCGGACATCATCGCGAACTTCGTCCGTCGCGACACGTTCGCGTTCCGCGACTCGCTGGACCTCGGCGGCGCGGGGAACCTGCGCAACCTGCTGGGCGGCGCGGGTCTCGGGTCCTGGGCCAACGTCCTCGGCGGCGGGGACTCGGGGCACCTGGACGTCGCCGACGACGGGCTCGTCAACGGATCCCTGGGTGTGAACCACGTCTTCTCCCACGACAACGGGTCGGTCGGGAACGGGTCGTCGCTCCCCCCGATCCCCACGACCCAGCAGCAGGGGCACTTCCTCCACGCGTACATGCTCATGCGCCCCGGGCGCGCGATCGTGTACCACAATGCGCGGGGCGTGCCGCTGCGTTCGAGCGGGTTCTTCCCGCGCGAGGGGTCGCCCCTCGCGCTCGGGTGGGACCCGATCGCCGCGGACTACGACGACACGTACCCCACGCTCCTGCGTATCCGCAACCAGGTCGCCAACGGGTTCTACTACCAGCTCAACGCGAACGTGAACGACGTGCTCGTCTTCGAGCGCGCCTTCAACAACCAGGCGAACGTCCTCGTCGGGGTCAACGACCGCTTCGACGCGGGGTTCCAGAGCGTCACGGTCAACACGCGCTACGCGCAGGGGACCCGACTCCACGAGCTGACAGGCAACGCAGCGGACCCCGAGATCGACCCGAACGACGACATCCCCGAGGTGATCGTCGTGGGCGCCGGCGGGTCCGTGACCCTCAACGTCCCCAACAACGCGTCGAGCGCGGGGGTCCACGCCAAGGGGTACGTCATCTACGCCCAGGCGCTCCCGACAGCCGAGCTCTCGATCATCGGCGCGTCCGGCTCCATCGCGCCCGATGCGCCCGCGCTCCCGGACTGGTTCCAGCGCCTGAGCGAGATCAGCGTCGTCGAGGGCGATTCCTTCCAGATCCGGATCCAGACGTCGCAGACCGACCCGCTCGATCCGGACACGGACGACAACGCGCTCTTCAAGATCAACCAGGGCATCGAGGACTACAACGGGAACGGCGCGCCCGACATCTCCCCGGCCGCCCTGAGCTTCGCGGGGTTCGAGGAGTTCCTCGAGGTCAACGACCCGCTCTACACGAGCGCCAACACCTTCGGGCTCTACCGCCAGACGATCGACGCGACCCGGCTCGACGAGGGGATGAACTACCTCACGTGCGTGGTCTTCAAACGCCGACCGAACGGGACGAGCCCGCTCTACACCGAGCTGCGCGAGGTGATCTACGTCGATCGGCTCCCCCCCGGGGTCGAGTTCGTCCAGGAGGGGCAGCACCTCGAGGACACCAGCCCCGAGCTGAGCGTCCGGACCCTCGATCGCACGAGCGAGGCCGTCCACATGCTCCTCGATGTGCCCGACGGCGTCGATCCGCTCACCCTGATCAACACCTCGACGCGCGTCGCGCCCTACGACCGCAACGAGTTCCGCCGATCCTTCGGGACCCTGTCGGACGGGACCCACGAGCTCACGGTCGTCGCGATCGAGCCCACGGGGACAACGACCGTCCACCAGGGCACGTTCAGCGTCGGGGATCCGTGCATCCCGGACTTCACGGGCGACGGTCAGCTCGATTTCTTCGACCTGTCCGCGTTCCTGATGGCGCTGGGCAACGAGGACCCCCAGGCGGACCTGAACCCCGACGGGCAGTACGACTTCTTCGACGTGTCGGCGTACCTCTCCCTGTACCAGCAGGGGTGCCCGTAACGATTCGGTGACAACCCGGTTCCCCTCCGCACGGACCCGCCCGGGTCCGTGTTTTTTGTCCGCAAACGGGGGGATTCACGTCGCTGATTGAGATCGAGTCTCAATACGCGTAGAATCGGTCCGACCCCGAATGCAGGAGCGGCGCATGGACACGGAGCGCTCGGACGCGCAGCAGATCAACGCGGACCCCGACGAGATCAGGATCCCCCTGACTCGGATGGCGCGCGGGCAGTCCGGTCGGGTCTCGCTCCACGGGGCCCCCGACTCGGAGGCCCGGATGCTCCGCGCGATGGGGCTGCGTCCCAACGCGTCGATCACCTTGTGCCGGCTCGGTGAACCCTGCATCGTCGCGCTCTCGGGCGCGTGCGGCGGGGGGTGCCGGATCGGGCTCGCGCGCGACATCGCGGCGCGTGTCATGGTCACCCCCAACAGCTGATCGGATCCCATGGGCGCGTCACCGAGCGGAGCAGATCCCGAGGCGCGTCCACGCACGATCGCGGTGCTCGGGAACCCGAACGTCGGGAAATCCACCCTCTTCAACCGGATCGCTTCGGCGCGCGCGCACACCTCGAACTTCCCCGGGACCACCCAGGACGCGAGCGTCGCCCAGCGCGACGGGTCCACCCTCATCGACCTCCCCGGGGTCTACGCGCTGGACCTGGATACGTCTGAATCCAATGTGTGCCGGCGGGTGCTCAAGGGCGAGCTCGCGCCCCGGGGGCTCGACGCGCACGTCCCCGAGGCGCTGCTGATCGTCGTCGACGCGACGAACCTGATGCGCAACCTGACGCTGGTGGGCGAAGCGCTCGCGCTGCGGATCCCCACGGTCGTCGCGGTCAACATGACGGACCTGGCGGCCCGAAAATCGATCCGGATCGACACGGACGCGCTCGCGGAGTGCCTGGGTTGCCCGGTCGTCGGGTGCTCTGCGCGGACGGGGGCGGGGATGGATGAACTGCTCCGCGCGCTGGGGCAGCCGAGGATCCCCGACCGGACCCCCCCGAGCGATCTGGATGCGCTCGAGCAGTGGAGCGAGGAGATCTACGCGCACGTGGCGGCCCCGCGCGAGGGTGCGCTCCACGACTCGCTCACGGATCGGCTCGACACCGCGTTCACGCACCCGGTCCTGGGGGTGGGCACCTTCGCGCTCGTGATGACGGGGTTCTTCTACGCGATCTTCAAGCTCGCCGCGATCCCGATGGACCTGATCGACGCGTGGTTCGGGTCGCTCGGGGGGTGGGTTGGGTCGATGCTCCCCGAGGGCGCGGTGAGCGATCTGATCGTGGACGGGATCATCGCGGGGGTGGGGGGGACGGTGATTTTCCTCCCGCAGATCGTGCTCCTGTTCTTCATGCTCGCGCTGCTCGAATCCACGGGGTACCTCGCGCGGGCCGCGTTCGTCATCGACCGGGTGATGCGCCCGTTCGGGTTGTCGGGGTACTCGTTCGTGCCGCTGCTCTCGAGCCACGCGTGCGCGATCCCCGGGATCATGGCGGCCCGGGCCGTCCCCGATCCGAAGGACCGGCTCGCGACGATCCTCGTCGCGCCGTTCATGAGCTGCACGGCGCGGATCCCGGTGTACGTGCTGCTGACGGGTGTGCTCTTCCCGGATCGACCCAGCGCCCAGGCGCTCGCGTTCACGGGGTGCTATGTCGTGGGGGCGCTCGCGGGGCTGCTCAGCGCGCTGATCGCGCGGCGCACGATCCTGCGCGGCGCGTCGCGCCCGATGGCGCTCGAGCTCCCGGGGTACCGCGCCCCCGATCTCCGCGCCGCGCTGATGCTCACGCTCGATCGCGCGAAGGTCTTCCTCCGCAAGGCGGGGACCATGATCCTCGCGATCTCGATCGTCCTGTGGTGGCTCGGCGCGTACCCCCAGCGCGATCCGACGCCCGAGCACCCCGAGCCCTCGATCGCGCAGACCTTCCTCGGGCAGATCGGCTCGACCATCGAGCCCGTGTTCGAGCCCCTGGGGTACGACCGGCAGCTCACGATCGGGGTGCTCGCGTCCTTCGCGGCGCGCGAGGTCTTCGTCTCCACCATGGCGATCCAGATCACGGGCTCCGAGGAGGTCGAGGACGAGTCGATCATCGAGCGGATCGCGGGCGCCGAGCGCGACGACGGGTCGGTGCTCTTCACCCCCGCGACCTCGTGGTCCCTCCTCGTGTTCTATATCCTCGCGATGCAGTGCCTCCCCACCCTCGTCGTGACGGCCAAGGAAGCGGGGGGATGGAAGTGGGCGCTGCTCCAGCTCGGGTGGATGTCCGGGCTCGCGTACGTCGGGGCGTTCATCGCGTATCGTGCGGTCACGATGATCGGGGGTGCATGATGCCGTGGGGTGATTGGCAGTTCTGGGTGGTCACGCTCGCCGCGGTCCTCGCGCTCGTGTGGCTCGTGTGTTTGTTCAAACCGAAGAAGAAGCGATCCGTGCGCACGAACCTGACGATCAACGGCGATCGCCCTGGTCGCCGCTGAGCGGATCCTCGAACTCGTCGAACTCCTCTTCAAACTCGTCGTCCGGATCGGGGTCGTCGGGCTCGGTCTGCCGGCCGAGCCGGCCTGTCGCGGCGAAGAGCAGCGCGGGGATCCCGATCACCAGGAGCCCGAACACGGGGTTGCGCGCGCCGGGCGGCTGACCCGTCTGGACGACGCCGAGGACCGTGTCGATCGCGGCCAGCACGTAGAACACCCCGAGCACGAACGCGGAAACGCGCAGGATGATTTTCGCGCGTCCCGGGACCCACACGGAGAGCACGAGCCCCCCGAACACGATCCAGAGCCCGATGTACACGAACAGCGCGGGCGCGGTCCACGTGGGGATGAGCAGCCCGAGCAGCGCGAGCGAGGGGACCACGATGAGGGTGAGCAGGAGGCGCACGTGCGCCGATCATTCTAGCGAGCGCGAGTTCAGGCCGCGAGTCTCGGTAGCGAATGTTCGTACTCTCGGACGGGTTCGGCCGAGGGCTTGGCGATGAGATAGCCCTGGATGAGATCGGTGCCCATCTCGCGGAGCATGTCGAGTTCGTTCATGGTTTCGACGCCTTCTCCGAGCACCTTGATCCCCCTGTCCTTTGCGTGGGCGATCAAGCCGCGGAGCATGCTTTGCTCGCCGCTGATCGCGGCGTTGCGCACGATTTCCCGATCGATCTTGACGTAATCGGGATTGAGCCGATCGATGTATGTCAGCGACGTGTTGCCCGCGCCCAGATCATCGAGCGCCACCTTGCACCCGACCTCGCGATACTTCGAGAGGATCCTGTCCAGATGCTCGATGTCGGGAAACTCCTCGCTCTCCACGACCTCGAAGGTGAGCCGGTCGAACGGGATGCCCGCTTTCTCCGCGGCCTTGAAGGTCGTTTGGAGACACACATCGGGGTCGTACACCGTGAGCGGGAGGAAGTTGACGAACAACCGTTCGTGATCCTGCAGCTTCGGGGCGCATTGGACGATCGCGTTGCGCCGCGCGATCTGATCGAGTTTGAGCAGCGCGTCGTGCGCCTTCGATGCCTCGATGAGCTCGAAGGGCGAAGCGTGGATCGTCCCGCCATCGCAGCGCATGAGCGCCTCGTAGCCGTAGGTCCTGAGCGTGAGCGCATCGACGATCGGTTGGAGGTCGAACCGGAGGCGTTCGTTGTTGAGCACGTCGGGCAGCCACGGTGTGTCGAGGCGTCCGAGCACCTTGTCGATGGGCGCATTGGACCACGGATCCACACGACCATGCTCGTCCATGAACGCGGCATGGATCGATCGGCGCTCCATCTGGGAGAACGCGGCGATGATTTCCCGCAGCATGTCCAGCGCATGATCGCCGATCACTTCGAAGAGGTCCGCCCGCCCATCCCGATTCCCGAACAGCGGTGCGAGCCGCGATTGCACGCTCGGGGCGCTGCTCATGAGCACAAGCCCGTTCGCGCCGGTTTCATTGACGGGAAGCCGGCAGGCGCACCGGTGCGATTTCTTGTTCCCACGACAGCGATCCGAGCATCCCATATACACACTCCTTCAGCGATACATCGGATCATCGCGTCACACGATCGGCAGCTTGAGCGGGAGGTCGGGATGGGTTCGAACTCGTGCGGAACCCGCGATTACCGGACACGCGTCGGGCCCGCGATCGGTGTTCGGGGCCCGGGGCCCCGCACGGATCCGAGACGCAGGCATACCTATACTGCGGGCATGCCGCTGACACGCGATGAGATCACGAAACGCGCCGCGAAGGAACTCCGGGACGGGTTCGTCGTCAACCTCGGGATCGGGATGCCGACCCTGGTCGCGAACCACATCCCCGAGGGGATGGAGGTCTGGCTCCAGAGCGAGAACGGGCTCCTCGGGATCGGGCCCTTCCCCAAGGAGGACCAGGTCGATCCGGACCTGATCAACGCCGGGAAGCAGACGATCACGGCCGTCACGGGCGCGTCGTCGTTCGCGTCGTCGCAGTCGTTCGGGATGATCCGGGGGGGTCATATCGACATGTGCATCCTGGGCGCGATGCAGTTGAGCGAGCAGGGCGACATCGCGAACTGGATGATCCCCGGGAAGATGATCAAGGGGATGGGGGGCGCGATGGATCTCGTCGCGGGGGTCAAGAAAGTCGTCGTGACCATGGAGCACTGCAACAAGCACGGCGATCCCAAGATCCTCAAGGAGTGCTCGCTCCCCCTCACGGGTCGGCGATGCGTGGACATGGTCATCACGGACCTGTGCGTCCTCGAGATGAACGAGAAGCACGGGCTCTTCGAGATCAAGGAGCTCGCGCCCGACGTGAGCCCCGAGGAGGTCTTCGATCGCACCGAGGCGGAACTCTTCATCGAGCACGAGCCGAGCGTGATCTCCGTCTGATCCGGGGCGTCTGGCACCCGTTTTTTTGTGATTGTCCGCTCAGATCGCTGGATTTGCGTCGGAATCGGTGTATTTCATCGGTCCGCACGATTCACGCACGAGGTATCCGTATGTCCCTGATTTGTTCCGCAGGTCTCGTGACCTTCGCGCTCTCGACCACCGCGATCGCCGCCACCCCCAACCTTCTCATCAACGGCTCGTTCGAGGACTCCACCCTCAACCCCGGCGGGTCGTGGAGCGTTCTGGGCGGGGGGAACACGTCCATCGAGGGATGGACGACCATCGGCGGGGGGATTGACTATTTCGGGGTGTTCATCGCCGCGTCCGACGGGATCCACAGCATCGACATCAACAACCTCTCCGCCGGCGGCGGGATCGAGCAGTCCTTCGCGACCGTCATCGGCGCGACCTACGACGTCTCGTTCGACATGGCCGCGAACATGTTCGGGGCGCCCGCGGAGAAGGTCATGAACGTCAGCGCGGGCGGATCGTCCCGGGATTTCGTGTTCGATTATGTCGCCGCGGGTTCGACGGCCGCGGATCCGCAGTGGGAGACCATGACGTGGTCCTTCGTCGCGACCTCGACGACGAGCACGCTCCGCTTCACGGGTGTCTCGGGCGGGGTGTACGGCGCGGCGCTCGACAACGTGATCGTGACGGGGGTCCCCGCGCCGGGCGTGATGGGGTTCGTGTCGATCGCCGGGTTCTGCGCGGCGCGACGGAAGCGCTGAGCCCCGAGATCAATCGGAAATGAACAACGCTCACGCCGATCGGTGTGAGCGTTGTCGTGGATCGGGGTGAACTCGATCGTCAGGGCCCGTCGTCGCTCGCGGGGTCCGGATCGTCGGTGCTCGCGGGGTCGTCGCTCGCGTCCGCGTCTTCATCGGGCGCGGATGGTGTTTCGCCGGATTCGGGGAGCGCGGGGGCGTTGCCCATCGCGCGGTCGATCGCGGCGCCCAGCTCGTCCGAGAGGTCGATCTGGTCGGGGGTCTCGCTCACCCCCGCTTCGTCGGCGAACGTCCGCGCCTTCTCGACGACGGCGCGCAGGTCGTCGGCGCTGACCTCGTCCGCGGAGCGGAGGGCTCGGGTCTTCTTCCCGCTCGCGTTGTAGTTGATGTTCAGGACGATGTCGTTGTTGTCCGGGGTGTCCGTCGAGATGGGGTCGAGGACCTCCTGCGCCGATTCGGGGTCGATCGATTTGTCCTTGACCCCCTGCGCGTAGCGCGCGAGCTGGACGCGTGCGTCCGCTTTCTCCTCGTCGTCGAGCTCGGACTGGTCGATGTAGAGGTTGTCGGTGATGATGACCATCGCCGCGGGGACGATGGGGGATTTCGCGATCTGCTCCGCGATGGTCCCGAGCTGTTCGAGGGTGATGTCGCCGTTCTCGAACTTGTTCATGAGCTCGTCGACGTGGACCATGATCTCCCGGTGCTCGACGGGGTCGATCCGCGCCTCGGTCAGGACCTGGTCGGTGCCCTTGCGGATCGCGCTGCTCGTCCATCCGCGCCAGGACTGCGAGACCCAGACCCCCGCGACGACCAGCGCGACGACGACGATGACCAGAACGACCCCGCACCCGACGAGGAGGTTCCCGCGCCGTGCGCCGATGGTGGTGGGGGATCGGTCGAGATTCGCGCCGTTGTTCGTGCTCATGCGTGTGTATGCTCCTGCGCCGGGTGCTCGCGCCGGTGCTCCCGACATCGGGAGACCCCTGTGTCTCGCGGCACGATGATCCCCGGCTCCGCGTTTCTTCGGGAAACGCCCGCGATCGTTTCACAGTCTATCCGAACGGCGGCCCCCAATGAAACAGCACTGGTTCGACGCGCACCTCGATCTGGGCATGCTCGCCGAGCACGGGCGCGACATGCACACGGACATCAAATCCTGCCGGGGACGCTACCAGCCCGCGGCGATCACCCTCCCCTCGCTCGCTGATGGAGGCGTGAAGTGGGCCCTCGCGACCATCTTCACGGAAGGGATCGACCCGAAGAACGCGACCGCGGAATCGGCGGCCAACACCTACCCCTTCGGGGACGCGCTCAGCGCGTACAAAGCGGGGATGCGTCAGCTCCTGCTCTACAAAGCATGGCACGACGCGGGGGTCGTGAAACGCATGCCCCGGCGCGGACGGGCTGAGCGCCACGAGGAGCCCAAGGACGACGACCCGCTCCGGATCGGGATCCTCATCGAGTGCGCGGACCCCATCGAGCACCCGGACCAGCTCGATCAGTGGGCGGACATGGGTGTCGTCGCGATCGGGATGGCGTGGTGGCACCAAGGGCGCTACGCGGGAGGCAACGGGACCGACCCGGACGACCCCGGCGCGGGGGTGACGGACCTCGGGAAGGCGCTGGTCAAACGGATGGACGAGCTCGGGGTCGTGCACGACGCGTCGCACCTGTCCCAGCGCGCGATCGAGGACCTTTTCGACCTGACGGACGAGCCCATCATCGCGTCCCACTCCAACTGCCGGTCGCTCCTGGACGAGCGCGACAACCCGCAGTGGCAGCGCCACCTGAGCGACGAGTCGATCAAGGAGATCGCGCGCCGCGGCGGGATGATCGGGCTCAACCTCGTCCGGAACTTCATCGTCACCGGGCTCGACCCGGACGACCCGACGGATCGCCCCTCGATCATCGCCGCGATCGACCACGTCGAGCGGATCTGCGACCTCGTGGGGGATCGCGACCACGTGGGGCTCGGGTCGGACATGGACGGGGGGATCACGGCCGACGATCTCCCGGCGGGGATCAAGACGCCCAGCGACCTCGAGCTGCTCGCCAGCGAACTCTCTACGCGCGGATGGAGCGACACCGAGATCCGTAAGTTTCGCATCGACAACTGGTTGCGATTCTGGGGCTGGTAGGGGTGATATGGCTCAGTGCCGGTGCGGGTCCCGGAGGGGTGTGCCGTCGCGCAGGGCGCGCCGGGTCTGGATCGAGTCCAGATCGACCCCGCACTCGGGACACACGATCGGGGGGGTGAGCCCCGAGACGTCGTACCCGCACGAGAGGCACCGGTTGTGCGCGTCGACGGCCCGTGTGTACCCCTCGAGGATCGCGTCCCAGATGGGTTCGATGGCGCTGCGCGCGATCCGTTCGTCGCCGTGGATCAGGACGATGTCGTAGCGTGATCCCGTGGCGGTGGAGCGGAACTCGGCGCGGACCCCGCGGAGCTCGAGCCCGTAGAGGATCTGCGCGACGTCGTCGTAGCGCGTGGTGCTCGTCAGGATGATCGGTTCCCCGGTCCCTGTCACGCGTGGACAGTAGGGTCTACGCTCGCTCCATGGAAGCGCCCGATGGGCACATCCCGGTCCTCCCCGATCAGGTGCTCGATGTGCTCCAACCCGAGCCCGGGCAAGTGTTTGTGGACTGCACCGCCGGGCTCGGGGGGCACGCGGCGATGGTCGCCCGGCGCGTCGGTCCCTCGGGGACGATCGTCCTGTGCGATCTGGACACGGGGAACCTCGGGCGCGCCGAGGCGCGGGTCCGGGAGGCGATGAACCCCGCGGACCCGTCGTCGGCGAACGTCGTCGCGATCCACACGAACTTCCACCGGATCGGCGCGGAACTCCGGGACCGGGGGATCGTCGCGGACATGGTCCTCGCGGATCTGGGGTTCGCGAGCACCCAGGTGGACGACCCGCAGCGGGGTCTGAGTTTCAAGCGGTCCGGGCCTCTGGACATGCGACTGGACACCAGCGCGCCGATCGACGCGAAGGAACTGGTCAACACCCTGAGCGAGCGTGAGCTGGCGGACGTGATCAAGCGTTTCGGGGAGGAGAGGCACGCGAGACGGATCGCCGCAAAAGTTGTGGAAGCAAGGACCAACGCGCCGATTGAAACCACTGACCAGCTCGCCGATCTCGTCCGATCGGCGATCCCGCGCCCGAGCGGAGGGATCGATCCGGCGACGCGCACGTTCCAGGCGCTCCGGATCGCCGTCAACGATGAGCTCGGGTCGCTCGATGCGCTCCTGTCGCGGATCTCGTCCGCGGCCAAGGAGGCCAAGCAGGGCCGCGGGTGGCTCGGTCCCGGCGCACGGATCGCGATCATCGCGTTCCATTCGCTCGAGGATCGTCCCGTGAAGCGAGTTTTCTCGGCGATGTCGTCGGAAGGGCTCGGCGAGCTGATCACGAGGAAGCCGCTCGAAGCGGAGGCGGACGAGATCGCGGTCAACAAGCGATCCCGATCCGCGAAACTCCGAGCGATCCGGATCGTCGGCTGAGACGTACGCCGGGGAGACCGATTCGGGATCACGCACAGGACGCGTGATCCCACGACAACGAGAGACCCATTGACACGCAAGGACGCGCCGTGACAAGGGAAAGCAAACTCGCGCTCATCCTGAGCTTCGTGCTGATCCTCGTGGTCGGCGTGCTCATCAGCGATCACTTCTCCAGCGCCGGATCCATGATCCCGGACACGCTCGACGAGGATCAGGGCGTCATCGCGCCCCTCCCGGGCGCGGACCGATCGGGTCTGGACCACGCGATCGATCGGGTCATGCCCGAGTCGGACGGGTCCTCGGCGCGCTCGCTCCTCGAGCAGATGACCGAGTCGGTCCGCTCGATGGAGGTCCCCGCGCTCGCGTCCGAGGGCGAGGACGTCGGGCTCGCGCCCGTCGAGATCCTCAACACCTCGATCCCGGACCGGGACCCGGAGCCCGTGGTGCGCGAACCGGTGCGACGCGATGCCCGCGCGACCTACACCGTCCGCGCTGGTGATTCGCTCTACCGGATCAGCGTCAACACCCTCGGCGACGGCGAGCGCTGGCGCGAGATCCACGAGCTCAACCGCGCGACCCTCGGCGCGGACCCCGTGCTCCAGCCCGGGATGGTGCTCGAGCTCCCCGGCGGGGCGCGTTCGAGCGTGGTCGTGACCCCGCGCGTCAGCGAACCCGCGCCCGTGCCCGCGAAGAAGGGTCGGACCCACGTCGTCCAGGCCGGCGACACCCTGGGCGAGATCTCCCAGAAGTACCTGGGGACGGTCAAGCGGATGAACGAGATCGTGAAGCTCAACGGGCTCGACGACGCGGACGACATCCGTCTGGGCATGACCCTCAAGATCCCTGACTGAATCACGATCGGAGCGCCGGATGATCGCGAAGCTGTGCGTGCTGATCCTGGTGCTCGGCGCCTCGGGTGTCGGGGTGCTGTCGGTGCGCCAGGAGCGGTTGATCACGGCCCACGAGACCACGCAGGCGCGACTGCGCGCGCGCGACGAGGCGCTCCGGACGAGCGAGCTCCGCGCCCGGATCGCGACGCTCGCGACGCCGGACTCCGTGCGCGCGCGGATGGAGCTGCTCGGGCCGCTCGAGCCCGAGGTGTCTCGTCGCGTGGAGATGATCGACCCGGAGCTCGGGATCGATCCCGAGCCCCGCAACGACGCGCCGATGAGCGATCACGACGCGATCCTGGGCGGCGAGGAACTCACGACCTGGGTGCTCGATGACGGGACCGTTGTCCGGTTCGTGGACGAGTGACCAAGGGGGACGGTGTGCAGGATCAATCGCTTCCGACGACCCGTTTCGACGCGACCACGCTGGTGATGCGGGTGGTGTTCGTGCTGGGGTTGCTGCTCGTTCTGGGGCGCGTGGCGCAGCTCCAGCTGTCGCCTTCCGAGGAGCTCCGGGGGTTCATCAGCGCGCGCACGACGACGTCGACGCTCGACGCGCCGCGCGGGGACCTGCTGGACCGGCGCGGGCGTGTGCTCGCGACCACGCGGATCGGGGCGCGCGTGATCGTGGACCCGACGCTCGTGGAGAAGAACCTGGATCAGACGATCGTCGAGCTGGCGCAGGCGACCGGGGAGGACCCGGGCACGCTCGGGGCGCGGATCATCTCGCGCGTCGTGGAGAACAAGGAGCGTGCCAAGAAGCGGGCCGTCTTCGAAGCCCGCGCGGCCCGTGGTGAATCCCGACCGATCGGCGCGGACGGGACACCCGAGACGGCGCCCAAGCTCATCCGCTACCTCCCGGTGGGGGGGATCCTCGATCACGCGTCGAGCGAGCGGGTCCGCGAGCTCGGGCTCGCGGGGGTCTCGGTCGAGCGGATCCCCGTGCGGGTGGGCGCGGCGGACGAGCTGGTGGGTCCCGTCATCGGGAAGGTGGGCACACGCGACAAGTCCACGGACCGGTACGGGATTATGGGCGCCGAAGCGTCGTACGACCGGACCCTCACGGGCGCCGACGGCGGGCTGTCCTACGTCAAGGACGCGCGCGGGAACCCGATGTGGGTCGAGCACGGCGCGTGGGTCGACGAGCGCCGCGGCGGCGACGTGCGCCTCTCGATCGATCTGGAGATCCAGCGCATCGTGATCGAGGAGCTCGAGCGCGGCGCGCAGAACGCGGACGCCAGCGGCGCGCGCGGTGTCGTCATCAACCCACACACGGGCGAGGTGCTCGCGATCGCGGACGTGATGCGCGAAATCGAGGGTCTCGCGGAGTTCCCCTGGTACGACCCCGAGACGGGGGAGGGCGCGGAGCGCCTCCCGGATCCGTCACAGCTCCCGCGGTTCCGGGTGCTCGCGCCCGACCCGATGCGCGACGTGGAGCCCACGCTCGGTCGATCGAGGAGCGTGCGTGATCTGTACGAGCCGGGCTCGACGTTCAAGCCCTTCGCGTGGGCGCTCGCGAAGTCGCAGGGGTTGCTCCCCGACGACGAGGTCATCACGGTCGAGCACGGGCAGATGCGCACGGACTACGGGCGGCTCCTCACGGACGTGACCCCGAAGGACCGTCTCACCTGGGACGACGTGATGCGGTACTCGTCGAACGTCGGGATGGGGATCGCGACGGCCCGGACGAGCGAGAAGGACCTGCGCGAGACGATCCGGGCGCTCGGGTTCGGGGAGCGCACGGGGATCGGGATCATGGGCGAGCAGTCCGGGATCGTCACGAGCGCCGCGGACTGGAACCACTGGACCCAGACGTCGGTGGGGATGGGGTACGAGGTCGCGGTGACCCCGGTGCAGATGGTGCGCGCGTTCAGCGTGTTCGCGCGCGAGGGGGAGATGGCCGGGACGCTCCCGGAGCTGCGCCTGAGCGCGGCGGGACTGGATGATCGTCCGGGGCTGACGCGGGACGAGATCTTCGTCACGCGCGTGTTCAGCCCCGAAGCGGCGAGGCGCGTGCGCGCGCCGATGCGCGACGTCGCGGCGCGGATGGACGAGTACAACCGTCGATTCAACGGCGTCCCGGAGCCGACGTACTCGATGTTCGGGAAGTCGGGGACCTCGATGATCCCGTGCATCCCCCCCGAGGGGAAGCGCCGCCCGTACGGCGCGACGGGGTACTTCGACAAGCAGTACACGTCGAGCTTCCTCGTCGCGGCGCCCGCGGAGCATCCGGAGATCGTGGTGCTCGTGGTGATCGACGACCCCGGACCCGAGGCCGTGCGCCGGCGGAGGCATTATGGGTCGTGGGTCGCGGGTCCCGTGGTGCGCCGGATCGTGGAGCGGGTCCTCCCGTATCTGGGCGTGGAGCCCGATCTCGACAATCCGTCCTGACTCGAATACGAACAAAGAACAAACAATGCTTGCGGATGCCGCTGAAAATCCCCGTTCTTGGGGGAGGATCCCTTTCGTGGATGGCGGTCTTTGTGTATTCTTGACCACGAGTCCATACACGTCGTGGGTGTCCTACCGGCGTATTGAGAGAGAACTCAGGAGATCAACATGAAATCGCAGTCCTTCATCGGTGCGCTGTCGGTGTGCGTCGCGGCGAGCTTCGCGACGGCGCAAGTCGCGACCGTCAACGGGTCCGGTTCCGTCAACGGGAACGGCAACGCCGGCTTCGGCGGCGTGATCGGCACGGGTTCGCTCCAGATCGAAACCCTCGGCGACGGCACGGTCAACATGACCGTGACCCGCGGCGCCGGCGGATGGTTCGACATGGGCGCGATGTACATCGATTCGGTCATGGGCGGCGTGAGCAACACGTCCTCCCTGGGCGACCTGGGCGACGGCGGGCGCGCCGGGCTCTCGGGCTCGGGCTTCGGCGGCGAGCACAGCGACCTCGGGTTCGGCGCGAACTTCGCGGCCGACTACGGCGTGACCTGGGAGACCGCGTTCTCGGGGATCTTCGATCTCACGAGCGACTCGAACAACTTCGGGTTCGTCGCGGCGGTCAGCGCCGACGCCGTCCGTGACGCGAACGACGCGTCGTTCAGCATCTCGTTCAACATGAGCGACATCGGGCTCGCCGCGGGCGATTCCTTCCGCGTCGTGATGACCTACCTCAACTCGGGCAACGCGTTCCGATCGGGCGAGTTCATCGGCTCCGATGACACCGGCCCGTTCGCGAACGATCCCAACATCGGTCAGACGGCCTACCAGCTGGGCGACGAGGATTACATCCTCGTCAACACCGTCCCCGCGCCGGGCGCGATCGCGCTGCTGGGCATGGGCGGCCTGGTCGCGACGCGTCGCCGCCGCTGATCCGACGACCGCATCCCCTGAACTCGAGCAGGATCGGGCATGACCCGGTCCTGTTTTCTTTTTTGATATGAGATTGGGGGTGCTCAGCGGATCGGGGATTCGCCCATCAGGATCCGGTCGCGTCCGCCGACGGAGACGATCCGGTTGACGAAGGCGCGGTAGTCGTCGTCGAGCTCGGAGAGCGTGACCCCGGGCGCGATGATCCCGAGCACCCCGGGTCCGGCGCGGCGCGTGCGCATCTGGCGCGCGTCGGGCTCGCTCATCTGGTCGAGGAGGGTCCCCTGGTGCGCGAGGGTGAGGGTGCGTGAGAGCCCGGTCGAGTACCCGGACTCGCGGAAGAAGTGGATGAGCGCCCAGAGCTGCGCGTAGTACGTCAGGACCCGGTCCGCGCCCCGGTCCGTGGCCATCAGATCCTGGGGTCGGGTGGAGACGAGCGTGTGGAGCGGCATGAGCGTCCCGGCGCTCGCGGCGCGCCGGAGCGCGTCGAAGCGCTCGAGGTTCGCCCAGGGGAGGAAGTCCGGGGTGTCCGTGTCGAGCTCGTTCCAGCGGAACCCCTCGACGTAGCACGCGATCCCCTCGTCGAGCCAGACCGGAAGGGGGCTGGCGAGGGTGGAGTGCGCGTACTGGTGCCATCCTTCGTGGGCGGCGATCGTGAAGGTGTCCTTGGGGCCGATGTCGTAGAAGACTCCTGTTGAGCCGGCGCTGTACCCCCCACGTTCGATCGCGAGGTAGGTGCCGGCGCGGTCCTTGAGGATGCGCCGAGTGAGCGATTCCCACCCGCGGCGGGTCCCGAGGACGTAGGTCTCGACGGGTCGATCGGGCTCGGGGAGGACGGCGAGCGCGTTGCGCGCGTGGACCTGCGCGAGCTCGACGAACCCGGGGAGGCGGATGAGCATCGCGCGGTCCCGGAGGGTGGTGCGGATGGTCGCGCTGGGGGTGTAGTAGGTCCACCCGGAGTCGCCGTCGAAGGACCAGGGCTCTCGCTCGGCGACGAAGCGCTGGACGGGCATGGACGAGGGGGAGACGTCGCGCGTCGATGACGACGACGAGCACGCGCTCAGGAGCGACGCGCCCAGGACCATCGAGATCGTCCACGCGCGGCTCATCCGAGCGCGTCCAGCGACGCGCGGACGGAGTCCCGATCCGCTTGTTTCTGGGTCAGCTCCGCGCGGGTCTGGTCGACGAGGTGCGCCGGGGCTTTCTGGGTGTAGCCCGGGTTGTTGAGGCGTCCCTCGAGCGCGGCGATGGATTTGTCGAGGTCCGCGAGTTCCTTCTCGAGACGCTCACGCTGCGCGCCGGAATCGACGGCGTCCGCGAGATCGCTCAGCTTGTACTCCGACCCCTCGAACACGAACGCGACGCTCGCGCCCTCGGGGGCGTTGCCCGTGACCTCGCGCACGTTCGCGAGGGTCTCGACGAGCGGGTTCCAGCGCTTCACGTCGCTCCCGAGCGCGCCCGGCGCGTGGAGGACGATGGAGCGCTTCGGGGGGACCTGGTTGGACGCGCGGACCTCGCGGATCGCGCTGACCAAAGCCCTGCACCGGTCGTACGCCTCCTCGGCGACCTCGTCCCGGAGGGATGGGTCCAAGCTGGGCCACCCGGATTGGCACAGGGTCTCGGTCGATCTGGTGTCCATGACCGACACACCCAGGATCTCGCGCGAGGGGATCGTGTCGAGACGCTCGAAGACGGATTCGGTGATGAACGGGGTCACGGGGTGCATGAGGCGCAGGATCGAATCGAGCACGGCGCGGAGGACGGCCGGTTGGTGCTCGTCCTCGCTGAGCGTTGGCTTGATGGACTCGAGGTACCAGTCGCAGAAGTCGCGCCAGAGCAGGTCGTAGAGCGCGTCGGCGTAGTCCTTGAACTGGTAGGAACGGAGCGCCGACCCGATCGCGCCCTGCGCGTGCGCGACGCGCGAGAGCATCCAGCGATCGACGAGCGTCAGTTCCTGCGGGTCGATGGGCGGCCCGGGGCGGACGGGGTTTTTCTCGAGCATGGACATCGCGAAGCGCGACGCGTTCCAGAGCTTGTTGCACAGGTTGCGCCCGATGTCGAACTTGGGGGAGGTGTTCTTCCCGGTCTCCGGATCGGGCTCGACGGGCATGCGCACGTCCTGGGTCTGGGTCGTCATCTGGCACAGGGTGAAGCGCATCGCGTCGGCGCCGTGGGAGTCGATGATGTCGAGGGGGTCCACGCCGTTCCCGAGGGATTTGGACATCTTGCGCCCTTCGCCGTCCTGGATCATCGCGTGGATGAAGACGTCCTTGAAGGGGGCGGGGCCGGGGATCTTCTCTTGAGTGGGGCGGGCATCTTGCCCGTCGTCTTGGGAGTTGAGGGAGGGAGGAGGGGTAGTGACGGGCTGGAAGCCCGTCCCACTAGGGGTGGGAGAGAGGAAATAGCGGTTGAACATGGTCATGCGCGAGACCCAGAGGGTGATGATCTCGCGGGCCGTGGTCAGGACGGAGGTGGGGTTGTAGGCCTTGAGGAGCGCGTCGAAGTCGTCGACCCGATCGTCGCTCGAGTTCGCGGCGCTCGTGTCCGGCCAGCCCATCGTGGAGAGCGGCCACAGGGCGCTGGAGAACCATGTGTCGAGGACGTCGGGGTCTTGCGAGACAGGGCTGCCGTCATTTGTTTCAACGAAGGCGTCAAGCAATGAGCAACACTCCTCGCTAGTGAGTACATCCAGAAAATGGGGACGGATCGAGGCCGCATCCTTTGCTCCGAACTCACAGGCATTTATCGCATCAAGAAGACGCTCAGCTCGTGAATTTCGGCAGCAGATAAGAATCCATGACTGGGTCTCATCACTTCCCGGCACGAGTTCGAGATCACCCGTTAAACCACAAGCTGTTGCAAGAAGCTCGAACAAATTGATCGTTGCTTGCAATGATGGCGACGGCACCCCGCCTTGAATATCGGCTGCATGTCCGCCTTTGCTGTCGTGTGGATACCAACGCCAAATGGGGACCCGATGCCCCCACCAGAGCTGACGGCTGATGCACCAGTCGCGCAGGTTGTCGTGCCAGGTCTCGTAGGTCTTCGCGTAGCGGGCGGGGTGGAAGGTCATGGAGCCGTCGGTGGAACAGACTCCCTCTTCCTCTCCCCCTCTCGTGGGACGGGCTTCCAGCCCGTCACTCCCCGGCCTCCTCTGTCCGGGCTCCCCCCTCTTCGTCCATGCATACTCACCCGGATCACCACACAGCTTTGCATTCACCGGGTTCATCAGCATGTAGTTCCACTTCTCGACGAACTCATCCTGGCCGCGCAGCAAGCGATCGAAGTATTCATCCTGCCAAAGCGAACCGCTGGCGCCGCGATCCCGGTTGATCGCATTGGCGGTGAAGCTCTTGATCGAGTGCATGAGTTCCTGGAGTGACCACCATTGACCCTGCTCGCGCTCAAGCGGGGTCAGGATCATGTGCACATGATCGGGCATGACCGTGACCAGTCGGATGGTTGCCCGCTCGCCGTCGAAGTGGAAGCAGGCGTCGAGGACTTGGTCGCGCTCTTTCTCGGAGAGTTCGCCCTCATTCACACGGAAGGTGACGAAGTAGGTGCTGCCGCCGAGTTGCCAGTGGGGGAGGTGGCGTTCGTGGATGGTGAGGGAGTCGGGGATTGAGGAGGAGAGAGAAGGGGGAGTGACGGGCTGGAAGCCCGTCCCACGAGGGGTTGTAGGTCTTGACTCCGGCCAGTCTTGCAAACTCTGCATCGTCCGCTGGTCGCGCGACAACGCTCGTTGGGCGTTCCCCCGCAACCGGTCATCCGTCACTTTGCAGTACCACTGGTCGCTCAGGTAGGGCTCGACGGGGACGTGGGAGCGGT
>CBFGUD010000022.1:0-36273 GCA_965652365.1 uncultured Phycisphaerales bacterium
CCGCCGCCCCCCCCGCCCCCCTGTCTCCCATCAGAACCTCTGATCGGACCCGGCGCTTCGTGATTTCTCCGTTGGAATCGGGGATCCGGCGCTGTAGCATGGGCCCGAGACCCACCGAACCGAGTGAACCCGAGATTTGGAGTGAGAGCGATGCGAGCAATGTGTGCGATGAGCGCGCTGGCGATCTGTGCCGGCACGGCGATGTGCGAAGTCCCGACCGAATGGATCTACGAGCTCCAGTGCCGGTCGTCGCTGGATGCGGGGATCCCGGCGTTCAATCTGCCGCAGTTCTCGTCGCTCTCGAGCCAGTACGTGACCCTGGGCGAGGACGGCGGGGTCGCGATCCGCGCCTTTTTCAACGGGAGCCCCAACGAGGGCGTGTTCTACGGGAAGGACGGGGTCGGGGGGATCATCTTCAGCGGCACCGGGGTCGACCCGATCTGGTCGTCGACCTCGGACCTGCGCAACGGGATGCTGGTCATCGAGCAGGGCTCGTTCGACGACGGCGCGGAGCTCTACGACACCTCGGGCAACCTCATCCGCACGTTCACCCCCGGGGGGAACGAGGGGACCTCGGGGTTCTCGGGGGTGACGCTCACGTCGGATGGGGCGATCTGCTACCGGGGTGATTTCGGGTTCGCGGTGGACAAGATCGTGATCGACGAGTTCAGCCCGACGCGCTTCCAGACGCTCATCGCGTCGACGGGCACGGACTACGACTTCCTGTTCGCGCCCGAGATCAACGACGCGCGCCAGGTGGTGTTCAACTCGATCCCCGCGACGGGGCCGACGCGCCGGATCGTGCGGGTCGAGCCGGATCTCTCGTCGACGATCATCGCGGAGACGGGCGGGGTGTGGAACTCGTTCGTGAACTCCGTCGCGATCGCGCAGAGCGGGCACGTCGGGTTCTCGGCGCGGCGCAGCGCCGACTCGGTGTGGGAAGTGATCGCGGACGACGGCGTCACCACGACGGTCATCGCGGACGGGAACGACCCGGACATCCAGAACTCGTCGCTCATCAACTTCCCCCCGGCGGTGAACTCCGACGGGTGGGTCGTGTTTCGCGCGACGGATGTGAGCCAGAACTCCACGGCGATCTGGGTCGGGGACGGCGACAACGTGGTCAAGCTCGCGGAGTTCGACCAGATGATCGAGACCGACCTGGGGATGCTCCCGCTCGGGTTCGATTTCGGGGGTCTGACGGGGCGGCAGGTCGCCAACGGGGTCGTGGACATCAACGACAGCGGGCAGGTCGCGTTCGCGGCGTTCCTCCGCAACGGGACGATCGGCGTCTTCGTCGCGACACCCGTCGAGGCGTGCGCCGTCGACTTCACGGGCGACGACGAGCTCGACTTCTTCGACCTGTCCGCGTTCCTCATGGCGCTCTCGAACGAGGACCCGGCGGCAGACTTCTCGGGCGACGGGGAGTACGACTTCTTCGACGTCTCCGCGTTCCTCCAGGCGTTCGCGAAGGGCTGCCCCTGATCCGGGCCCGTTGACACGCAAAGCGAGCACGCCCGGGCGCGCGCCCGGGTGTTCTTTCGTGGAGCGATCGTGATCGGGGCTCAGTCGTCTTTGCTGAGGTGGGGGGTCTGGAAGAGCCCGACGTGGATGAGGGTCTTGCCGTCGCCGGGGCGGGAGTCGCGTCCCATCTGGGAGAGTTTGTCGATCATCTCGTTGAGCTGGGCGAGCTCGCTGGGGGAGACCCAGACGCTCATGAGGTTGAGGTGGAAGTTCCGTTTTTTGGTGCGGGGGTTCGCGTCCTCGTGGCGCATGGCGCGTTCCATGCGGCGCGAGCACAAGCGGGCGGCGGCTTTGGCGAGGGTGACGTGGAACTCGATGTTGTCCGGATCGTCCTTGTTGAAGCGGGTGTCGATCGAGCGGGCGGCGGGGATGTAGAGCTGCTCGTATCGCTTGCCCATGAGGCGCGTCCCGCTCTCGTGGATGAGCCCGTGCTCGAGGAGCCCCTGGAGGTGCGGGTAGAGCGAGGTGCGGGCGCGGGCGGTGAAGTCCGCGATGTCCGCGGCCGAGCACTCCCCGATGGAGGTGAGCGCGTCGATGATCTCCCAGCGGATGGGGTTGGACATGAAGCGCAGCGCGTCGAGATCCTCGAGGATCATCTGGTTCGCGATGGTCTTGTTCCCGTCGCTCTCGTTGCGTTGTTTGTTCGTGCTCATGATCGGGAGACCCCTCGGGGGTGGAGTGTAGCAAGGCGACGATCCGGCGCGTGATTCTCGGACCCGCCTGGGACATTGGGCTTGGGCGGCGGGGGGCTTTGCGGTACACTGGGCCCGCCGAGCGGGGGCGCGGCATTGTGTTCGCGTGCGCCCCGCGCACAGGAGGTTGAGATGTTCATGAGTTCCACGCCGATTGTCCGCCGACTGATCCTCGGCGCCTTGTCCGTCGCGGCCGCGGGCGCCCATGGCGACGAGGTCGAGGTCCTGATCGACGGGCTCGAGGATGGCGCCAGCGCGTCGATCTGCCCGTGTTTCGTCCAGAACGAGGAAGCGGCGGTCTGGTTGACGTCGCCGTGCGACGGGAACATCGTCGCGTTGCGGATCTTCTGGCGATCCTTCCTCGGGGGCGCCGACCCGAGCGTGGAGGACTCGATCCGGGTCTACAACGGGGGGAGCTTCCCCAATCCCGGGACGCTCAAGGAGGAGCTGCTCGCGCCCGCGCTCCTGGACGGGGGGCTCAACGAGTTCCGGTACCAGGACGAGAACCAGACCATCCCCATCAGCATCCCTGTGAGCGCTTCGGAGGAGTTCGTGGTGTCGCTGCGGTTCTTCAACGATTCGCCCGCGCTCGGGCCGAGTCTGATTTTCGACGACGACGGGCTCACGGCCCAGAAGAACGCGGTGAAGGTCAACGGGACCACCTGGCGCTCCAACGAGTTTCTCGGGGTCACTGGCGACTGGGTCATCCGCGTCGTGATCGACTGCGAGGGCGGTCAGGTCGGGTCCGCGTGTTTCGACGACGGGTCGTGCATGGACGGGCTCACGGAGGACGAGGCGATCATGCTCGGCGGGGTCTGGAGCGGTCCCGGATCGACCTGCGCCGAGAACGTCTGTCTGGGCGCATGCTCGATCAACGACAACTGCGTCCAGTTCGACAAGGCGACCTGCGATCTCGTCGGGGGCGACTGGTTCGGCCCGGGTTCCACGGAGTGCACCTCGATGTGCCCGGCGGACCTGACGATGGACGGCGAGCTCGATTTCTTCGACGTTTCCGCGTTCCTCACGGCGCTCGCGAACGAGCAAGCCGTCGCGGACTTCACGGGCGACGGCGAGTACGACTTCTTCGACGTGAGCGCCTTCCTGATGGCGTTCAGCGGGGGTTGTCCCTGAGAAATGGGCTCGGTTGTCCCCGCTCCCTAGAATGGATCGAAGCAGGACGGTCTCGGTGCATCGCTGAGGCCCTCGATCGAGGAGGATCCATGCTCGCACGCATACGACGCGCAGGACTGATCGTGCTGACCCTTGGCGCGACGGCTGCGTCGGCGCAGTCGACCTCGCCGCCGCTGTGGGTGCCTTCGTCTCCGCTCCAGAACCAGCCCAACGAGGCCAAGCGTGTCCTGGGGAAGATTCTTTTCTGGGACGAGCAGCTGAGCACGGACAACACGGTGTCGTGCGGGACGTGCCACATCCCGAGCGCGGGGGGTTCGGATCCTCGTCCGGCGGTCAACCCGGGGTTCGACAATGTCTTCGGGACCCCCGACGACGTGGTGGGGTCCAAGGGTGTGGCCGCGATGGACGAGATGGACGAGTACCTGCGTCACGAGATTTTCGGGCTCGAGCCGCAGGTGGGAAACCGGGTGTCGTCGACGAATCTGATGGCGATGTTCGCGGGGAGTCTGTTCTGGGACGGGCGCGCGGAGTTCTCGTTCGTGGACCCGGAGTCGGGTCAGGAGCTGTTCCAGTCGGGGGTCGGGGGGCTCGAGATCCAGGCGCTGGCGCCGATCATGAACACGAGCGAGATGGCGCACGAGGGGCGCACGTGGACGCAGGTGAAGGACAAGCTCGCGGGGATCCGCCCGCTCGCGCTCGCGTCGGAGATCCCGACGGACATGCGTGACGCGATCCTCGCGCGTCCGACGTACAACGAGCTTTTCGAGGACGCGTTCGGCGATCCGCAGATCACCGCGGTCCGGATCGCGTACGCGCTCGCGACGTACCAGCGCACGCTGGTCCCGAACCAGACGCCGTGGGACCTGTGGAACGCGGGTGACGCGGGCGCGATGACCCCGGCGCAGGTCAACGGGTTCCAGGCGATCCAGGGCTCGGCGTGCGGGTTCTGCCACGCGGCGCCGACGTTCACGAACAACGATCTGATGGCCGACGGGGTGCGCCCGTCGTTCGAGGACCTTGGTCGCGGCGCGGTCACGGGGTTCTCGAGCGACAACGGGAAGTTCAAGACCCCGACGCTGCGCAACGCGGGGCTGCGTCCGCACCTGATGCACAACGGGCGGTTCGATCTGGACCAGGTGTTCGATTTCTACGCGCACCGCGACGGGCTCGCGCCGTTCACCGAGGACGCGCACTTCCTCGTGCGCAACCCGATCGAGTTCGACCCCGAGACCGAGGCGGACGTGAAGGACTTCATCGTCAACGCGCTCACGGACCCGCGCGTCGCGGGCGAGGAGTTCCCGTTCGATCGTCCGGCGCTGTACTCGGAGGTCGTGGACTTCAACCCGATTCTCTTCGGGTCCGGGGTCCCCGGGACCGATGGCGTGGTCCCCGCGATGATCGCGCGGGGGGTGCCCAACCTCGGGAACGACGGCTTCAAACTCGGGGTGACCGACGCGCTCAACGGCGCGACCGCCTTCGTCGCGGTCTCCTCGACGGCGCCCGAGGGGGACCTGCTCGACACGAGCGACCTGCGCGGGCCGTTCACGCTCTCGGGCGGGGCCGATCCGATGACGGGGACCGGGACCTTCCGGTACCCCATCCCCAACGACCCGACGCTCGACGGGACGACGGTCTACCTCCAGTGGCTCGTCTCCGACCCGAGCGCCCCGGGCGGGTTCGCGCGCTCCAAGATCGCGCGCCTGGACCTGCTGTGCTCGATGGAGCTCCCGTGCGTGGTCGAGTGCATCGCGGACTTCAACAACGACGGGGAGAGCGACTTCTTCGACCTGAGCGCGTTCCTCCAGGCGCTCGCCAACGAGAATCCGATCGCGGACCTCAACGATGACGGCGCGTTCGACTTCTTCGACGTGAGCGCCTTCCTGATGGCGATGGGCAAGGGGTGCCCCTGATCGGTTTGTGCGGGTTCCGGAAGGGTCCGTGTGTGACCCATGTGTGAATTGCTCGGAGTTCCGGGCGAGATCCCGGGTTCGGTCTTGAGCATCATCGGGCGCGTGTGTACCCTGAATCTGCGTAAAGCCCCGAGATCCAGGGGGTTCTGATCCCCGGACTGTCGTTGTCAATCGCGCGTGCGTTCCTTGAATGGTCACGGATCCACGCGCCCGGCTGATCCACCCTCACGGATCACGCCGAAACTGGATCCGATACCCGATCCCACCCCGAGGAGAGACCCACACATGAAACGTCTGATGGCTTCCACCGCGATCGCGCTCACCCTTCTGACTTCCGCTGCCCGGGCGCAGCTCCAGAGCGAGCTCTTCGTGAGCGGCGTGTCCTCCGCGGTCTACGTCACCCACGCGAACGACGGCTCGGGCCGCGTGTTCATCGTCCAGCAGAACGGGATCATCCGGATCGCGGATTCCGAGGGCAACCTCGAAGCGAGCGCGTTCCTCAACATCGATCCGCTCGTGCAGTCCGGCGGGGAGCGCGGGCTGCTCGGGCTCGCGTTCCACCCGGATTACGCCGTCGACGGCGCGGACGGGGAGGGCAAGTTCTACCTCAACTACACCCAGAACGGCGGCGCGACCGTGATCGCGGAATACTCCGTGTTCGATTTCGACCCGAACACCGCGGACCCGAACTCGGCGCGCGTGCTCATGACCATCGCCCAGCCCTACTCCAACCACAACGGCGGGTGGATCGGGTTCGGGCCCGACGGGTACCTCTACATCTCCACGGGCGACGGCGGCTCGGGCGGCGACCCGGGCAACCGCGCCGCGAACCTGAACCAGCTCCTGGGCAAGATGCTCCGCATCGACGTCGACACCCAGGACACCGGGCTCGAGTACGGGATCCCCGACGACAACGCGTGGGCGAACGACGGCGACGCGAACACCCGCGGCGAGATCTACCACTACGGGCTCCGCAACGCGTGGCGCTGCTCGTTCGATCGCGACACCGGCGACTTCTGGATGGCCGACGTCGGGCAGAACGCGTGGGAAGAGATCAACCACAACGTGGGCAACACGGGCGGGCTCTTCTACGGGTGGCGCTGCCGCGAGGGGCTCGTGCAGTACAGCACGGGCAACTGCGGCGTGACCGGGTGGACCGACCCGCAGTATGTGTACAGCCACGGCGAGGGCTGCTCGGTCACGGGCGGGTACGTCTACCGCGGGTGCGCTTTGGGCGAGGACTATCAGGGTCTCTACTTCTTCGCGGATTACTGCACGGGCACGGTCTGGACCCTCGACCCGACCGACCTCGACGGCAACAACCTCTACACCCGCTCGACGCAGTTCAGCGCCGGGTTCGGGATCACCTCCTTCGGCGAGGACGAGGCCGGCGAGATCTATTACACGCGCGGGAGCGCCGTGTACAAGATCGTGAACCCCAACGCGGTCGACGAGGACGACAACGGGATCGCGGATGCGTGCGAGGGGTGTGCCGCGGATTTCACGGGTGACGGGATGCTCGACTTCTTCGACCTGAGCGCGTTTCTGCAGGCGCTCTCGAACAACGAGCCCGTCGCGGACCTCACCATGGACGGGCAGTGGGACTTCTTCGACGTGAGCGCGTACCTCGGGCTGTTCCAGAAGGGCTGCCCGTAATCCGTTCGATCGACGCGGACACGATTCTCAAACGCCCCGGACACGATCCGGGGCGTTTTTTATGGGATCCGCGGCCCGTATCCCGGGTCGTGTCGAGCGTGATCCGGGCTTTCTTCGTGAACGGCGCACGGATCTGCGTTAGGATCGGGTCGCGGGCCGCGACGGTGCGGCCGCGGGAGCCGAGCCGGGTGCGCCGCACGTGGGGCGAGCAGCGCGGGCTTCCTGAATCACTCGCCGAGTGCGTCCCCCCGAAGAGATGAGAGATCCATCATGATTCGTTCCGATTTATTCGTGCCGGCCGCGTGTCTCGGTCTGGTTCTGAGCGGCGCGAGCGCCCAGGATTACGAGGTCACGCTCGAGAGCGCCACGAGCGGCACCACCATCGACGCGTCCGGCGTGCTCGACGCGTCGGGATCCCTGATCGGCGACTACGACCCCGACACCAACCCCGACGGCACGCAGACGCGCGAGGGCTTCTTCGGCGGGGCGGGCAACCAGCCCATCGACACCATCACCACGCTCGACACCCGGACGCTGCTCGATACCCGCCCCGGCGGCTCGTTCTTCATCAGCATGGATCCGGCGGGGGGCATCGCCGAGATCGAAGGGCTCGAACTCGATCTGCTCGGCGACGACACCGGCGCGACCACGCTCTCGGTCACCATCGGCTTCGATACCTTCCGCACCATCAACCCGGGTTTCATCTATCTGGGCGGCGTTCCCATCACCATCCCGCTGGGCGAGGTGGCCCGGCTGAGCGAAGCCACGCTCACCCAGTCCGCGCCCGCCCTGGTCACCCTCACGCCGACGCCCGACCCGGGGGTCTACGACCTCGCCGGCGTGGTCCCGGCGACGATGGACATGACCTTGCTGCTCGCCCTTCCCGGCTCCGACCCGAGCGAGACGCCCATCGAAGCCCTCCCCGTCCTGCTCCCGCTTTCCGGGCAGGCCCGGATCGACGGGCCCGATCTCCTGCTGCTCAACCTCAGCGCCAGCCCCGACCCGATCTCGAGCGTCATCCCGATCGAGGGCGTCGATCTGCCCGCGATCCCCTTCGACCTGCCGACCCTGGGAGACGAGACCGCGGGCGTGCTGTTCACGCTCTCGCTCCAATCCATCACGCTCGACGCCGCGTTCTCGATCGATGTCAACGCCACCGGCGCCGCGCCGGCGTGCCCGGCGGACCTGACGGGCGACGGCGTGCTCGATTTCTTCGACCTGAGCGCGTTCCTCCAGGCGCTGACCAACAACGAGCCCGTCGCGGACCTCACGATGGACGGCGAGTGGGACTTCTTCGACGTGAGCGCGTACCTGGGTCTGTTCCAGATGGGCTGCCCGTAATCATCCCGCGCCGAGCGCGTGAACTGATCGCGTGACCAGCACCCCGGATCCCCGGGGTGTTTTTAACGCTTCATGGGCGAAAAACCCCGCTGATAGGGTCGAATACCCCGATTTTTTATCCGTCGCGGGCGTGTCCGAGGATAGCATTTTGAAGCGCGTCGATGCTTGTGGACGGGGCGCGGAATCACTCCGAGGAGAGGGAACACATGAAGACGACCAAGTTCAGGAGCGCGTGCGCGATCGCCGCGGCCGCGGGAACCGCGCTCAGCGCGCAGGCGGGGCCCACCCCGATCAACTGGCTCAGCCCCACCGACGGGGACTGGAGCGTGGCCGCCAACTGGTCCCCGGCGGATGTGCCCAACACGCCGTCGGACGCGGCGGTCCTCGGGCTCTCGGGGATGTACTCGGTGGCGCTCAACACGAGCATCACCATCGGGGGTCTCGCGATCACGAACCCCGACGCGGTGCTCGAGATGAACAACTCGAACCTCACGATCGGGGGGGCGGGGTTCGTGAACGACGGCACGTACGTCATGAACATCAACGCGTCGAACTTCAACGCGAACCTGTCGTTCTCGAGCCCGAGCTCGATCACCGGGACCGGGCAGATCGTGATGATCGCGGCGACCAACAACGACGATTCCCAGATCAACCCCGCGGGCACGCTCACCCACGGCGCGGGGCACACCATCCGCGGCGCGGGTCGGCTCAGCGGGACCATCCTCAACAACGGGTCGATCATCGCCGACGACACGGGCGATATGGGGATCCGCTTGAGCGGGACACTCGATTCGAGCGGGGGCGGGACCATCCTCGCGGACGGGTCGTCGATCCGGCTTGGGAGCAACTCGCTCACGACGAACGGGACGTTCGAGACCGCCAACGGCGGCGTCACCGTCGCGGACAACGGGACCGCGACGCTCGACACCATGACCAACGAGGGGACCATGCACGTCCTCACGAGCGGGATCCTCGATCTCCAGAACGCGTTCACCAACAACGGGACCATCGTCGTCAACCCCGACGCGCAGGTCTTCAACGCGCTCGTGCGGGCCGCGACCTCCATCACGATCGGCGGCAACGGGGACATCCGGCTCGCCGCGCCCACCAACCCCGACGACGCGCAGCTCTTCCCCAGCGGCCCCTTCGAACTCACCATCGGCGCGGACCAGACCGTCCGCGGATCGGGTCGGGTCGGGTCGAGCGCGGACGGTTCGATCACCAACGACGGCACCATCCGCGCCGACGACCCATCGCTCCAACTCCTCATGCTCGGGCTCCACAACGCGGGCGCGGGCGTGTACGTCGCGGACAACGCGGTCCTCGGGATCGGCGTGGGCGCTGTCTTCAACGCGTGCACGTTCACCTCCGTGGGCACGGGCGCCGTCACGCTCGACAACTCGACCGCGACGCTCAACGCGTGCACCAACCTGGGCGGCCTGAACATCAAGGGCGCCGCCGACACGCTCGCGATCGTCGGATCCCTGACCAACAACGGGGTTCTGACCGTCAACTCGACGGCCGAGGTCTTCAACGCGAACCTCCGCTTCGATACCCCCGCGTCCATCGGCGGGATCGGCGAGATCGTGCTCAAGCAGGTCGGGGACTTCAACGACGCGCAGATGACCACCGCCGGGGGCGACGTCGTCATCGGGTCCGGGCAGCTCGTCCGCGGGTCCGGGCGCATCAACGGGAACATGGGCGCGTTCGACAACCGCGGGGTCATCGGCGCGGACGATCCCGGGTTCCCGCTCGTGCTGACGGGCGTGCACGCCGGGTCGATGGGCGGGACCTACCGCGCCGACAACGCGACGCTCTCGCTGCGCCCGGGCATGACCCTCGACGGGGGGACGTTCGTCACCACGGGGACGGGGATCGTCGAGATGAACGGCGGCGGGACCGCGACGATCGGGAACATCACGAACACCGGTGCGCTCGGGGTCGCCGGGGAAGGGAACATCCTCGCGCTGAGCGGGCCGATCGAGAACAACGGGTCCATCTCGATCAACACCACGTCGCAGGTCTTCAACGCCCGCGTCCGGGCGCACGTCGACACCGAGATCGGCGGGACGGGCACCATCGCCCTCACCGCCGTCTCCGAACCCAACGACGCGGTCATCGACACGCTCGCGATGACCACGCTCACGATCGGATCGGGTCAGGTCGTCTCGGGTTCGGGTCTCATCGAACCCGCGATCGACGGGCTCATCGTCAACAACGGGACCCTGCTCGCGAACGACCCCGCGTTCCCCCTCCACCTGGACAACACCATCGACTCGACGAGCGGCGGCATCATCGCCGACGGCGCGTTCATGCACCTGCGCAGCGGCGCGGACATCATCGGGGGCACCCTCGACACGATGAACGGCGGCGCCGTCCGCACCGAAGCCGGGTCCATCGACGCGACCGGTCTGACGTCCAACGGCGTCTTGGAGATCCGGGGCTCGGGGTCCACGCTCAACTACACCGGGGACCTTGTCAACAACGGGGTGCTCTCGCTCAACCCGGAGATGGCGACCTTCAACGCGAACTTCGTCGCCCAGTCCGACCTCTCGATCACGGGCACGGGCACGATCGAAATGAACACCGCGAACTCGCTCGCCGACGCGGATCTCGACGCGAACGGGTTCACCATCACGCTGGGCGAGGGTCAGGTCGTCTCGGGATCGGGGCGGCTGCGAGGGACCATCGACTCGCAGGGCGGGCTCGCGCCGGGCGGGAACCTCCGTCAGCTCCAGGTCGAAGTCTTCACGCTCGGGGAGCTCGCGGCGTCCTCGTTCGACCTCGGCGGGACCAACGCCGGGGAGTTCGACACGGTCATCCTCGATGCGAGCGACGTTCTCACGCTCGACGGCTCTGTCACCATCGCGCTCGACGACGGGTACACGCCCTTCTTCGGGGACTCGTGGGACATCATCGTCGCGTCGGGCGACGGGATGATCGTCGGGGAGTTCGATCTGGGCACCACCGTGGTCCCGACCGCGCCCCTCGGGCTCGTGTACCGGGTGGTGTACCAGGACCAGCGCGTCTTCGTCGTCCTGACCTGCGACTCCGACCTGACGGGCGACGGGATCCTCGACTTCTTCGACGTCTCGCGCTTCCTCAACTTCTACGCCCAGGGCGACGAACGCGCGGACTTCACGGGGGACGGGAAGTTCGACTTCTTCGACCTCTCGCTCTTCCTGAGCTTCTTCACCGAGGTGTGCGGCGGATAACCCGATCGGACCTTGGACCCTCACAAACCCCGCGTCCTCGCGGGGTTTTTCGTTGGGTCCGCGCCGCTGGCGCGATACGCTGGGGGGGCGCGAGCCGCGCGCGAGGAGAGACTGTCCATGAACCGTGCCCTGCCCATCGTCTGCGCCGCGGCGCTCGCGTCCCCCGTGGTCGCGTCGCCGCTCGAACTGGTCATCGATCCCGCGCAGTCGAGCGTCGAGCTCACGATCGAGATCGATCTCGGGTCCCTCGGGGGCGACACGGACTCCGATTCCTCGAGCGTCAGCGGCACCATCCAGCTCGCGCTCGACGACTTCGCAGCGCCGACCCGCGCCATCCTCGGGGACTTCGACGCGCGGCTCGACGACGACCTCCGGTTCGACTGGGTCCCCGCGTTCCTTTCGACGGCGAACGCGACCCTCACCAACGCCGCGGTTACCGACGCCCAGCCCGGGGTCCCCCTGGCGCCCGTCGGGATCGGCGCGATGAACGGGGTCGCGTTCACGGGTGTCCCCGTCTCGATCACGGGGATCCTCGATGTGTCCTACAACATCTTCCTCTTCGGGTCGGGCTCGGAGACCGTCGATTTCTCCACCCTCGGCGACACGCTCACGGATATCACGGGGACCGTCTCGGTGAGCGCCGGGGTCGTGACCCTGAGCGGGTCGTTCCCGATCGAAGCGTCCCAGCCCCTCGTGGTCGACGGCTCCGAGCTCGGGACCGTGTTCGTCACGGGGATGGCGACCCTCGTCGCCAGCGCGCCCGTCCCCGAGTGCCGGGCGGACCTGACCAACGACGGCGAGCTCGACTTCTTCGACGTGAGCGCCTTCCTCCAGGGGCTGTCCGTGAACGACCTGTGCTCGGACTACAACGTCGACGGCGCGTGGGACTTCTTCGATGTGAGCGCGTTCCTGAGCGATTTGGGTGCCGGGTGTCCGTAATCTCCGATGCTTTGCATCTCGCGGGGTGTGTTCTCGGACCCTGGGGGCGCTGAATCAGCGCGGAATCGGCGTTTTTGGGGTCCGATCCGGGGGATCGTCACCGAATCGGCGGACACACCCCAATCTGGGACCATTTGTGCCCGATCTCTTGCAACTATGAGCGTTCTGTGGGAGAATCTGGACAGATCGGGCCCGATTCCGGGCTTCGGCAGGTTTTTGTTCGGGAGAGTCATCTGATGTCGATGTTCCGTTCGAGAAGCGCCGTGTGCGTGAGTGGTGTGGCCGCCATCGCCGCCGCCGGTTCCGTCGTCGCGATGTCCTACGCCGCCCCGGTCCCGACGACGCTCGAGGACTTTTTCCTCCCGGGGACCCAGCCCGACACACTCAACCACTCCTTCTCCGATTCGAACAACTGCCAGGCGTGCCACACGGTTCCCGAGCACGACTGGGATCCGTACGAGGGGTGGGTCTCCTCGATGATGGGTCAGGCGGCCCGCGATCCGCTGTTCTACGCGTGTCTGGACATCGCGAACCAGGACGTCGCGTTCGTGGGGGACCTGTGTATCCGGTGCCACGCGCCCCAGGGGTGGCTCTCGGGCCGATCCGAGCCGGTGGACGGGTCCGCGCTTACGGGGTCCGACTTCAACGGGGTGGGGTGCAACTTCTGTCACCGGATGGTCGACCCGGAGAACTTCGACAACCCGAATCCGACACCCGCGGTCGACCGCGATGTCTTTGATGGGATCCCGGGGACCAACGACGGGATCGACGCCGTCGCGCCCAACCCCCACACGGGCGCGTACGTGGTGGACTTCTTCGATCGTCGTCGCGGCCCGTTCGATCTGGGCCCGAACTTCTTCTACCACGACTGGGAGCTCTCGCCGTACCACTCGAACTCCGCGATGTGCGCGACGTGCCACGACGTGTCGAACCCCGCGTTCAGCGCCCAGCCCGACGGGACCTACGCGCTCAACGACCTCGACACGGCGCATCCGACGGCGGACAAGTACGACATGTTCCCGGTCGAGCGCACGTACTCGGAGTGGCTCATGAGCGACTTCGCGGCCGCCCCGATCGACCTGGGCGGGCGCTTCGGCGGCGCGAACCCGCTCGTGTCGTCGTGCCAGGACTGCCACATGCCCGACCAGAACGCCAACGCGTGCCGACTCGACGAGACCCCGCGCCCGAACATGCCCCAGCACGCGTTCAACGGCGGGAACAACTGGGTGCTCAAGGCGGTCCGCTCGCTCTACCCCGATAGCGAGACCTTCCTCACCGAGGAACTCGTCGACGACTCGATCGCTCGGGCCGAGTACATGCTCGAGAACGCGTCGGACATGGAGCTCTCCGAGGACGGGACCGAACTGACGGTGCGCGTCGTGAACCAGACGGGCCACAAGCTCCCCACGGGGTACCCCGAGGGTCGGCGCATGTGGGTGAACGTGAAGTTCTTCGACGCGACGGACAACATGATCCTCGAGCACGGCGCGTACGACGACACGACCGCGGAGCTGACCACGGGCGACACCAAGGTCTACGAGGCGAAGCTCGGGATCGACGCCGCGGTCGCGGCGCTCACCGGGCTCCCCGAGGGCGAGGGCTTCCACTTCGCCGCCAACAACATGTGGGTCAAGGACAACCGGATCCCCCCGCGCGGGTTCACCAACGCGAACTTCGAGAGCGTCCAGGCGGCGCCCGTGAACTATTCGTACCCCGACGGACAATACTGGGACGACACGGCCTACTCGATCCCCAAGGGCGCCGCGTACGCGGAGGTCCGGGTCTACTTCCAGCTCGTGAGCAAGGAGTACATCACCTTCCTCCGCGACGCGAACCACGAATCCGTGGGTGATCCCGAGAACCCGAGCTCGGGCGAGATCGCCTACGAGCAGTGGGAGCTCCACGGGAAGTCCCCGAAGGTCGAGATGGACTTCGCGACCATCGAGTTCAACGGGGTGTGCATCCCCGATTTCAACAACGACGGCGAGCTCGACTTCTTCGACCTCTCCGCGTTCCTCATGGCGCTGTCGAGCGAGATGCCCAGCGCGGATCTCAACAACGACATGAACTGGGACTTCTTTGATGTTTCGGCGTACCTGAATCTGTTCAGTCAGGGCTGCCCATAACCGATACCAGACCCGGGCCCACGACGGACCCGGGTTTTTTTCTTGCGCAATGACGCGTAGTTCTCGGTCCTTGCTCTTTCGCCATCGGTGGACCGATCGATCACTCTCTCGAGACAGGAACCACACATGACGCACGACCCACGTTCTCGTACCCGCGCCTCAACCCTCGCGCTCGCGATCGCACTCGCGAGCGGGTCCGCCTTCGGCGCCCCGATCGCGTGGAAGAACCCCGACGCGCCCTCGATCATCGGGCAGCGCGTGGGGATCGCGAACCCGACCGTGCTCGTCCGTCAGTCCGCCCAGCGTCCCGATGGGGCGCACATCATCGTCGCGCTCGGATCGAGCCCCGACGCGCAGACCCGCGCCGACCTGGCCGCCAGGGGCCTCGAGCTCCTGAGCCCCGTCGGTTCGGGCGCGTACTTCGCGCACGTCAAGCCCGGCGCGGACGCCGCGGCTCTGGGCGGCGCGATCGTGGGCGCCGAGCCCATCACCCGCGCCCACAAGCTCCACCCGAGCGTCGCGAGCGACCAGATCCCGAGCTGGGCGGTGCTCTCGAAGGTCGACGAGGGCGCGGACGCGGGCGACGCGGTCGTCGCCGCGTACGTCAAGCTCTTCGATACCGTCAACGCCGCCGACCCGATCGCGGAGCGCTTCGTGACCGACCTGGGCGGGTCGGTGCGCTCGATCGTCATGTCCGTCAACACCCTGGTGGTCGAGATGCCCGCGTCGGCGCTCAAGCGGCTCGCGGACAACGATAGCGTGCAATGGATCGAGCCCCCGATCCCCGCGTTCGAGGACTACAACGACTCCAACCGCGCCATCACGCAGGTCAACGCCGTCAACAGCGCCCCCTACGGGCTCGACGGCTCCGGGGTCACGGTCTTCGTCTACGACGGCGGGACCATCCGCGCCACGCACAACGACTTCTCGGGACGCGCGACCAACATCGATTCCGACGGCGTCTCCTTCCACGCGACCCACGTCGCGGGCACCATCGGCGGCGACGGCTCGGTCAACGCGAACAACCGGGGCATGGCGCCCGGCGTCACCCTCCTGGGCGCGGGCTTCGAGCAGCCGGGCGGGCTCTCCGAGGGCTTCCTCTACACCGACCCGGGCGACCTCGAGTCCGACTACTCGCTCGCGCTCTCCATGGGCGCGGACCTGTCGAACAACTCCATCGGGTCCAACGTCGCGCCCAACGGGTACCCCTGCTCGTGGGAAGGCGACTACGGGCTGACCGCCGCGACCATCGACGCCGTCGTGCGCGGCTCGCTGGGCGAACCCATCACGATCTTCTGGGCCGCGGGCAACGAGCGCGGTTCCGGGCGCTGCGGGTCCACCTACAACACCACGCCTCCCCCTTCGAACAACAAGAACGCGATCTCCATCGGCGCGGTCAACTCCAACGACGGATCGATGACCTCGTTCTCCTCGTGGGGCCCGTCCGACGACGGGCGCATCCGCCCGACCATCAGCGCTCCCGGGTGCCAGTCCTCGGGCGATTTCGGGGTGACCTCGACCGACAGCGCCTCCGACTCGGCCTACACCTCGCTGTGCGGGACGTCCATGGCGTCCCCGACGGCCGCGGGGATCGGCGCGCTCCTCCTCGAGGACTTCCGCGCCGCCTTCCCCGGGTACGGCGACCCCTCCAACCAGCTCGTCAAGGCGATCCTCGTCCACACCGCGCAGGACCGCGGGAACACCGGCCCCGACTACCAGTACGGGTACGGGATGATCCAGGCGCAGGACGCGATCGACTTCTCGCGCACGGGCAACTGGGAAGAGGGCGAGGTCGACATGGGCTCGAGCGCCACCTTCTCCATCAACGCGATCGGGTCCGAGGACGAGATCAAGATCACCCTCGTCTGGGACGACGTCCCGGGCACCCCCAACGTGGGCAACGCGCTCGTCAACGACCTCGACCTCGTCGTCACGAGCCCCAGCGGCGTGCGCCACTACCCGTGGACGCTCAACCCCGCGTCGCCCGCGGCCGCCGCGTCGCGATCGAGCGAGGACCACCTGAACAACATCGAGCAGGTCGTCATCGACAACCCCGAAACGGGTCTCTACCAGGTCAGCGTCGCGGGCACCGACGTCTCGCAGGGACCCCAGTCCTTCGCGATCGCCGCGACGCCGGAGCTCGGCGACGGGTTCCTCGCGCTCGGGCTCGTCTCGACGACCCCCGAGCTGATCCTCCCGCAGACGTCCATCGATGTCCAGGCCGCGGTCAGCGAGGGCATGGACACGCTCCTGGGCGGGGTCACGCTCCACTACCGCAACGCCGCGGGCGCGTTCACGAGCGTCCCGATGACCGAGATGAGCGGGCTCTACGAGGCCCAGATCCCCGGCGCGTCGTGCGACGAGTTCATCGAGTACTACGTCTCGGCGCAGGGTCAGGAAGCGGGCGCGGTGTTCTCGCCCCCGGCGGGCGCGAGCGACCCGGTCCGCGTCGACATCGGCGAGGTCGTCACGATCCTCTCGGACAACATGGAGACCGACCAGGGCTGGACCGTCTCGGGCGACGCGCTCGACGGGCAGTGGACCCGCGGCGTCCCCGTGAACTGCTCCTCGCGCGGCGCGCCCGGCGCGGACTCGGACGGGTCCGGGCAGTGCTGGATCACCGACAACTCCTCGGCGGGCTCGTGCAACTCCGACGTCGATGATGGTTCGACCATCCTGACGTCCCCCGTCTACGACCTCTCCGACGGCGGCGAGTTCTCCTACGACTACTGGTTCGCCGACATCTCGACGGGCGCGATCAACGGCGACTCCTGGATCGTCGAGGTCTCGACCAACGGCGGCTCGTCGTGGAACACCATCCGCACGGTCACGAGCGTCTCCGGTTCGTGGCGCACCGACACCATCAGCGTCGGGACCGAGGTCGCCGCGACCGACCAGATGCGCTTCCGGTTCACCGCCAACGACCTCGGATTCCAGAACGTCATCGAGGCGGGTCTGGACAACATCCGCGTGACTTCGTTCGTGTGCGAGGACACCGGCCCGGTGTGCGTCGCGGACTTCAACAGCGACGGCGATCTCGACTTCTTCGATGTCTCCGCGTTCCTCCAGGCGCTGGGCAACCAGAACCAGAGCGCCGACATCAACGAGGACGGGTCGTGGGACTTCTTCGACGTCTCCGCGTTCCTCCAGCTCTTCAACCAGGGCTGCCCGTGATCACGGCGCACCCCTGACCGGATCGGGGCGCGTCCCGATCCATCCATGAAACAGAAAGGGCCCGGCGCATGAGCGCCGGGCCCTGTTTCTTTGATTGATCCCGATCACCTCCGCCGGGTTACCCGCGGAGGCGGTGGGGGGGTCGGATCACGGGCAGCCCTGCCCGTACAGGTCGAGGTACGCGGAGACATCGAAGAAGTCGTACGACCCGTCGGGGTTCAGGTCCGCGCTCGGATCGTTGGCGCTCAGCGCCGAGAGGAACGCGGAGAGGTCGAAGAAGTCCAGCTCCCCGAAGGGCTCGCTGAAGTCCGCGACCGAGCAGGGCCCGCCGAGCATCTCGGTGCCGTAGTAGACGTCATCGACGAGGATGGTCGCGTCGCCGCTCGCGGTGAGTCGCACGCGCGTGTCGTCGATGCCCCACGCGAAGATGATGGACTCGAACTCGAACACGGATCCCAAGGCGCTCAGCTCGTCGCCGCTGATCGTCGCGATGGTGTTCCACGCGCCGCCGATCCCGCGGATCTCGACCTTGAGCGAGTCGCCCGCGTCCGCGTCGGCGCTCGACGCGTCGAAGCGGAAGTAGGCGGGGACGATCCCGAACTGGGCCATGGGGATGTCGGTGCTCTCGAGGACCGCGCCGTCCGTGAGGGATGCGGCGTGGTCCGGCCCATCGAACCCGATCGACGCGCCGCTCGTGTCCGACCAGCGCACGCTCGCGAACTGCCCGCTCGAGAACGAATCGACCAGCGGCGCCGTCGCGAGGATCTCCTCGCTGTTGAGGGTCAGCCGATCGACGAGGAATCGAGCGCCCGCGCCCGAGGTGTTCGCGCTCAAGCGGACCCGGACGCCGTGGTACGCGAACGAGAGATCGAGCGGGGCGTCGATCCGCACGTACCCGTCGGTGTTCGAGCCGCTCGCGGCGTGCGTCGCGACGGTTTGCCACACACCCTGATCGTCGAGGACCTCCGCGACGAGGGTGTCGCCCTGGAGCGCGTCCTGCGCCCGGAACACGATCCCCAGACTCAGCTCGCTCGGATCCGAGACCGAGCGTCCAGCGAGGGGGACCGACAGGATCTGCGACCCGTTCTCGAGCATCAGCGCCGACGCGCCCTGGGGCGCTTCGGGGTCCGCCTGGATCGAGACGGACCCGCCCGACACATCGAAGACGTCGTCCCACGACGCGTCGGCGAAGGAGAGGTCGATCGGGAGCAGCGTCCGCGGCTCATACCCCGTCGCGACGTTGAGCGCGTTGAACGTGTTCACGCGCCCGCGCCCGTAGAACTCATCGATCCCCGGCACGCCGAGGTCGTCGACCGAGGTGTACAGGATGTCCTGCACGTCCCAGGGCGACAGGTCGTCGCGGTAGGAGAAGATCATCGCGGTCACGCCCGCGGCCACGGGGGACGCGTAGGACGTGCCCGACCCGTTGCCGTACCCGCCGCCGCGCCGTGTGGAGCGGACGCTCGAGCCCGGCGCGACGATGTCGACCGCCGGCCCGTAGTTCGAGAACCCCGAGAGCGTGTCGTTGGAGCGCGTCGAGCCCACGATGATCAGGTCTGGCGCGTTGGGCACGATCCGGAGCGAATCGTTCCCGGCCGCGTAGAGGTACAGACCGCCCTGGCGCGCGATGTTGAGCGCCGTGAGCCCGTTGGACCCGGCGGTCGCGCCCGAATACGACGCGTTGATGACCTTCGCGCCGTGCTCGACGGCCCAGAGCGCGCCCTCCTGGATGTCGAACGCGTTGGCGGTCCCGTCCGTGTTGTTCGAGACCCGGATGGGCATGACCGAGAAGTCCCACCCCGCGCCCACGACCCCGGTCCCGTTGTTGCCCTGCGCCGCGGCGCATCCCGCGACGAAGGTCCCGTGCCCGTTGATGTCGTCGACGTTCCCCCCGTCGGCCTGCGCGCGGTTGTTCACGGAGTTGTACCCGGGGACGAGCGCCGCCTGGAGGTCCGGGTGGTCGAGATCCACGCCCGAGTCGCAGACCGCGACGATGACGTCGCTCTCGCCCGTGTGGATGTCCCACGCGAGCGCGCTCTGGATGTTGTTGTGCTGCCACGACGACCCGTACTGCGAGTCGTTGGGGACCGTCGCGATGGGGAACACGCGCCAGTTGGGCTCGACGAGCTCGTAGTCGCCCGTCGCCATGAGCATCGCCGCCGCCTCGCCCTCGGTGAGCCCGCGGGGGACCTTCACGACGTGATGGTCGACGAACGCGCTCGAGCGCACGATCGAGGGCGCGATCCGCGCTGCGGCGCTGGCGCGCTTCGAGCGCTTGGCGCACACGATCAGCTCACCCGTCGTCTCCATCTCACCCGCGATCGGGGTGAACACGAGCGGATTCGCGAGCGCGTCGCGAAGGGCGGCCGCGTCGTCGCCCGTGAGCGCGAAGGCGCGCGAGGCGCTGGCGAGTTTCGCGTCGATCGCCGCGGCGCTGACCCGCGCGGGTTGGGGCGCGGCGCCCATGGCGCTCACGGGCGCGCCGCACGCGCTCACGAGGATCGCCGCGAGCGCGGCCTGAACGGTTCGATGACTCATCATGCTCGGGATACTCCGTCTTTTCGTATGCGCGACATCACGACGCCGCGCGCCGTGATGCCGCCGATAGACCCTGCTGTCGGGCGCCCCGAGTGGGCACGCCCGGTTGTCACACTACCTATGGGCTCCTTACGGGCAGCCCATGCCGAACGCGGACAGGTACGCGCTCACGTCGAAGAAGTCGTACGAGCCGTCGCCGCTGAAGTCCGCGGCCGGGTCCTCGTTGGACAGCGCCGTCAGGAACGCGGACAGGTCGAAGAAGTCGAGCGACCCGTCGCCCGTGAAGTCCGCCGGGCAATCCACGGGCTCGTCCACGAACTCCGCGGAGAGCTCCACGTCGTCGACGTACCAGCGGTCGTTGCTCTCGTTGCCGAGCGCCGTGAACCGCAGGCGGAGGAACTCGTGGAACCCGAACACCGGGAGCTCCATCTGGTGGAACTCGAACCCGTCCTGGTCGATCCCGTCGGACTCGATCGTCGTGATCTCGACCCAGTTGAGGAAGAGGTCCTGGTACTCGAGCTTGAGACCCTCGCCCGCTTCGGTGCCCGCGTGCTGGGTGGAGAAACGAAGGTAGATCGGGGGCACGGTCGTCGAGTTGTCGATGTCCTGGGTGGTCATGGAGTCCGCGCCGTCGAGACGCGCGCTCATGGTGCCCGAGGCGCTCGCTTCGCTCGTGACGGCGCCGTTGAAGCTCGCCCAGTCGAGGAACAGGGACACCCCGTCCTCGAAGTCGTCGTTCCACGGGATCGAGTTGCCCTCGAAGTACGAGACCTGGACGTCATCGATGTACCAGTCGTCCGAGGCGCTGTTCCCGCTCGTGGTGAAGCGGAGACGGAACTCGTCGGAGATCCCGAACGCGGGGACCTCGAGGCGGTGATGCGTGAACTCGTCCTGGTCGGTCCCGTCGGAGACGATCGTCGTCAGGGGCTGCCACGACGCGCTGAACTGGCTCCAGTACTCGACGGCGAGGTTCTCGCCGGCGCTGGTGCCCTTGTGCTGGGTCGCGAAGCGGATCACCCCGGTCTGGCTCACGAACCCGGAGGCGCGGATGAAGACCGTGTTGGTCTGCGCCGCGCCCGAGAGGTTGAGCGAGTCGTCGCCGCTGGGCTCGTTGGTCGCGCCCGAGGACGTGCTCACGTCGCCAGAGAAGTCGCGCCACTGGGTCAGCGAGGCGTTGCTGAAATCGTCCATGAACGGGAGCGCCACGATGCTCGGCCCGTTGATCGCGTCGCTCACCGCGCGCGCCACGTTGATGCGTCCCCACCCCGTGCGGTTGTCCTCGCCCGGGGTCTCCTTGTCGTCGCACGCGTTGAGGAGCGTGTACTCGACCTCGTCGGCGGTCAGCGACGGGTTCGCGCTGTGCACCAGCGCGAGCGCGCCCGCGGTGATCGGCGCGGAGAAGCTCGTGCCCGTGGTGTACCCGTACCCGCCCGTGCGGGTGGAGGTGTAGATGTTCACGCCCGGCGCGATGCAGTCGATCCCGATGCCCGTGTGGGACCAGCTGACCCAGTTGTCCGCGTTGTTCGACGCGCCGACGATCGTGACCGTGTCCCAGTCGCTCGTCTGGTCCGCGAGCCCGAAGTTGCCCGCGGAGAAGACCAGTTGGTGACCCTCCGCGCGGATGTGACCGCCCGTCCCGAGGGTCGCGACGTCTTCCGCGCCGCCGTAGGAGCAGTTCGCCGCGTACGCGCCGTTGTCCGAGCCCCAGCGTGCGCCCTCGAGGATGTTCGAGAGCGACGCCGTCCCGTCCGAGTTGTTCGACACCTTGCACGGGATGATCCCGAAGTTCCACCCGATCCCCGAGACCCCGGTCCCGTTGTTCCCGGGCGCCGCGGAGCACCCCGCGACGAGGGTGCCGTGCCCGTTGAGGTTGTCGTCGACGAACCCGCCGTTGGCCTGGGCGAGGTTGGTCACCGCGTTGTACCCGGGGAGGAGCGCCGACTGGAGGTCCGGGTGGTTCTGATCGACGCCCGTGTCGCACACCGCGATGATCTCGCCGCTCCCCGTGGTCGAGTCCCACGCGTCGTACGTCCCGATGCGGTTGCTCGAGTGGTACCACTGGTTGCTGATGAGCGGGTCGTTCGGGACCGTGCTCGTCGGGTAGCAGAGCCAGTCGATCGAGACGAACTCGTAGTCGCCCGTCCGCATGAGGATCTCGGCCATGGTCTCCGCGGTCACCCCGACGGGGAGCGAGACCGTGTGCATGTCGATGTCATCGAAGCGCTCGACGAGCGAGGGCGCCAGACGGTGACGCGCCTCCTCGAGGCGCGCCTCGACGCGCTCCTGCACCAGCGCCCAGTCCACGCTCGCGCCCTGGCCGAGCGACGCGCCCGCCGCGACGGTGCGCTGCGCGTCCGACGCGCCCCCGATGCCCTGGCGCTCGGTGTACAGATCGCGGATCACCTGCTGGACCATGTCCTCCCGGCTCTTGACCTGCACGTTGAGCTGGTCCTGACGCTCCTTGAGCCCGATCGTCTCGGTGAACACCACGCTCGGGACGATCGCGCCCTCGAGCACCGACGCGTCACGACCCCGCCACGCGAACGCGCTCGACACGCTCGCACGCTGCGCCGCGCTGAGCGTCACGGGCGTCGCGACCCCCGAGATCCGCGTCCCGTCCGCCGGCTTGAGCGACGGGGGGTTCGTGAACTTCCCGGCGCCCAGCGCCGTCCCGCTGACGGCGCACAGCGCCGCCGCGAGCCCGATCGTGGTGAGAAGACGAGTCTGAGAGCCGGTGGTGTTCATCATCAGTTCCTTGCGATTCGGATCGCGTTCGCCGCGTCTTGGACGCGCGGCACGGGTCGGGAGTTCGGTGGGGCGCAGCAACACAAACAAAGATCGTACAGTCCGGACGGACAATCCACTCCAAATTGCGCGCAGAGCCCAAAGGGATCAAGCGACGACGCCCGGAAACGGGCACTTTCGCGATGTTTCCCTCCCGGCTTTGCTCGGAATCGGACGGCGGCGCAGACACCACCGAAAGAAACCCGACCAAGCACCGTTCCTGTGCCGAAGGTCACATCGCACCACTCGCGGCGAACGCACGCGACACCTCACCATTCGCACCGAAAAACCCCCCTGTTGCACCGAACCCGCCCGAGCACCGGCGAATTCATACAGTTCCCGACCGATCACCACCCCGATCTGATCGCATCGTGTTCGGGTTCCTCACCGCCCAAGACCCGCATCACGTCGCGCACCACCCAGCTCATGCGCTCCTTGGCGCAGCGCGTCGCCGCCCCGAGGTGAGCCGTCATGGTCACGTTGGGCATCGCCCACAGCGCCGAGCCCGGGTCGATGGGCTCGGGGTCGTGCACGTCCAGGATCAGGCGCGCGTCGGGGTGCTCGCGCGCGAAGGTCGCCGCGGCCTCGGGGTCGACGACGAACCCGCGCGCCGTGTTGATCAGGACCGCGTCGCCGCGCATGAGCCCGAACGCGCGCGCGCCGATGAGGCGCTCGTTCCGCTCGTGCGCATCGACATGCAGACTCACGCACGACGATCGCGTCAGCAGCTCATCGAGCGGGACCACGTCCCCGCGCGTCACCCCCGCCTCCGCGAGCTCCCCCTCGCTCAGCTCACGCACATCCGTCACCAGCACCCGCATCGACAGCGCCCGGGCGGCCCGCGCCAGGCGCGACCCGATCCCCCCGAGCCCCACGATTCCCAGGGTTTCCGTCTCCGCCGAGCGCGCGCTCACCGAACGCTTCCGGTGCTCGTGCCACGCGCTCCCGACCATCGGCTCGGTGAGCACGGGGATCGGACGCAGGGCCGTCAGGAGCATCGACACGACGTACTCGACCACCGCGTCGCGGTTCGCGTCGGGGGTGTGGACCACGCGCACCCCGCGCGCGGCGCACGCGTCCAGGTCGATGTTGTCGAGCCCCACCCCCGCGCGTCCCACCACCCGGAGCTCGGGCGCGCGCTCCAGGAGGTCCGTGTCCACGATCGTGTACGTCCGGACGACGAGCCCCGCCGCCCGCGCCAGCGCCGCGTCGAACCCCGGGTCCCCCGCCGCGAGCGTGATCGTCTCGGCGCGCGCCGCGATCCACGCTTCGGGTCCGGGCGCGATCGACTCCGTGATGAGCACCACCGGGGGCTGCAAGGGCGCAAACTCCTGTCATGGCGGAATTTCCGGCGATGATTCAACGCCGGACCATCCGAGGTTCCGCGCGGGTTCGAAGGACCCGATTCCCCGATCATACGGGGTCTTTGCTCCATGAATATTCATGTTCTCGGTCCTCTCGCGCCGAATGAGGACATCAACGAGCATGCCCTGGTCAGGGACGATCGGGCGCACACGCACACCCCCCTCGGGAGATTCACGATGAACAAGTCAGGGCTCGTCGACGCCGTCGCGTCCCAGCTCGAGATCAGCAAGGCCGACGCCGGCAAAGCGATCGAAGCCGTGATCGAGTCGATCGCCGATGGTCTCAAGCACGAGGAGAAGGTCGCCATCTCCGGGTTCGGCACCTTCACCCGCAAAAAACGCAACGCCCGCGTCGGCATGAACCCCGCGACCAAGGAACCCATCCACATCGCGGAGTCCACCACCTGCTCCTTCAAGCCCTCCCAGCAGCTCAAAGAAGAACTCCACAAGCAGAACGGCACCGTCATCGGCGTCTGACCTCTCGGCGTCTGACCCCCCCGGCGCCCCCCAAGCCACATCAGCCCGTGCGCGCACCCGCGCGCCGGGCGATCAGGTCTCCTCCGGCAGACCCCGCGCGACCCAGCGGGGTCTGCCGTGCGTTTGGAGACCCCAGCCCCTCACGACCCGAACGCACGCTGCGCCAGATCGATCGCCCGCGACAACGCCGCGGCCTTGTTCACCGTCTCCTTGTACTCCAGCTCCGCGACCGAATCCGCGACGATCCCCCCCGCCGCCTGGATGTGGTACACCCACGCGCCGTCGTAGCGGTCCGGGTCGTAGAGCCCGATCGGGACCACGATCGTCCGCAGCGCCAGCGCGATGTCCATCTCCCCGTCGAGCGAGATCCACCCGAGCCCGCCCCCGTACGGCCCGCGCCGCACCTTCTCGAGCTCGTCGATGATCTGCATCGCGCGGACCTTGGGCGCGCCCGAGATCGTCCCCACCGGCAGCGCCGCCCGGAGCGCGTCGTAGCAATCGAGCCCCTCGCGGATCACCCCCGTCACGGTCGACGAGATATGCATCACGTGCGAGTACCGCTCGATCTCCATGACCGCGTCGAGCGAGATCGAACCCGGATCCGCGACGCGCCCCACGTCGTTGCGCCCCAGGTCCACGAGCATCGCGTGCTCGCTCCGCTCCTTGGGGTCCGCGAGCAGCTCGCGCTCCAGCGCCAGGTCCTCCTCGCCCGTCCGTCCCCTCCGGCGCGTCCCCGCGAGCGGGCGGTTGGTCACCACGCACCGCCCGTCCCCGCGACGACGCACCCGGCACAGGATCTCCGGGCTCGAAGCGACCAGGATGCACCCCCGCGTCTGCATGTACACCATGTACGGCGACGGGTTCACCGCGCGCAGCGCCCGGTACACGTCGAACGGGTCCGCGCCCGATGTCCGCTCGAAGCGCTGACCCAGCACCACCTGGAAGATGTCCCCCGCGCGGATGTACTCCCGCGCCCGCTCGATCATCGCCGCGTGCTCCTCGCGCGTCGTGTTGCTGGGCATGGGCTCGGGCGCGCCCTCCTCACGCTCCACACGCCCGAGGGGCAGGGGCTTGGAGTGCAGCTGGATCACGTACGACAGCTCGTCGAGCGCCGTGAGCGCATCCTCGTGCTTGGCCCCCGGGTCGTCGGGCGCATCAACGAACACCAGGCGCACCAGGTACACCACCTTGTCCGCGTGGTCGAACACCACGAGCGTGTCGTAGAGCCCGAACGCGAGGTCCGGGAGCCCCCGATCGTCCTCGGGCGCGTTGGCCGCGGAGAGTTTCGTTGGCTCCGCGTAGCGCACCGAGTCGTACGACGAATACCCGAACCACCCCCCCAGCACGCACTCGGGGAGACGCTTGAGCTCCACCGCGTCATCGGGAAGGACCAGCGACCACGGCTCCGCGATCCCGCGCAGGCGAGCGAGCGGGTCGGCGCACGCTTCCTCCGTGCTGGTCTCGTGCACGTGGTCGTCGATCGTGAGCGTGTTCCCCTTCGCGACGAGCTCGAGCACGGGCTTGGTCCCCAGGATCGAGTACCGACCCTGACGATCCCCGCCCTCGACGGATTCGAGCAGGAACGACGGGGCCGTCCGCTCGTCCGCGCTCACCAGGCGCCGGTACGCGAGCACCGGGGTGAGCTGGTCGGCGAGCACCCGGATCGCGAGCGGCACGACCACGCGATCGCGACCACCCGATCGGGCGTGCTGCACCAGGTCCACGAACTCGTCTCGTGTCGAGGAAGCCAAGCGGATCAGTGTACCGGCCGAACCCATCGCCCGCGCCGGCAGTACCATCCACCGATGCCCCATCGCACCCGATCGACCATCCTCGCCGCCCTGTGCCTCGCCGCGTTCACCGCGATCTCGGGCGCGCAGGACGACCCCGACCCGACCCCCGACGCGCCCAACCCGCCCGATCCCCAGCCCCGCGTGGTGAGCGTCACCGACGCGCTCGCCGCCACGCGCCAGAGCGCCGAACCCATCCGGCGCGCCGGGCTCTCGAGCGCCATCATCGAGCGCACGACCCGGGTCGTCCCCGTCGTCGCGATCGTCAGCTCCCCGAGCGCCTTCCTCGACGCGATCGGCGCGTGGGAAGCGCCCGTCCGGTTCCCCGTCCTCTACGACGACGGGTCCCCCCGGGCGCGCGAGGACATCGCGCGCTTCGTCCGCGCTTTCAAGCCCGAGCGCGTCGTCCGCGCGACCGGCGACACCGCCGCGCCGTGGAGCAGCGACCCGGACGAGCGCCGCGACGCGATCGAGGCCGCGCTCACCCGGTCCCTGAGCGACAAGTCCTCGTCCTGGGCGACCGAACTCGACGCGATGAAGGACTCCGGGCTCATCGCGCCCGGGGTCGTCGCGATCGACCCCGCCGACCCGCTCTGGGCCGGGGGTCTCGCGCTCGCCGCGGCCCGGTACCAGCGCCTCGTCTTCATCGACGCGCCCGACGACCCCTACGCCGACCTCGATCCTTCGGACGCCGACACCCTCGCGCTCACGATCGAACGCGCCCTGAGAGGCGCGGACCTCGACTACACCGAGATCGGGGACGACATCGACGCCGTCACCCTCGCCGCCCGCATGGGCGTGCGCATCCGCACCGGGCCCGGGGACCGCGACATCGTCGCGACCACCGACCGGATCGGACGCGCCGACAAGAACGGGTCCGGCCCGCGCTGGGGCTACGCGACCCAGCTCTTCGGCAACACCGCCACGAGCGTCTACCAGGCCATGTGCGCCGTCTTCCTCCCCATCGACCGCGCCTGGATCTGGGACGGGTACGACAACACCGGGGACTGGTCCCGCTTCGACGGCTCGCTCGCCTCCGAATACCTCATGAGCGCCGGGTTCGAGACCGACCTCCACGACGAACCCCGCAACACGAGCGCGAACTTCAAGCTCAACAGCGCCGTCCCCCTCGACGCATCCCTCCTCCTGATGAACTCCAAGGGCTCCAAGGCCTACTACGACCTCCCGGGAATCCACGAGGGCGCGGGATCCCCCGGGGACCTCCCGATCCTCAACATCCCCGCCGCCCTCCACATGGTCCACTCCTTCTCGCTCGCCCAGCCCGTCTCCCCCCGAACAGTGGGGGGGCGCTGGCTCGAACGCGGGGTCTACCTCTACGCGGGCTCCGTCGACGAGCCCTACCTCTCCGGGTTCGTCCCCACGCCCGACGTCACCCGCCGCCTCCTCGGGCAGCTCACCTTCGCCAGCGCCGTCCGATACGACGGGTCGCCCAAAGTCTGGAAGATCGCCGTCCTCGGGGACGCGCTCAAAACCTTCGGCCCCGTCGCCGAGCCCGACCCCGAACTCCTGGACATCCTCGAGATCGAAGGGGCCGACCTGCGCGAGCGCGCCAAATCGCGCCTCAAGGACGAGGACTTCGAGGGCGCGGTCCTCGACCTCATCACCCTCGGGCGCGACGACGACGCGGCCCGCCTGTCCCGGGCGCTGCTCAAGGACAAGCCGGGGTCCGTCACCGACCCGCTCGCGCTGGGCGCGATGGGCGCCGCGCTGCGATCGGGCGACACCGAGCTCGTCCTCGACCTCTTCGAGACCCTCGATCCCGCGTCCCGCACGGACCGGATCGCGCTCGACGCGCTCTGGCTCGCGGGGCGCTCGCGCATCGCGCGGCTGAACGACAAGCGCGCCATGGCGCTGCTGCGCACGAACCTCCGCGAAGCCCAGGAGATCCGCGACGCCGAGGAGCTCGCGATGATCCTCCGCAGAGACTCCATGTCGAGCGCGATCGGTTTCCTCGAATCGATCCGCCCGGACCTCAGGGACCACCAGCGCGCCCAGCTCGACCGCGCGATCCTCCGCGTCCGGCGCTGAACTCCACCCGGGCACCCCGCGCGGAATACGATCGCGCATGGTCCAGCTCGGAGTCAACATCGATCACGTCGCGACCGTGCGCAACGCGCGCTACCCGGGTCAGCCCGACCCCGTCGAATCGGGCGCCGAGCCCGACCCCGTCCGCGCCGCCCACGAAGCGGAGCTCGGGGGCGCGGACTCGATCACGGTCCACCTCCGCGAGGACCGGCGCCACATCGTCGACCGCGACGTCGCGCTCCTGCGCCGCCTGGTCCAGATCAAGCTCAACCTGGAGATGGCCGCCACCGCCGAGATGGTCGACATCGCGTGCGATCTCAAGCCCCACACCGCGATGCTCGTCCCCGAGGGGCGCGACGAGGTCACCACCGAGGGCGGGATCGACGCGGTCCGCGGCGCCAAGGCGCTCAGGCCCGCCGTGGCGCGCCTCAAGGACGCGGGGCTGATCGTCAGCGCCTTCGTCGATCCGGACGTAGACCAGGTCCGCGCGGCCGCGGATCTGGGGTTCGACGTCTGCGAGATCCACACCGGCCCGTACGCGAGCGCGTTCCGCGCCGCGGGCGGGGACCTGCGCCGCGCCGAGCTCCGCGACGCGATCGCGCGCGTCGAGCGCGCGGGCAAAGCCGCGAGCGACAAGGGCTTGCGTTTCAACGCGGGCCACGCGCTCACCTACCACAACACCCACCACATCGCGGCGCTCCCCGACGTCGACGAGCTCCACATCGGGCACGCGATCGTGTCGCGCGCCGTGTTCACCGGGCTCCGCGCCGCGGTGCGCGAGATGAAGGACCTCATCGCGCGGGCGTCGTCATGACGCGCGCTTTGCGGACTTCACACGTTTTTGGCTTTGGAACACGCGCCGAGCCCGTTATGATCGGACGATGAGCACACGGGGACCGAGCTCGGGATCGCGCAGCGGCGCCGCACGGGGCGAGCCGTTCGTCGACCACGACGCCGTCCTCGCCTACCTCAACTCGCGCGCCAACTTCGAACGCATGCGCCGCGGGGTCAAGCAGGAACCCTTCAAGCTCGACCGCATCCGCGCCATCATGGCCGCCCTGGGCAACCCCCAGAACACCTACCCCGTCGTCCACATCGCGGGCTCCAAGGGCAAGGGCTCCACCTGCATGATGCTCGAGAGCATCCTCCGCGCCTGCGGGTACACCCCCGGGCTCTTCACCTCCCCCCACCTCGTCGACGAGCGCGAGCGCGTCATCATCAACGGCGCGATGATCACCCACGACCTCTTCCGCTCGTGCATGGGCGACGTGAAAGCCGCCGCCGAATCCGTCGCCAAAGCCCACGGCGACGCGTCCTACTTCGAGATCATGACCGCGCTCATGCTCCTCGCGTGCGCCCGCGCCGCCGTCGACATCGCGATCCTCGAGACCGGGCTCGGGGGTCGGCTCGACTGCACCAACATCGTCGACCCCGCCGTCGTCGGGCTCACGAGCATCCAGCTCGAGCACACCGACATCCTCGGCGACACCCTCGAGCTCATCGCCGCGGAGAAAGCCGGGATCATGAAACCCGGCGCCGTCGCGTACACCGTCCCGCAGGACGAGAAGGTCCTCGATGTCTTCCGCGCCCGCGCGAAGGAAGTCGGATGCACGCTCCGCGTCCTGAGCACCGACATCCTCTACTCGTGCCGGTTCCAGTCCTCGACCACCCGAGGCCCGCACCCCCGCGTCTGCGTCGGCGACGGCGAGGGCGCCTTCGAGCACCTCTCCGTCCCCATGCTCGGCGAACACCAGGCACCCAACTGCGGGCTCGCCCTCGCGATCGCGCTCCAGCTCCGAGAGCAGGGCTTCGACCTCCCCGAGCGGCGCGTCATCGCCGGGCTCGAGAGCACCCCGCGCGCCGGGCGGCTCGAACTCATCCACGAACGCCCCATGGTCATGGTCGACGGCGCCCACACCCCCACGAGCATCAAGGAAACCCTCCGCGCCGCCGGTCAGCAGCTCGAGTACGACTCGCTCGTCGTCATCTTCGGGTGCGCCAGCGACAAGGACATCGACGGCATGCTCGCCGAACTGGGCAAGGGCGCCGACAAGATCGTCTTCACCAGATCCGCCCACAACCCCCGAGCCGCGGACCCGAAGGAACTCTGCGAGCGCTACCGCGAGCTCACCCCCAAAATGTGCGAGTACCGCGACGACATCGACGGCGCCATCACCGCCGCCGCCGCCGCCGTCACCGGGGCCGACCTCATCCTCGCGACCGGGTCCTTCTACATCGCGGGCGAGGTGAAGGCCGCGATTCATCGTCGAGTTTCGCGCGAAACCTGAACAGTACCACGCCGGTTCAATCGCCATGCGATCCGCGATGACCTAGGGTGTCGTCGCGGCACGCCGTCATGATGTGTCCGCCACCACGCAAACGTGAACAAGGGAGTGTGCGATGTTCGATTCGGTCTCGATCGCGAGCAAAGGGAACCCCCAGGTCCTCGTCCTGGGCATCTTCAAGGGTCAATCGCTCGACGCGGATACCAAGAAGCTCGACCCCGAGGGCGTCGCGCTCGCCGCCACCAAGCGCGCCGAAGCCACGGGCGAGGCCGGCTCCGTCCTGAGCGCCTTCCCCTCCGCGCCCAAGAAGAACGAGCCCCAGCGCATCCTCGTCGTCGGGCTCGGGGACAAAGCCGATTTCGACGCCGGCGCCCTGCGCACCGTCGGCGCGTCGATCGGACGCGCCCTCGCCAGCGCCAAAGCCACGAGCGCCGAGATCGCGCTCGACAGCGCCCTCTCCAAGCTCGCCAAGACCAGGCAGCCCAGCGCCCACGACGCGGGCACGCTCCTGGGCGAGGGGCTCGGGCTCATCTCGTGGACCTACGACGACCTCAGGGGCACCGCGACCACGCCCACCAAGCGCGACAAGCTCAAGATCATCGCGTCCGACGCCAAACTCCGCGCCGGTCTGGAGCGCGGGCTCGCGCTCGCGGAGGGCTCCAACGAAGCACGCCGGCTCTCCCAGACCCCCCCGAACATCGCGACGACCACCTGGATCGCGTCCGAAGCCAGGAAGATGGCGCGCAAGGTCGGGCTCAAGTGCACCGTCATCCAGGGCAAGGCGCTCGAGGACGAGAAACTCGTCGGGCTCATCAACGTGGGCAAGGCCTCGGAGCACAAGCCCTGCATGATCCGCCTCGAGTACACCCCCGCGCGCGGCGCGTCCAAGCGCCCCATCGTCCTCGTGGGCAAAACCATGACCTACGACTCCGGGGGGCTCTCGCTCAAGGTCGGGGGCTCCATGAAGGGCATGAAGCGCGACAAGGACGGCGGGTGCGCCGTCTTCGGCGCCATGCACGCCATCGCCACCACCATCAAACCCAACCGACCCGTCGTCGCGCTCCTCGCGTGCGCCGAGAACGCCATCTCCGACGAGGCCTACCGACCCGACGACGTCATCACCTTCCGAAACGGGGTCACCGTCGAGGTCACCAACACCGACGCCGAGGGGCGACTCGTCATGGCCGACGCGCTGTGCTACGCGTGCGACAAGGAGCACCCCGAGTACATCGTGGACACCGCGACCCTCACGGGCGGCGTGGTCGTCGCGCTCGGGTCGGTCTACGCCGGGCTCTGGTCCAACGACGACGCCCTCGCGGGCAAGGTCGAGTGCGCCGCCGCCGGGTCCGGGGAGCGCGTCTGGCGCCTCCCCCTCCACCCGGACTACAAGGCGATGATGAAGTCCCCCGTCGCCGACATCGTCAACAGCGCCCCCGTCCGCGAAGCCCACCCCATCCAGGGCGCCGCCTTCCTCGAGCACTTCGTCGCCGAGGGCGTCAAGTGGGCGCACATCGACATCGCGGGCACCCACGCCACCGACAAGGACGCGGGCTGCTTCATCCCCGGCCCCACCGGGTTCGGCGCGCGGCTCCTCGCGCACCTGATCGAACAGGGCTAAGCGGAACAGGGCGAAGCGGAACAGGGCTGAGCCGCCGGCGCGATGTCCTGAAAGCTTCAATCAACCGTGATCCAGCGCGTGCGCCTCGAGCGCCGCGCGGTCGATCACGTCCAGCGCGCGCTCGTGCGTCGCGCCCAGCACCACCCCCGGCGCGCAGCCCGCTTCGTAGGCCTCGAGCCAGCGCACGGCGCACAGGCACCACCGGTCCCCCGCCCTGAGACCCGGGAATCCCCGGTCGGGCCTGGGTGTCGTCAGGTCGTTGCCCCGCGAGCGCGAGAACGCGAGGAACGCGTCCGTCATCACCGCGCACACCGTGTGCGAGCCCGCGTCCTCGGGCCCCGTCGAGCAGCACCCGTTGCGGTAGAACCCCGTCATCGGATCCGTCGAGCACGGCGCGAGCGCGCCGCCCATGACGTTGCGTTCATCGGCCCGCGCGTCGTCCGTGTCGGGCTTGATCGCGATCACGACCCCCCCGATCCGCCGCAGCACGAACCCGACGTTGACGATCTGGAACCGGACGACCCCGACGCGGACGTTCCCGTCGAGCAGCACGATCCGCCCTCGGACGGAGATCCGAACCACCCGCGTTCCTTCGCGAACCCGCGCGCCTTCATCCCCAGCGCCCACGCCATGAGCACGACCAGCGCGACGGCGCACACGTCCTTGACGACACCCCACGCGCCCGCGCCCCCGTGCTCGTGGGCCGCGCCCGTGTCCGCGAGCCGGATCGTCCCCGACAGGAACGCATCGAACGCGATCCCCGCGCCCAGCGCGCACGCCGCGATCGTCAGGAGATAGATCACGAGCGACTTGACCCCCAGGTCCTTGATGAGCCAGCTCATCGTCGCCACGTTCGTCGCCGGACCCGACAACAGCAAGACCAACGCCGCACCGGGTGACAGCCCCGCCGCGACGAGCGAGAACGCCAGCGGCGTCGAGCTCGTCGCGCAGATGTACACCGGGATCCCCACCACCAGCATCGCCAGCTTGGGCACGATCCCCGTCCCCACGTGCTCGTTCACCCACCCCTCCGGGACCGCCGCCCCGATGACGGCCGCCAGGATCAACCCCAGCGCGAGCCACCCCGCCAGATCGATCAGCATCGTCCCGAACCCGTGCGAGAGCGCCGTGTTGAGCTTCCGCGCCCACCGCGGCTTGTCCTTCGGGTTCCCGAGCACGTTGAGCGACACGTCCCCCATCGGCGCATGGTCGGCGTGATCGTGATCGTGCCCGCCCGACGAATGCGCGCAGCACGACGAGTCCCCGCCCTCGCGTTCCTCTTTCTTCGCGTCCGGGTGGGTCGTCTCGTCCGTGAAGACCGTGATGAGCACCCCCGCGATGAACGCCGTCACGACCGCGACGACCGGGCGCGTCAGCGCGTACACCGGCCCGAACAACCCCCACGTCAACGGCACGCTCTCCTCGCCCGTCTGCGGCGTCGAGATCGCGAACGCCGCGCTCGCCCCCTTCGTCGCCCCGCTCCGGCGCAGCCCCGCCGCCACCGGGATCACCGCGCACGAACACAAGGGCATCGGGATCCCCAAAAGCGACGCCTTCGCGATCGGACCCAACCCCCGCCCCCCGAGCTGCTTGAGCATCCACGACCGGGGCACATACGCGTGCACAAGCCCGGCCAGCAGGAACCCGAAAATGAGCCACACCCCCGACTCCCGCAGGATCATCCACAACTCGCCCAGGAACGCGCTCAGTGCCTCAGCCATACCCAACTGTATGGACCCCCGGGTCCGCTTTATTCCGCCGCGTCAGCTGGAGCGCTCTCAATGGGTGACCCACCCCGACATCCAGTAGTACAGCGGGATCCCGATCGTGATGTTGAACGGGAACGTCAATCCCAGCGCCATCGGGAGGTACAGCCCCTCGTTCGCCTCGGGGATCGCCATCTTCATCGCCGCCGGCACCGCGATGTACGACGCGCTCGCCGCCAGGATCAGGAACAAAAACCCGTCCGCGTGGTCCATCCCCAGCATCGCCACGCACGCGAGCCCCACCAGCGAGTTCATCAGCGGCAGCACCACGCTGAGCATGAACGCGATCCGCTTGGACCCCTCGATCGCGCGGATCTGCTTGCTCGCCGTCAGCCCCGAATCGAGCAGGAACAGCACCAGCACCCCGTCGAACAGATCCTTCCCGAAGGGCTCGAGCGTCCGCCACCCGGACTGCCCCGTGAGCGCCCCGATCGCGATCGAACCGAGCAGCAAAAACACCGGCCCGGACACCGCCGCCTCGTGCAGCAGGTGCTTGAGCTCGTGACGACGCGATCCAAACAGCTCCTTCGCCGACGACCCCTCGTCCATCGCGCGGTACAGCATCACCCCCGTCACGATCGCGGGCACCTCCATCAGCGCCAGCGCCGCGACCAGGTGACCCCCGAACCCGACGCCCTGGTTCTCCAGAAACTTCTGCGCCGTGATGAACGTCACCACCGACACCGACCCGTACGCCCCCGCCGTCGCGCACGCGTCCGCCGCCCTGAACTTCGCCACCCGCAGGATCGGCGCGACATAGAGCGGGATCAACGCCGAGAGCACCGTCGCGACCACCAGCGGCGCCAGCACCTCCCACGACACCCCCGCGCCCCGCAGCGCCACACCGCCCTTGAACCCGATCGCCCACAGCAGATACAACGAGAACAGCCGCGTCAGATCCCTCGGGAAACTCAGGTCCGACTTCACCAGCGTCGCGAGCATCCCCAGAAAGAAAAACAGGATCGGCGGGCTCAGCACATTGTCGATCAGCGGCGAGACATCCATCGCGTCCACGAGCCCTCGTTCAGGGACCCCCGCGCCACCGCGGCGCCGAAGCGCCCGCCCGCACGAGGATCAACCACCGATCGCCGATCAAGGCGACCCGGGCCCATCATAACGAGAAGATCGCGCACAGGCCGCGAGCACGCCACGAGCGCTCAGCGCCGACGACGAGCCCCCACCAAACACCCCAGCCCCAGCACACCGATCGCGCCCGGCGCAGGGACCAGCGACGCGTCCGTCACGCTCCCGAACAGGATCGGGAGCAGGAACTGGTTCTGGTCCGAGTTCATCGAGAACGACCGGAACAGGTCGAAGCCGTTGAGATCGAAGCTCGTGGGCAACGCCGTCCCGATCGGCGCGATCGACTCGAACTGCACCCCCGCGTCCACCCCCAGCGCATCGTTGACGCCGCTCATCGAGATCACCCCGTTGCCCGACTGGGACGTCCCGACGATGATCCGGACCGAATCGAACTCCACCGTGTTCGCCCCGAGCGTGAAGCTCGACCCTGATCCGACGAACTCGTACCGAGCGATCCCGCCTTCAACCTCGTACGGGACCGCATCGGAGTCGTAGCTGAACGAGAACGACACGTCCGACATCGCCGATTCCCCCGCGAACGGATACTGGTCCGCGCCCCCGAACCCGAACCCAAACTGCTCGCTCTCGCACACCCCCGAAAGCGTGTACACATCCGCCCCCGCAGCGCCCGAAAGCACCCCGATCACCAAAGCCCCTGCCGTCATCCCGATGGTCCTGCGCATGATCCTCTCCTATCCAAACGGGTCGTGACCCCCACACTACCACACATCCCCGCCGATCCGAGGGCAAAATCCACCCCACCACATCGCCCACCCGCCCCGCATCCGCCCCCCCTCCACCCCGGACAGCCACC
>CBFGUD010000023.1:0-33627 GCA_965652365.1 uncultured Phycisphaerales bacterium
CCCCCCCCCCCCCCCCCCCCCCCCCCCCCCCCCCCGCCCCCCCCCCCCCCGCCCCCCCCCGGCGCCGCCGCCGGCCGGGCCGCCCGCGCCCCCGCGCGCCGCCCGGGGGGGGGGGGCGGGGCGTGCCACTCATTTGGGCGTGTTTTGGGGGATGCGGGGGCGGAATGCGTCGGAGTCGTCACATCCGGCACAGTCGGGGGTCCGGGGTGCCGATGAGGGGGCGGAATGCCCCCCTTCGGGGGGCGATGTCTGGTCCGAGATCGGGAGTTTCCATGGGCACGAGCGGGTTGATCATCCGGCGGAACGAGCGGCACGAGATTTCGCTGCCTGCGCGGGTGCGTGTGGCGTTTTCGCATGCGGAGCTGGTGAAGCTGAGCAAGGGGACGGCGGGTGAGAAGGGGTGGGTGGACGTGCACCTGATCGATTTCTCGGAGAACGGGCTGGGGATCGTGACGGAGGTGTTCTTTCCTCGGGGGAGCGTGCTGGAGGTGTGCGTGTCGGAGCCGGAAGACGGGGAGGGTGGCGAGGTGCTGCTGAACTGCGAGATCCGTGTGATGCGTGTGCAGATGACGGATCGTCGGCCGGCGTACCTGATCGGGGGGGCGTTCGCGGAGCTCAAGAGCGAGACGAAGGGGCAGATCGAGCGGCTGATGGGTCGTCTCGGTGGGTACGAACCCGGAACGGAGGCGGGCTGATGCTCGAGGCGAGCGAGTTCATCCTGCATGCGTTGATCGAGGATCGGAAGATCGACGAGGGCGACGCGTCGCAGATCCGGGAGTACGCGGCGGAGCACGAGTGCGCGCTCGACGAGGCGGCGATCAAGCTGGGGAAGCTGTCGTCGCGGGACATCGCGCTGGCGAAGGCGAGCGTGTGCGAGTACCCGTTCGTGGACCTGGGGCAGTTCGATATCGATATCTCGAACTCTCGGATGATGCCCAAGTCGCTCGCGGAGCGGTTGTGCGCGTTCCCGCTGTTCAAGACGGGCGAGATCGCGACGGTGGCGATGAAGGAGCCGCTGGATCTTCGGGCGCTCGACGAGATCCGTCAGTGTCTGCGGATGCAGATCGATCCGGTGGTGGCGGATTCGGTGAAGCTGGCGTCGTTGATCTCGCGGTCGTACACGCTCGATCTGGGGGAGAGCGAGCAGGTCGAGGTCGACGACCGGATCAGCGTATCGATCGAGCACGAGCCGATCGTGGCGGCGGTGAACCAGATTTTGTTCAGCGCGGCGGAGATGAACGCGTCGGATATCCATATCAATCCGGACGAGAAGGCGCTGCACCTTCGGTACCGTGTGGACGGGGTGTTGGCGACGCATCGGGGGCCGGACATTTCGCTGCACGAGGGGATCATCCAGCGGCTCAAGGTGATGGCGCACCTTGACGTGGCGCAGACGAGGCGGCCTCAGGACGGGAAGTTCCGGTTCACGTACAACGGTGCGCCGATCGACGTTCGTTTGTCGCTGATCCCGACGATCCACGGCGAGAACGCGGTGCTGCGTCTGTTGGCGAGCGCGTCGCGGATCGGTCGTGTGAGCGATCTTGGGATGGCGAAGGGCACGTGCGAGATGTTCGAGCGGATGATCGCCAAGCCGCACGGGATGGTGCTGGTGACGGGTCCGACGGGTTCGGGGAAGACGACGACGCTGTACACGGCGTTGAACCAGATCAACACGCCCGAGCGGAACATCATGACGATCGAGGACCCGGTGGAGATCCGGCTGCCGATGATCCGTCAGATCCAGGCGAACAGCGCGATCGGGTTGACGTTCGCGAGCGCGTTGCGGTCGATCCTGCGTCAGGACCCGGACGTGGTGCTGGTGGGGGAGATCCGCGACGAGGAGACGGCGAAGATCGCGATGCAGGCGGCGTTGACGGGGCACCTGGTGTTCTCGACGCTGCACACGAACGACGCGGTGGGGGCGATCCCGCGGCTGCGGGAGTTCCAGGTGCCGGCGTTCGCGATCAACAACGCGCTGCTGGGGGTGGTGGCGCAGCGGCTGGTGCGTCGCGTGTGCGCGGACTGCGCGGTGGAGGACCGGGTGGACGCGTTCGAGCTGCGTTCGCTGGGGATCGACCCGGCGGATGGGTCTCGGTTCGTGGCGGGCAAGGGTTGTGCGCGGTGCCTGAGCACGGGGTACAAGGGTCGGGTGGGTGTGTACGAGCTCTTCAGCGCGACGAGCGGGGTGCGTGAGCTGATCGAGCGGTCGGCGTCGTTCGCGGAGCTGCTGCGTGCGGCGCGGGCGGAGGGGATGCGTTCGATGCTCGAGGACGGGATCGAGAAGGCGCGGCTGGGGATGACGACGATCGAGGAGGTCTCGAAGCTGCACGCGACGGTGGAGTCGTCGGTGGACACGGAAGGGTCGATGCGCATGAGCGCGTGAGAACGGAGCGACGGCGATGGCGGTGAGCGCGTTCAAGTACAAGGCGATCGACGGGTCGGGGCGGTCTCGGCGCGGGCTGGTCAACGCGCGGAGCGAGGACGCGGCGTTCCATGAGTTGTCGGAGCGGGGGCTGAGCGTGCTGAGCATCAGCGCGGCGGGGTCTTCGGGGCTGCTGCGGAGCGCCGAGCGGGTGTCGCACCACGAGATCGCGCAGCTGACGCGCGAGATCCACGCGCTGCTCGAGGCGAACATCCCCTTGGCGCGGGGGCTGCTGTCGATCGGGGAGCACGAGAAGAACAAGAAGCTGCGGGACATGATCATCGACATCGCGTCGATGATCGAATCGGGGGAGAAGATCACGGCGGCGTTCTCGAAGTACCGGGAGGTGTTCGGGGACGTGTACATCGAGACGCTGCGGTCGGCGGAGCGTTCGGGGCGGATGGCGCAGGTGGCGGAGCACCTGGCGGACATGCTCGAGCGCGGGGTGGAGATGCGTCAGCAGGTGAAGCGTGCGATGTCGTACCCGATCATCGTGATGGGGTTCGTGGCGATGGCGCTGAGCGTGATCGTGATTTTCGTGGTGCCCCGGTTCGCGCGGATTTTCGAGAGCAACGGGGTGGAGCTGCCGCTGACGACGCGGGTGGTTCGTGCGATCGGGACGTCGATGACGTCGCACTGGTGGGTGTATCTGCTGGTGGTGTCGGTGGCGGCGTTCGGGCTGATCCGGGCGTGGAGGAGCGAGCGGGGGCGGTTCGTGATCGAGCGGCTGATGATGCGGACGCCGTACCTGGGGAAGCTGATGGCGGCGGTGACGACGGCGCGGTTCTCGAGCGTTTTGGGGATCGGGCTGGATTCGGGGATCGAGGTGATCGACGCGATCGAGATCGCGAGCGTGTCGACGGGGCGTCCGGTGTTCGTGGCGGAGTGCGAGAAGATGTGCAACGAGATGCGTTCGGGGACGTCGCTCGAGGACGTGATCAACACGTCGAGGTCGCTGCCGAGCTTCGCGCGTCGTCTGCTGGGTTCGGGGAAGGACTCGTCGGAGATGGCGCGGGCGAGCAGCATCATCGCGAAGCACTACGACCGGATGGCGGACCATCTGACCAAGAACATCAACACGATCGTCGAGCCGATGATCACGATCGCGATGGCGGGGATCGTCCTGCTGATCGCGTTGTCCGTGTTTCTCCCGATGTGGCAGATGATCAGCATCAACAAGTGAGGGTCGAGATGATGAGGGTTCCAGCACGCAACGCGTTCACGCTCGTCGAGGTCCTGGTGGTCGTGGTGATCCTGGGGATCCTGGCGGCGGTGGTGGTCCCGCGGTTCGCGGGGGCGACGGACGATGCGCGGACGTCGAGTCTTCGGAGCACGCTGGCGGGGGTGCGGAGCTCGATCGCGTCGTACCGGATGGACGCGGTGATCAACGGGGACGACCCGTACCCGTCGCTGGCGCAGCTGACGGACGGGTCGGTGGTGAAGTTCGATCTCCCGGAGAACCCGTTCACGGGGGTCGCGGGGGTGCAGGCGGTGTCGTCGGCGCAGGCGAGCGCCAGGGCGGTGGTCGGGGCGGAGGGCGCGGGGTGGAACTACTTCGTGGACAACGACGCGGACCCGCCCACAGCGATTTTCTACGCGAACACGGACATCGCGACGACCGAGCCCGACGGATCGGGCGGGTTCGAGAGCGCCAACGGCCTGTGAGGTGAACGGGTGCGGAGTTCGATGAGCCAATCCGGACGGGGGTTCACGCTGCTGGAGCTGCTGGTGGTGGTGGTGATCCTGGGGATCATTTCGGCGAGCGTGCTCCCGACGGTCTCGCACGCGCGGAGCGCGCGGGAGGGCGGGGCGCGGGACGAGGTGGTGCGGACGCTCGAGTATGCGCGGTCGAGGGCGGGGACGACGGGGGAGCCGTGCGGGGTGGGGTTTGATATGAATGATTCGGTGGTCCGGGTGGTGATGGTGGGGGGCGGCGGGGTCGAGACGGTCGTGGATCCGATCGGGAACGAGGAGAAGGCGGTGGACCTGGGGGCGGTGTTCGGCGGGGTGGGTGTGGGGTCGTTCGTGAACGGGGACGGGACGGGTGGCGCGGGGGTGGTGTGGTTTGATTACCGGTCGGTGCCGCACGTGCGGGAGGCGGACGGGGATTTCGGGGGTTGGTTCGAGGGGAACGCGACGATCACGCTCACGAGCGGTGCGGTGGTCGTGGTGCACAAGCATTCGGGGGTCATCGAGGCGCCATGAAGACGCGGACGCGGACATCGCGGGGTTTCACGCTCGTGGAGGTGGTGGTGATCGTGCTGGTGCTGGCGATCGCGGTGCCTCCGACGCTGGAGCTGCTGATGGGCAACGCGGCGTCGCGGGCGAACACGATCAACACGTCCCGGGCGACGGTGCTGGCGAGCAGCGTGCTCGAGTGCGTGATCGCGGACGTGGCGTCGGCGGACGGGTCGCTCGGGTTCGACGCGCTGGCGGACGCGGACGCGTACCTGAACGCGGACGGGACGGGGCTGTACGATCGGATGTCGGCGCCGACGCAGGCGTTCGCGGATCTGGGGTTCACCTACGAGGTCGAGATCGGGGCGCTGGTGGGGAGCGACGCGCGGGTGTCGGCGGACGAGGACGAGAACATTTTCAGGACCGTGACGGTGCGTGTGCGGTACCCGTCGTCGGACGGCGGGTCGTACGCGCTGCCGGTGTCGGTGTTGGTGTCGGCGCTATGAGTCGGGAACGGGTCCATGGTGGTCGGGGGTTCACGCTGGTGGAGCTGCTGCTGGCGATGACGGTGATGTCGATCGTGGCGGTGGTGGTGATGCCGGTGATTGTTTCGTCGGCGGATGCGTACGCGAGCGCTCGGTCGGCGCGGGGGACGACGGAGCGGGTGGTGTACGCGCTCGAGCGGTTCGGTCGGGTGGTGCGGGAGGCGCCGTTCGACGAGGATTCGGGGGGGCTCGGGGTGGCGAGCGCGAGCGTGAGCGTGCTGGTGTTCGACGATGGGACGGGGATCCGGGTCAACGGGTCGGCGCTGGAGATGCTCGCGCCCGACGGGGACTGGGTGACGCTGTGCGCGGGGGTGGACCGGGCGCGGCTGACGTATTACGACGAGGGGGGGGATCCGATGGTGCTCGTGGCGCCGGGGTCGATCCGGCGGGTGGGGATCACGGTGGAGTCCGATGGGTTCACGCTCGGCGCGTACGCGTTCGCGCGGTCGTGGATCGGGAGGTGAGCATGGCGAGCGGTGATCGGAAGGGAACGAGGCGGGGGTCGGTGCTGGCGGTGCTGGTGGTGGTGCTGGCGCTGATGGGGCTGGTGGTGGCGGGGGTGGTGCGGCCTTTGCGGGACGAGGCGTCGCTGACGACGATGCGTGTGGAGACGCTCCGGGCGTTCTACGCGGCGGAGTCGGGCGCGTCGGTGGTGGCGCAGGGGTACATGGGGCGGTGCGCGATGCCCGTGGAGGGCGAGGCGGTGACGATCAACGCGCAGACGGTGGTGTTCACGCAGGTGCCCGATGCGGGCGGGGTCGCGGTGGTGGAGGGGGTGAGCGGGGACGCGACGCGCCGGATCGAGCTGATGCTGGAGTGACGGGGTGGTCTGATAAGCGGCCGCGCGGGCGTGGCGTGGGATTGTCGTCGGTCGTGGATGGGGCACAAGTCCGGGTCGGATCCGTTCGATAACGGCGGAAGACACCGGGATCGGTTCGTGGAGGGCGTATGTTCGTCGGATCTGAACAACACATCGTTTCGTTGACGTCGCGGGAGCTGTCGATCGCGGCGGTCCGCGGGGGTCGGGTGGTTCGGACGGAGCGGTTGACGCTCGACGAGCGGACGGTCGAGGCGGCGTGGGCGAACGGGCTCCACGAGCTGGATCAGCCGCTGCGTCAGGTGATGCAGCGGATGGGGATGCAGTCGATCGGTGGGGCGACGCTGCTGTACATGAGCCCGAGCGTGGTGACGCGTGTGGAGCTGAGCACGCTCGAGCCAGGTGCGGCGGGGGTGAAGCTGGGCGCGGACATCGCGCTCAACGTCGGGCGGACGAGCCCGTGCGCGACGCGTGTGCTGAGCGCGGAGAAGGACGGGGACGAGCACCGGACGCTGGTGATGGGGATCGGCGACAGCGACGAGCACCTGCGGATGCTTTTCGCGTGGTTGTCTCGGTGCCGGGTGAGCGTGAAGCGGATGGTGCCGCATCAGGCGGTGGCGTTGGTGAAGGCGCACCGGCTGATGGAGAGCGTGCCCGAGGGCGGCGCGGTGGTGTATTTCGGTGAGTACGCGAGCGTGATCGGGTACCGGGAGCGTGGGCGTGATGCGTTGATGCGCGTGACGGAGCTGGGGAGCGGGAAGATCGTGGACGTGTTCGCGTTGTATGGAACTGGGCGCGGTTCGGGGGATGGCGATGCGCCGCGCGAGCGGGTGGCGACGGACCGGGCGCGGCGGATCGCGTACGAGGTGGGGATCCCGATGGGTGTGGATCGGGGTTCGGGGGTGGATCCTGAGCTGATGCCGGCGATCGTGCCGATTCTGCAGCGGTTCTGCGTGGAGATCAAGCAGACGTTCCGGTTCGCGGCGAGCGTGGAGCGTGGTCCTTCGGAGCTGATGATCGCGGGTCCGGCGTGCACGATCCCGTCGCTGGGGGCGGCGCTGGCGCAGAGTCTGGAGTATCACATCACGCGGGACCCGGACGCGGCGACGCATTCGGCGTGCGAGCCGTTCGGGGTGGGTTCGCTCGAGCACGACGCGATCGGGGTGCTGGATTCGGTGCCGGTGCTGCTGCCGCGGATCGCGGAGGAGCAGCGGACGACGCGTTCGCTGATGCGTGCGGTGCGTGTGGGGGCGATGGTCGCGGCGCTTGCGCTGGGGGCGCAGTTCGCGCTGGACTACGCGGAGTCGAGCACGATCCGCGCGGAGCTCGAGAAGCAGCAGGCGACGATCGACATGATCGAGCGCGAGCGAATGGAGCGTCTGGAGACGGCGCGGATCGCGGGTTCGGTGAGCGCGGCGGCGCGATTGATCCGCGCGGGGATGGGCGCCGAGGCGGACTGGGGCGCGATGCTGGCGGGGATCCCCGTGTCGCAACGCGAGTCGGTGCGGATCCACGAGGTGCAGGGTCGGCTGAGCGGGCACCGCCCGGTGCTGACGATCAGCGGGCACGCGGTGTCGAGCGATGCGCACCCGGATCCGAGCGATCTGCTCTCGGCGTACATCGGGGCGCTCCGGGCGATCGAGGGCGTGGAGCGTATCGAGATCGCGAGCACGTCGCGGGTGAAGATGGATGATCGGTCCGACGGCGTGCGGTTCTCGCTGACGGTGGAGTTGGAAGCGAGCGCGCGGCGTGTGTCGTCGGTCGCGACGATCGACGCCGACGCGGCGATGGGAGGGCTGTGATGAACAGCGAGATGCTCAGGTTCGTGGGGACGCGCGTGCTGGTGGTTTCGGTCGGCGCGTGTCTGGCGTGGTACTTCGGGGTCAAGCCCGGTTCGGACCGGGCGGCGTCGCTGGGCGCGGCGTTCGAGTCCCAGGGGCGGCTCATCGAGCGGTACCGGGTGTTCAAGGACGAGAGCGACACGGCGGCGGAGGGCGTCACGCACTCGGTGCTCGAGACGGCGCGGGGGCTCATCGGCGACGCGGTCGTGGACGGGGACCCCGGGACGGTGCTGCACACGATGCTCAACGCGCGTGCGGCGGAGGAGGGTGTGCGGATCTCGAGCATCGAGAGCGCGCAGACGCGTGAGCTCAGGGAGAAGATCGGGGGGACGAAGCTCGAGGTCGTGGGCGATCGGGCGATGGTGCGGGTCGAGTTCGAGGGGGCGTACGGGGACGTGGCGCGGTTCATGGATTCGGTGGTGCGCGGGGCGATCCCGGTGAAGCTGTCGGGGTTCCGGATGGTGCCGGTGGGGGCGGACGCGGTGCGCGTGAGCGCGGAGGTGGAGATCGTGACGCTCGATGACGTGCCCGGGGTGACGAGCGAGTTCGTTTCGATGCAGGCGGAGGCGGAGTCATGAGCGGTTCGATGCGTGTGCTTTCGGTGCGGATGCTGTGCGTGCTGACGCCGACGCTCGCGGTGCTGGGATTCCAGCGGTTCGTGGCGCCCCCGAGCGAGGCGCGTGCGTCGGACAGTGCGTACGAGTTCGTGGCGCTCCCGGATGTCTCGGGGGTGGATTTGTCCGAGCGTGAGCGGTCGGCGTCGCTCGGGTCGGCCCAGGGGTCTCCGCTGTGGTTCGTCGAGGTGGAGCATCGGCTCGCGGCGATCCCGGAGATCGAGGCATCGGAGGGTGAGCGGGCGGTGGCGGACCCGGTGTTCGTGCTCGGCGCGGTGCTCCCGTCGCGGACCAGGCCCCTGGCGGTGGTGAACGGGAAGCCGCATCGTGAGGGGGACGTGATCGTGCCCGGTTGGCGTCTTCGGTCGATCGAGGGCGACGGGCGGTCGGTGATCATGGAGCACGAATCGGGTCGTGTGGTGCGTGTTTCGATGAGCCGGTGAGGGGCTTTGGGGGGTGGATCTTGAAGTGGTGATGGTCCGGGGATACGCTTCCCGGCTCGGGCGCATAGCTCAGTTGGCTAGAGCGCTGCCGTCACATGGCAGAGGTCACAGGTTCGAGTCCTGTTGCGCCCATTGGATTGATCTTGCGCGGGAGTGCGAGGAGATGACAGGGCCGGCGAATTGTCCGGTCCTTGTTGTTTTTTGGGGGGGTTGGGGGCGAGCGTGCTGTGCGTCGGGGATCGGGGTTGTGCGGTCGGTTCCAGGTCGCGGACACGCTGTTCACGGTCACGAACTCTTTCTCGGTGGCGTTCGCCGCGGGCAGCATCGGGATCTCGGCGCTGGATTTCGGGTTCGCGGGCGTGGGTTGCGGCTGTCTGAATTGTGGGTGGGTGTCCTGGGCGATGCCCTGTCGTGTTCCGTTCCGATCGTCGGTGATCCGAGCACGCCGAGCGTCGACGCGGGCGCGGATCCGAGCTCTGAGTTCGTGGCCAATCGGCTTGCTTTCGATGGCTTCGCGGGCGCGTCGTTCATCGACCAGACGCTTCGCCGGGTCCCGGCGCCGGGTGCCGCGACGTTGTTGCAGCGTCGGCGGCGTTGAGTTCGGTTGGCTCCTCACCACAGCTTGTCACCGCCTCGGGCGTCTACGGCTTCGTGTCGTGGGCGCCCGCGGTTTCTTTGGTGTTCGGTGCGCGGGGGGCGGGGACATCCGGGGAGTGATCGTCGGTGCGTGAGCGGACCCTGGCGGCGTGGGAGATCCGGTCGCTGGGGTAGAGGACGACCTGGTCTCCCTCGTCGAGTCCCGAGAGGATCTGCGTTGAGGTGCTGTTGTGCATGCCGGTCTCGACGATCCGGAGTCGCGCTCGTCCGTCGATGGCGATGTAGGCGGCCCAGTCGTCTCCTGTTCTGAAGAGCGCGCTCGAGGGTGCCTGGAGGATGTTCTCGCGTTCCCGGGTCACGATGCGGGTTTCGACGCGGAATCCGTCGCCCAGGGTGGGGCGCTGGTCGGGGGGGGACGTGATGTTGATGATGACGTTGACGCGCTGCTCTTCGATGCCGAGCGCGGAGATCTTGGTGAACGCGGAGGGTTCGACGAGTCGGACGACGCCCTGGAGGTCGTGATCGCCGCCCCAGCGTTCGATGATGACGCGTTGTCCGGGGTGGATCCCGACGGCGTCGGCGGAGAGCACGTCCGCGACGATTTCCAGGTCGCTCGGGTCCCCGATCTCGAGGAGGGGTGTTCCCGGGGTGACGACGGCAACGCTTTCCTGGTGGACCCCGAGGACGACGCCGTCGATGGGGGAGGTGAGGGTCATGCGGGATGTTTCTGTGTTGTCGGGGTCCTGCTGTGTGAGGAGCATGGCGCTTCGTGCGATTTCGAGTTCGTGGTGCGCGATCTCGAGCCCGGACTGCGCGGCGCGGGAGTCCTCGTAGAGTCTGAGCGCGTCGGCGCGGGCGCGTTCGATCTCGGCGCGGTTGGCGGCGCCGTCTCCGAATGCGTCCTCGAGGCGGACGCGTTCGGATTCCGCGAGGTCGTATTCGGTGCGCACGGCGTCGAGGCGGGCCTGGGCTTGTCGGACGGCGGCTTCTGCGGCGCGGACGCGGGCTCTGGCTTCGGCGAGTGCGCGTGCGTCGAGGAGCGAGGGGTCGGTGGGCTCGATGACCGCGAGTGTGGTGACGTTCGCCCTGACGGGGTCGCCCGGGTCGAGGGTGATGCGCCGGAGGCGTCCGGTGATCGGGCTCGAGACGATGTATCGCTCGCGGATGCGCGTGCGGCCCTCTTCGTCGACGGTCACGCGCAGGGGGGCGGTGCGGACGGTCGCGAGATCGACTTCGATGGGTCGGGGCATGAAGGCGTAGGCGATCGCGGCGGCGGCGAGGAGGGCGATCGCGGCGATGGTGGTTCGCTTGATGATGCTGCGTTTGGTCATCTATTCTCTCGCTTTGAGGACGCTGATCAGGTCGAGTCGGTCGAGCATGGATCGGATGGCCAGGCCCGAGGCGGTGGACGCGAGCAGGATGACGATACACGCGAACGCGTAGGTCGATGGGTGGATGACGAAGGGGATTCGGACGAGCTCGGAGTCGGTGGCGTTGGTGGTGAGCCACGCGAGGGCGTGGCCGACGGCGAGCCCGAGGGGGATCGCGAGCGCGGTGATCAGGGCGAGTTCGCCCAGCTGGATCGAAGCGATTTCCTTTCGTGTGTAGCCCAGGACGCGGAGGGTCGCGAGGTCCTTGGCGCGTTCGGAGAGGGAGATCCGGGCGCTGTTGTAGACGACCCCGAACGCGATGGCGACGGCGAACCCGATGATGAAGGGGCGCACGATGGCGATGTTGCTCGAGATGGTGTCGCGGAAGTTTTCGAGGGTCTGAGATTTGTTGTTGACGGCGGCGACCCTCGGGGCGGCGTGGAGTGCTTGGTAGAGGGCTTGGGCGTGGCGTGGGTCGTTGCGGAGGTAGACGCCGCTGATGGTGTGGGGTTCGCGCATGAGGCGGTTCATTTCGTCGAGGTTCATGTAGGCGGCGAGCCCGGAGAAGGTGTCGATGATCGCCGAGACGTGGACGCGGAGCGTGGGTCGCCGGCCCTGGAGGACTTCGATGGCGGTCTCGTCCCCGACCGAGAGCCCGAGGGCGCGCGCGAGGGTCGACGAGAGCACGATCCCGTGCTCGGGGAGTCCGACGGGTTCGGCGGAGCGGTCCATGAGGTGGTAGAGCCCGTCGGCGCGGGTGAGCCCGGTGATGGCGATGCGGCGCTGGGCGTTGTTGTGCCTGATGCGGACGGCGAGGGTTCGGTAGGGTTCGGCGGAGCGGACCCCGGGCATGTGTCTGATGGAGGCGAGGGATGCGTGGTCCGTTTCGTCGAAGAAGACGACGTCGAGGTCGTATCGCTGGACCCGGTGGTATTCGAGGTCGAGGACGTCGTCGATCGCGTCGGCGCTGAATGTCCCGACGACGAGGATCGCGGTCGCGAGCGCGACGCCCAGGACGGAGAGCCCGGTGCGCATCGGTCGGCGTTCGAGTTGTCGGAGGATCATCCGTGTGCGTGTCGGGAGGGCCTTGTGGAGCCCGATGCGTTCGATGATGGTGGGTTTGAAGGTGGTGGGGGGCTGGGGGCGCATGGCTTCGGCGGGGGGGAGGTTCATCGCGCCTCGGAGCGCCTGGGCGACGCCCAGGAGCGCGCAGCACATGCTCACGAGGGTCGCGAGGGCGATCACTCTCGGGAGCAGGACGTAGCGGAAGGAGGGGAAGTCGAAGAACTCGATGTAGAGGGCGGTCATGCCGCGCCCCATGAGGGCGCCGGAGAGGGAGCCGGCGGCTGCGGCGAGGAGGGTGATCATGAGGACGAACCCGAGGTAGTGGCGTCCGATCTCCGCGCGCGAGTAGCCCAGCGCCTTGAGGGCGGCGATCTGTTCGCGCTGGGTCGCGATCATGCGTGAGAGCACGATGTTGAGGAGGAAGGCGGAGACGGCGAGGAAGACGATCGGGACGACGAGGGTCATGCCCCTGAGGCCGCGGAGCTCGTTCTGAACGAACGTGTTGGAGAGCTGGTCGTCGCGGGTGTGCGCGCCGAGCCCGCCGTAGGGCTCGGTGAGTGCGTCGAGTCGTTCGATGACCTTGTGCTCGTTGGCGCCGGGCGCGAGTGCGAGGGCGATGTCGTTGAACGCGCCGTCCATGTCGAACGCGGCTTCCATCTCGTCGCGGCGCATCCAGAAGACGGCGTAGCGTTCCCTTTCGGGGAAGATCGCGCCGGGGCTGATGAGGTAGACGTACTCGGGTGAGAGCGCGATCCCGACGATCCTGAGGTCTTCGGATCTTCCGTTGAGCACGGCGCGGACCTTATCGCCCGGGCGGAGGCGGTGCGCCTGGGCGAAGCGTTGGCTCACGAGGACCTCGCGTGAGCCCGCGGGCTCGGGGTATCGTCCGGCGCGCAGGTAGAGCAGGTTCAGGCCCGACCCGGGGTTCTCGGGCAGCGAGACGATCGTCCCGGACGCGGGCTCGGGGAGGTGCTCGATGTCGAGTCGGACGGTTTCGACGATCCGGGTGTCGGCGTGGGCGACGCCCGGGATCTCGGAGATCCGTTCGGTGAGGTTCAGGGGGGCTCGTTTCGCGTGCGCGAAGACGTCCGCGAATCGGTTGCGCTCGTAGTAGGCGTCGATGGTCCCGGTGAGCGAATCGATCAGACTCAGGGCCATGACGAACGTCGCGATGCCGCAGGCCATGACGAGCCCGATGGCGGATGCCTGGGCTTTGAGGCGGATGAGATCGCGGAGGAGTTTGGTGTGGATCGCCTTCACCAGGTGATCTCGGTGGCGGGTTTCTTGGTTGGGTTGGTGCGGATTTCGGAGATCTGTCCTCCTGACATGCTGACGACGCGGTCGGCCATGGCGGCGATGGGGGCGTTGTGGGTGATGACGGCGGTGGTGGTGCCGAGTTGTTGGTTGACGCGTTCGATTGCTTCGAGGACGAGTACGCCGGTGCGTGCGTCGAGGGCGCCCGTGGGTTCGTCGCAGAGGAGGACGTCCGGGTTCTTGGCGATGGCGCGTGCGATCGCGACGCGTTGTTGTTCGCCTCCGGAGAGCTGGGAGGGGAAGTGGTGCGCGCGGTCGGAGAGCCCGACGACGCGGAGCGCTTCGTCGGGGTCCATGGGGTCGCGGGCGATGTCGGTGACGAGCGCGACGTTCTCTCTTGCGGTCAGACTCGGGATCAGGTTGTAGAACTGGAAGACGAACCCGACGTGGTCGCGCCGGAAGCGGGTCAGCGCCTGGTCGCTGGTGGTGGTGAGGTCGTGATCGAGGTAGCGGACGCTTCCTTCGCTCGGCGCGTCGAGCCCGCCCAGGATGTTGAGGAGTGTGGATTTGCCGCTGCCGGAGGGTCCGAGGAGGACGACGAACTCGGAGGCGTAGAGGTCGAGGTTCACATGGCGGAGCGCGTGGACGGTGATGTCGCCGGTGGCGTAGGTCTTGGAGAGATTCCGCGCGGTGAAGACGGGCTCGCCCCGGGGTCGGGGGGGCGCGTCGCGGGTCTGGTCGTTCGGGGCTGGGTACATGTTGAGCGGTCCACGGCGTGGGCTTCACCACTGTACCCGGAGCGGGGTCGGGTTCGCCGGGTGCTCCGGGTGTGGGGCCGGATCCCTATGGACACGACGCCTCGGAACTGCACACTTTGAGCGTGTGTCGGTTGAGGTTGTGGTGCACAAGCCGACGGCCCGGGACGGGCGGCGATCGATCATCCGCAAGGGGCTGTGGGAGAAGCGGATCAAGCTCGTGATCGCGATGAGCGCCCAGGCGCGAGCGTCGGTGTCGCGCGTCGGGATCGGAGAGCTCCGTTTCGTCGTGGGCTCCGAGCTCTTCGAGGACCCGCCGGGCGGATCGGGACCATGGGCCGCGGGGGTAGTGGTTCGCGGATCGGCGTTGCGGGGGCGTGCCGATGGTGCGGTGCCTGTGCGAGGCGTCTGTGGGTTCTCGTGTTGAAGTGGGGGCGTTGGTCGGCGTGTGCGTGCGGGTATCGCACACTGTCGCATCGGCGCGGGGGTTCGGCGGGGGGCGTGGATCGAGAATGGGGATCCGGCCTCATCCGGGGTTTGGTGCGTTCGGCGTGGTGTTCGATCGGGATCAAAGTGGGGTTGGATTCGGATAGGCACCGTGCGCACGTTCGCGACAATGGTTGTGAACGACGCGGGTGATGAAAGAGTGGATCACATCCGTATACACCAGAGGAGGAAAGCCATGCCCGAGAAGAAGGAACAGCAGAAGAAGGCGGCGCCCAAAGCGAGCGAGAAGGATCGCGACGCGAAACAGAACATGCCTGGGAAGGCGGGCAAGAAGCCCGAGCCCGCCAAACAGGCGAAAGGTCACTGACCCGGACGGGCGCTTTTTGAGAGAGGGGCGCCCGTCTTCCTGATCGGGCATGCGTCGTGCGTGCCCGGTCGATCCGGCTTGGAGGCGGCAAGGAGCTTGGGATGGCGGTTGCAACGATCGAGAAAGCCGACAGCCAGGTCCATCAGGGCGTGCTCCGCGAGCTCGGCGGGCGGGTGCGGTCCCGGGCCGAGCAGCGCGCGGCGATCGATGCCGCGAAGTTCACGCCCGGGGTGCGTGCGGTTGATGAATCGGAGCCGAGGGTCGATCCGCATGTGGTGTATTGAACTGCGTGCACCGCTCGCCGCGTCGGGGCGTCCCACCCCGGCGCGGCATTTCTTGAAGCCGTCACGGATCGTGGACGCGATCGTGCGGGTCGTGTCGTTGAAGTTCACCCTGTCGCATCTCATCGGAGTCGTGTGATCGTGTTGTGGGCCCGGTGATCTCCGTGCGGGGTCGGGGGCGGTCGCGTTCATGGGAGCTCCGCCAACGGGATCGGATACCGAAAGTGGTTCGAGTGCATCATGCGATCGTGACGGCTGGGCGGTTGATGGACGGGTTCGCGTTCCGGACGGGGCTTTCGGACTGCGAGATCAACGGATCTCGTTACCTGTGGACCGATGCGTTCGCGGTGTCCGGCCTGCTTGAGCTGCGTGCGCTGGGCGGGCGGGAGGTGAACCTGGAGCTGGCGCTGCGGCTGGTCGATCGGGTGCATCATGTGCTCGGGAGGTTCCGGAGCGACGATCCCCGTTCGGGTTGGATCAGCGGGTTGAGCGAGACGGAGGGCGAGGCGCATCCGACCCGCGGCGGGCTGCGGATCGGGAAGCCCTTGCCCGAGCGTCGCGAGGAGGAACTGATCGAGGGTGGGTCGGAGTGGGACCGGGACGGGCAGTACTTCCATTACGCGACGAGGTGGATGTCGGCGATCGACCGGGTCTCGCGCGAGACGGGAGATCCGAGATACAACGTGTGGGCGCGCGAGATGGCGGAGCGGGTGTACGACGCGTTCGTGCACCGGTACCCGGGGGGGATGCGTTCGATCTGCTGGAAGATGAGCACGGATCTTTCGCGTCCGCTCGTGCGGACCATGGGGCAGCTCGACGCGCTCGACGGGTACGTGACGTTCTGCGCCCTGCGCGAGAGCGCGGCGCGGTTCGACCGGTCGGTGGGGGGACCGGAGCTCGCGATGCCGATCGCGGCGCTTGGTTCGATGTGCGAGTACCAGTCCTGGGCGACGAGCGACGAGCTGGGGATCGGGGGGTTGCTCACGAGCGCGAGCGAGCTTGTTCGGTTGGTTGCTGACGGGGTGATCGACCGGCCCGGGTTCTTGCACAACGCGCTGCGCGACGCGCATCGCGGGCTTCGGATGTTCGCGGCGCGGAATCAGTTCGAGCGTCCCACGCACGCGCGTCTGGCGTTCCGCGAGCTCGGGCTCGCGATCGGGCTCCGCGATGTCCGGTCGATGCGCATGCTGATCGCTCGGAGCCCCGAGCGTTTCGAGGGGCTCGAAGAGCTGCGTGTGCGGATCGAGGCGCTCTATCGGTACTCGCCTCTGGCGGACTCGATCGAGCGGTTCTGGATGGGCGCGAAGAATCGGGGGTGCGCGACCTGGAACGCGCATCTCGACATCAACACGGTGATGCTCGTGTGCAGTCTTCTCCGGGGCGCCGAGCAGAAATGCGTCCGCGCGGGTCCGGAGGGCGGGCCGATCGTCCTCGCCGCGGATGCGGGGCGTGCGTGGAGTGCTCGATGAGCACGCGCACCGACAGCGAGCGTCGGGCGCGGATGGTGGAGCACCAGGTCGAGGCGCTCGGGGTGAGCGACGTGCATGTGCTGCGCGCGATGCGGGCGGTTCCCAGGGAGCGGTTTGTGTCCGAGGAGTTCTCGGAGTTCGCGTACGACGATTCGCCGCTCCCGATCGAGGGCGGGCAGACGATTTCACAACCCTTCATCGTCGCGTTGATGATCGAGGCGCTCGATCTCGATCCGGGTGATCGCGTTCTGGAGATCGGCGCGGGGTCGGGCTACGCGGCGGCGGTGCTGGGCCGGATCGCGCACGAGGTGCACGCGGTGGAGCGTCACGAGGCGCTCGCGGTGCACGCGCGCAAGCGGATGGATGAGCTCGGGTACACCAATGTGCACGTGCACTTCGGGGATGGGACGCTGGGGTGGCAGGAGCACGCGCCGTACGACGCGATTCTGGTCTCGGCCGGCGGACCCGAGGTCCCCAGGAGTCTGCTCGAGCAGCTCTCGATCGGCGCCCGTCTCGTGATCCCGGTGGGGACGGAGTTGCGATCGCAGGAGTTGCTGCGTTTCCGGCGGACGGGCGAGTTCACGTATGACGAGGAGTCGCTCGGTCGGGTGCAGTTCGTGCCTCTGATCGGGACGGAGGGTTGGTCGGTGGACGGGATGCCCGTGACGCCGAGGCGTGCGAGGCAGCCGCTGCGGGTGGGTCGTACGGAGCGCAGGCATGTGAGCGCGTTGATCGCGGGATCGTGCGAGCCGTTCGACGGGGTGGGCTCGGCGTCGCTCGGGGCGTTGCTCGACCGGATCGGGGACGCGAGGGTCGTTCTGATCGGGGAGTCGACGCACGGGACGAGCGAGTTCTACGAGATGCGGGCGCGGATCACTCGGGAGCTGATCCGCGAGCGTGGGTTCAACGTCGTGGCGATCGAGGGGGACTGGCCGGACACGAGGACGATCGATCGGTACGTTCGTCGTCACGCCGGGTCGTACCTCCGGACCCCGGCGTTCTCGCGCTTCCCGTCGTGGATGTGGCGGAACGAGGAGATGCGTGGGTTCGTGGATTGGGTCGCGGGGTACAACAACGAGAAGCGTGGCGACGCGTGCGTGAGCGTGCACGGGCTCGATCTGTACAGTCTGAACAACTCGATCGGGGTCGTGCTCGATTATCTGGATCGTGTGGATCCGCTGGCGGCGCGGGCGGCGCGTGCTCGGTACGCGTGCTTCTCGCCGTGGGAGTCGGATCCGGCGACGTACGGGCGGGCCGTGGTGGGGGGGCGGATGGAGTCGTGCGAGCGCGAGGTGGTCGCGGCGCTGACGGGGCTTCTGGATCGGCGGCTGGACTACCTGACGAAGGACGGCGACGAGTTCTTCGACGCGGCGCGGAACGCGATCGTCGTGCGCGAGGCGGAGCGTTACTACCGGGCGATGTACTACGGGTCCCGTGATGCCTGGAACCTGAGGGACCGGCACATGTTCGAGACGCTCGGGGCCTTGCTCGAGCATCGGGGCGAGGCGTCGCGCGCGGTGGTCTGGGCGCACAACTCGCACGTCGGGAACGCGGCGGCGACGGAGATGGGGATCCGGGGGGAGGTCAACCTCGGGCAGCTCGCGCGGGAGCGCTTCGGTTCGGACGCGTACCTGATCGGTTTCGGGACGGATCACGGGCGGATGCTGGCGGCGTCGAACTGGGACGAGCCGGTGCGGGTCATGTCGGTCAGGGCGTCGCACGAGGACAGCTACGAGCGATTGTGTCACCTGAGCGGGGTGGGCGCGTTCTTTCTGCCGCTGCGGGAGCGGCGCGGCTCGGGACTGCGTGACGCGCTGCTGCACCCGCATCTGGAGCGTGCGATCGGGGTCATCTATCGCCCGGAGACGGAGCTGCTGAGCCATTACTTTCAGGCGGCGCTCCCGGCGCAGTTCGACGAGTACATGTGGATCGACGAGACGTCCGAACTCCGGGCGCTCAAGACGCACGAGGTGAAGGGGATGGCGGAGACCTACCCGTTCGGGCTTTGACGCGCGACGCCGCGGGGAGATGAGGCACGATCCCCATAGCGGATCGAGCACGGAGGGGGCATGATGGAAGACAACAAGACGGCGCACGCGTGATACGGCAGAGATGGGGACGGCGATGATGAACGGGCAGCGGGTTCAAGGGGCGTATCTCGATGGGTTCAGGGACGCGGTGGATCGGCTTCTGGGTCGGTTTCTCTCCGGACGTGGTCGGTCGAGCGAGCTTGGTGCGGCGTCCCGCGGGTTTTCAGCCGTCAACGTCTGGGAAGACGATGAGAGTGTCTTCGTCGAGACGGAGATCCCGGGGTCCGCGAGGAGGATCTCGAGCTGACGATCTCGGATGGGAATCTGGTCATCGGCGGGCGGCGCGCGGGGAGCGCGGAGGGGGGTGGCAGTGTCGTGCACCATCGGGAGCGTGGGGCGGGGGCGTTCCGGCGGGCGGTGCCGATCCCGGGCGGGCTCGGGGGGGCGCGCCCCGAGACCCTGCTCAAGAACGGGGTGCTGACCGTGGCGATCGACAAATCCGGGGTGTCGAGTTCTCGGCGGATCCCGGTGAACCGGGCGGGGGAAGGTTGATTCGCGCGGGCGCGACGAACGCGCAAGGAGCATCCGACATGACCATCGAGCAGATCGAGATCAAGCCCGGGAGGTCGAAGGACCGGAACGGATCGCCCAAGCGGATGCGCACGGGCGCGGGGTGGTCGTACATCCCGCGGGTCGACATCACGGAGAGCGCCGACGGGTTCACGATCATCGCGGACATCCCGGGTGTCTGGGTGGACGGGATCTGCATCGAGTTCGAGAACCACACACTGATCGTGCACGGGAGGGTCCAGCCCAGGCACTCGCACGACATCGGTTTCGTGATCCAGGAGTACGGGGTGGGGGATTTCGACCGGGAGTTCGGGCTCCCGGAGACGGTGGAGATCGAGAAGGTCCACGCGGAGTTCGAGAACGGGGTGCTGACGATCCATCTCCCGAAGGTGGAGGGGGCGCGATCGAGGCGGATCCCGGTCAAGAAAGTCTGATCAATCGGTTCGGGGCACGGACCCGACGGTCGCATACGAAAGAGGAATCAAGCCATGAGCATCATCCCCTGGCGGAAGAGGAACATCATCCCGGTGTCGCGTGAGATCGGCCATGCTTCGGCGCTCACGGATCTGCGGGCCGAGATGGACATGCTGTTCGATCGTTTCTTCGGATCGCCCTGGCCCGGGCAGGCGGGGTTGCTCGAGGGCATGGGTCGCGAAGCGCGCGAGTTCATGCCGAGCATCGATGTCAAGGAAAACGAGGAGCACATCACGATCCTCGCGGAGGTCCCGGGCATGGACCCCGAGGAGGTCGAGGTGAGCGTGTCGGGCAACGTCCTCACGATCCACGGCGAGAAGAAGTTCTCGACGGAGGAGTCGGGCGAGGACTCCTACCACTGCGAGCGTCGCTTCGGGTCGTTCAGCAGGAGCATCGAGCTCCCCGAATCGGCGGATCTTGAGGGCATCGTCGCGGAGCAGCGCAACGGGGTGCTGCGCGTGCGGGTGAGCAAGGAGCCCGCGGCGGTATCGAAGAAGATCGACGTGAAGTCCACGCCGAAGAAACTCGCCGGCGCCGAGTCCTGACCCGCTGCGCCGGGAGGAGAGGGGCGCGTCCGTCCTGTGAGATCCGGGGCGGACGTGTTGCAGCAAGGTTTGTCCAACGAACGCGTCCGGCGTTTTCTGCCCGGGCGTGCAAGGAGTGTGCGTGATGAGCGGGTGGATGATGGTCGTGGATCAGCGTTCCGCGAGGTTGTTGTCGTTGCAGAGAACACAGGGCGGATCGTTGCGTGGCGAGGACTACAAGTCGATCCGTTCCAAATGGGATGACCAGCACGAGCACGGGCGTCCGTCCAGGCTCGGGGGTCGGTCGGAGGCCTCGCACCCGCATCTCTCGTCGGGGTTCTCCGAGATCGAGGACAAGGTCGAGGCGCGTCGGTTCGCGCGGGACATCAGGGTCTGGATCGATCACGAGGTGCGCGGGCTCACGAACGGCACGGATCTGATCGTGTTCGCGTCGCCGCGGATCTTCGGGATCCTCGGAGACGAGCTCGACGATCACGACTGGATCACGCTGCTGCAAGCGGACTTCGCGCGGTACACCCCGGACCAGTTGGTGAAGCACCCGGCCGTGCTCGAGGCGATCAGGATCGTGTCGAGCGCGACGCGGTTCTGAGCGTGTGGGTACGTCTTGGTTGTTGTTGTCCGGGTCGGATCATGCGTGAGCGGGATCGGGTGGGGCGGCTTGGGTCGAGGCGTAAAGCTCGGGGCACATGGGCGTGAACCGGAGATTCGGGAAGTAGGCCTTCACGACGTACTCGCGGAGCATGCGTTCGGTGTTGAAGAACGACCCGTTGATCGCGAGCGCGGCGCGCATGACCCTGGCGTACGCGGCGCGGTCGTCCCGGTACAGGGGGAGGATGGTCGAAGCGAGTTTGTCGCACAGGACCGATGCGTCCGCTTCTCCGGCGGATCGGAACCCCCATCCCGTCACGCCTTCGACGCATCCCTCGTGCCACCACCCGTCGAGGACGCTCAGCGAGGGGACGGCGTTGATCGCGGCTTTCATCCCGCTCGTGCCCGAGGCCTCCATGGGCGGGGTCGGGGTGTTGAGCCAGAGGTCTGCCCCCGCGGTCATCAGGCGCGCGAGATCCATGTCGTACCCGGGGAGGTAGACGACGGTGATGGTGCCTTTGAGCGATTCCGCGGCGTTGTGGACGGCGCGGATGAGATCCTTCCCGACCCGGTCGTCCGGGTGCGCCTTCCCGGCGTAGATGATCTGGAACGGGGCGACCGAGCTCGCGATGGCGCGGAGCCGATCCAGGTCTTTGAAGATCAGTTCGGGGCGTTTGTACGCCGTCGCTCGGCGCGCGAACCCGATGGTGAAGCGATCCGGGTCGATCCCTGTTCCGGGGCGTGTCCGATCGACGAGCTCGATGAGCGTGTGCTTGGCCCGGGCGTGCGCGTCCCGGATCGCGTTCTCGGGGATCCCGAGCGCGAACCTGAGACTGAGGTTGTCGGTGCGCCATCCGGGGATCCAGTGATCGAAGAGCTGTTTGAACGGCGGCGAGGCCCAGGTGTCGATGTGCACGCCGTTGGTGATCGAGTCGATGGGGTGCCCGGAGTACATCTCGCTCGTTGTTTCGCGATGGCTGCGGGCGACGCCGTTGACGTATCGGCTGAGTTTGAGCGCCATGCCCGTCATGTTGAGTTCGCCCGTGGGCTCGAAGAGTTCGTGGTCCGTCAAGAGCCCGTGGATGCGATCTCCGAGCACGTCTCGGACGAGCTGGCTTGAGAACCGGTCGTGCCCCGCGGGGACGGGGGTGTGGGTCGTGAGCACGCACATTCGGCGGGCCTGGTCGATCGGGGCGTGCGGATCGGTGGGGGTTCCGGATGCGACGATCTCGCGGAGCAGCTCGACGGCGAGGAAGGCCGCGTGACCTTCGTTCATGTGGAACCGATCGACTGCGTTCGCGCCCAGGGCGCGGAGCATGCGGACGCCCCCGATCCCGAGGAGCGCCTCTTGTCGGAGTCTGTAGAGCGAGTCGCCGCCGTAGAGGGTTCCGGTGAGTGCGCGATCGATCGGGTCGTTCTCGTCGAGATCGGTATCCAAGAACAGGACGGGGATACAGAACCCGCTCACGCCTCGGATCTCGCGGCGCCATGCGCGGACCCGGACGGTCCGTTTCTCGAGCTCGATCGAGACGCGTCCGGGGATCTCGATCAGGTCGTCCTCCACGCGCCATATGGAGGGGTGCTCGGTCTGTTCGCCGTGCTCGTCGATGCGCTGATCGAAGTACCCTTGTCGGTGGAGGAGCGTGACGGCGACGGTTGGCACCCCGAGGTCCGATGCGGCGCGGAGGGTATCGCCGGCGAGCACGCCCAGGCCCCCCGCGTAGGTCGGGATGCGGCTCTCGAGCCCGATCTCCATCGAGAAGTAGGCGATCTTCGCGTTGGTCAGCATGGTCTCAGTCTCCTTCTCGGATCAGGACCACGCACGAACGTGCGCGGACGGGGTACTCGCCCGATCCGATCGGTTGTTCGTCCCCGGTGTCGCGGATGTCGTCGGGGCTCGGGAGCGCCGTGTCGATCGATCTTCTCCATACGCCTTTGTCCGGGCTCATGATCTTGAAGGTCCGGTCCGTGTCGTCTGCGTTGAATATCGCGTAGATGTCGGATTGATCGGGGGCGTCGCGTGTGAGGAGATAGGCGATCGCGCGCGAGTCGCTGGAGTGATCGATCGGTCCATCGGGGCCGAGCCAGCGGACGTCGTCGCGCCAGAAGCGTCCCGGACAGAGCGATGGGTGGTGCTTTCTGAACGCGATGAGCAGTCGGACGAAGCGCGCGAAGTCGGCGTGGGTGCCCGGGCGGCTCCAATCGAGCCAGCTCGTTTCGTTGTCCTGGTTGTACGGGTTGCTGTTGCCCGACTGGGTTTGGAGGAACTCGTCGCCGGCGCGGATCATGGGTGTCCCGTTCGAGAGCATGAGGACGCACATGAAGTTGCGCGCTTGCTGTTTGCGGATCTTCACGATCGATCCCGGGACCCCGCGGTCCCCCTCGAATCCGTGGTTGCAGCTGTATTCGTTCGCCGGGCCGTCGGTGTTTTCGTGCCCGTTCGCCCGGTTGTGTAGTTCGTTGTAGCTCACGAGGTCCCAGAGCGTGAATCCGTCGTGGGAGGTCGCGTAGTTCACGCTCTGGTACGGGTGCTGGGCGTCTCGGAGGGTGTCGGGGAAGAGGTCGTCGCTTCCGTAGATCCGGCGCACCATCGAGGGGACAAGCCCCGGGTCCCCCCGGATGAATCGGCGCACATCATCGCGGAACTGATCGTTCCAGTGGCGTCCGATCCGGGCGGGGAAGGCGTTGCCGAGCAGGCTCGCGCCGCGTGCGTCCCAGGGTTCGAGGATGAAGCGTCGTCTTATGCGTTCGTCTCGTGAGAGGATGTCTCCGAGGATGGGGGGCTCGGAGAAGTTGAGTGTGCCGTCGGCGTTGCGGACCGCGACCGTGGCGAGGTCGAAGCGGAATCCATCGACTCGCATCTCGAGGGCCCAGAAGACGAGACTTTTGACGATCAGGCGTCGCACGAACCGGTTGGTGATCCGGAGCGTGTTCCCGGCGCCCGTGAAATCCGCGTATGGTCGATCGGGGTCGTCGGTCGTCAGGTAGTAGGATTCGGGGTCGATCCCTCTGAGCGAGTAGGTCGGGCCTCGATGGTCGAGCTCGCAGGTGTGGTTGTACACGACGTCGATGATGACCTCGATCCCCTGGGCGTGGAGCGAGCGGACCATCTCGCGGAACTGGTGACGCGCCCGGATCGGGTCCCCTCCGACGGCGAACCCGGCGTGGACGGCGAAGAAGCTCATCGGCGAGTAGCCCCAGTAGTTGCCCTCCTGGGGGTCGGTCTGGAACACGGGCATGAGTTCCACGGCCGTTATGCCGAGCCGCTTGAGGTAGGGGATCTTGTCGATGATCCCGAGGTACGTCCCGCGGTGTTCCGGGGGGACGTCGGGGTCGCGCATGGTGAATCCGCGGACGTGGAGTTCGTAGATGACGAGGGTGCTCTCGTGGTGCGGTGGTTCGTCGTCTCCCCAATCGAACGGTTCGTCTTTCCTTGGCAGATATCCGAGCGGGGCCTTGCCGTCGTTGGCGCCCGCTCGCATCGCGGCGGCGCGTTCGAACGCGGGGGGGAAGTGGACCGCGCTCGCGTACGGGTCGAGGAGGATCTTTCCGGGGTCGGAGTGGTTCGGGCCCTCGACCCGGTAGGCGTAGAACTCCGCGCCGGGGATGTCGGATTCCGGGATCCGGCAGTGCCAGATCGGGCCGGATTTGTGTGTCTGAGAGGAGAGGGTGCGTGAGAGCAGCGGGTTGAGGGGGTCGTCGATGCTGTAGATGAGCAGCGTCACATGTCGGGCGTGCTCGGAGTGGAGCGCGAAGTTGTACGCTCGCTCCCGCTCGAGCCATGTCGCGCCGAGGGGGTAGGGGGAGCCGACGAGTTGGGTCCATCCCGGCGCCATGGGTGTTCAGGTTCCGGGGATCATCGCGAGGGTGTTGATGCGCGCACCGAGCGCTGAAAGGGCGTCGATGTGTCGCTTCTCGTCGTCCATCATCGCGCCGAAATCGGTGACGGCGTGGTGGTGGAGCAGCGCCGCGCCCCATCCCTTGGCGCACTCGAACTCGGCGAGCTTGGCGTACGCGACGCGCTGCGCGAGCGCGACGAGCGCCGCGTCGCGCACGTGGGGGTCGGCGTCCTCGTGGACCATCGAGAGGCATTCCGCGAGCAGCCCCTCGAACGCCCGGTCTTCGGAGTCCATCTCGCGGCACGGGACGCCGAGCTCCTTGAGAACCGATTCGATGCGTGACAGGTGCTGATCGGTCCGGGTCTTGTGCTCCTCGAGCGCGGCGCGGAGCTGGCGGGAGAACGCCGCTCGCGCCATCTCGGGGAGGATCCGTCTTTGATGTTTCTCGGTCGCGTGGAGTTCCTGGAGGGTTCGGACGTAGAGGTCCTTGAGAGTTCTCATGCGCATCGGCGGTCTCCTGTTCGGTCGGTCGCTTCGGTCATCGTTCTGATCGTGTCCGCGAGTTCGCTCGTCAGCGAGCCGCGTTCGACGCGCCACGCCCAGTTGCCCGATGCCGACCCGGGTCTGTTCATCCGCGCCGTGTTGTCGAGCCCGAGGATGTCCTGGAGCGGGACGATCACGGTGTTGGCGCGCGATTCGTAGAGCATGCGGATCAGATCGAGGTGCACGCGACGCCCGTCGGAACCTGAATCACGCAACACTCGCTCACGGATCGTCGATCCATCCGGTGCTCGGTGATCGCCGGCCGAGCCCCGGATCCACCCGGTGATCGTTTCGTTGTCGTGGGTCCCGGTGTAGGCGACGCACCGGCTCGGGTACGCGCGTGGGTCGTGCTCGGCGCCGCCCGGCGTGAACCCGAACTGGAGCACCCGCATGCCCGGGATCGCGGAGCGGTCTCGGAGACGGACGGCTTCTTGGGTGACGGAGCCGAGGTCTTCCGCGATGACGGCGCTCAGCCCGTGCTCGGCCTCGAGCGCCCCGAGCAGCGCGTGGCCCGGGGTGGGGATCCATGTCCCGCGTCGCGCGTCGTGCGCGTCGCGGGGGATGCTCCAGCACCTGTGGAGCCCGAGGAAGTGATCGATGCGCAGGGCGTCGAAGCGTTCGAGGGCGCGTCGGAATCGTTCGGACCACCAGGAGAAGTTCTCGGATTCGTGCGCGTGCCACGCGTAGAGCGGGTGCCCCCAGATCTGCCCGTCGGGGTTGTAGGTATCGGGGGGCGCGCCCGAGACCGTGACGGGCAGCCCGTGCTCGTCGAGTTCGAAGAGGTCCTGGCGGCTCCATACGTCGCAGCTGTCGTGGGGGACGAAGAACGGGAGGTCCCCGATGATCCCGATCCCGCGTGCGTGCGCGTCGTTGCGCAGGGTGGTCCACTGCGATTCGAAGACCGATTGGATGAACCGTTCGAACCCGATCGAGCGGTCGAGCCGCTGGCGGGCGGCGTCGAGCGCCGCGGGGTCTCGGTGGGCGAGTTCGGGCGGCCAGAGGAACCAGGGCGTGCCTCGGTGCTCGCGTTTGATCGCCTGGTAGAGCGCGTAGTCATCGATCCGATCGGGGCGATCCGGGGCATCGCCGATCGGCGCGGTGGCAATTTCAGAACGCAGGAACGCTCGCTCGAGCGTGCCCAGGCGGGATCGGCGCGCCTCGTTGAACCGGGCGCGGGTCGGGTCCGGATCGGCGTGCGTGACGATTTCCCACGGTTCGATCAAGCCCCGATCGACGAGCTGGTCCGGATCGATGAGCAGCGGGTTGCCCGCGAAGGACGAGGTCTCGCTGTAGGGCGAGGCGCCGTGCCCGACGGGTCCGATCGGGAGGAGCTGCCACCAGCGCTGACCGGCGTGGGCGAGGAAGTCCATGAACCGGCGCGCGGGGGCTCCCATGGTGCCGCAGCCGTGCGGCCCGGGGAGCGACGTGGGATGGAGCAGGATCCCGGCGCACCGATCGTCAAGTGTTGGAACGTCGTGCGTCTTCATCGGTGCTCACCCAGCGCGGCGTCCACGCGTCGGCAGAGCTCCCGCCCGTACTCGGTCCAGCGTCCTTCGCCCCAGTACCGGAAACAGCTCGTTTGACAGCAGAGGAGGTGGAAGAGCTCGTCGCGGTACGCGCGATCGCGCGGGCTCAGGCCCAGCGCGCGGACCCGCTCGGCGAAGCGCGTGCTCGCGGACTCCATCGGTCCGAGCACGGACCCGTACCCGCGTACCCACGAGATGTCGTTGGTCCAGCTGCCCCCGTCCATGTGGAATCGGCGGTCCTCGCGTTCGAGTTCGGCGATGACGGCGGAGAGCCGGTCCGGGCCGTCGCCCGGATCCATGCGTGACCAGACCTGGTGCTGGTGGACGGGTTGGATGGGAGGGAGGTCTCGCTCGGTGATCCCGAGCGATGCCAGGTGCTCGAGGTACTCTGAGATGTTGACGGGGCGGGTGGGGCCGTCCGAGGCGATCGCGGAGATTTCGAGGTACTTGGGGGGGAACTCGTTCATCATGACGTTCCCGTTCTCGCCGTCGGAGATCTGGGTCACGATCGGGGGCACGGCGTGTCCGGCGAGTGTGATGGGTGCGAGACCCCGGGCCTGCGAGTATGGCTGCATCTGCCCGACCAGTTTCGTGTCGCTCCCGTGCGTCTTGACGATCGCGGTGATCTCGAGCTCGTTCCCGTGCGAGCAGCGCGCGACGAGTCGGTGGGGGCGGTGTGGGAACTCGAGTTCGCGCCCGTCCTCGACGCGTTCGACCGTGTGCTCCTGGACGAGGACCCATCGGAAACCGGCGTCCTTCAGGGTCTTGACGAACGCGTAGAACACGTCCGGATGGTTCGGGAGGGCCATTTCCACCGGTGAGAACCCGCGCACCCTCGCGAGGGCGTCGAATCCGAACACGTCCGCGAACTGGTGTTGCCACGCGCTGACATGGTGTCTGTAGTCCAAGGGGGGCGTGGATGGCGCGACGGCGTGACCCCAGGGGCACCCGAGCCATTCGACGCACGGACCGGTCCGCTCATCGAGCGTCAGTGTTCTCAGCCGGTCGGGTATGTCCCCGCGCCCCATCGTGCGGAGCCCGTGGAGCAGGCAGCCCGAGTAGTCGAGCATGATCCTGGGCCGCTTCCCTTGGTTCACGAGTTCGGTGATGAGATCGGACATCCGCTCGTAGCACCACAGGAAGACCGGCGCGTTGTGGTTGTCGCCTTCGCTCGGATGATCCAGCATGTATTCGAGATTGCTGATCACCCGCGCGTTCCGCGGGTCGTCCCCCCCGGCCGGGATCAGGGGTTGGTGCATGTGGAGCGCGATCGCGAACGCGCTCTTGGCGTCGCTGAGATCCTGGGGCGTTCGGGCTCTGGGTGTCGACGGGTTTCGCGCCATCGTCTGGATGACCTGGGGCTCCTTGCCGCAGATCGACGGCTCGGGTCCGATGTCCGGGATCGGGGCGTGCTCGATCATGCGACGCCCCGCTGATGTTTGTCCGGCACCCGTTCGTCGGCGTCGTCGCCCCTGAGGAACCCCGAGAACCGCATCTTTGATCCGGGCGCATGCGCGCAGGATTGTTCGATCATCGTGGGGCCCTGGTCGCCCCATCCCGAGGCGAGGAATCGCGCGCCTAGGATGCGCCGGGCGACGCGGGCCGCGGCGCGGACGAAGTACTCGGGGTCTTTCTGGCGCGTGATCCGTCCGAGGTACAGCACCGTCGGCCGGTGATCGGGTGGGCGTTCGCGCCGCGGGGCACGGGCGTGATCGATCCCGTTGTGGACGACCACGATCCGGGTTGCGCGGACCCCGTGGCGGGATCCGATGATGCGACCCGTGTAACGCGACACAGCGATCACGCGCCTGGCTCCGCGCATCCCCGCGCGTTCGATGTCGTCGGTCGCCTGGTTGATGCGTTCGCCCGAGCGGTGTGTGCCCTCGGCCCGGGATGATCGGGTGCTCGGGCGGGCGTCGGGGTGGGGCAGCGTTCCGCCGGTGCGTGCGGGCGTGATCGGATCCGGGGGCTGCGGATCGCGGGTCCGGGACGCGGCTCCCTCGCGGTTCTGGGTTGACCTGGGGAGCACGAAAGCGGCCGGGGTGTCGAGGCGTTCCATCGCGTTCACGAGGCCCTTGCACGCCGTGCCCAGCCCGCCGCTGATGAACGGCGGGAGCTCCCGGCCCGGCATGAGGATTCTCGTCCGCATCGCATGATCGATGTCACCCCGGTCGTGCCATAGGGCATCGTGCAAGTACCGTGAACGTCAATGCCGCGACGCTCCGCACACGAGCGCCGCGGCCGTCGAGAACGGATCAGATCCCGACTGTCGCGAGCGCGCCCTTCGTGCGCGGCTCGCAGATCGAGGAGAGCGTTTCCGCGACCTCGGATTCGGTGATGTCGGCGTGCTTCTTCGTCCGTTCCCGGGCTGCCTGGCACGCGATGTCGTTGAGCGAGATGAGCCCGACGAGGTGATCCTGTTTGTCGAGCACGGGGAGGCGGCGGACCTTGTGTTTCCGCATGATCTGCTCGGCAGCGGCGATGCTGTCCTTGGCCCGGACCGCGTGCACGTTGGTGGACATCGCGCTCGCGACCTTCATCTCGGTGAGCGGCCTGCCCTGGGTGTACATGGCCATGCAGATATCACGGTCGGTGATCATCCCGACGACGCGCGATTCGTGATCCACCACGGGTGCGCATCCGCAGTCGTGATCCCAGAGAATACGGGCCGCTTGGTGCATCGTGTCGTCCACGCGGCAGGTGTGCGGGTTCCACGACATCAGCTGTTCGACGTTCATCATCGGGGGCTCCTCCCGGGGAGCGTGAGTTCGTGCTCTCCGATGGTCATGATGCAACGCTGCACGCCGTTGCTCAATGGGGATTCCGCCTCAAGGTGATGTTCGTCGAGATTGGGGCGAGATTCCCATCTCCCGCGGCGTCCGGATCGGGTTGAGTTGGGTGTACGTGGCCCGGATGGTTCGGGGCACGCGGGCACGGCGGGCACGAACAGCGGACGGACAAGCGATGCGCACCATCGTATTCAGCACCAAGCCGTTCGAACGCGCCTACCTCGAGCACGCGACCCGGGACACGGATCATGAGTTCGTTTTCGTCGAGCCGTCGCTCAGCGAACGGACCGCGCTCCTCGCGGACGGGTTCGAATGCGTCTGCGCCTTCGCGAACGACACGCTCGATGAGCATGTGATCCGGGCCCTCGTGCGGGGAGGGACGCGGTTCATCGCGCTGCGGTGCGCGGGGTTCAACCGGGTCGATCTCGACACGGCGGACGAGCTGGGGGTCCGGGTCGCGCGTGTCCCGTCCTACTCGCCCGAGTCGGTCGCGGAGCACGCGCTGGCGCTCATGATGACGCTCAACAGGAAGACCCACCGGGCGCACGCGAGGGTGAGGGAGGGGAATTTTTCGTTGAGCGGTCTGATGGGGTTCAGGATGCGGGGCAAGGTCGTCGGGGTCGTCGGCGCCGGGCGGATCGGCTCGTGTGTCATCGCCCTGATGCGCGGGATGGGGTGCGAGGTCGTCGTGAGCGATCCGCGGCGGTCTGCCCGGTGTCTCGAGCTCGGGGCGCGGTACGTCCCGCTCGACGAGCTCCTCGCGGCATCGGACATCATCTCGCTCAACTGCCCCCTGACCCCGTCGACACGCCACGTGATCGCCGATGACGCGATCGCGCGGATGAAACAGGGTGTCATGCTCATCAACACGAGCAGGGGCGCCGTGATCGACACGGGCGCCGTGATCCGCGGGCTCAAGGGCGGGCGGATCGGGTCGCTCGGGCTCGATGTGTACGAGGAAGAGGCGGACCTCTTCTACCGCGATCTCTCCGACACCGTGATCCAGGACGACGCTTTCGCGCGACTCCTCACGTTCCCGAACGTGCTCATCACGGCGCACCAGGGGTTCTTGACGCACGAGGCGCTCGAAGCCATCGCGGAGACGACGATCCGCAACATCGGTGGGTTCGGGCGCGGGGACGTCCCGGAGCAGAACATCGTCTCCCGATCGCTCGTCGCGGAGCGGTAGAACGCTCGGACCCCGGAGGGGCAGCGCGTGTCATACCGCGGCGAGCCCCTCGCTGATCGAGAAGCGCACCAGCTCGGCGCGGTCGTGGATGTCGAGCTTGCGCATGATCGCTTCGCGGTGGTTGTCCACCGTCTTGGGGCTGATGCACGCGGACTCCGCGATCGCGGCTCGCTGGAGACCGCGACCGATGAAACGGAGGATCTCCCGTTCACGCGGGGTCAGACTCTCGAGTTTCGTGGAGGGTCTTTCCTGGTTCCTGATTCCCTGTCGACTCATCGGCTTGATGCGTTCCTTGACGGTGCGGCTGAAGACCACCTCGGCGCGCATGACGCGGCGGAGCCCGTCGATGAGTTCCTGTGGCTCGTCGCTCTTGGAGAAGTACCCGCTCGCGCCGATGTCGATCGCGGTGCTGATGAAATGGTCCCGGACGTACGCGCTGAGGAACACCACCCGTGTCTCCGGGAGCAGCTGAAGGAGGATCTCGGCGACATCGAAGGGGTCCCGCCCGGGCATCTCGATATCGAGCATCACGATGTCCGGGCGCAGGCGTCGCGCCTCGGTGATGAGATCGTCGGCCGAGGCGAGGCGTCCGACACACTCGAGGTCGCGTTCGAGCCCGAACCTCGCCTCGAGACCATCGATCAGGAATCCGTGGTCGTCGGCGCAGAGCACCCGTATCGTCCGCCCGCTCATGAATCGTTCCTCCGCATCGCGTTTGTGATCGCGGAACGCAGCGAATCGAAGTTTCTTGGGTCGATGGTCGTCACGCCGTCCGGGTCCACGACGCGCTCCGCGAGCGCGGTGAGCACGATGATCCGTCGGCAACACTTGCGCGCCTGTTCGAGTTCCGGCGCGTCGGGGTGGACATCCGTGATCCAGAGGTCGATCTTGTGGACCGGATGCCCGATCCCTCTGATGAGCTCCGTGTCCGTTCCCTCGAGCAGTTGGGACACGAGCGATCCCATGCGTGGGTCTTCCACGCTCATGAGCACGCGGAATCGTTCCGGCCCGGGGCGTCCGGTATCGTCCCGGGCGGCGCTCGGGATCTGCATCACGATCGTGGTTCCGATACCGGGTTCGGAATCGATCTCGACCAGGCCCGCGACCGACGTCGCGACCGCGTGCACGAGCGAGAGCCCGAGCCCGGTGCCCATCCCCCTGGTCTTGGTCGTGTAGAAGGGTTCGAGCGCGCGCTGCCTGACCCGGGGCTCCATCCCGCACCCGTTGTCGGACACACCGATGCGCACGCTCGAATCGGGTCCCCGCTGCGCCCAGAACTCGATCCGGGGATCGCGCACCCCCTCGAGCGCCTTGTTTGCGTTGACGAACAGGTTCAGGATCGACTGGGTCAGTCTGTGCGGGGGGAGGGGGATCCTGGGGAGGTCGGGCTCGATCGCTTCGGAGAAGTCGATGGATTGATCGATGGCGTGGAGGAGCAGGGTGCGCGTGTGCTTCCACCATTCACGCAGATCGATCGAGCCGGATTCGGGTTCGGGCGAATCGGGATTGAGCGCGAGCATGTGGAGCGCGTTGGAGAGGTCCTGGAGATAGGACATGGACTTTCTGATCTCGAGCAGCTGGTCCTTCATCGCGGGGTACAGGTCCGCGCGATCGAGAATATCCAGGCGCGCGCGGACCGGGAAGAGCGCGTTGTTCATGTCGTGCCCGAGACCCGCGGCGAGCGTCCCGATCGAGCTCATGCGCTCCGCGATCCGGACCCGCTCCTCCGATCGGCGCTGCTCGCTCATGTCGCGTATCACGACCACGAAACTCTTCTGGTGGTCGATCTCCGTCACGACGAGATCCATCGGGAACTCGGCGCCGTCGCGGCGCTTGCCCGCCACGCGGAGGTGCCGATCGAGCGATGGGGATTCGCCCGTCCGGGTGTAGCGAGAGAGGAGTTCCGCGAAGGCATCGGAATCGGACTCCGAGATGAGGTCCTTGATGCTGCGCCCGAGAAGGTCGGATTGCATGTGCCCGAACATCGCCTCGATTGCGAGGTTGACGCTCGTGATGATCCCGTGCGCATCGGTGGTGAGGATGGTGTCGCCCACGGTGCTCAGGATCGCGCGGAGGTGCTCCTCGCGTTCCTGGAGCGAGGAGACCGAATCCCGTCGGACCGTGATGTCGCGCGCCGCGCCGATCCATTCCACGATCATCCCGTGGGTGTCGAGGATGGGGATCGCGCGCGAGTGTGCCCACCCGATCGTGCCGTCGGCCTGGATGACCCGGTGCTCGAGATCGGCGAGTTTTTTGTCCCGGATCGCGGCGTCGATCGACTCGGTCACGAGCTCGCGGTCCTCCTTGGGGATGTAGCGGAGCAACCAGTCCTCGCTCCGCCCGTTCGTGCTCGCGACGAAGTCCCTCCCGTTGAGGAACTTCATGTGCGTCCAGTCCGGGCTCATGCAATACACGACATCGAACGCCGCGAGCGTGAACGCGCGGAAACGTCGCTCGCTCAGGCGGACCGCGTCCTCCGCGATCTTCTTCGCGGTGATGTCCTCGGAGCAGACGAGGACGCCCCCGATCGCGCCCGTCGGCCCGTACCAGGGCATGGCGCTCCAGCGTTCCCAGCGCTGGGTTCCGTTCTCGGAGACGATGAGTTCCTTGTCGGACGTCGAGGATTCGCCGCGGAGCGCCCGATCGTGGATCTCCTTCCATCGCTGGGTGATCTCGGGGAAGACGTCGTAGAGCTGTCGTCCGATGATGCTGGCTTGCTCGTGGCCGTAGTCCTTCATCCAGCGCTCGCTCACGGCGACGTAGCGCATCTGTGAATCGAAGAGCGCGAGCGACGTGACGGCGCTGCTCGTATCCGATTCGGTATGGATCTGCTGATCGCTCATGATCAAACCCGAGTCAACGACCCATGCATCCGTGCATGCCTTGACGCCCGCCCGAATCCCCGTCCCTCGTCGATATAAGTTTAGGGCTTCAAAACGGATATAGCGATCCAGATTTTATTCTTTTCTGATATCCCAGATTCGGTGGGGTGTATGGAACCCCCGATCGTGCGTTTCAACGCCACCCGGGTGCCCGTTCAAGCGCGTGATCGGGGGGCGGGTGGGGCGG
>CBFGUD010000024.1:0-32293 GCA_965652365.1 uncultured Phycisphaerales bacterium
GGGCGGCGCGGAGGGTGAAGTCTCTCGAGACCTCCCCGATCCCGCTCGATCCGCCCGCCCGATCGCCCGATGTCGGGTGCATCAGCACTTGCAAGGAGCGACCGATGCGCACGACCATGACACGCACAAGAGCCCTCACCGGCGCGATTATTCTCGGACTCGCCGGGCTCACGACCGGCGCCCACGGGTCCCCCGAGCCCGCGGAGGACGTGCGCTCGGTCGTGATGATGATGATCGACGACGCGGTGGAGGCGAACGAAGAGGACCCGAGCGACGTGTTCTTCATCGTGTGCCTCCCCGACGACGAGGACGAGGCGAGCGAGGTGTTCAAGACCTGGAAGCCCGCGGGCGAGGAGCTCGACGACGACGTGCGCGTGTTCTACGTGCGCGGCGTGGACCGGGACGAGGTGATGGAGAAGTGCGCGATCACGGAGGCGCCCGCGTTCATCGCGTTCCGGGGGGGGTACCCGGTGCACGCGCGGACCGGGTGCGCCGAATCGATCAACCTCGAGTCGTTCGTGTCGATCGCGCTCGATCCGACCGCGCCCCCGACGTACAGCGCGGACCAGTCGCGGGTGCTCTACGAGGACATGGTCGCGGAGCTCAAGGACGGGGATCTCCGCTCGGGCGCGGAGCACGCGTGCCTGCTGATGCTCAACCTGCACGCGCTCGTCGATGGCCCGTACAACACGAGCTTCGGTCGCTGCGAGATCGCGCAGATGGACCTGATGTACAACCAGTCCGTGATGCGCGTCGCGCGGGCGGCGGGCATGGACAGCGCCGCGGAAGCGATCGTGGCGCGGACCTCGCGCACCGCCAAGCGCACCTGGGACAAGGGCGCGTTCGGTCACCTGGGGATCGCGCTGTGGATGGACCTGGCGCCGAGTATCGGATACGAGGACGAGGTCGTCGCGTGGGCGAACGGGTACGAGCGCTCCGGGCGCGTCGCCCAGGCGCTCGAGCGGTACGGCGCGCGGATCCGCCCGATGCTCATCGACCACGGCTCCTGGGGCGCGCTCGCGCGGACCGTGAAGGACGTGTCGGAGCTCGAGGACGAGCTCGCGGACGCGGAGCGCTTCGCGCGATCGATCGTCGACGACGGGATCGCGGATGATTCGTTCCTCGAGATGCACGCGGGCGAGATGGCGCGGACGATGGCGCTCACCCACGCGGCCCTGCTCCAGAGCGGACGCGAGCGCGACGCGTGGAAGCTGGGCTCGGTGCTCGGCGCGTACGCGGGGGAGGAGCGCGCCAGCGCCGCGATGTGCGAAGCGGCGATGGAGCTCGGTGTCCTGACGGCCCGCCACGAATCGATGGCCGACGGGCTCGACGCCGAGCGGTTCGCGGCCCTCAAGAACGCGATGAACGACGCGTTCGCGACGGTGCCCGCGACGGACGAGTGATCCTGCACACAACCCGGACACATCGCGCCCGCGCGAGGACCCCGTCCCCGCGCGGGTCTTTCTGCGCGGGGCGGCGGTTGCACGCGGACGAGACCCCTCCGGATCGGGGGTCGGGGCTTCACGAGCATCGCGTTCGACGACAACGAGATCGCGGCGTGGAACAACGAATCGACGAAAGCTCGAGTCCGAACGCCGCGGCCGTGTCCACCACGCGGTGAGCGTCTCTCCCGGGACAATCCGGGGCGTTTGCGCCGACGCGCGCCTCGGGGAGCGCATCAACACGGGCGCGGGGCCGCCGACCGATGGGTGGGGCGATCGATCATGCGGCTCCCGGCTTTGGGCGCTCGGCGCTACGCTCCGTTGTGAGCGATGAGCGTCCCATCCGGATCCGGTTCTGCGTGAACAACCCGCGCTCGCTGGCGGAGCGCGACGGGCTCATCGCGCGCGGGTACGACTGCAAGGGGTGCCTGGGGAACTGCGATCGGTGCTTCGAGACGCGGTTCCTGGAGATCAGCGGGCGTTTCGTGGAGGGGGAGGACTACGCTCAGATCCGGCGCGTGGGGGGCGCGGACGACGGCGCGGATGAGGACCGGAACGGGGGGGATCCAAAAACGAAGGACGCGCCCGGTGGGGGCGCGTCCTCGTGCGGTTCAGACGCTGATTGAGCGCGTGTTACGCGGCGCGGCGGCGCGAGGACGCGCGGCGCGTGGTGTTGGTGTTGCCGATGCGACCGGCGACGGCGCTGCTCGAGACGCGGCGCGAGGTGTTCTTGTTGACCGACTTGCGGGTGGTGGTCTTGCGGGCCACGCTCTTACGCGCGACGGGCTTCTTGGCCGTCGAACGCTTGGCGCCGGTGCGATTCACCGACTTCTTGGCGACGGGCTTGCGGGCCGTGCTCTTCTTGGCGGTGGTGCGCTTGACGTTCTTCTTGGCGGCGGGCTTGCGGGTCGCGTTCTTGCGTGCGACGGGCTTCTTCGCGGTGGTGCGCTTGGCGGTGGTCCGCTTGGCGACGCGCTTGGTGGATTTCTTCGCGGCGGGCTTGCGGGCGGTGTTCTTCTTCGCGGTGGTGCGGGTGGCCTTCTTGGGCGCGGGCTTGGTCGCGGCAGCGCGCTTGACGCTGGTGCGCTTGGCGGCGGGCTTGCGGGCCGGGGACTTCTTGGCGGTGGTGCGCTTGGCGGTGGACTTGGTGGCCGTCTTCTTGGGCGCCGACTTCTTGGCGGTGGTCCTCTTGGCGGTCGTCTTGGTCGCCGACTTCTTGGCCGGGGTCCGCTTGGCGGTGGTCCTCTTGGCCGGGCTCTTCTTGGCGAGGGTCTTCTTGGGGGCGCTCTTGCGGGCGGCGGGCTTGCGGGTGTTCGCTTTTTTGGTGGGCGATTTCCGAGCGGTCCGTTTGGTGGTGGTGTTCTTCTTGTGGGTCGTGGTACGGGTCGGCATGACGTTGCTCCGTGGTCCCCGGGTGAGCCCGGGGTGTGTGTCGTGTGCCGGAGTCGTTGCTTGACCCGGCGTGCTTGGTTGAGCGCTTCCGTGCGCTCGCGCGCGCCCCACGCGGGGCGTGCGGCTCGTGTTTCGGCACTTCATGGTCCGGGTATCAATACGGGGGCGAAAAAACACGCACATCGTGCGCGTGGGTGCGAATTGGGCACATTGTGCGCAGGATCCGCGCGATTCTCGGATGGTGCGCTTCAGGGCGCGCCGTCGGGATCGGTCCCGAGCGCGGCGCGACGCTCCGCTTCATCCACCCAGCGCTGGTTCTGCTCCGCGTCCCCCAGGGCGGCGTAGATGTCCGCGACGCGCGACGCGATGAACGCGTTGCGCTCGTCCGCCTGGGCGGCCTGGATCATGGTCTCCAGGGCCTCGTCGTTGCGACCGAGCTGGATGAGCAGGGTCGCGTAGTCGACGGCGATCACGGGGTACCGGGGGTGGTCCAGCACGAGGCGCTCGTATCGCGCGAGCCCGTCCTCGAAGCACTCGGTGTGCTGGTAGTTGAGCCCGATCCGGACCATGAGCAAGAGGATGCCCTGTGTGTCGAAGGGGCTTTCGAGATCGTCGGCGGCGAGTTTGAGGAGCTCGTAGGCGCGGTCCGCCTGGTCCGAGTCCGCGAGGATGGCGGCGGCGCGACGGCGCGACGCGGGGCGGTCCGCGCCGTCCATGGTCAGGGCGTGCTCGAGGCGCACGATCGCGAGCTCGCGCTCCTGTCTCCAGACCGCGAACTCCGCGGCGCCCAGCCAGTGGTTGATGTTCGCGTCGGGGTGGTCGGCGATGAGGGACGCGTGGCGCTCGACGAGTTCGCGCTGCCCGATCCCGTAGGCGGCGTACGCGATCTGGGTGTGCAAGGCGGGCGCGTCGTGCTCGGACTCGTCGATCAGCTCACCCGCTTCGGTCAGGAGGCGCGCGGCGCGGTTGGGCTCGCCCACGAACCCCGCGTAGGACGCCTGGGCGAGCTTCCACCCGAAGAGGTCGTCCTCGGGCTCGGCCGACCAGAGGGTTTCGGCGCGTTCCTTGTCGCCCCGGCTCGCGTAGCCCTTGGCGAGCTCGGCGCGGATCAGGTGCAGGTGCGGGTGCGCGTCGAGCGCGAGGGTGTTGTTCTCCATGAGCGAATCGGCGCTGCCCGTGACGCTCATCATGATCTTCCCGCGACGGATGACGAGGTCCGAGGTGGGGTTCGCGTGGCGGATGACGAAGCCCAGCTCGTCGGCGGCCTTCTGGCGCTCCCCGAGCACGGTGTAGAAATACGCGAGCCGGATCCGCTGCTCCGCGTTGAGCGACCATCCCACCCCCCCGCGATCGAAGGAATCGACGCCCTCGTAGTGTTCGACGGCGTCGCGGGCGCGGCGCTCGAGCTCGGGGCTCGCGATGAAGTCCGGGCGGAGGAGCGTGTCCGGGGGGACCTCCATCGACGCGAACGCGGTGTCCCCCATCCAACGCCCCACCTTGGCGTTGGTGGACCACGCGCCCGTCGCGACGAGCGCGAACACGGAGAGGACGAGCGCGTACCCCCAGGGCTTGACGCGTCCCTTGGACTTGAGTTTGAACGAGTGGATCCGCACGTCTTTCCTCCGGATGAGCCACCAGGCGCTGACGCAGAGCATGGTCCCGACGGCCGCGAGCCCCCCGGCGAGGAGCATGGGGACCTGGTCGAGGAACCCGCGCGTCGCGTAGAAGAGCCACAGGAACAGGATGGCGGCGCCGATCTCCTCCCCGAGGGTGAGGTCGGAGCGGCGCTTGGCCTTGATCTTCGCGGATTTCGCGCCCTCGGAGTCGCGTGGTTTGGCGAAGGCCGCGGGTTTGGCGATCCCGACGCGGAGCGCGTCGTTGGGGCACGCGGAGACGCAGTCGAGGGTTTTCATGCATCCCTGGTCGATGACCATGCCGAAGTTCGCGACCTCCTCGTGGACGCGGACGTTGGAGGTGCAGGCGCTGGTGCAGTGGGCGCAGCCCTCGCACGAGTCGTTGACGATGATGCGGGTGGGGGAGAGGCGGTCGAGGGGCGCGAAGAACCCGCCGTAGGGGCACCCGTAGCTGCAGAAGGCCTTGGCGCCCAGGAAGTAGACGGTCGCGCACCCGCAGATGAGGAGGAAGGGGATCGCGATGTACCAGTCGGGGAAGGTGGCCCAGAAGTCCTCGACGACGAGCTCGGAGCGGAAGACGATGGAGTCGTTGACGGGCTTGAGCCAGGCGGGCCAGGCGATGTTGTTGGCTTCGAGGAGGGGGCGGAGCGCGAGGCGTTTGAAGGTGGGCCAGACGAACATGTAGAGCGCGAGGACGAGGGGGAAGAAGAGGAGGAGGCGCGATCGGAAGGGTTTGGGGCGCACCCCGACCCGGGACATCCACACGGCGCACAGGTCCTGGAGCGCGACCATGTGGCAGAGCCACCCGCAGAAGAAGCGCCCGAAGAGGACGGTGGAGAGGAGCGCGACGGCGAACATGATCGCGCCCGCGTTGACGACCCCGACCTCGAGGGTCTCCATGGACTCGGAGGGCTCGACGGGGGAGACGGTCATCCCGACGATGATCCACTGGACGATGTGGATCGCCATGAGGACGTGGACACCGATCAGAACCCCCGTGCGCCAGCGCCCCATGCGCGTCTGACCCATCAGCGGGGCTCGCCGACGCTCATCGACGATCTCGAGCGGCACGGTCCGGGGTGTCTGGGTCATAGCCCAACTCTAGCGTCAAGACGCGTTTGCGAGCACCCGATTGTGTGGAGGACCGATTCCTTCCTACGCTTGGGGTTCCATGAGCGACACGGACACGACATCTCGGACGTTGCACGGCGGGTGGACCCCCGGGTCGTGGCGCACCGTCGCGTTCGATGCGCCGTTCATCTACGCGGACCACGCGGCCCTCGAATCCGCGCGCACCCGCCTCGCCGAGCTCCCCCCCCTCGTGACCTCGTGGGAGATCGAGCGCCTCAAAGCCCAGATCGCCCAGGCCCAGCGCGGGGAGCGCTTCATCCTCCAGGGCGGGGACTGCGCCGAGACCCTCGACGAGTGCCAGCCCGCGCCCATCGCGAACAAGCTCAAGATCCTCCTCCAGATGTCGCTCGTGCTCATCCACGGGCTCCGCACCCCCGTGACGCGCGTCGGACGCTTCGCGGGTCAGTACGCCAAGCCCCGCTCGTCCCCCACCGAGCCCGGGGAGTACGAGGGCGCCGCGTGCGAGCTCCCGAGCTACTTCGGCGACCTGGTCAACCGCGCCCCCTTCACTCCCCAGCACCGCGCGCCCGACCCGAACCTCATGGTCGAGGGGTACAAGCACGCGTCGATGACGCTCAACTTCATCCGCTCCCTCCTCGACGGCGGGTTCGCCGATCTCCACCACCCCGAGTACTGGGACCTCTCCTTCTTCCACAACGCGGACCTCTCCGACGCGCGACGCGCCCAGTACGAGATGATGTCCCGCACCCTCGCCGACGGGTTGTCGTTCATGGAGAACCTCGGGGAGCAGAAGGTCCACGAATCCACGCGCGTGGACTTCTATACCTCCCATGAGGGGCTCAACCTCCACTACGAGGAGGCCCAGACCCGGACCGTCCCGCGGCGCGAGGGGTACTACGACCTGACGACGCACCTCCCGTGGATCGGGCAGCGGAACCGCCAGCTCGATGGGCCGCACGTGGAGTTCTTCAAGGGGATCCAGAACCCCGTCGGGGTCAAGATCGGCCCGCCCATCGACGCCGACGAGCTCATCGGGCTCCTCGACGCGCTCAACCCGACCAACGAAGCGGGGAAGATCGTCCTCATCACCCGGATGGGCGTGCACAACGTGGGCGCGAATCTCCCGGCGCTGCTCGGGCGCGTGAAGTCCGAGGGGCGCCGCGTGCTGTGGATGTCCGACCCCATGCACGGCAACGGGATCAAGGCGCGCTCGGGGATCAAGACCCGGAACTTCGACGACATTTTGTCGGAGCTCGAGCAGGTCGTCGACGCGCACAAGGAGGCCGGGACGATCCTCGGGGGTGTGCATTTCGAGCTCACGGGCGAGGACGTCACCGAGTGCGTGGGCGGGGCGGCCGGGATCACGGAAGAGGACCTGACGCGCAACTACGCGACGCTCTGCGACCCGCGCCTCAACTACCAGCAGTCGCTCGAACTCGCCTTCCTCCTCGCCGGCGCGATGCGTCAGCGCTGAGGAGCCTCACGGCGTGTAGGCGCAGCTCATAATCGTGTCGCCCTGGGACGCGACGAAGCGGAGCGTGCCCGAGTCGTCGAAGTGGGTGTACCCGACCTGATCGAAGCGCCCGCCCACGAGCTGGTCGTTGACGTAGAGCTCGTAGTGGCGCTCCTTGGTCTGGTAGTTGTGGTTCTGACGCAGCACCGCGGTGTGGCGCCCGTCGGCGGAGTGCGCGACGTTGAACTGGCTGGACTTGAGCGTCTGGATCCCGAGCCCGACGCGCCCGGCGGCCTGATGGACCGAGTCGCTCACGCTCTGCTGGTGGCGGAGGGTGATCGTCGTCCAATCCGGGTCGATCGGGATGCCCTTGGTGTGCTTGATGATGTTGGAGGGGACGACCTCCTGCCCGTCGATCACGAGCCCGTCGTAGGTCCGCATCGCGACGTGCTTGGCGTCGGGGGAGAAACGGATCTCGCTCACCTCGCCCTTGATCGGGCCGGTCTCGTTCTGCTTCTCGTCGGCGATGAACGTCCCGAGCTGCGTGCTGACGGCGAAGCGGTACGCGCTCGAATCCCTGGAGAAGCCCGCGGCCTGGAGTTCCTTGTAGTCGAGCTGCTTGTCCCCGTTGACGACGACGAAACGGTCCGGGTCGTGGAGGACGTAGTTCCCGTCGTGCCCGAGGATGTACGAGTCGGGTCGGAGGAGTTTGCCCACGAGCTCGCCGTTGACGACCAGGCCGTAGGTCTTCGCGTAGCTCGATTGCGACGCGTCGTCGCCCGGGAGCTCGACCACGACCGCGACGGTGGTGAGTGTGTCGTCGGCGCTGACGTCGTGGATGGTGGCGCCCTCGGGGAGCCGGGCGGGATCGACCATCGGGACGTTGTCGATGTAGAGCTGCGCGCTCGTCGGGGAGGCGGACGATGTGTGGCGGGTCGTGTACACGAGCTTCTCCCCCGAGGCATCGACCCCGAGCCCGAGGATCGATGCTTCCTTGATCTCCGGGCCCGGGACCCCGTCGATGTACACCGCCCGGGAGGAGTTCGATTTCGCGTAGCTCCCGCCCGACGTGAAGATGTGGCGGCCCGAGGGCGTGAAGTGCATCATCCCGACGCCCGACACCTCCGCGATCGGTTCACCATCGAGCACGACCGTGTACGGGCCCGAGGCGTGGGCCTTGAGCCCGCCCACGGACATGTTCGCGTGGTGCTCCGAGGGCGCGGCGGTGATGCACGAGAAACGCGATCCGTCGTTCGAGAACAGGATCCACCTCGCGTTGAGGTTCTGCTTCGTCTGCATCTGCGTCGCCTGCTTGCTCGAGGTGTAGAGCGTGTCGTCGGGGATCCTCGCGAGGGTCTGCGTGTCCAGATCGATCTCGAGGCGGACCTCCCCGTTGACGACGACGTGCGCCTTGCTCGACGTGAGCCCGACGTAGCCCCAGGAGGACCCGTCGGGGCTGAAGCACATGCCCTGCACGCTCGAGTACGGGTCGGACTCGACCCCGTCGCACACCACCCGGACCCGGCTGCCCTGCGCGACGAGGCGCATGAGCTTGGTGCCCTGCGCGTTGAACAGGTGGTCCTTCGACGGGTAGGACGACGCGCCCAACGCGGGTTTCTCGATCCCCGCCAGCGACCCGATGACGACGGTGCTGATCGCGCCGGTGCCCGTCGCGACGCTCCCGGATTCCGTGCTCTCCCCCGAGGTCTCCGACGACCCGCTCCCCTTCTCGCTCTCCTCCTCCGACTCCGAATCGGTGATCGTGTCGAGGGCGTCCTTGACCTCCTTGACCTCGTGCACCTTCTTCTTGAACTTGTCCCACGGCCCGGCGCTGTGCGCGGGCGCGGCGAGGACGGCCAGGGCCGTCAGGATGGGGATGACGTTGAGCGGTGTCGTGTTGCTTCGGCGCATCTCATGTCCTCGGTCGATTGCGTTCTCTGTCGTGATGATCGATCCCCGCCGGGCGATGGGGACCCGTGCCGATCTTGGGGTATTCTACCCGGCACCCCGGCGGGCCCGCCCGCTCTGGTGCGATCATCCGCGGGCGCGCACGTACCGCTCGTACATCGCCTCGAGCGCCGACGGGATCACCCGGATCCCCCCCACGCTCGTGATGAAGTTCGTGTCGCCGCCCCACCGCGGGATCACGTGCACGTGCAGATGGCTCGGCACCCCCGCGCCCGCGGCGCGTCCCATGTTGATCCCGATGTTCATGCCCTGGGGCTCGAGCGCCTTGTGCGCGAGCTCGACCGCGCGGTCCACGAGCGACCAGAGATGCGCGCGCTGCGCGGGGTCGTAGTCGTGGAGCGACGGGCGCGCGTCACCGAGCGCCACGAGCAGATGCCCGTTCGCGTACGGGTACCGATTGAGCAGGATCATCCCGTGCTCGGTGCGTTCGATGACGTGGTTGCTCTCGTCGCGCTCGGGGGTGCGCCAGTAGTCGAGGAGGAAGGACCCGGACTCGGCGCGGGGGGTCGGGGCCATGGGGGAGGGAGGCGCGGGATTCTCGGACTCAAGATCCGGGGGGGAGCCGGCACCGAGCGACTCGATATACGCCAGACGCCACGGCGCCCACAACGCAGCCGGCCCAGACGGGGCACCTTCATCCTCGGATCCGAGAACTCCCATAGATCGAGTGTACCCGGGCCCGGCTCGGGTCGATGGAGGGCTCATGCACACGATCACCGTTGAGCACGTGATGACGCAGCCGGTCGATGTGGTCACGATGGATTGCTCCGTGCGTGATATCCGGGCGATTTTCGAGCGGGGGAAGTACCACCACCTGCTCGTCGAGAACGAGGCGGGCGAGTGCGTGGGTGTGATCTCGGACCGGGACCTGCTCAAGCACCTCTCGCCGTTCGTCGGGAAACTGACGGAGCGCTCCGCGGACACGGCGACGCTCAACGCCCGCGCGCACCAGATCATGACCCGACAGCTCGTCGCGGTCCGCCCACGGACAACCCTGCGCGACGCGGCCCGGATCATGCTCGACCACAAGGTCTCGTGCCTCCCCGTGCTCGACGCGAAACGCCGCTGCATCGGGATCCTGACCCTCCGGGACATCGCCCGGCTCATGATCCAGGCGCTGGACCGCCCGGATTCCGCGCAGGCCGCCTGATTCGGCCCGCCGCGCAACTCCCTATCGAGCCACGATTTAGAACAATATGTTCTCGGACGATGTTCGCGGGGTCCGAAAATCCGTCCGATCCGCTGGCCGGGATCCCGGTTCTGTGGTCTCTTTGGGTTGGGTAGGACCCCGGCGCTTCGCCGGGGTGGGAGCAAACGCTCCGAGAGATGTGTGAAACGCCCCTGGAGCGCCGGGGGCGTTTCATTTTTTGCGGCCCCGGTCGGCTCAGCACCGGGCGCGCTCCAGCGTCTCGGCGTACACCGCTTCGAGCGCATCCACCATCGTCGACGCGGAGAACCACGCGGCGCACCGCGACCGCCCGCGCGCGGCGCTGGCGCGGCGCTGGTCCGCGTGCTCGATCATCCAACGCACCGACGCGCCCAGCGCCGCCGTGTCCCCCACGGGGAACAGGCACCCGGTCCCCTCGTCGGGATCGATCCGCGTGTCCGTGATGACCTCGGGGGTGCCGTCGGTGTCCGAGGCGCAGACGGGGACCCCGCACAGGAGCGCCTGGGGGACGGTGCGGGGCAGACCCTCGCGGTAACTCGGATGGACCAGCAGATCCATCGCGCGCATCATCGCGCCCACCCGGTGCTGGGGCACGAGCCCGGTGTGCACGACCTGAGACTCCAATCCCATCGCGCGGACCCGCGCCATGAGCCGATCCGTCCACCACCCGTCCCCGACCCAGAGGAGCTTCCGGTCGGGGTTCGCGCGCAGGTCCTCGCCGAGCGCGTCCAGGATGTCGTCGTGCCCCTTGTGCTGCGCGAGTCGCGCCACGGTCCCGATGACGAAGTCCCCGTCCCCGAACCCGAGCTCGGCGCGCATCGACGCGCGGTCCTCACCCGGTGCGGCTTCGAGAAATCGCTCCGTCTCCATCCCCGAGCGCACGGTGATGTACTGCTCGGGCTTCCCGATCCCGCGCGCGAGGAACTGCTCGGTCATCGCGTCCGCGACCGACACGATCGTGTGGCAACGTTTGGCCGCGAACCGTTCCGCGAGCGTGTACACATGGTTCTTCACCCGCGTCTTCGTCCGCGCCGCCGCCGATCCCTCCACCGGCATGAACGGCGGCCCGTGCACCGTGTGCACCACCCCGATGGGCTTGCCGAGCCGCATCATCGCTGTCCACGCGGCCCATCGACCGAGGATCCCCGCCTTCGACGAGTGGGTGTGCACGATGTCGGGCCTCACCTCGTCCATCAACCGCTTCAGATCCCGATGGAAACAGAAGTGGTCCTTCACCGGATGGATCTCACGCACCAGGTTCGGCAGCTCGTGGCACCCGATCCCCCTGCCATCCTCCGTCCGGAACGACTGCGCCCGCTCGAGCAGCGACCCCTCGGGCCCATAGATCGGGCCGAACGCGAGATGGACCTCGTGTCCGAGCCGCGTCTGCCCTTCGCACGACAACACCGTGTTCTCCTGGGACCCCCCCAGGATCAACCGCGTCGAGATGTGCAGGATCGTCCGGGCCATCGGGCGAGTCTATTCAGTCGACGATGGGTGCCCTGCATTGACCCGACGGGCACAGCAGGAACGGTTGCGTCCCCCCTTCATTCCATCGAACCCCGCACCAGCTCGTACAACACACACCGCACCCCGTAGTACAGGTCCGTCTCCCCCACCTCCACGAACCCCGCTTTGGTCAGCACCCGCCGGGACCCCGCGTTCTCCGGATACGTCACCGCGACCAACCGATCGAATCCGAGCGCCCCGAACCCGTGCGCCGCGCTGGCGCGCGCGATCTCCGTCGCGTAGCCCTTTCCCCAGTGCGCGCGCCCGAGCCGATACCCCAGCTCGATCTCGTCGCCGTTGAAGGTGATGGGGACGAGCCCGCCCTGCCCGATGACAGCACCCGTCGCGCGTTCCACCACCGTGTAGAACGCGCACCGTGTCCGCGCGTAGGTGTCCATCGCGCGTTCGATCCGGGCGCGGACCTTGCCCTCGTCCCACGTGTCCCCCGCGCCGATGTACTGCATCGTCTCCGGGTCCGACCACATCGCCGCGAGCGGCCCGACGTCGTCGAGCGACGGCGCGCACAGGTCCAGGCGCTCGGTGGAGGCCACGATCTCACGCATCGCCGATCCCCTCCCCGCACTCCGGGCACGTCCCTGAACGCAAGCCTTCAAGCCCGTACCCACACCCCGCGCACCGCCCCACGAGCCGCGCGCGCCGTCGGCGCCCGACCACGAACACCGACGCGCTCGCGATCACCAGCGCCAGCGCCGGATAGGACATCGGCCCGTTGATCTGACGGAAATGGTACACCCCCCGCTGCCCGTGGCTGATATACCGCGGCGGCTCAACCACCTGCGTCCGCAGAAACGTCAGAAACGCGGGGTTCCGCGCCCTGGGCATCCAGATCAACGCCGACCGCAGACGCGCCGGGTCCGCGTTGGGCTGCACCCCGTAGAGCGCATCGACTCGCGCCGCGTTGAACGTCACCTGGAACGTCACCGTCCGCCCGTTCACGCCCCCCTTGGGCGCCGAGTCCTTCCGGTAGTCATACCCGAACGTCACCCAGCACGACACGAGCGCCCCCACGAGCACAACAACCGTCGCGCCGTGCAGCGCCCGCACCAACCACCACCCTCGTGTCCGCCGCCGCTTACCCATCGGACCCCGCCCCGCACTCCGGACACACCGACCCATCGATCCCCTCTATCGCATACCCACAGCGCGTACACGACCCCGCGGGGAACCGCCGTTTCGTGCGCACCAGTATCCAACCCGACCAGAGCGACAACACGATCACGAGATAGACGATCGGGACGTACGCGATCACTTTCTCACCGTGCCCGGCTGCTTGTGAACTATTCGCGATCCTTGCCCCCAACGTCATGCGCCACGTCGACGGCGGGCTCCACACAGACTGATATGACCGCGGCTGCCAGGAGTACGATTTCATCATCTCTGGTCGGATCCCGTGCGCCGATCGACCCTGATTGATCGCGGGAAACCACGGCTCATACTCCATCCAGGACCGCTCAAGTCGGAGACTCGCGTCTTCCATCCGGATCGCATATTCAGTCACGACAATCGTCGATGACATCGGATCGGTCGTCCACGCCTTGACTCCGATCGGGACCCAGATCGAAAGCACAAACACAACGACAAGCACGGCGGTGAACCCGAGCACTCCAATCTTCCACCAACGCCACCCCCGGGCTCGGCGATTGTGCTTTCGTTTCTGCTCACCCATACCGGATCCACTCCAGCCGCAGCCCCTGCGGCGGAAGCGTCGGCCCACCATTCGCCGTCCGATCCGCCGCCGCGATGATCCCCGGAATATCACCCGGTTCGATCTTCCCCCGTCCTACCTCCATCAGCGTCCCGCTCAGGATCCGCACCATGTTGTACAAAAACCCCGACCCCGACACCCGGATCCGCAGCGTCTCGCACCCCCCGACCTCTTCATCCCATCGTGGCACAGGCGTCCCGCCTGTGACTCCAGCGCCTCCCCCCACCCGCTCCACCGAGCACCCCGTGATCGTCCGCACCGTCGTCTTGCGCCCATGATTGATGGGCGCGAAGCTCGCGAAGTCGTGCTCGCCGATGAGCAGTTTCGCCGCTTCGTCCATCGCGTCCGCGTCCAGGTCGTACCACGTGTGGAACACATACCGCCGCCCGAACAGCGGCCGCACCGACCCGCTCGCGATCGTGTACGTGTACTCCTTCTCGACCGCGCCCCCGATCGGCTCGAACCCGATCGGCACCACCTCCGCGCTCCGCACGAGCACGTCCCGCGGCAGCTTCGCGTTGATCGCGCGCACCAGCGTCGCCGTCCCCCGCTCCGCCGGCCACCCAGCTCCCTTGTCCGGATCCGGAACGCTCGTGAACGCCGCCACCTGACCCAGCGCGTGCACCCCCGAGTCCGTGCGCGACGCGCCCGTGACGAGCACCGGCTCGCGCACCGCGTCGCGCACCGCTTGCTCGAGGACCTCCTGCACCGTGCGGAGCTTCACCCGCTTGGGTTGACCATCCGCGCCCAGTTCCCCCGATGGGTCCGGGGGCTCCTGCTTCTGCCACCCGACGAAGTCCGTCCCGTCGTACGCGACGACGAGCTTGTAGCGCACGGGGCTTGTGGGGGCGGGGGGGGATGAGTGTTCGTGATCGTGGTCGCTCACGGGGTCATCCCGCGTCGCGTTGGTTGGTGTCGGGAGCGCCCGAGTCGAAGTCCGAGATCACCGTCGGCGTGGTGTCCGACTTGGGCGACCCGCCGCCGTGCCCGAACTTCTTGTATTCCTCGTCGGCCCAGATGTCCCCGAGCTTCCACCAGACAATGGTGAACGCGCCGAGGAAGACCGCGAGACCGACACCGCCGAGGATCCAGAGCACCATGCGCGATTCTAGGGAGGATCGCGGCGCGTCGAAAGGGGACGCTCAGAGCTCGACCATCTGCATGTCGCTCTCGACCTTCGCCGACTCGGGCGCGACCCGGAGCCCCGAGAAGTAGTCCGAAAGCGCCGTCATCGACGCGCGGACCCGCGCCGGGTCGTAGAGCTCGCCGCGCGGGAGACTCACCGAGTCCGACCCTTCCGCGACCTGCCCGGGCTGGTCGTCGACGATCATCGCGCCGAACGCCGGGGGGTGCTCGTCGAGCATCCCGCCCTGCGCGAGCTCGGTGAGGTCGTTGGCGATCTGCCCCTCGCTCTTGGACATGAACTGGTTCGGGATCGCCTGGTCGAAGTGCTGGACGATCCCGTCGGCGTTCTCGAAGGACCCCGACTTCTCCGCGAAGGTCGAGCTCGGGAGCACGACGTCCGCCATCTCGACGAGGCGCGAGGAGAGTGTGTCGATGAGGACGATGTCCGCGTCGGAGATCGCGTCCGCGATCGTGTCCGTCGCCCAGTCGCTCGGGTAGTTGCCCGTGAGCACGATCGCGCCCAGCTGGGGGGCCGCGCTCAGGAACGCGTTGAAGTCCCCCGCGAACGCGCCGCTCGCCTCGAGCGCGCGCTTGACCCCGCGCGCGTTGGGCGCCTTCTCGGCGCGCATGACGAACGTGCCCGAGGGCGCCGTCGGGTTCGGGAACTCCCGATCCGTCCCGTCCACGGGGACCGGGCCCAGGTACACCCGGATCGACCCGTCGATGGCGCGCAGGGCCGTCGCCAGCGCCAGCGCTTCCTCCGTCGTGAGCATCGGGGACACCACCAGCGCGTTCGACTTGCCCGTCGCGCTCGAGTCCTTGATGCTCTTGATCGCCTGGTTCAGCGCCCGGGTCCACGAGGACTCCACCAGCACCCCGTGCTCGCGCCGCAGCGGCGCGCGGAGACGGTCCTCCGAGTGCACGAACTTCCACCCGTAGCGCACCTCGTCGGTGATCCACCACGAGTTGATGTCCATGTTCTCACGCGGCTTGAACCGGTAGACCGTCCCCTTGTTGTGCTCGATCCAGATGTTGTCGCCGCTCGACGTGATCGGGTCGATCCCGGGGGTCCGCTTGAGGAACCACACGCGCTGGGTGAACAGGAAGTCCTTGTCCAGCAGCGCCCCCACCGGGCACAGGTCGATCACGTTGCTCGCCAGCGGGTTGTCGAGGGGCTCGCCCGGGAACACGTCGATCTGCGACTGGTTCCCGCGACCGTCGATCATCAGCTCGCCCGTCCCCGGGATCTCCTGCGCGAAGCGCACGCACCGCGTGCACAGGATGCACCGGTCCGAGTAGATATAGATGTTCTTCCCGAGGTCCTTCTTGGGCTGCTTGACCTTCTGATCCGTGAACCGCGAGTGCCCGCGCCCGTAGCGGTACGAGTAGTCCTGGAGCGTGCATTCGCCCGCCTGGTCGCAGATCGGGCAGTCCATCGGGTGGTTGATGAGCAGGAACTCCATCACCGCCTTCTGGTTCGCGACCGCCTTCTCGCTCTCGGTCGTGACGACCATCCCCTCCGCCGCTTCGGTCGAGCACGTCGGGAGCAGCTTGCCCCCCATCATGGGCTCGAGCGCGTTGCCGTTGCGCGGGTTGGGCGCGGAGATCTGCGCCAGACAGATCCGGCACTGCGCCGGGACGCTCAGCCCCTTGTGGTAGCAGTACTGGGGGATCTCGATCCCGACCCGGTTCGCGACGTCGAGGATCTTCTCGCCGGCGAGGAACTCGCAGACCTTCCCGTTGATCGTGATCGTGCCCATCGGACCCTTTCGCGCACCGAAACCTCGCCCGGCGACACCCGCCGGCCACCGAGTTTAGCGCCACGAACGCCCCCGGGTGCCCTCAGGGCCCATCGGACGCGGGCTCAGCATCCGTTCCGCCGCCGGTGTCCCCGAGGGGTTCCACCCCGGCATCATCGCGGTACGGGACGAGCTGCGATACGTCCTCCGGGTTCTGGAGGTGCGCCTGCGCCAGCGCCCAGAAACGGGGGTCGTCGTGGAGGGGCTCGAAGTCCGGATCGACCCGCCAGTAGTCGGGCTCGCTGAGCCGACCCGTGTGCACCGTCCGTGCCCACCACGCGAGCGCGGCCTCCTCCTCCCCCGCGAGCGCCCAGTAGCACGCCAGGTTGTACCCGTTGCGAGACGGGTGACCCTCGTGGAGCGACTCGATCCGCGCCGCGAGCTCGCGGAAACTGGCCCGCGCGTCCTCCTCGATCCCCAAAATCCGCATCCCCCACCCGCGCAGGTACAGCTCCGTCGTCCCCAGCGTCTGCCCCTCCGCGAGCATCTCGTCCGTGATCTCCACCAGGTCCGCGCCGTACGCCATCGCTTCTGCGTCGCGCCCCGCGAGGTGGAGCGTGAGCAGCGCGTACAGCCGCGCCTGCGGGCTGTCGGGGACCTTCTCCGCGAGATCCACCGCCTGACCGGCCGCGCTCTCGAACTGCTCCTGCGCCATCTTCGCGCGGATCGACGTGATCGCGCGGGGGATGTTCGGGCCCGCGCTCAGCGCCGCCGCCCTGGGGGATCGGTCGGGGTCCAGGGGCGCGAACCCGATGACGTAGATGAACGCCGCCAGCGCGAGCAGGAGCGACAGGATGACGAGCCCGCGGATCATCTCACGCATCGTGCGTCCTCCCCCCGCTTGAGCCGTCCTGTGGTGTCCATGGGTGTCTCCCCGTTGACCTACCCTACCACGTATGGGTGAGAAGAAGCCAGCAGCCGTCAAATCCGTCCAGCCCCCGAAGGGCACGCGCGACCTCTACCCCGAGGACGCCCTCCGGAGGCGATACATCACCCAGACCTGGCGCGACGCCGCCATCCGCTGCGGCTTCGACGAAATCGAAGGCCCGACCCTCGAATCCTCGGACCTCTATTCGATCAAATCCGGCGAAGGGATCCTCTCCGAGCTCTTCCAGGTCTACTCGGGCAAATCCGACAAGGAAATCGAGCAGGTCCGCGAGACCGGGCGTGCCCCCTACGCGATGCGCCCCGAGTTCACCCCCACCCTGGCGCGCATGTACGCCGCCCACGCCAAGCAACTCCCCAAACCCTGCAAATGGTTCACCGCCGGCCCCTACTTCCGCGCCGAACGCCCCCAACGCGGGCGACTCCGCGAGTTCCTCCAGTGGAATGTCGACATCATCGGTGATGACAACACAACTGTGGGACGGACGAATGCAGATGCTGAAATTATCGAAGTATCAGTTGCAGTCCTTCGAGATTTTGGATTCGATACAGGCAATCCTGTGATCGCGTACAACGACCGTCGCATGACAGAGGCGGTGTTGGCTGAGTGCGGTGTGCAGAAGATCGATCTGGAGAAATGGTACAACTGGATAGATCGAGCACCAAAAAATCCGAAGGCCGCATTAATTCAACTGCATGAATGGGGGGTTGAAGACGTTGTTATCGATTTTTTGATTGGCTTTTTGTGGTCTACAGATACCCCTAAGGATTTTGCACTAGCGATGCGAACGAATCCTGATTTGGCGGAAAGAGTACTTGAGTTTAAACAGAAGCTAGACTCCAAGCCAAGTGTGGCGGATGCGAACGCAGACGCTACTAGACTTCGAGACACATTGAATCACCGTGCTCTTAGGGGGTGGTCAGCAAAGAGCAACTCAATTGTTCGTGGATTGGCTTACTACACAGGATTGGTCTTCGAACTCCTGGCCGACGGCGAGCGCGCCGTCGCCGGCGGCGGGCGCTACGACAACCTCATCGAACTCATGGGTGGCCCGCCGACCCCGGCCGTCGGATTCGCGATGGGCGACGTCGTCCTCGCCAACCTCCTCGACGACCACGGGCTCTTCCCCCAGGGCGCCGAACTGATGGACGCCGTTTCGCGCCCCCCCGCGTCCGTCCGACCCGACGCCTTCGTCGTCCCCAACGGCGACGAAGCCAACGAACCCCTCGCACACCAGCTCACCTCCCAACTCAGGCGCGGGGTCGAGTCCGAGGATTGGCTGTCGCGCGACGAGCGCAAACCCTGGAACCCCGACCGATACCGCGTCAGCCCCCTCCACGCGCGCATCACCTACAAGTCCACCCGCAACCTCAAGAAGCTCCGCGCCGACGCCGAGAAACAGCACGCCCGATTCCTCGTCGAGATCCACGGGCCGGACAAGGTCGAGCTCACCGACATGGACCAACGCGAAGCCATCACCTCCGACATCGGGTCCTTCAACACCGACCCCGCATCCCCCCACTATGTCGGACGAGCCATCGCGGAGCGCACCCGATGATCCACCTCCTCACCCTCAGCGTGGTCCTCACCCTCGGCGCGTGCGCCGCGGAGCCCGAACCCACGAATGCGCCCGAAGCCGTCGAGCACGCACCCGAGCCCGCTACCGAGCCCGAGTTCTCCGCGCGCGACTCCAACCTCCTCGCGAACCCATCCTTCGAGGACGGCACCGAATCCCCTTGGTTCAACTACGCCGAGCGCACCCAAAACTGGGCGCCCTTCGCCGTCGTCGAGGGCGGGTACGACTCCGACCACGCCTCACTCCTCGACCTCGACTCCGACGACCCCGACCAGCCCGCCCAGCGCATCATCCACGGCGTCGTCCAGGAAACCCCCGCGCCCACCTTCCCCCGCTACATCTCCGGCGCGTACAAGGTCGACCAGTGGGAGCGCGGGACCACCAGCCAGTACCTCCAGCTCGTCATGATCGTCTGGAACACGAAAGCCCTCCCCAAGGGCTTCAACCTCCCCAACTACCAGATCGCCATCCCCCTCGCGGGGATCGAGCGGCCCCCGTTCCGGATGCTCAACCGCAAGTTCGTCATGGGCTGCCCCCCGGAGCCCGTGGTCGGGGAGTGGGTCGAGTTCGAGTACGACATCCAGCTCCAGTTCGAGCGCGAGTGGGGGCTCACCCCGAGCGACTACGAGTACCTGCGCGTGTTCTTCGAGGTCCGCTACGACGGGCGCGCCGACGACGAGCCCCGCGCCCTGGCCCATGTCCGCTTCGACGACCTCTACCTCGGCCCGGATTCCCGCATGGACGAGCCGACGACGGACGAGCCCGAAGCGCCCACCGACCCCTGATTCCCGCCTTTCCCGCGCCGTCTCCTCTCCTGATATCTCCCCTTCCCCCCTTCGCGATCTTCGCGTTCCCCCCTGCTTTCCTGCCTTCTCTGCGCCTCTGCGCCCCTTTGCGCCCTCTGCGTACCTGCCTTTCATGTCTTCCTATTGCCTATTGCCTATTGCCTATTGCCTATTGCCCATTGCCCATTGCCCGTTGCCCGTTGCCCCCTCCCTTCACCCATTTCAAAAATCTCTGAAAATCCACTGGACACCGACCCGCCCGACCCGGACAATTGGGCCATGACCGATCGCTCCGCCTCCAGCGCCCGCGACCACGCCAAGCTCCTCCAGGCGCAGGACCAGTTCGTCGCGTCGTGGGGTCGCATGGGCTCGGTCTGGGGGATCTCGCGCACCATGGCCGAGGTCCACGCGCTCCTCTACATCACCGGCCAGCCCATGTGCACCGACCAGATCATGGAGCGTCTCGGGGTCTCGCGCGGGAACGTCTCTATGTCCGTCCGCGCGCTCCTCGACTGGAGCGTGATCGAGAAGGTCCGCCTCCCCGCCGACCGCAAGGAGTACTACCAGGCCGAGCTCGACGTCTGGTCCATGCTCCGCGCCATCGCGCGCGAGCGCATCAAGCGCGAGGTCGACCCCATGCTCGACGCGCTCGACGAGATCGCCCAGCTCGCGCCCGAGGTGAAATCCGACGACACACGCGAGGCGCGCGATCTCCAGCAGCGACTCGACAACGTCCGCGAGGGCTTCGAGCTCATCACCACCATCGCCCACAAGTTCGCCGGCCCGTCGGGCGCGGGGCTCAAGACGGCCGCCAAACTCCTCGCCAAAGCCCCCGTCGGGTCCAAACCCCCGCGCCACGCGCGCACGCACAACGCGAGCCCCCGATCCAAGAAGGGCCCGTCGTCATGACCCGCGCCGCGACCACCCCCATGACCACCGACGCGCCCGCCGAAGGGATCCGCGCCATCGAGGTCCGCTGGAGCGTCACCCCCGGCGCCATCGGCGCCGACCCCGGCGCGTCGCGCGCCCGGATCACGCTGCGCATCGACCCGCGCCAGCGCCTCGCGATCGCGACCACCAGCGCCCCCGGCACCCCCGAGACCGAGCGCTGGCGCACCCGCTTCGACGACATCCGCGTCCTGCGCACCAGCGCGTGCCTCCACGTGCGCATCCCCGGGCTCCTCGAACTCGTGCTCGTGAGCGACCAGACCGCCGACGAACCGAGCGCCCCGCTCTACATCCGCACCGACGTCCCCGAGCGCCTCGGGCTCGAAGGGGGGCGATACGACGCGCCGCGCGTGCGCCTCGAGACCGACGACGACTGAAATCAAGGCCCAAAATGAAACGGACGCGCCCCGAAAGGCGCGTCCGCGTGGGTCTTGTCGTGTCCGGATCGCTCAAGACTTGCGGAGCATCACCCAACCGAGCCCGCCCATGACGAGCATCAGCACGAGCCCCCCGCCCATGACGCCGTAGAGGATGTTCTGGTCGACCATCCCCATGACCGTCGCGGACCCGCCGCTCATCCCGAGGATCATCACCGCCAGCGCCAGCAGGAGCACCACGAACGCGCCCAGCGCGATCCCCCCGAACAACCCCGACGCCGGGCCGTCGTAGGGCTCGCCGATCGCGGCGCCCATCATCACCCCCCCGCCGCCAGACGCGGGCGAGGGCGTGAAATCGTTGTGCGTCTCCTCCGCGCCCTCGAAGAGCGCCCCCGGCGTCGACGCGCCCATCGCCGACTCCCCGATCGCGCTCGCGCCCAGCGCCGACGCGCTCACCTGGGACTCGCCGCCCAGGTCATCGAGCAGGTTCCCACCGAGCGACGTGTCGTCGGGCTCGAACGCGAGCTGCGACAACCCCGACCCCGACGCGCCCGCGTCCATCCCGAAACCCGACCCCCCCATCGCCGGCATCCCCGCGCCCCCGGACACGAGCGTCTCCGCGTTCGCGTCCACCCCGTCGGATTCCTCCGGATCGAAAATCGAAACACCCGTCGCCTCGCCCGAAGACTCGAGCCCGATCCCCATCGAACCCCCTCCCGAACCCGACGACGAAAGCGAGATCGGCTCGATCCCGCCGCCCGTGTCCGCGAGGGTGATCTCGTCGTCCCCCTCGTCGTCATCGCCGGCCAGCAGATCCACCTGGTCCACCTTGAACATCAGGTTGTCGCGATCACGGAACTCCTGGAGCTGCCCGCTCTCCACGAGCGCCTGCACCTCGTCCGTGCTCATCCCGAGCTTCGCGGCCGCCTCGTCGAGCGTGTAGAACATCTTCGCCATGGATCGCGCTCCGTAACCGTGTCATCTGGAATCAGCCCGGGCTCGCCGCGGACCGATCGGATCGTCATGCATCCCCAGCCATTCCGGGGCCACAACCATAGCGCCCAATTGGGTTTGGACGCAACCCCCCGATCCGACCGCCCCCGCTCCCCGGTTCCGACCGATCACCGCATCGAACCCGATTCCCCACCCTCCTCCGATCCAGGAAATCCTGTTCAACCCCCCCCGATCACCCGCGTCACGCTCACCCCCGCGTACAACCCCGCAACCTCCTCCCGCGCCACCACCATCGGCGCATACGCGTTGTTGATCGGCTGGATCCGGATCAACTCCTCCCCGCGCGCCCCGCGCTCGAAATACACCCGCTTGAACGTGTTCTCGTGATCCGGTTCCAAACGGATGAAGCAGTCCATCCCCGACACCACCGGACGCGCCGGCGAGAACACCACGATGTCACCCTCCCGGTACTCCGGGGACATCGAATCCCCCACCACCCGCGCCGCGAACGCGTCCGGATCATCGATATCCGGGCTCCGCACATACTCGTCCGCGACGCGCGCCGGATACCCCAGGTCCGTGAACGACCCCGGATACCCGGCCGTCACCTTGTTGATCAGCGGGATCTCGCGCGGGATCCGTAGCGCGGGCGCGCCGTCGCGGCCCTCACGCTCGTCCTCGAAGGCCTCCCCCTCGAGCGCGCGGATCAATCGTTCGAGCTCACCCGTCCGATGGAGCGTGTCGATCGACCCGCCGTGCTCGCGCAGCGTCTTCGCCAGTTCGCGCGCCCGCGCGTCGCGCTGGCGCAGCGCCGCCAGGTCCTCGCGCACCGACTCGGGGGTCCGCGCCAAACGCGCCGCGCCGACGAGCTCGTCGTCCGTGAACCCCAGCGCGCGCTCGAGCTTGGTCGCCAGATCATCGCTCGGCGCGCCCTTGACCCCGTTCTCGATCGCCGACAGATAGGACTTGGCGCACTCGACGCGCTGCGACAGCTCCGCGAGCGTGAGCCCCAGCGCCTCGCGCCGCGCGCGCACGATCTCCCCGAACCCCACGCCGCGTGAGACCTGATCGTCGCTCGAAGTGCTGTCCTTCCGCATGCTTACGCCGCTCCACACCGCGCTCGACCCCACCCGGCGCGCGTCCCATCGCCACGTCTCAACGCCCTTCGACCGACCGGGTTTGTGCGAGAAAGACATCCTAGACCCCTGACAGGCCCTTGCCATATGTTCACTACCTAGTGTACCATTTGCCGACCTAAGTTCACTACATTGTGAACACATAACTGTGGAATGTCAAGGGCTGATGACACAAAGGAGAGTTTTTTGATGGCCGCACACACCTACTCCGCCGATTGGCTCGACCATGCTTCCACCACCATCGATCTCCGAAAGTCCCGCGACTCCAAGCACATGGACACCATCGCACGACGCGCCGAGTACCTCGAACGGGACGAACGGGAATGCGTCCTCGCCATGTTCCGCGACGGCAAATCCGCCGCCGACATCGCGAGACTCCGCAACCAACCCCCCCGCGCCGTCCGCAAGACCATCCGACGGGCCGTCGCGCGTCTCAACGACCCCTCCTTCATGTTCGTCGTCCGCGCCGCGCCCAGCTGGTCCCCCACGCGCCGGCGTGTCGCGCACGCGATCTTCCGCGCCGGGCGCTCGATCCGACAAGCCGCCCACGAGCTGAACCTCTCCGTCCACGAGGTCCGCCGACACCGAGACGCCGTCCTCGCCCTCGTCGCGCAGGACCGGCGCGCCTCGCCCACCCAAGGCCCGGACCGCGGGTGGCGCTCGTGACGCGCCCGATCGCGCCGCCCAAACGAATCACCACCCGCGCGACCGTCTCCCCCGCGTGCGCGCGAGCCGTCGCCGCCTTCGGGGTCGTCGCGCACCGCGACCCCCGCGCCGCCTTCCCCGCGCCCTCGCTCGACGACGATACCCTCGCGCGGCTCCGCGCCTCCACCCTCACCCTCGTCGCCGGACACTCGGGCTCGGGCAAGACCACGCTCCTGCGCGAGCTCCGCCGTCGGCTCGCGCCGATCGCGCCCGCGCCCCCCAAGCCCGACCCGTCGCGCTGCGTGCTCGACCAGTTCCCCCTGAACATCTCCGACACCCTCGCGCTGCTCTCGCGTGTCGGGCTCGCCCAGCCCGCACTCTGGGCCCGTTGCCCGCGCGAGCTCTCCGCCGGCGAGCGCGCGCGCTTCGACCTCGCCCGCCAACTCGCCCACGCGCGCCCCGGCGACACCCTCCTCCTCGACGAGTTCGGATCCACCCTCGACCGCGCGACCTGCGCGTCTGTCGCGAGCGCCATCCGCCGCCTCGCGCTCGATCACCGCGTCCGCATCGTCGCCGCCGGCGCGCACGAGGACCTCCCCCTCATGCTCGACACCGACACCATCCTCGACGCGCCATCGCGCACCATCACCCCCAACCGATTCACCCCCGAACCCATCGCCATCGAGCCCGGGACCCGCGCCGACCTCGGCGCGCTCAAGCACCACCACTACCGAACCCACGACCCGGCCAGCATCGCCCACATCCTCCGCGCCACGCGCACCACCCACGCCGGGCACACCATCCTCGCCGGGGTCCTCGTCGTGACCTACCCCACCCTCAACGCGCGCTGGCGCACCCGCGCCTACCCCGGGCGCTTCGACACGGGGTCCCCGCGCGACGACGCGCGCCGCTTGAACGCCGAGGTCCGCACGATCGCGCGCGTCATCGTCGAACCGCGCTCCCGCGCCCTCGGGATCGCTTCCGCACTCGTCCGCGCCTACCTCGCGCGCCCCCTCACCCCGATCACCGAAGCGCTGGCCTCGATGGGCGCCGTCTCCCCCTTCTTCGAACGCGCCGGCATGACCGGGTACCGCCCGCACCGCGCCCCGTCCGACCTCCGCCTCCTCGACGCGCTCGACCACGAACACCGCACCCCGCTCGACCTCCTCGACCCATCAGCCGCGCTCCCGCCGCTCATCGAACGAGAACTGCAGACCTGGTCGCGCACCCGCAAGCACGACCCGAACGATCCATCGCTCCGCACCCACGCCGGAGCATCACTCATCGCGACCCCCCTCGCGTACGCGCACACCGCGCGACACACACCCAGGGGGGACCATGACGAGCACGAACCATCCACCGCAACCGGCGCCTGAACCGACGCGCGAGCACCTCCCCAGCACCATCACCTTCTACACGACCGCGCTCCAGCGCCGCTGCATCCTCCGCGCGCTCCGCGCCATCGACGATCGACGCACCCCCGCGCTCCTGCGCGCCCTTGGTCTCGCGCGCCTCGCCGACCACGAGGTGCGCCCGTGAACGACCCCACCGACCACCACAGCAACGAAGCCGTCCGCGCCCTCCTCGGGGACGCGCCCACCACCGACGCCGAGCTCGCGCGCTGGATCGAGACCCACCTCCACATCAAGGTCCCCACCAGACCCATCATCGAGTCCCACCACGCGCCCCTCGACTACCTCGCCCACGCCTTCTTCGAGGACCGCACCCCACGCGACTGCATCGTCTGGGCCAACCGCGGCGGCGGCAAAACCTACTACGCCGCCGTCGCCACACTCCTCGACCTCCTCTACAAACCCGGGATCGAGATCCGCATCCTCGCCGGCTCACTCGACCAGGCCAAACGCATGCACACCCACCTCCGCGCGCTCCTCGCGATCGACCCCATCGACACCCTCGTCGCCGGGCGCATCACCGAACGCAAGATCACCCTCGTCAACAACGCGACCGTCGAGCTCCTCGCCCAGTCCCAGACCTCCGTCCGAGGCACCCGCGTCCAGAAACTCCGCTGCGACGAGGTCGAGCTCTTCGACGAGCAGGTCTGGGACGCCGCGCAGCTCACCATCCGCGAGACCACCATCGCGGGCCAAACCATCCCCGGCTCCATCGAGTGCCTCTCCACCCTCCACGTCCCCTTCGGGCTCATGCACAAACTCATCACCCAGGCGCGCGAGGACGACCAGTCCACCCGGCGCGTCTTCCAGTGGGGCGTCGTCGACATCCTGGACGAATGCACCGACGAGCACGACTGCGCGACCTGCGCCCTCAAGCCCGACTGCGCCGGGCACGCCAAACAGCGCGACCAGCTCGGCCACACCCCCGGGCACATGACCGTCCGCAACGCGATCAACCTCAAATCCCGCGTCGACCAGTCCACCTGGGACGCGGAGATGCTCTGCAAGCGCCCGCGACGCTCCGACTGCGTGCTCCCCGAGTTCGACCCGGGCCTCCACATCGCGAGCGCCCTCCCCGACCGCGCCAACATCGCCTGCTCCATCGCCGGGATGGACCTGGGGATCCGCGCCCCCACCGTCGTCCTCTTCGCGCACGTCGATACCCAGGGCACCGTCTGGGTCGCCCACGAATACATCCGCGCCGGCGTCTCGCTCCCCGAGCACATCGACGCGATCCGCGCCGCGCCCGTCACCCCATCATGGATCGGGATCGACCCCGCCGCGCGCCAGCGCGGGCTGCAAACGGGCATCTCCGACGCCGCCGCCCTGCGCAGGCAGGGCCTGACCATCAAGGACGCGCGTTACGCCATCCACGACGGGCTCGCGCTCATCCGCGCGCGACTCAAACCCGCGCACGGCGCCCCCACCCTCATGATCCACCGCTCCTGCGCCGAGCTCATCCGATGCCTCGAGTCCTACCACTACCCGCGCCACGACCCCTTCTCGACCACCCCCGAGAAGGACGGCTCGGACCACGCCGTCGACGCGCTGCGCTACATGATCCAGAACCTCGACAAGCCCTACACCGCGAGCGTGGACCGCTACGCGTGACGCGCGATCACACCCCGGGCATCGGCGCGAGCAGCGGGATCAGCACCGTGATCACGAACGTGAAGATCCCCGCCAGGATCGCCATCCCCCCGAGCACCTGGATCACGAACATCACCACTTCCCTGAAGTAGTCCTTCATGTCCGGGACACGAACCGCCTTGTACCCGATCCCGATGAACACCACCATCGGGATGATGAGCAGGTACCACTGATCGTGCATCCCCAGCGCATCAACGAACGGCGTGTACCCCAGCACCATCACGCGCCCCCCCCGTCCGGATCCGTCCCCAGCTTCTTGCTGATCCGCCGGTACGGGGTCACGATCAGCGCATCGAGAAACACGATCACGTTGAGCATCCCCGCGAGCGTGCAGCACAGCATCGCGATCTCGTTCAACCGACCCAGCCCCGGCACGTTCGGAGGCCCCATCCCCTGCTCCATCTGCGACGCGCTCAGCTCTTCCCACACATGACGCGTCCCGTCGAACACCCGGCGCTCGTCCGGGTCCCCCGTCCGGAGCCGACCCGTCGACAGGTCGTACGCCTTGAAATGGTTCTGGTGCACGTAGTCCACCCCGAACGCGATCGGACCGACCATCGCCTGCCCGTAGAACCAGAACCGGTCCGACCCGCTCTTGGAATCCACCGCGTCGATCCCCCCGATGAGCAGACCCAGCAGGAAAAGCCCCAGCACCCCCACCATCGCGCCCAGACCCCGACCCCGACGCCCCGAGACGATGTGGCCCAGACCCGGGAGCACCGCCGCGCACACCCCCGCGACCGGATCGATCCGGACATCCTGGTCGCGCGTGCTGCCCCGCTGAGCGTCGGTCATGAGCGGGGATGGTAGAACCCGCCCAACACCCCCGCCCGCGGGCCCGACAAAAGCCCATCAAGACCCGCGGATACCCCGTTGACACCCGACGCCACGCGCGTACAGTGGCGACGAATCCGCACCCGCGCCACGCCGCGCGTGACCGCGAGGAAAACACCCATGCTCGTGCACATCGACATCCTCCCGAACCCGACCCCCACGACCGACCCGCTCACGCGCGGGCGCGCCCGTCGCGTCCTCGTCGCGCCGATCGAAACGGACCTTGACACCCCCCTCCGAGCCCCCGCCGACGACCCCGCCGACGAGCCCGCCACATGGTCCGATCATCCCACCACCCCGACCCCCATGGGCGTGGACGACGATCTGGACGACGACGAGGCCTACTTCCTGGGCGATGAAGACGAGGATGACGATTACGACGACGACATGGACGATGACGACGAGTTCGACGAGTTCGAGGAAGAAATGGAAGAGGACGTCGACGACGACGCCGAACTCGACGATGACGACTTCTGATCGCCACGCCAGACGATCGAACAGTCATCCCTGACACAACCCGGCGTGGCGCGCCCCGCGACAGGAGCGAGAGCCATGCCCCGCAAGAACAACCCCGAGCACGACCACACCCCCGCCGCGACGGCCGACGACCGACGCGCCCCCAGAGCGGACCGCCGAACCAACCCCCACGGCACCCCGCCCCCAGGCACCGTCGTCGACCGCCGGCTCGGCATCGACCGGCGCGACCGCGACGCCATCGCCCAGTCCCTCGATGACACGGACCACGCCACGGGCCTGGAACGCAAGCGCGGGCGCGGGCGCCGACTCTCCGAGTTCACCAAGTCCGCCGAAGAAGGCGAGATGACCACCGAACAGTTCCTGTTCCTCATGGCTATCGAGGCCTTCAAAAAGTCCAACGACCGCATGTTCCCCACCTGGTCCGACGTCCTCGAGGTCGTGCGCCTCCTCGGGTACCGCAAGACCATGCCCGCCGAGATCACCCTCCCCAACGCCGACGACTGGACCGAGCCCCCCACCGCGCCCTCGAACGTGCGCCCCGACCGCTGGGCCGAACGCTTCACCGACGCCGAGAAACGCTCGATGAAGCCCGCCGCCCCCAAGCCCTCGATCCCCACCAAGCAAACCGACACCCCCGACCCGAGCACCATCAACGCGACCCAGGAAGCCCTCGACGCGCTCGAGGAACTCGAAAACGCCTTCGCCGACCTCGACCCCGACTCCTCCCTCGACGACCTGCTCTCCGACGACTGATCTCAGCGATCAATCCCGCGCAGCCCGTCGAGCGTCGTGTGCCCGGGACCGACTTCCCACGCGTACGGGCGATCGACCCAGTCCCCGCTGAAGTCGTGGTCGTACATCACCGCCGCCGACCCGTCCCCGAACCCGTACGTCGAGGTCCGGGCGTCGTCGAACTCCGTCGAGAGCACCGCCCACATACTCAGATCATCGAACAGCATCTTCCGGGATGGAAACGCGATCATCGATTGCGCCGTCACCCCCAGATCACTCCGCCGAACGAGCGCGTCGTCGATCCCGAAGTACCCCGGCCGCGCGAACATCGTCGAGCTCGCCACATAACTCCCCGTCACCAGCCCGATCAGTGCATCCTGCTCCCGGATCGACTCCCACCGGCGCGGATACAGCACCCCGACGAGCGCCGGGTTCTGCCGAGCCACCACGCTCCCCCACACCCGCGCCTGCCCGCTCATCGGCGCCGCATCGAACCCCTCACCCCCCCGATCCGACACCTCGTACACCCAGTCCGTGTACCCCCCGACCCGTTTCACGTACACATACGGATGACGATCCCGGTTCGACAGCGCGTACGCATGCACCGAACCGATCACTTCCCGATGCCCCGACAAACTCCGCGCCACCCACGCCCGCTCCCGAGCCGACCCAATCACCGGCAGCGTGATCGAAAGCACCACCACGACCACCCCGATCGTCACGAGGAGTTCGACGACCGTAAACCCCCGCCCGAGCGATGGACCACCCCACTCCGATGCCGACCTCATCCGATCAGAACTCAATAAGCCCCCCCGTCTTCCCATAGCAATCGAGCTGCAGAATCTCGATCGACCAATGACCGATCGTCGGCTCAAGGAAACACACCACCAACATCGGACCCTTGGACCCATCTGCGAACTCGACGATCACCCCGACCGTGCCCACGCGTAGCCCCTCCGCGTGTTCAAAATCGATCCCCGATTCAAACCAGCACCGGTTCGACCCCAGCTCCGGCTCATACCAAAACGCCTCGACGAGCTCGTCACCCAGCACGAGCCGCCGATACCCGATACCCGGATTCATAATCCCGAGCCCCACGATCATCCCTTCGGGTTCGAGACTCAACCCCACGATCCGATTGGACGAGTCATACCGCCGCGCGTGATGATCCGCAATCCTCACAAACGTCTCACGCAGCGTCGCACGTTCGTCTAAGGGCTCACCAAAGTACTGTTGTGCATCCGCCGCGACATACAGATCCCTGAGCAGCACCTCCCGATCCCGGAACCGATCCCCCCGACCGAGCCGCCAATCGACATATACGCCCGGATCCCCCTGAATGAACCTGTAGTAGACAAACGCGCTCATCGCACGGATCAGACTCATCCGCAACGCATCCCCAACTCCAGCACCATCAGCCACCGGAGCTCCGTCAAGCCGCGATGCGATGAGCGAGATCACCGCGCCTGCGACTTCGCCATCGATCCCCTCACGCCTCCTTCCCTCCTCCACAAGCTCCGCAAAGCCCCGGGTCTCGATCCTCTCCCACCGAGCCGTATTTTCCCGATGCATCGCCCCCTCCGGATCCTCCCGAACGCGCGTTCCACGACTCCAAACCACAACCCCGCACACCACCAACACGATCAACGCACCAAGCGTGCACCGCAAAATAAAGGGGACCAGCTTGGTCCCCTCCTGAGTACCTTCAGGTATGTTCCGGTTCATCGTCCCGCACCCCGCGAATCGAGCCAATCCTCAACCAGCGTACCGCGCAGGGCCTACGCGGGATGCATCCCGCAAACCAACCTCACTTGTCCTTGTAGTAATCAATATTGAGCTGCACGTACTTCGACCACTCCGCAGGCAGATCCTCGTCCTGGAAAATCGCCTGCACCGGGCACTCGTCCACGCACAGCCCGCAATCGATGCACACGTCCGGATCAATATAGAGCTGCTCCGAACTCGCGAAGTCCGGCTCGTCCTTCGTCGGGTGGATGCAATCCACCGGGCACGAATCCACGCACGCCGTGTCCTTCGTCGCGATACAGGGCTCAGCGATAATGTGCGGCATATCCAACACCTCCAAACGTCCGGCGCGCCTCGTGCACGCTCCTGCGGGGCAAAACAGTCTTCCACATCCACGCCCACAAAGCAAGCGAGAATCCGTCTCATCCACCATCGACCACCCCAACCACCCCCCGATCACCACGGATACGATCCGCCATGACCCACCCCAGCGCGACATCACCCCCCGAAACACCCCAAAAACACCCCATCCCGGACGATCGACGCGCCGCCCACACCGACTGGCTCCGAGAACTCACCGCCATCCCCACCGCCGCCGGGCGCGAGGGACGTGTCCTCGCATGGATCGAGCGCTGGCTCTCGGAGCGCCCCGAGCTCGCCACCCGCGCCGACGAGCACGGCAATCTGGAAATCAGGATCGACACCAACGAGCTCACCGACACCCCCCTCTACTTCACCGCCCACCTCGACCACCCCGCCTTCGTCGTCGAGTCCCAGTCCGACCCCGACACCCTCGTCCTCGGCTTCCGAGGCGGGGTCATGTCCGACTACTTCCCGGGCGCCCGCATCCGCGTCCACCACGAAGACACCGCCCACGCGCTCGCGACCGTGATCAACGAGATCGACACCTCCGGACCCGAATGGTCCGAGACCGACGCGCGCCCCTTCAAGCTCTACCGCGCGACCCTCGACAAACCCGCCGACATCGAGCCCGGGACCATCGCCACCTGGGACCTCCCCGAACCCGAGATCATCGACGACGAGTACGGCGGGATCCTCCACACCAACGCGTGCGACGACCTCGCCGCCCTCGCCGCCGCCCTGTGTGCCCTCGACGAGCTCCGCCTTGCCACATGCACCACCGACGTGCGCGTCCTGTGCACCCGCGCCGAAGAAATCGGGTTCGTCGGCGCCATCGGCGCGTGCAAAGCCGGTTTCATGCCCAGGGGCTCACGCCTCATCGCGCTCGAGAACTCCCGCGCCTTCCCCGACTCGCCCATCCACGCCGGCCCCATCGTCCGCGTCGGAGACCGCGTCTCCGTCTTCTCACCCGAACTCACCGGAGCCGTCGCCCAGGTCGCCCAGACCATCGCCGGCGGCCCCGCCACCCCCACCGCCTCGCAGAAACAATCCGACATGCCGACCTGGAAATGGCAACGCAAACTCATGGCCGGCGGCGCCTGCGAAGCGTCCGTCTTCTGCGCCATGGGCTACCAGGCCACCTGCGTCTGCCTCCCCCTGGGCAACTACCACAACATGGCCAACCTCGCCGACGTCCAGGCCGGAACCTTCGAAGGAACCCCGCGCGTCGGGCGCGAATACATCGGGCTCGACGACTACGCCGGCATGATCGACCTCCTCATCGGATGCGCCACCAACCTCCCCGACTCCCCGAGCTTCGCCTCGCGTCTCGACTCCATCTGGGAGAAACACGCCAACATCCTCCAGCCCTGACCCTGCGCGGCGATCCGGGCAAGAGGCAATGGGCAAGAGGCAATGGTCTCACACCTCGTGAGGGTGCCCCGAAGGTGACGCAGTCTCCTTCGG
>CBFGUD010000025.1:0-32188 GCA_965652365.1 uncultured Phycisphaerales bacterium
TGCCCATTGCCCATTGCCCATTGCCCATTGCCCATTGCCCATTGCCCATTGCCCATTGCCCATTGCCCATTGCCCATTGCCCATTGCCCGTGTCGACGGGTCGGTTCGGTGGTGGGGCGCGTAGAGTTGGGGCGTGACTGAGCGCGAACACGAGAAGCATGGTGAGGGTGCCGCGGGGGGGCGGGCTCGGTTTGTCGTTGCGCGGGTGTGCGTGGTGTTGATTCTGTGTGTGTGGGTGGTGTCGGGGTACGGGAAGGTCACGGATCTGAACGCGTTCGTGGACACGGTGACGGATCATCGGGTGCTGGATCAGTCGCTGTATGGGCTGCTCTGGATGGTGGGGCCGACGGAGCTCGTGATGGGGCTGCTGCTGGTGTTCGTGGCGGGTTCGGAGCTGACGAAGGCGTTCGGGCGCGGGGTGCTGGTGGTGTCGATGCTGGCGGTGATCGGGCTGAGCGGGTATCTGATGCTGGTGGATGACGCGGTGCTGCGTGAGTCGGGGTGCGGGTGTCTGGACTCGCTCGAGCGGATCGACTTCGGGATGAAGGGGGATGTGCGGGCGAAGAAGATGATCTTCAACGGGGTGCTGGTGGGGCTGCATGTGGTGGCGCTGGGGCAGCCGGTGTTGTTTGGGAAGAAGGATGTTGCGGGGGCGGCGGGTGAAGGGGTTGGCGCGTGAGCGACGGGACCAAGGAGCGGCTGAGCGTGTTTGTCGATGGGCAGTTGGTGTCCAGGGACGGGGCGGCGGTGAGCGTGTTCGATGCGGGGTTCCAGCACGGGGTGGGGGTGTTCGAGACGATGCGGGCGCGGGTGGAGGGGGACGTGGTGCGCGTGATGGATCTGGAGGCGCACCTGGATCGGCTGCAGGAGAGCGCGGCGCTTTTGAAGCTGTCGGATGATCTGAAGACGGGGGCGCTGGGGGAGGCGGTGGAGATCACGGCGCGGGAGGCGGGGATCTCCGATGCGCGGGTGCGGCTCACGGTGACGGGCGGGGATCTGAACTTGCTCGCGAGCGCGGGGCGATCGGGGCATCATCCGACGGTGGTGATCCAGGTGACGGAGGCGACGGCGTACCCGGAGGCGATGTTCGCCAAGGGGATCGGGGTGACGATCGCGGAGTCGAAGGCGAACCCGCTGGATCCGACGGCGGGGCACAAGACGCTGAACTACTGGTGGAGGTTGCGGGAGCTCCAGGCGGCGGCGGCGAAGGGGGCGGCGGAGGCGGTGGTGCTGATGGTGACGAATCATCTGTGCGGGGGGTGTGTGTCGAACCTGTTCTGTGTGCGGAACGGGGTGATCGAGACCCCGATCGCGCGGGGGGAGGAGGCGGGTGCGGACGCGATGCCGAGCCCGGTGCTGCCGGGGATCACGCGGGGGAAGGTGATGGGGGTGGCGCGGGAGCTTGGGATCGAGGTGCGGGCGCGGATGATGAGCGTGGGGGACTTGCTGGATGCGGACGAGGTGTTTCTGACGAACTCGTCGTGGGGGGTGCTGCCTGTGGTGCGGGTGGAGGCGGAGGCGATCGGGGATGGGGTTGTGGGTGAGGTGACGGGGAGGGTGCGGGGGGCGCTTGTGGGGTGAGAAGAGGGAACGCAGAGGGCGCGGAGATCACGCAGAGGGCGCAGAGAAGGCATGGGGTGGGGGTGAGGGCGTGAAAGCCCCCCTCCGTCACGCTGCGCGTGACACCTCCCCCGCCCCCCCGAAGCCCGGGGGAGGAGAGAAGACAGAAGGCAGAAGACATTGGGGGCCAGTGACTACCTGCTTTGCCCTTCGGGTCAAAGCAGGGCACCCGGCGTTGGTTGATCAGACGACGGAGTTCATCAGGAGGATGCAAATTATCAGCACGAGGTTGAGGGGGATCGTGGCCAGAGAGTACAGGAAGATGATGATCATGCTGTATGAGGCCATGGGATTTTGATCGCGCCTGCGGGCTCTGTTCAACGCGTGGTAATAGGTGGTGGGGAGCCAGACAAGGGCGATGGGGATGAAGAAGATGAGGTAGCCCCCAACGATATGTTTGCTATAGGGAGGCTTGAGGATGTAGAGGGTGATGATGACGGCGGGGATGATGAGGCCGGGGGCGAGGATCATGCGGAGGTGGTGTCGATTGACGCTTCGCTCGGCAAGCACTTGTTGCTGTGGTGTGAAGGGGATAACGGCGCGGCCGCACTCGGGGCAGGTGATGCGTTCGTCGGAGTCTGCGGGTGCGATGGGGGCGAGGTCGTAGTTGCAGACGGGGCAGGGGAGTGGGGGAGGGTCAGTCATTGGAGCGGTTGATGACGCGGACGTTTTGGCGTTCGTCCATGACGCCGCCGGGTTCGTGGGCTCGGGCGAGGGCGCGGCGGATTCGGAGGTAGACGTAGAGGATGATGAAGAGGACGAGGGCGATGGGGATGATGATGATGGAGAGGGCGAGTGCGAGGATGGCGATCGCGATGAGGACGCAGAGGGCGATGAGCTGGGCGATCGGGCCGCCGGTTCGGATGGTGCGTTGTGTGTGCACGGTGTGATTGTAGGGAGCGGGGTGTGTGTGCTTTCGGGGTATGAGAAAACCCCCGGCACTTGTGCGCGGGGGTTTCTGGTCAGGAAGAATCCTGTGAGTCGTCGGATTAGCTGCGGCGGCGGCGCGCGGCGGTGAGGCCGGCGAGGCCGAGGAAGGCGACCGTGCCCGGTGCGGGGACGATGGCCTTGTTCTTGGAGATGAGGAAGGATTCGCCTGCTTCGAGGGTGATGTCCCACTGGAATGCCCAGGCGACATCTCCGGTCCATGAGTCGGTGCCGTCGAGGTTGTCGGCGACGCCGTTGCCGAAGAGTCCGCGGATGGCGGCGGAGTCGCCCATCTGGAAGGCGGTGGGGAAGGGTGTGGCGACGGTTTCGGAGAGGGAGGTGGACCCGGTGTCGGATTGCTGGGCGATGTTGCCGTCGACGATCATGCCCATGTCGTCGCCGAAGTCGCCGCCGAGGTCGAAGTCGACGACCTGGAAGAAGGAGAAGGAGACGGAGGCGGTGGAGGTGTTGGTGATGGTGATCTGTTCGGCGAGGGAGGATTCGCCGGAGCCCGGGAGTCCGCCTCGGAGGGTGAAGAGGGTTTCGAACTCGAGTCGGCCGTCGGACCAGAGCTGGGCGATGGCGTCGGCGCGGTCGTCGGTGAAGGGGTTGGTGTCGGACAGCTGGGTGCCGATGTTGTCGAGTGTGTTGATGTTGGTTTCGTCGTTGGCGCCTCCGACGCGGTACCAGAACTCCTGGGCGAAGAGTTGGTTGGTGCCGTCGACGATCCAGTCGATCTGTCCGGTGGACCCGAAGTCGGCGGATGCGTTGCCGTCTTCGATGATGAGTCCGCTGGCGAATGCGGAGGTGGCGGTGGTGGCGGCGATGACGATTGCGGTTGTGTACTTCATGGTGTCGTTCTCCCCCTGCGGCACGCGGGATTGCGTCCGTTCTCCGGTGGTTTGTGCCCATAAGGTGCGCCGGAAATGGGACGTTGCAAGCGGATGTGCGGAAAGTTTGGGCAGAATTGTGTGATTGAAGTCGTGTGTTTGTTGGTGGTTGTGACGTGTTCGTGTGTGCGGTGTGGGTGAAGAAAAGCCCCGCGGAGTTCGCGGGGCTTTGGGGGTGTTGGGGTTGGAGGGTGGTGTTTAGCGGCGGCGGCGCGGGGTGACGAGGGCGGCGGAGAGTCCGAGGAGGGCGATGGCGCCCGGTGCGGGGACGATGGACTTGTCCTTGGAGATGATGAAGGAGTCGCCGGCGTCGAGGGTGATGTTCCACTGGAAGGCCCAGGCGATGTCGCCATCGGCGTGTGAGTTGTTGTCGAGGTTGTCGATGTCGTCATCGTTGAGGGCGTCGTCGAGGAGGGGGTAGTCGGAGACGGACCACGCCATGGGGGCGGGTGTCACGACGACTTCGGCGACGGAGAACTCGGCGTCTTCCTGGCGGACGGTGTTGCCGTTGACGATCCAGCCGGTGTCGTCGCTCGCGTCTCCGCCCAGGTCGAAGTCGACGTACTGGAAGAAGGAGAGGGAGATGGTCTGGAGTCCGGTGTTCCGGATGGTGATGGACTCGGCGAGGTCGGCGCGTCCGGAGCCGGCGTTGCCGCCTCGGAGGGTGAAGACGGTTTCGATCTCGAGGCCTGACTGGTCGGCGTAGAGGTTGCCGAAGGCGTCGTCGCGGTCGTCGCGGAAGGGGTTGGTGTCGGTGACGAAGGAGCCGATGTTGCCGAGCCCGCCGTCGCCGAGGACGTATTCGCGGGTGTCGGACGAGCGGCGGAAGTAGAACTGTTGGTCGAAGAGTTGTTCGACGCCGTCGACGATCCAGGAGATTTGTCCCTGGTCGTTGAACCCGGCGGTGGAGTTGCCGTCGGCGAGGAGTGTGTCGAACTCGCCTTCGCCGGCGTGGGCGAATGTCGCGGTGGCGAGTGCGGCGAGGACGGCGGTGGCTTTGATGGTTGTACGCATGGCTTTGTTCTCCCCCTGAAGTAATCCCAGGATGGCGGGTCTCTCAGACTTGTGTGCGACAAAGGTGCGCCATGAACGGGGAGGTGCAAGTGTGTGGTGGAATTCGAGATGCGAATTTGTGAGAATTGTGGGCGATCCGGGGCGGTGTTCTCGGACGGTGGGGGTGTGTCAGGGGTGGTTCGTGGGTTCACGAAAGAGAGAACACCCCCTGGTGTGCAGGGGGTGTTCTGGGGGAGTTTTGGATGTCGGGGTGTAGGTTTAGCGGCGGCGGCGTGTGGAGAGGACGCCGGCGAAGGCGAGGAGGGCGACGGAGCCCGGGGCGGGGACGATGTTCTTCTCGATGGAGATCAGGAAGGACTGTCCCGCGGCGATGGTGATGTCCCACTGGAAGGCCCAGCCGATGTCGGTGGGTCCTGCGGAGGCGGTGCCGTCGAGGTTGTCGATGTCGTTGTCGTTGAGGGCGTTGAAGATGTCGATTTGGTTCCCGACCTGGAAGAGGGTGGGGACGGGGGTGGCGACGGTCTCGGAGACGAAGTTGGAGTCGTCCCATTGCTGGACGACGTTGGCATCGACGACGGAGGCCCAGTCGTCGCCGAAGTCGCCGCCCATGTCCATGTCGACGAACTGGAACATGGAGATGGAGAGGGACTGGCTCGAGTTGTTGGAGATGGAGATGAGCTCGGAGATGGAGGAGGAGTTGGAGCCGTTGGTTCCGCCTCGGAGGGTGAAGGTGGTTTCGATTTCGAGCCCGGCGCCGTCGGCGTAGAGTGCGGCGAAGGTGTCGTTTCGGTTGTCGATGAAGGGGTTTGTGTCGGAGGCGAAGAATCCGGCGAGCCCGAGGTTTGCGTCGTTGACCTGGTATTCGCGTGAGTCGGTGGAGCGTCGGAAGTAGAAGGTTTGGTCGAAGAGGTTTTCGACGCCGTCGACAACCCAGGAGACTTGTCCTGTGTCGGTGTTGAAGATGGCGGAGGAGTTGGCGTCCTCGAGGAGGATGTCTCCGGATCCGCCGGCGAGGGCGGTGGCGGACGCGGACGCGAGGATCAGCGAAGCGATCGCGGTGTTGCACTTCATCGTGTTTCTCTCTTCTCTCTCTCGGCGCTTGTGGGCGCTTGGGGTTGCTCGGCGCGTGGTGTGCGTCGGGCAGGTTGTTCTACTCAGTTGATATGGTACAGCGTGAAGGGTGTGTGGCCAAGAGGGGAGGGGTGAATTCGCGCGTGATTTTCCGCATGGACCGGCGGTTCTGGGACGGGAGCGGGGTTCTCGGGTCTGTGTCGTGGGTGGAATGGCTTGGGGGGATTCATGGAGAAAGACCCCGCGGTATTCGCGGGGTCTTTGGGGTATTTGGAGGGGTTGTGTTTGGGATCAGCGGCGACGGCGTGTCGCGGCGAGCCCTGCGATGGAGAGGAGGGCGATGGAGCCCGGTGTGGGGACGATGGACTTGTCCTTGGAGATGATGAAGGAGTCGCCGGCGGCGATGGTGATGTCCCACTGGAAGGCCCATCCGGCGTCGCCCGGTCCGAAGGTGGCGCTGCCGTCGAGGTTGTCGATATCGGAGTCGCCCAGTGCGGAGGCGATATCGAACTGGTTGGAGACCTGGAAGAGGGTGGGTGCGGGTGAGACGACGGTTTCGGAGACGAAGAAGTCGTTATCGGACTGCTGGACCGTGTTGCCGTTGATGATCTGGGCGGAGTCGTCGGCGAAGTCTCCGCCGAGGTCGAAGTCGACGAACTGGAAGAAGGAGAGGGAGATGGCGGTGTTTGAGGTGTTGCGGAGGATGATTTGTTCGCCGAGGTCGGCGCGTCCGGAGCCGTTGTTTCCGCCTCGGAGGGTGAAGATGGTTTCGATCTGGAGTCCTGCGCCGTCGGAGTAGAGTTGGCCGAAGGCGTCGTCGTCGGTGTCTCGGAAGGGGTTGGTGTCTTGTGTGAAGACGCCGTCGAGGGAGAGGTTGACGTCGTTGACGCGGAACTCTCGTGCGTCTCCTGCGCGTCGGAACCAGAAGGACTGGTCGAAGATTTGTTCGACGCCGTCGACGAGCCAGGAGACCTGGCCCGAGGCGGTATCGAACTCCGCGGTGGAGTTGAGGTCGCTGAGTGTGAAGGTCTGCGCGTTTGCGGCGGACCCAACGAGGGCGCAGAGCGCCACAGCAAAACGGTTGTATTTCATGGCTCTTTCTCTCTCGGAGGTGAACAGTGAACCTGTCCCCGAAAACTCTTTTCTCTCGTCAATAGAGTAATCGATGGGCTAGGGGAGTCAACCCTGTGTGTCGTATTCTCTGCTGATCTTTTGGGGTGTAGGTCCGTGTTTTGGGGCTTGTGGGGGTTTGGGGGGATGGAAAAGGCCGCGGGTTGTCCGCGGCCTTGGTATTCGGTGTTTGGGGGGTGTTGGATTCAGTCGCGTCGGCGTCGTGCGGAGGCGGCGATGCCGAGTCCGAGAAGGGCGAGGGAGGCGGGTGCGGGGACGGCGCCCTGGTAGGTGTTGAGTCGGACTTCGGCGGCGAGGTCGGCGGAGTCGACGAAGACGGAGCCGTTGATGCCTCCGCCGTTGAGGTCGAGGTGCGCGTCGGTGGCGAGGATCATGCCGTTGAAGGAGTTGTTGATGATGAGGTCGGTGGTGTTGATGAAGTTCCAGACGATGCGGGCGGAGTTGGCTTGGTTGAAGCCGCCGATGATGTTGGGGGGTGCGGTGAGGTTGATGGTGCCTGCGGAGCTTGCGCCGTCGACGTTGATGACGACGGTGTCGGCGGAGCCGAAGTTGAGGTTGAGTTGGCCGAGCCCGTTGATGGTGGACTGGTTGAGCGAGTAGAAGGCGACGCTCTGGGCGTCGATGGTGGTGTGTGCGGCGGAGTTCATGTTTCCGGCGCCGTCGACGGTGCCCGTGGCGCTGAAACCGGCGAAGTAGGCGGAGAGGTTGGCGGCGGAGTTCATGGCGCTGGTGACCATGGCTCCGGCGTTGGGGTCGTTGAACTGGGCGCCGCCGTTGACGTTGGCGATGCCGTCGACGGACCCGGCGATGCGGAAGTTGCCGGCGTTGTTGATCTGGATGTTGGTGCCGGCGGCGATGTTCCCGCCGACGACGAGGCCGTCGCCGCTCTGGGCGGTGACGGCTTGGACGGCGTAGTTGGAGGTTCCGGTGATGGAGCCGCCGACCATGGTGGAGCCGTCGACTTCGGAGGTGTTGATGAGGTTGTTTCGGACGACGAGGTTCCAGTCTTGGAAGACGTCGGCGGCGGCGGTGCCCGCGGCGAGCGCGAGGGCGGCGCAGATGCTGAATGAGCGCATTGGGGGTCTCTCTCTTGCTTTTTGACGTCATGGTCGTGGTGACAGCCACGTTGGGTTCGACGTCGGGTCTCTCTCTTGCTCAACAGTATCTCGGGTGGGCGATTGGGTCCAGCGGAAACCGCTTGATCGGGGGGGATATCGGGTGGATTCAACGAGGTTTGACGGTCGTGCGGGCGGCGTGGATATCCTGTCGGTTGGCGGATTTTCGGGTGTGGGGCGGTGACGGGGGGTGGGTGTTGCTCGTAGGATGGTGGTCCGGTCGGGCTTGAGCGCCGGGGATGGAGTGGTCGTGTCGGATCCGATTGATCGTAACTCGTTTGTTCACTTGCACTTGCACTCGGAATACTCGCTGCTCGACGGCGGGAACCGGGTGGACAAGTTGGTTGCGCGGGTGAAGGCGCTGGGGATGGCGGCGGTCGCGGTGACGGACCACGGGAACATGCACGCGGCGGTGAACTTCTACAACGTGGCGAAGCGTGAGGGGATCAAGCCGATCCTGGGGGTGGAGGCGTATGTGGCGCCGGGGGATCGGCGGGACCGGACGTATACGGGGGTGGCCGACGGCGGGTACCACCTGGTGCTGCTGGCGGAGAACAACCGGGGGTGGGAGAACCTGTTGTATCTGTGTTCCGAGGCGTATCTGAACGGGTTCTATTTCAAGCCGCGGATGGACCGGGAGATTTTGGAGTCGCATAGCGAGGGGTTGATCGCGATCAACGGGCACCTTGGGTCGGAGATCGCGCATCATTTGGTGAAGTACGAGCAGACGGGTGACGAGGGGCATTTCGGGGCGGCGCGTGATGTGGCGGCGTGGCACGCGGAGACGTTCCGTGGGAGTGCGAAGGGGCCGGGGTTTTATCTGGAGTTGCAGCACCATATCGGGCTGCAGAACTCGATCAATCCGCACGTGATTCGGTTGGCGCGGGAGATGGATCTGCCGCTGGTGTGCGACAACGACTCGCACTTTTTGATGGAGGAGGATCACGATGCGCACGACACGCTGATCTGTATCTCGACGGGGAAGGTGAAGAACGATCCGGATCGGATGCGGTATCCGACGGAGCTGTTCGTGAAGTCTCCCGAGGAGATGCGCGAGCTGTTCTTGTCGGATCGGTACAACAACGACGAGATCGGGGAGGCGGGGCGCGAGGCGCTGGAGAACACGTGCGCGATCGCGGAGCGGTGCGATGTGGAGCTGCCGATCGGGGCGAACCATGCGCCGGTGGTGGTGGTGAAGGCGCCGGCGAAGTCGAAGCTGCCGAAGCATTCGGAGAAGCGGTTCGGTGGTGATCTGACGGCGTGGTTCAAGGCGTTTTGCGATGGGTTCGAGCTTGAGCCGGCGAATGATCCGGGGCTGGACCAGGGGGCGCTCAAGGAGGAGTGCGACAAGACGTTGCGGATGCTGGCCGAGGCGGGGATGGTGTGGCGGTACGGGCCGGGGATTCTGGAGCATCGTCATGAGGAGATCGAGGGGGAGGGAGACGACGGGCAGGATGCCCGTCCCACCGAGGAGTGGAAGAAGTGGGCGCGTCTGAATCGTGAGTTGAAGATCCTCGCGGACAAGTTGATTTCTGCGTACTTCCTGATCGTGTGGGACTTCGTGAACTGGGGTCGTCAGCGGGGGATCCCGAGCAACGCGCGTGGTTCGGGTGTGGGGACGATGGTGGGGTACGTGCTGGGGTTGTCGAACGCGTGCCCGGTGCATTACGGGTTGCTGTTCGAGCGGTTCACGGATCCGGACCGGACGGAGTATCCGGATATCGATATTGATTTGTGCCAGGACGGTCGCGGGGACGTGATCAACTACGTGCGTGAGAAGTACGGGCACGTGGCGCAGATCATCACGTTCGGGACGCTCAAGGCGCGTGCGGCGATCCGGGACGTGGCGCGGGTGCTCGAGATGCCTTTGGGGGATGCGGACAAGCTGGCGAAGCTGGTGCCGGAAGAGCTGAAGATGACGCTCGACAAGGCGCTGGAGCAGGAGCCGGACCTGAAGGATTGGTACGAGCGTGATCCGATGGTGAAGCGGATCATCGACACGGGGCGGACGTTCGAGGGTCAGGCGCGGCATTCATCGGTGCACGCGGCGGGGGTGATCGTGGCGACGCGGCCCTTGCACGAGGTGGTGCCGCTGTACAAGCAGTCGGGGAGCGATGATGTCATCACGCAGTGGGACGGCCCGACGTGCGAGATGATGGGTTTGCTCAAGATGGATTTCCTTGGGCTGCGGACGCTGAGCGTGATCGAGCGGTGCAAGGCGTTGATCCGGGAGACGCTGCCCGAGGAGGAGATCTACCGCGCGGTTGGGCGCGAGGCGGGGGACGGGGGGGATCATCCGCTGGATCTGGAGCGGCTGCGGTTTGATGACCAGCGGGTGTTCGAGATGTTCCGGCGGGGGGACACGACGGGGGTGTTCCAGTTCGAGTCGGGGGGGATGCGGCGCTTGCTCACGGAGATGAAGCCCGACCGGCTCGAGGATCTGATCGCGGCCAATGCGTTGTTCCGTCCCGGGCCGATGGATCTGATCCCGGATTACAACCGTCGCAAGCACGGGCTGGACGAGGTCCCGAAGGTGCACCCGATCGTGGATAAGTTCACGGCGGAGACGTACGGGGTGATGGTGTACCAGGAGCAGGTCATGCAGATCGTGCATGAGCTGGGTGGGATCCCGCTGCGGAGCGCGTACTCGCTGATCAAGGCGATCAGCAAGAAGAAGGAGAAGATCATCAACGCGGAGCGCCCGAAGTTCATCGAGGGCGCGGGGAAGCAGGGGCTGGAGGAGTCGAAGGCGGAGGAGCTGTTCGATCTGATCCTGAAGTTCGCGGGGTACGGGTTCAACAAATCGCACTCGACGGGGTACGCGATCGTGGCGTATCAGACGGCGCTGCTCAAGACGTATTTCCCGAACCATTACATGGCGGCGTTTTTGTCGTACGAATCGCAGGCGCAGAAGGTGGCGGACTGGATCCCGTACCTGGAGGATTGCAAGCGGACGCGGTTCATCGATCCGAAGACGGGCGAGGTGGTCAAGACGGGGGTGGAGGTGCGCCCGGCGGACGTGAACTTGTCTGCGGCGGACTTTTTCGTGGTGTACCCGGACGGGGAGGAGACGAAGGCGAGCAACGGGCACGTGCGGTTCGGGATGCGCGCGATCAAGGGGGCGGGGGCGAAGGCGATCGACGCGATCGTGAGGGAGCGCGAGCATCCGGGTGGGGACGAGGGCGCGGCGCGGAAGCCCTACGCGAGTTTGTTCGATTTCTGCGAGCGGGTGCCCGCGGGGACGGTGAACAAGGCGACGATCGAGGCGTTGGTCAAGGCGGGGGCGTTCGATTCGCTGCACGGGCGGGGGGAGCGTGCGTCGATGGTGGCGAGCATCGACGCGGCGGTGGGGGCGGGTCAGACGATGGCGGCGGACCGGGCGGCGGGTCAGGGGGCGCTGTTTGGTGGTGGGGGCGCGGTGGAGGAAGCGGTGGAGGCGGCGGAGATGCCGCTGGTTCGGGCGGAGGCGTGGACGGAGGCGGAGACGCTGCGGCTCGAGAAGGAGACGCTGGGGTTTTACGTGTCGAGTCATCCGATGGAGGAGTGGGGTGACTGGGCGCGGGTGTTCACGCCGACGACGATCAAGGATCTGAAGGGGATGGGTCAGGACAAGCGTGTGATCGTGGCGGCGATGGTGCAGGGGGCGCGGATCATCGTGACGAAGAACGGTCGGAGCGCGGGTCAGAAGATGGCGATTTTGACGATCGAGGATTCGGGGGGGACGACGGACGCGGTGATGTTCTCGAACGTGTACGCGCAGTTCGGGCATCTGACGGACACGGACATGCCCAAGTTCTTCATGGGTCGGTTGGATCACTCGAGGGGGGATGCGCAGATCATTCTGGATCGGGTGGTGCCGATCGATGGGCACCCGCTGGAGCAGGGGACGATCCAGGTGATGGTGCGGTCGTCGCGATTGAATGGGAACGCGGCGGGGGTGCTGCGGGAGGTGCGGGGGGTTCTGGAGACGGCGCCGGACGCGAGTGATCTGAGCGTGGCGCCCAGTGCTCGGCCGGTGCATGTGATCGTGGAGATCGATGGGGCGTGGGTGCTGGTGGAGCCCAGGAAGGAGTCGGGGGGTGTGGGGGTGAAGGCGCAGCTGCGGCCGGCGCTGGTGGGGCGGCTCACGGAGCTTTTGGGCGGGGATTCGGTGCGGCTGGGTGGTGGGGTGAGTGTGGAGCTGAATAAGGATGATCGGCGTCGGCAGTACGCGAAGGGGTGAGTCCCGCAGAATTTGGGTGTGTTTCGATCCCCAAAATTTTTGGGTTCCGTGCTTTGAAACCCAAAAAATGTGAAAATCTTGGGACATCTGGTTCTGAAACCAAATAGAGTGGGATATGCATCCTGACATTTTCCATCCAGAGCGGAGCACCGGACGGCTTGTTCGGGCTGTGTTTCATCGATTGAGGATTGATGATGGGAAGGTTCGGGATGTCCGGGAGGAGGGGTACGCGTTCATTCCGGACGAGATGCCTGGGTTATCGGAAGTGCTGGAGGATGCTGCGACGTTGTTGCCGATGCACGAGCAGGCGGTGGCGTTGCTTGGGCGATTGGATGGAGTGTTTCGAGACAACCCGGGTGGTTTGAACATCAATCCTTGGGTGATGTATCAGCCTCTGCGGCTTCGCGAGGCGCGGTTGTCATCCAAGATCGAGAACACGATCGCGAGCGCTGCGGAGATTGCGGCGGCGCGTGTGGTTCGTGCGGCTCGAAGTGAGCCGCATGAGGTGATGAACTACATCAATGCGATCGAGCAGGGTTCGCATCGGGAGGGGCCGATTACCGAGGCTCATATCCGGGCTTTGCATTCGGTGTTATTGAGCGGGTTACCCGATTCGGAATCGAAGCATCCCGGTCGGTATCGACCCAAGCAGGTGATGATCGGGGATGAGGGTCAATCGTTCACTGATGCAAGATATGTCCCGCCGCCTCCAGAAGAGGTCGCATCATTGATGCGGGACTTGGTTGAATACATACGAGAGCCTCCGAAGGGGATGCCTTCGCTTTTTGTCGCCGCGATCACGCATTATCAGTTTGAGGCGATCCATCCGTTTGCGGATGGGAATGGTCGGCTTGGTCGGATGCTGATCACGCTTTCTCTGTGTGGTGGAAACCTGCTATCAAAGCCACTGATTTATCCGAGTGGATACATCAACCAGCACAGACAGGAGTATTACGATCGGCTGTTGCGGATATCGACGGATGGGGAGTGGTCGGCGTGGATTGAATACTTTCTTCGGGTTGTGATCGCAGAGACTCAGAGCACGATTGATCGTCTGCGTCGATTGATGGAATTGAGGCAGGCATTTTTGGATCGTGTGAGAGATCGGTCATTGGGTCAGCGTTTTACGGATGCGATTGATTGTTTGTTTGAGCAGTCGGTATTGTCTGTGAACGGCTTGAGGGAGCGGATCGGCGGTTCGGATCAGACATCACGGAACTACATCAGCCTGATGCTTGATAAGGGGATCGTTCGTCATTTGCAGGACGTCGGGAAGACGAAGTTGTACTACGCACCGGAGATTCACCAGGTCGCTGACGAGGATTGATCAGCGGCCCGGGGACCATCGGGTGTCGAGGGTGTGGGGGAGGTGGAGGAGGTCGAGGATTTTGGCGACGATGAAGTCGGTGAGGTCGTCGATGGATTGTGGGATGAGGTAGAGCCCGGGGTTGCACGGGGCGATGATGGCGCCGGCGAGGGTGGCGGTGCGCATGTTTTCGATGTCGATGAGGGAGAGGGGGGATTCTCGGTGGGCGATGATGAGGGGTCGTCGTTCTTTGAGGGTGACCATGGCGGCGCGTGTGAGGAGGTTGGAGCCGGCGCCGGTGGCGATGGCGGCGAGGGAGGTGGAGGAGCAGGGGAGGACGACCATGCCGTGGTGGATGAAGGAGCCCGAGGCGATGACGGCGCCGACGTCTTTGTTGGGGTGTCGGATGAGTCGGGCGTCGTACTGGTCGGCGTGTGGGGAGTCGGCGAGGTGTGGGAGGAGGGATTGGAGGTGGAGGTCGGTGATGTCCATTTCGTCGGCGAGGAGTCGGCGGCCGTAGTCGGAGACGACGAGGTGGACGGCGTGGCCGGAGGTGAGGAGGAGGTCGAGGAGCCGGATGGCGTAGGGTGCGCCGGAGGCGCCGGAGATGGCGAGGACGATGGCTTTGCCCGAGTCGTCGGGGAAATCTGGGGGCGGGGGGGTTCGGCGCGTGGTGAGGGGCATGGGTCTTGGTTCGTCCGGTTGGTTCGGGGATGATAGAGGGGAATGGGTGGGGGCTTGGGTCGGGGTTCGGGTGAACGGCTAGAGTCGATGCGTTGGAGGTGCACGATGCGCGGATTCGGATGCAAGTTGTTTGTTGTTCTCGGGCTGGGCGCGGCGGTGATGGGTGGGTGCGCGAGCTACACGAACGTGCCCGAGGCGGGGCGCGCCGGGGAGGTGGACAACGTGAACGCGTGGGGGACGCGGTCGGTGCTGTCGGCGGCGATCTCGGAGGTGGTGCGGAGCCATCCGGCGCGGGATGGGCAGGGTCGGTACGTGGTGAACTTCCCGGTGGGGACGTCGCGCGAGCAGGCGCTGCGGGTGGTCCAGGATCTGCCGAGCGGCGCGATGCTCCCGGGGGAGGGTGGTGTGGTGGAAGGCGCGGGGGGGACGCCGGTGTATCACGTGGCGCGGTTGTGGCTCAGGGCGTCGTCGGCGAAGGTGGACGTGGTGTTCCCTTCGACGGTGGGGGGGAAGACGCACGAGCGTGCGGTGACGGTGTGGCTGCGGGGCGGGCCTTTGCCCTGGGAGGCGCATCGGATGCAGTACTGGGCGCCGGGGGTGATCACGACGCCCGAGTTGTATGTCCCGATGTGGGAGGACGCGATGGAAGCGGAGCATGACGCGGCGCGTGCGGCGGAGCGGGCGAGCGAGGCGGCGCCGACGGCGGATGCGCCGGAGCCCGAGGGCGACGCGGAGCCCGGGGTCGAGTCGGGCGGTGGTGATGCGGGGTCGTCGTTGTATCGCGAAGTGGACAACTGAGGAACCGGGGCGATGTGGACGGGACGGAGTCTGCTGGGCACGCTCGGCGCGGAGGCGCGCGGGGCGCGGGCTGTTTTGGACGCGGCGCACGCGGATGCGTGGTCGGGCGATGAGCTGGCGGGGAAGACGGTCGCGAACTTGTTCTTCGAGGATTCGACGCGGACGCGGGTGAGTTTCTCGATCGCGGCGCGGTCGCTCGGGGCGCGGGTGGTGGACCTGACGAGCGCGGGGTCGTCGGTGTCGAAGGGGGAGTCGCTGCTCGATACGGCGTGGACGATCGAGGCGATGGGGGTGGACGCGATCGTGGTGCGGAGCGAGCTGTCGGGGGCGGCGGCGCTGATCGATGCGCACACGTCGTGCGCGGTGGTCAACGCGGGGGACGGGACGCACGAGCACCCGACGCAGGCGCTGGCGGATGCGTTGACGATCGGGCGGGCGCACGGTCGGACGGGGGGGTGGGATTTCTCGGGGCTGCGGGTGGTGATCGTGGGGGACGTGGTGTCGTCGCGGGTGGCTCGGAGCAATGCGGGGCTCTTGCGGGCGCTGGGGGCGGAGGTGGTGCTGGTGGGGCCCGCGACGATGGCGCCGGATTCGATGGGGCGGGCGCTGGGGTGCGCGGTGTCGCGTGATCTGGACGGGGCGCTGCAGGATGCGGGGGGGGCGGATGCGGTGATGATGCTGCGGATCCAGTTCGAGCGTGGCGGGGGGGCGCTGCTGGCGTCGGTGCGCGAGTATCACGCGCTGTACGGGATGACGGCGGCGCGGGCGGATGGGCTCAAGGCGGGGGCGGTGGTGCTGCACCCGGGGCCGATGAACCGGGGGGTGGAGATCGCGGGGTCGGTGGCGGACGGGGCGCGGTCGTTGGTGTTGGATCAGGTGCGCGGGGGGGTGGCGGTGCGTCGGGCGGTGCTGGCGCACGCGCTGGGGTAGGGTGGGAGCACTGACCTGCGGAGCGCAGGTCAGTGGCACGGGGAGTCGCGGTTAGTTGGCGGGGATGGCGACGGGTTGGGCGGCGGCGGCGCGGTCGAAGATCCACCATCGTGTTTGGGGGAATCGTCGGTCGAGGGCGTCGACGAGTTCTCGGGGGACGGCGCCGGGTCGGGCGTGCTGGCCTCGGATGTGGGTGATGGTGCCGGCGTGTCGGGCGGGGTCGACGATGCCTTGGGCGGCGTTGTCGGCGGGGGGTCTGCAGTCGGTGGCGCAGGCGGCGTGGAGGACGCCTGCGGTGTCGATCCACCAGATGAGTTCGTCGCGTGCGGGCATGGTTGACGCTCCTGGGAGGGGGAGGTCGGCACGATGGGGGGTCGACTGGAGCGGGATCGGGGGATCGGGCACAAGCGTGGGGTGGGGATGGTCGATGGAGGGCGGGTGGTGCTTGACCTTGGAGGGTGGATCACTACGATTCGGGTCCCCCGGGTCGGATCGCGGCTCGGGAGCCATGTTTCGGGGACGTAGCTCAGTTGGTAGAGCGCTTCCATGGCATGGAAGAGGTCGAGAGTTCGAATCTCTTCGTCTCCACTTGAAGAAAACGCCCTTGGCACCGTGCCAAGGGCGTTTTCACGTGTGGTTCGACGGTGTTCGCGGTCTTCGGGGTCGGCGCGTTCGTGGAGCGCGTTTCGCTGCTCACGATCGTGAGTTCGTTGCTGTGATGGATGGTGGTCGGGTGTTTGAAGCGGGGTGAAGGGTTTGGTAGGTGATGTTGAGGGGGCTAGTTGACATCGCGGCCATGGATGCCGTCCTGGGTGTGGATACCTACGACTCCGATTTCACCGTATCTTGTTTGTGGGCCTCCGCCGTCGCCGGTGGGGTACGGGGGAAGCAATCGGAGTGAGCTGAGCCTTCGGGCCGATCCGTCGAGAAAGCCAAATCCGTACTTTCCGCCCTGGGTCGGTATTTGTGACCAGGTTGGGAGTGGGCTTTGGTTCGGGAGTTCGGCGAACTCGGTGAATGCGGCTTTGGCGCTTGGGTACGTTGCTTGGGTTATTTTCACGGGTTTCCACTGTGTGTGGTCCGTTCTTGAGGCGGGTTTCCAATACTCTGGCTTGGTGTACAGGGTTGAAGAGTATTGGTAGATATGGCCAATGCTTTCTGCTGGGTAGGAGAAGAGGTCTCGGTCTCTGGTTCCTGAGTAGTAGTTGTCTGTGAGTCCGATGAACCAATACTCGGTGACCCAGAAGAACTCGATTGCGATGGAGAATCCGCCGCCTCTGAGCACTGTGAGGTCGGCGTTGGGATCTGTGAGGTAGGGGAGCGTGTCCTGGTGGTCGAAGGAATACAGGTTGAGTGTTTGGCCGTGGGTTCGCATGTTTGAGAGCGAGGCGGCGTTTGTGGCTTGCAGCTTTGTGTGGCTCAGCGCGGGGATTGTTATCGATACGAGAAGGCTGATGATCCCGATGGTGAGAATGGTGTCGAGTAGCGTTAGGCCTGTGCGAGCTTTTGGCACGGCTTTGTCCTCTGTTGGGCTGTGAGTGCCAGGATCATTGCGAACGGTGCGGCGAGGAGGGCGTTTCTTGCTGCATAGAAGTAGATCGATGTGTCGCTTCCGCCTGTGGTGAGTGCGAAGCAGTTGCATGTGACGGTGCCGGACTTGATGTGCTCGGAGATCAGCAGGGCTGTAAACGATGCGAGCAAGGTTATGATAAGGGTGCTGACAAGCTTTTGTTGTGCGCGCAGCAACCACAGAGATGCCAAGAGCATCTCTGTGGTTGCTGTTGCGAATGCGAAGAACTCGGCGTACTGATCGGGTATGGATTCCCGGGCTCTGATTGAGCTTGCGAACTCATTGGGGGTCAGCGATTTGGCGATGCAGACAATGAGGATGAGTGCGCACACTGTCGCGCAGAGGATGTGCGTGGCTTTGATCAGTCTTCGCCTTGATTTTGGGTGCATGATTTATGCTGGGGGGCTTTGGGGGCAGAGGGCGTTGAGTTTGTGGCCTCCGACGTCTTGCATACAGCTCATTTGGACGACGCAGAATCCGGCGGCGTTTTCGTTCATGTAGACAACGTCGCAGGCGAAGTCCCATTCTTTGCGCTTGAGGCCTTCGGGATCGTTGGCTGTGGTTTCGACGGTGTCATTCGCGCTGAAGTTTGGTGTGGGCATGTCAACAGTGGCGCAGTGTGATTCTTCGGCGCAGACATAGTCGCATGCTGGGGCCAGGGTGATGGTGCTGTAGCACCCGATGCCGAATGCGGTTGTGGACAGTGAGCACACGGCGAGGGTGGTGATCGCGTTTTGGATAGACAAGACTGGTGATTTCATTTCTGATTTCCTTTCAGTTTCAGGGCTATGGACAACGCGATGACGGCTACGGACACGATGGCTAGATATCCGAAGACAGAGATATCGAGAGGGTCCTTGCGAGAGCGGATGGGGTTTGTCTCAAGGACTGATTCTCGATCGTTCTCTGCGAGGGTCAGGCTTTCGTTCTCGGTGTGATTCATGACCGAGATGTATGTCGTTGCTCCTCGGATGATGTCCGGGGTGTCGATTGTCGGGGTTTTGACGTATTCCTCGATGTCGGTCTCGAGGGGTTCGATCTTCGTAATGGTGTATGTCCTGAACGGTTTGTCGTAGTCGTACATGACGAAGGTGTGGGCGATGTCGCCTTGGCCGATGGGGCTTGCTCTCCAGTCGGAAAAGGTGTTGATGAGCCCGATCCCGGATTTGGATTCTTCGGGATTTGCCAGTTCGCCCTCGCTTCGAGTGATCACAAAGCCCTCTCGGTCATTGCTCGGCTTGATAGTAAAGTGGACGATCGGGACGAGCTTGTTGTTGATCTCTGTTCGCAGTGTGTGGGTGTCGTTTTCGTTGCTGGACACGGAAGTGATGGTGTAGTCGAGATTTTGATTGGGATACAGCCCGTATTTCATTTGAAAGAGGATTGGGCGGAGTGACTCCAAGAAGAACTGTGTGTTCATCGATTGGTTGTCGGATTCGATGAGGTCCGGGCTCGAAAGGTGCAGTGTGTGCGGGGTCATGAGCCACGATTTGTCGGAGTTTGTGGCGATGTCTCTGTACTGCTTGCCGTCGGGCTGTTGCGGCATGTCTGTACAGATGCGCCACTGATTTTCGCTGTGGTACCAGAGTCTGTACTTTCTGCCTTCGCCTTTGTTTGCGAATAGAGACTCCAGTCTTGTGATCTGGTCTTCGTCGGATTTGTCCTTTGATGCGATCAGGACATCTTGTTCCGTGATGTAGCTGTGCTCGAACTCGATGAACTCAAGATAAAATCCCGGTGTGAGATCGAACGCTCTGGATTGCTGTGTGTGGTTTCGGAACCAGTCGCTTGGATTTTGATCTTGAGTGTAAGAGTTGGTGGGAAGTAGCGCAAATATTATAGAAACTAGCATCTGCCATTGATAGACCATAGGTGGACGATAACACAGTTTGACTCGCGACGCAAGGATCCGGTTCGATCGATTTGGAGCGTGGATACTTGTGGATAACCGGTCAATTGATTGCTCTCGCGGGGTGCACGGTTTGGAGTCGCAATGATTTGGGTGGGCCGCGCGCTGGTTCGGTAGAGTAAGAGCTGGTGTCTGGTTTTCTCCGTTTCAATGCACGGCGGGCGTCCTTTGGGGCGCCCGTTTGTGCTTTGGGGGCGCGGTGCGGTGGTTTTGGGGTGGTGGGGTCTGGGCGAATTCCCTTTCTATTTTGGGTGGGCGCGGTACTCTGGGGAGGCCGCGGGTTTTCGCGGCTCGTGGAGGTACCGGGTATGCGCGGGCTCGCTGGGTTCGTGGCTTGTGTGCGCGGCGTGGGAATGGTGGGGGTGGTGGGTGGTGCTGTCGGCGCAGGGCGGGGCGGGGCGGGGAGCCGGTCGTGTTTACGGAGGAGGCGTCGGCGGTGGGGCTGGTGCATGCGCACGTGTCGGTGCAGGGCGCGGATACGCGTGCGCACGAGTACTTTGTCCCGGGTGGCGCGGTGGGGGACTTCGATCGGGACGGGGATCAGGACGTGTTCGTGATCGGTGGGTCGGGCGCGGTGGATCGGTTGTACTGGAACAACGGGTCGGGGGTGTTTGTCGAGGGCGCGGCGGCGGCGGGATTGGCGCGGACGCACCGGGGGAGCGGGGCGGCGGTGGGGGACGTGGACAACGACGGGGATCTGGATCTGTACGTGACGAGCATCGGGGTGGCGTTCATCAACGCGCCGCACCAGAACCGGTTGTACCTGAACGACGGGGACGGGACGTTCACGGACGCGACGGCGAGCGCGGGGGTGGGGCTGGATTCGAACGGGATGGGCAGCGCGGTGGGGGACTTCGACAACGACGGGCTCATGGATTGGTACGTGACGTCGCGGATCAACCCGGGCATGACGGCGGGGTCGGGGAACATGCTGTACCGCGCGACGGGGGCGGCGCACGTGTTCGAGGAGGTGTCGGTCGATCGCGGGGTGAACTTCGGGTGGTGGGGGTGGGGGACGGCGGGGGTCGATTTCGATCAGGACGGGGACCTGGACCTCATCGCGACCAACGGGTTCGACGGGACGTTCGCGAACGATCCGACGCTGCTGTTCGTGAACGACGGGGCGGGGCACTTCACGGAGATGGCGGCGGCGAGCGGGATCAGCGACACGGGTCAGGGGCGCGGGCTCTTGCGGGTGGATCTGGAGAACGACGGGGATCAGGACGTGCTGATCTTCCGGAACCGGCAGACGGTGGTGTGTCTGCTGAACGATTCGGTCTCGGGGGGGGGTGGGGGGCGGCGCGATCACGCTGCTGTTCGATACGTCGGGGGTCGGGGGGCTCGCGCCCGACGGGTACGGGACGCGGGTTTCGTCGACGATCGGCGGTCAGACGCGGGTGTTTCAGATGACGGGGGGGTCGAACTACCAGGCGCAGTCGGAGCTGAGCGTGCACATCGGGATCGGGGGGGCGCCCTCGGCGGATCTGGAGATCACGTACGCGGACGGGTCGGTGGAGACGCTGGTGGGGGTGGGTCCGGGGCGGTACGTGATCGAGGCGCGGTCGTGCGCGGCGGATTTCAGCGTGGACGGGGGGCTGGATTTCTTTGATCTGTCGTCGTTTCTGATGAAGCTGACGAGCGGGCATCCGCAGGCGGATCTGTCGGGGGACGGGGCGTTTGATTTCTTTGATGTGTCGGCGTTTTTGGGTGCGTATTCGGGGGGATGTCCGTGAGCGGGCGGGCACTGGGCACTGGGCAATGGGCAATGGGCAATGGGCAATGGGGAAGGCGGGAAGACACCCCCGCCGTCACGCTGCGCGTGACACCGCCCCCGTACCCCCCGAAGCCCGGGGGAGGAGAGAAGGCGGCATCGGGGGCGGTTGGATCATGGCCCCGCTGCGCGGCACCATGGCACCGGCACCCGCGCGCACCGGGCATGGGAGGGTGAGGAGCACTGACCTGCGGGGCGCAGGTCAGTGGCACGGGGGTTGTGGTATGGGTTGGCGTGGGGAAAAACGGAGCCGCGGACGTGTGGGGGCGTCCGCGGGTCCGTTCGAGAAGAAGATTTTCGGTGACGGCGTCGCGTGCTCAGGCGGCGCGGTCGGTGGTGGTGAGGATGAGTCGGGTGAGGTCGCTCGGGTCGTGTCCTTCGCGGATGAGGTGGATGAGTTGGTCGGCGGAGGCGTGTTCGAAGGGGAGGGGGATGGGGGGCGCGGGTTCGACGGCGGCGGCCTGGGCGGAGTGGTTCGCGTGGGGTGTCGTGTCGGGGTGTGCGCGGTCCATGCTTCTGTCTCGGCGCACGGATCGCGCGGGTTGAGTGATTGGGTGTGTTGGGTCGTGAATTGTTGAGTTGGTCGTCGGGGCGTGTGGTGTCAGGGGGTGACGAGGGTGCCCGAGAGGGGGTGATATTCGACGACGCCTTCGTCGGCGCGGTCGAGGGCGTCGGGGTCGTTGCGGAGGTTGCGTTTGGGGATGTCGATGCGGGCCTGGCCGAGGAGGGTGCCGGAGGCGACGGCGAGGTCGATCTGGGCGATCTGGTAGTCGACGATTGCTTGGATTTCGGAGAGGCGTGCGTCGGCGAGGTTGGCGTCGGCGTCGAGGACGTCGGTGGAGGTGGAGCGCCCGACGTCGAACTGTCGTTGTTCGGCGTCGAGGAGTCGGGCGGAGAGGATGACGTTTTCTCGTGTGGCGAGGATGCGTTGCCAGGTGCTCTGGAGCTGGTCGACGGCGTTGTAGACCTCGGTGGTGATGGATTGTTTGCGTGCGTCCTTGGTGGCGAGGGTCTGGAGTCGGGCGAGGAGGGACTGGGCGAGGGCGGATTTGGCGCGTTCGTTTCCGAGGGGGAACTCGGCGTTGAGGGAGACGGACCAGTCTTCGAACTCGTTCTGGGCGGCCTGGTCGACGGCGTTTCCGAGGGAGCCGGCGAGCCCGTTGACGCGGTAGGTGTAGGCGAGGGCGACGAGGGGGAGTTTCTGGTTTCGGGAGAAGGCGATGTTGGCGGCGTCCTGGGCGAGCTGGATCTCGAGTTCGAGGAGTTCCATGCGGTTGTCGAGTGCGGCGAGCTTGAGGGCGTCCATGTCGTAGGCGTACTGGACGGGGTCGGGGGGTGAGTCGACGAGGATGCGGGTGGCGGTGTCGACGCCGAGCCCGGGCATGTTCATGAGTTGTTTGAGGGTGCGTTCTTGGAGCCGGACGTTGTTCTGTGCGGCGATGATGGAGTCGACGCGGTTGGCGAGCCCGGCCTGGGCGCGGACGACGTCGACCTGGGTGCCGGTGCCGGCTTCTTCGAGTCGTGTGGCGCGTCGGAGCTGTTCGGCGGCGACGCGTTGTTGTTGTTCGACGACCTCGAGGGCGCGTCGGGAGGCGTAGAGGCGCCAGTAGGCGCGGTCGATGTCGGCGAGGACGGCGATGACCTCGAGTTTGGTCTGCGCGAGGGAGCGTTGGCGGGAGAAGTCGGCGAGTCGGATGGCGTGTGTGGTGGCGCGTCGCCCGGCGCCTCGGAGGAGGTTGTGGGAGAGGGAGACCTCGAGGTCGGAGGTCCAGGCGGGGTTGAGGGTCTGGAAGGTGTTGTTGCTCGAGCTGCGGTTGATGGGTGTGGAGATGGAGACGGTGCCTCCGGTGAGGAGTGGGATGCGGAAGCCGGGGATGATGGACTGGTTTCGTCCCTGTGATCCGACGAGGCGCGAGGCGGTGGGGGTGTCGGTCTCGGTCCAGGAGGCGTCGAGGGTGAAGACGGATTCGAAGCGTTTCCATTCCTCGTTGACGGCTTCGGCGGCGATTTCGGGGGTGATGAGGGTGGCGGAGAGGTTGAGGTTGTTGGCCAGCGCGGTGGCGCGTGCGGTTTCGAGGTCGAGGGTGATTTCCTCGGCGGCGGCGAAGGTCTGCTGGGCGGATTCGAGCTGCTGCTGGGCGGAGGTGGGTTCGTCGGTTTCGGGGAGGGCTTCGAGTTTGAAGACGCCGATGGAGCGGAGTCGTTCGGCGGGTGCGACCTGGGTGGTGTCGAGGGGGTCTCGTCCGAAGGGGTTGGTGGCGCACCCGGCGAGGGTGGCGAGGAGGAGTGCGGGGGTGAGGAGGCGCGCTGTGCGTTGGGTCGTGTGCATGGTCTTTGGGCGTTGGCTTCTGGCGTGGCGCGTGGCGGCGCGGGGCTTGTGGAGGAGAGGGTTGGAGTTTATTCGTGTCGGAGTGCGTCGATGGGGTTGAGGCGCGAGGCCTTGATGGCGGGGAACATGCCGAAGACGATGCCAGTGGCGGCGGAGAAGGCGATGGCGACGATGATGGCGAGTTCGGAGACGTCGGTGTGCTGGAGCTGGGGGACGTTGGGGACGCTTTTCATGAGGGCGACTGTGCCGACGGCGAGGAGGACGCCGAGGAGTCCTCCGACGAGGCAGAGGACGACGGCTTCGACGAGGAACTGGAGGAGGACGATGGGTGGTTTGGCGCCCATGGCTTTGCGGAGCCCGATCTCTCGGGTGCGTTCGGAGACGGAGACGAGCATGATGTTCATGATGCCGATGCCGCCGACGACGAGGGAGATGATGACGACGACGAAGGCGATGAGTTGGATGACGCCGGCGACGGAGTTGAAGCGTTCGATCTCGTTCTGGAGGACGAACATGTTGAAGGTGTCCTCGTCCTCGGGTCCGAGTTGTCGGTGTTTGCGGAGGATGAATCGGATCTCGGCCTGTGCGTCTTCGGAGACTTCGGGGGACTTCATCGCGACGACGAAGTTGGTCCACGAGTAGGGGTTCATCATTTTGTGTGTGGAGAAGGGGATGAAGATCTCGGTGCGTGAGTTTCCTCCGCCGAAGCCGCCGGCGTCCTGTGTTTCGACGACGCCGACGACGAGGAATCGGCGGCCGTCGATGAGGAGGTATTCGCCGGTGGGGTCGGTGGGGAGTTTGAGTTCGTCGATGCCCTGGTCGTTGATGAGGCAGACCTGTCGGTTTTCGTTGATGTCGATTCGTGAGAAGGGTCGTCCGAAGAGGACCTGTCGGTCTTCGATGGCGTGCCACTCGGGCCAGATACCGGTGACTCGTACGGAGGATTGTTGTTCGGATCCGGCGCGGACTTCCCATCGGGAGTCGCATTCTGGGGAGAGTGATTCGATGGAGGGTGCGCGGTCGAGGAGGAGGTTTGCTTCGTAGACGGAGAGTTTGACGTCTGACCAGGACATGACGGAGCGTTTTTCGCGTGGGACCTGTCCCCAGACCCACATCTTTCGGGCGCCGATTTTCTCGAACTCGGAGAGGACGTAGTTCTGCATGCCGTTGAGCCCGGACATGACGGAGATGACGGCCCAGACTCCGATGATGATGCCCAGGGCGGTGAGGATGGCGCGTGTTTTGTTGGCCCAGACCTGTCCGAGGGCGAGGAAGACGGTTTGCCAGAGGAAGCGGATGACGTAGGCGAGTGGTTTGAGGATGAGACTCATCGGATGGCCTCGCTTTCGTCGGGTGCTTTGGCGCGGCCGAAGAGTCGTCGTTTGGCTTTGGATTCGGCTTCGAGTTGTGCCTTTCGTTCTTCGTCGGCGCGTGCGTTGATCTCGCTTTCGGCGGCGGTGATCTGGGCTTGTGATGCGCGTCCGGACTTCATGCGATCGACCCAGTCCTGGTGGATGGGGTCTTCGGCGGTGGGGTGGTCGGAGATGATGCGTCCGTCGCGGAGGCGGACGATTCGTTGTGCGTGTCCGGCGACGTCTTCCTCGTGTGTGACGACGACGATGGTTTGTCCCGCGGCGTGGAGTTGTTTGAAGAGGTCGATGATCTCGACGGTGGTTTTGGAGTCGAGGTTCCCGGTGGGTTCGTCGGCGAGGAGGATGGCGGGTTCGTTGACGAGCGCGCGTGCGACGGCGACGCGTTGGCGCTGGCCGCCGGAGAGTTGGTTGGGTCGGTGGTCCATTCGGTCGGCGAGGGAGACGCGTGTGAGTGCGTCCTTGGCTCGTTTGCGTGCCGAGAAGAGGTGTCGTCGCGAGTAGAGCATGGGGAGCATGACGTTTCGGAGTGCGGAGGCGCGTGCGAGGAGTTCGAAGGACTGGAAGATGAAGCCGATTTCCTCGTTTCGGACTCGGGCGAGTGCGCTCATGCCGAGTTTGTGGGTGGGTTTGCCCGCGAGGATGTATTGGCCTGAGGTGGGTTTATCGAGGCATCCGAGGATGTTCATGAGTGTGGATTTGCCCGACCCGGAGGCGCCCATGATGGCGACGAACTCGTTGGGGTGGATGTCGAGGTCGACGCCGTCGAGCGCGCGGACTCTTTCGTCTCCGACCCGGTAGTGCTTTTTGAGCGCCCGGATTTTGATGACGGGTTCGTGTGCCTGGTTGTCGGGCTTGGGCTTTTTCACGAATCGTTCTCGGTGTCGCTTTCTTCGGCGGTCTCTTCGTTTTGTGTGTCGTCGGCGTTGTCGTCCGTCGATTCCTCGGTGGTGTCGTCGGCGGATTCTTCGGTGGATTCGTCAGGGGAAGCGTCTTCGTCTGCGGCTTGATCGTTGGTTTGATCCTTCGCCGCTGTTGATTTTCCCTGGTCATCTTCTCCCATCTTGTCCATGTCCTTGACGCGCATGTCGTGTCGGAGGGTGACGAGGACGCGGTAGGGTCCTGAGACGACTTGTTGTCCTTCCTCGAGCCCGGCGGTGATGACGGTGTGTGTGAGGTTGGAGGCGCCGGTGGTGACGGGTGTGGCGACGGTTTTGCCGTCGGCGACGGTGTAGACGACCCGGGCGAAGGTCTTGCCCGGTTCGATGAGTTCGTTGGATCGGATCTCGACGGGGAGGTCCTCGACGCGCCGGTCGAGGACGGCCTGGGAGGGGACGATGATGGCGTCGTAGAAGTTTTCGACGGCGATGTCGGTGGAGGCGGTGAGCCCGGTGTAGAGGGTTTCGCCTTCGGGGAGGTCGATGGGGATTTCGACGTTGAAGGTGCCGGTGCCGTCGGAGGAGACGACGCGTTTGAGGCCGATGCGTCGGACGGTGCCGGTGTATTCGCGTTCGGCGTAGGCGTTGATGTAGATGGTGGCGGCTTGTCCGACGCGGACGGGCGCGATGTTGGTTTCGTCGACGGCGGCGTTGAGGAGCATCTCGGAGAGGTCGGCGATCTCCATGATGATGGAGCCGGGGTTGTTGGTGGTGCCGACGATGACGGTTTCGCCCACCTCGGTGTTGAGGGTGGTGATGACGCCGTCGATGGAGGAGGTGATGTTGATGTTGTCGAGGTCTTTTTCGGCTTCGTCGATGCGTGCCTGGGCTTCTTCGATGGAGGCCTCGATGGACGCTTTGTTGGCCTGGGCCTGGAGGAAGGATGCTTCGGCGCTGTCGAACTCGGATTGCGTGGCGTCTCCGGTTTCGAGGAGTGACTGGAGGCGTTCGTACTGGAGTCGCGCGTTGATGAGGGCGGCTTCGGATCCCTTGAGGGCGGCTTGTTGTCGTTTGAGGCCGGCTTTGGCGGAGTCGAGCGCGGCGACGAGGTTCTGGGGGTCGAGTCGGACGACGACGTCTCCGGCGTTGACGCGGTCGCCTTCGCGGAAGGGGAGGGCGAGGACCTCGGCGGAGACCTGGGATGAGATCTGGACGTTGGTGCGTGGTTCGATGGAGCCGGGCGCGGAGACGGTTCGTTTGATGTCGCCTCGGGTGGCGGCTTCGAGTCGGACGGGTGTGCCCATGTCCTGGGCGTTCTTTCCGGCGCCCATGAAGCGTTTGCCCACGGGGGACTTGTAGACGGCGAACCCGGCGCCGGCGAGGACGGCGAGGGTGACTGTGGAGATGGCGAGGACTTTGCCGAGTCCCATGGGCGGACCCCCTTGTTTGGAGTGAAGAACACGCGCGTGTGCGTGTTCGTTTTATGGGGCTGGACGGTGTGAGGTTTCGAGCGAGACGGGAATTGGATGGGTGTGTGCTCGAAAGTGGGGGATTCGGCGCGGAATTGCGCGTCGTTGGTCCCGGACGATCGGTGGTTGTGTGGGATCGGGGTCGGGTCAGCGTTCGAGGACGGATCGGAGGTATTCGGGTGCTTTGTCGAGGGCGACGCGTTGTTGGGCGCCGGTGTCGCGGTCTCGGACGGTGACGGACTGGTCGGTGAGGGAGTCGCCGTCGATGGTGAAGCAGAGGGGGCAGCCGGCTTCGTCCATGCGTGCGTAGCGTTTGCCGATGGATTGCTTGGCGTCGGTTTCGATGGTGCCCAGGTGCCCGAAGGACTTGCGGAGCTGTGCGGTGAGTTTGTCGGCGAGCTCGGGCATGCCGTCTTTCTTGACGAGGGGGAAGACGGCGGCCTTGATGGGGGCGAGTCGGGGGTGGATCTTCATGATCTCGGGTGAGGGGCGGGAGTCGTCTTTGGTGTAGGCCTCGCAGAGGACGGCGAGGACGCCCCGGTCGAGCCCGGCGGAGGGTTCGATGACGTGGGGGAGGTACCACTCGCCCTTGGGCTGCCCGTTGGGGAGGGGTTCTCCTCGGGTGGTGTCGTGGTATTCCATTTTCTTTTTGGAGTGGGTCTGGTGTTGTCGGAGGTCGAAGTCGGATCGGTGGGCGATGCCTTCGAGTTCGCCGTAGCCGGGGGCGGTGAAGGGGAAGCGGTATTCGACGTCGGAGGTTCCCGCGCCGTCCTTGGCGTAGTGGGCGAGTTCGTCGGCGTCGTGTTCGCGGAGGATGAGGTTGTCGCCGGCGAGGCCGAGGTCTTTCCACCACTGCATGCGCCAGTCGCGCCAGAAGGTGTACCAGGCCTTGGCGTCGTCGGGGTGGCAGAAGAACTCGATCTCCATCTGTTCGAACTCGCGCGAGCGGAAGGTGAAGTTTCGGGGGGTGACTTCGTTGCGGAAGGCCTTGCCGGTCTGGGCGATGCCGAAGGGGACGGCGACGCGTGTGGTATCGACGACGTTTTTGAAGTTGATGAAGATGCCCTGGGCGGTTTCGGGGCGGAGGTAGGCGGCGTTGTCTTCCATGTTCCCGGTCGCGCCGAGGACGGTTTTGAACATGAGGTTGAAGGCGCGGGGAGGCGTCAGGGAGCCGGCTTTGCCGGTGAACGGTGATGGAACAGAGTCGTAGCGTTCAGTCAGTAAAATTTCTGGGACGGGGAGGATAGTTGCAGAGGTCTGGGAACCGTCTTTGTATGTGACTACCAGAAGCGGCGCTTGGCCTTCAAGCACAGATGGGATCTGTGCGATCGACTCCACTCGAAGTAGCTTTTGGATTTTCTTGTCATCATTCATAATCCGAACAGCTTCCTCCGGATTTGAAGCGACGATTGTAAAATCTGGAATCCTTGCAATGATGGCTTTGTGATTAATCCCAATATTTTTGATGCCATCAAACTGTTCATCAAAGAAGTGCAGCCCCTGTAAATGGTCTGCGCGGAATCGCTCTTTGGTCTCTTTGTCGTCGACCATGGGGTCGTTGAATCCGCCGACGTGTCCTGAGGCTTCCCAGACCTTGGGGTTCTGGATGATGCAGGTGTCGACGGGGACGATCTCGATGGGTTTGCCGTGGGGTCCGAGCTGGCCGTTGCACCCGCGCATGACGACGTCGGTCCACCAGGCGTCGCGGAGGTTCTTTTTGAGCTGGGCGCCGAGGGGGCCGTAGTCCCAGAAGCCGTTGACGCCGCCGTAGATTTCGGAGGCGGGGTAGACGAAGCCCCGGCGTTTGCAGAGCGACATGATGTCGTCCATGGACTTGGCGGAAGATGTGGTCTGCTCGGCGTTTGCGGTCATGTCCTGGTCCCTTGGGGTTGAGCGGGAAGTGTAGTGGGGGAGGGGTGTGGGGTTGTGGATCGGGGCTTGGATCGGGTGGTTTCTTTGATGGGTGATCGGTGGTGGGTGTGTTGCGGGGGAGCGCCGGATCGGGGACACTGGCGGCATGACGAATGAACGCACGACGGATGATGGTGGATCTCGGGGGACGGGCGCGCCCAAGGCGGGGGTGCTCGGCTCGGTGCTCAACGGGGTGGAGTGGCTGGGGAACAAGCTGCCCGACCCGGCGTTTCTGTTCCTGATCGGGCTGGTGCTGGTGCTGGGCGCGAGTCATCTCGCGGCGCCGGCGCTGCCCGAGGGGTTCGAGGTGCGCTGGAAGGTGGACGTGGCGGCGGGGGGTGTGGACGAGCGGGTGGGGGTGATCGGGCGCGTGAGCGAGGGGGATGAGGGGGAGGTGTTTGAGCCGGCGAGTATCGTGGTGGACAACGCGGAGCCCGGGGCGCTGCGTGCGCGGTTGGTGATCGATTCGACGGGGGAGACGGTGGTCGGTGAGGATGGGGCGCCGATCAATGTGGCGGCGCGGGGGTGGGCGGTGTTCGAGAAGGTGCCGGTGGATACGGACGGGGATCCGGAGACTCCGCCGGAGTTGGTGTCGAACGGGCGGGTGATGTTCGCGCGGTCGCTGCTGACGAGCGAGGGGATCTATTGGTTGCTCGCGAGCATGGAGGCGAACTTCCTGGGGTTCGCGCCCTTGGGGGTGGTGCTGCTGGGGATGCTCGGGATCGGGCCGATGGAGCGGGTGGGGTTGATCTCGGCGTTGTTGCGCGCGTCGTTGTCGCGGGTGCCCGGGATGCTGCTCACGCCGGCGATGATCTTTCTGGGGATCATGAGTTCGCTCGGGTCGGACGCTGGGTACGTGGTGCTGCCTCCTTTGGCGGCGCTGGCGTATCTGGCGGTGGGTCGGTCGCCTTTGGCGGGGATCGCGGCGGTGTTCGCGGGGGTGGCGGCGGGGTTCAACGCGAATCTGCTCATTACGAGTCTGGAGCCGCTGATGAGCAATCTGTCGCAGGGCGCGGCGCAGACGATCGACGCGGATCGGGCGGTGGCGGCGACATCGGCGTGGTATTTCATGGCGGTGTCGACGGTGGTGCTGACGTTCGTGGGGTGGGCGACGACGGCGGTGTTTGTCGAGAAGCGGTTGAGCGCGAAGTCGGTGGAGGACGGGGGTCCGGATCCGAGCGCGGTTTCGGGCGGTCGGGGCGGTCATGCTTCGCTGACGCGGATGACCGCGGTCGGGGGGCTGGCGCTGGGTGTCGGGATGGTGCTCGGGGTGATCGGGGGGGTGGTCTTCGCGATGGACGGGACGCACTATCCGTTGGTGTGGGGCGCGGTCGGGGCGCTGGGCGCGATGGGGCTGGGGCTGCTCGTCGCGGATCTGGGTCGGGGGCGGCTCGAGGACAAGGAGCCCAGGGCGCTCGCGTGGGCTTCGGTGGTGTTCGGGCTCGGGCTCGGGTTGACGACGGTCATGGTGTTCTGGAAGGGGTCGCCGCTGCATGGGGTGGATGGGCCTTTCCCGCGGTGGGTGGCGGTGATCGTGCCGCTGATGTTCGTGCTGACGATTCTGCCGGCGTGTGCGTACGGCGTGGTGGTGGGGAACATCGCGTCGACGAAGGACGCGGTGCGGACGATGGTGGAGTCGATGGCGGGGATGGCGCCGATCATCGTGCTGGCGTTTTTCGCGGGTCAGTTCGTGGCGGCGTTCGATGAGTCGGGGCTCGGTCGGATGCTGGCGTTCTCGGGCGGCGAGTGGTTGTTCAATCAGCGGTTCGGCGCGGGGGCGTTGCTGATCGCGTTTATCGTGGTGACGATGGTGTTCAACTTGTTCGTGGGTTCGATGAGCGCGAAGTACGCGTTGTTCGCGCCGATTTTCGTGCCCATGTTCATGCTCATCGGGATCCGTCCGGAGATGACGCAGACGGCGTACCGGATCGGTGATTCGACGACGAACATCATCACGCCGCTGAATCCGTACATGGTGATTATTTTGATGTACGTGCAGAAGTACGCGCCGAGGGCGGGGATCGGGACGCTGATCGCGATGATGCTGCCGTACACGATCGCGTTCACGCTGGTGTGGATGGCGATGATCGTGCTGTGGAACGCGACGGGGTTGCCGTTGGGAGTGGGTGATCCGGTGGAGGTGTTCAGCGCGGGGTATGGGGTGGGAGCGCCGTGAGTTGGGTGGTTCGCGCCCCCTCCGCCTGGCGATGCTCGGCACCTCCCCCGGAAGCCCGGGGGAGGAGAGGGGGGAGAGGAGGCGATTCGTTCCGCGGCTTGCGGAGCGCCAATCGCGGCCGCCCGGCGCGGTTGGGTGTTTGGCACTGACCCCGGGGCGGGTCGGTGGCACGGTGTGTGGAGGGTGGTTTAGTCGTTGATGAGGGAGGTGATGAGGTCGCGGAAGGAGATGTTGGCGACTTCGCGTTCGATTGTGGTTTCGAGCTCGTCGAAGGGTTTGAGTTCGGGCGGGGGTGCGAGGGTGATGGGGGCGTCCATGGGGACCTGGGTGAGGGCGAGTGAGCCGTCGCCTGTGGTGGTGACGATCCATCGTCCTTCGGCGAGTGAGCGGTAGACGGCTTGGCCGACCTTGGCGCTTTCGGATTGCCAGTCGATGGTGGCGAGGTCGGGGTCGATGACGACGGCTTGCGAGGGGGGTGTGTCGGCGTCGAAGACGCGCCGGATCCAGAGTCGTCCCGCGACGAGGGCGAAGTCGACGTAGATCTCTCGGTCGGCGGTGAAGGGGGTGGGGATGGTTTTGGTCTGGCCTTCGATGGTGCGGATGGTGACGGAGACGGCGCGGTCCTGGACGAGGATCTCGGTGACGGCGGTTTCGCGGACGGCCTGGTTGTATCGGGATCGGAGGGTTTCGTAGTCGTCGGCGATTTCGGCGAGTCGTTCGCGGTAGAGGCGTTGTGCGGCGTCGGCGCGGGCGCTTCGGAGGGCGGCGATGGAGATGACGCCGACGGCGCCGAGGATGGCGAGGGCGGTGATGGAGGTGTGGATGGTGGCGAGCTTGGGCATGGTGGATATATCGGTGGGATGGGGGGTTTGGGGGTAGAAAGGGGGGCGAGAGGCGATGGGCAATGGGGAATGGGGAGGGCAGAAGGCGGGTACGCAGAGGTGGCAAAGGGCGCGGAGGACGCAGAGCAGGTGGGGGAAACAGGAAGACCCCCACCGTCACGCTGCGCGTGCCACCTCCCCCGGAAGCCCCGGGGAGGAGAGAAGACGGGGAGGCGTTGGGCGCGGCCTGTTACTGCTATGCCCATCGGGTCAAAG